>CBDUGP010000112.1:0-28947 GCA_965366625.1 uncultured bacterium
CCACCGCCACCGCCGCCGCCACCGCCGCCACCACCGTTCTTGACGAGGTCAAGACCCGGAGAATAGAAGGTTGCGTCGTCGTCCGTGAGCAACGTGTCGTCGAGGGCGCTGAAGGAGAGCAGGTTTAGGCTGCGAGGATGAGCGCGCAATTCCAACTCTTTTTCCCAAGCAGCCCAGCCCCCGATCTGGGAAGAATCCACGTTTGAGCTATGCCAGCGAGTTAGTACCTTGGAGGCTTGGAGCAAGACCCGAGCCGGGAGACCGATTTCTTCCATCACACTGAGCATGAGCTTGTGCATGGGGTAGGCGTTGAAAGGATAGGCAAACGCCGAGGTGCGGGACTTAGCCGCGGTACGAGTGATGGTTTGGAAGAGATCGCCCTTGGGTTGTCCCCAAACCGTGGTGTGTCGGGTGGCCCCTTGGTTGTAGATCACCTCGAATTTGTGCGCATCGATCGTGATGTGTTGCTCGAAGCCGGCTGGATCGACCATGTGGGCCGAGAATGACTTCGAGCCTATGGGCTGATTGACTTGCAGCAGATAGGTCGCCGGCAAGCTGGTGGTGATTCGAGCCGTGGTGATGTTGGCGCTGAAAGATTTGGTCGAGCGGATATCCTCCACTTCCACATCCAGAGCGTGATGCCCATTCTCACCTTCATAAAGTACTTGGAAGGAACGGTAGTCGGAAGCTGAAGCAAACCCGGGAAGGGCGAGTAGCCCTACCGCAGCCGTGACGAGAAGTCTTCTCAGGGAGTTCATAACAAACCTTTCAAGGTGGCAGGTTAAAACATTCCTCAGGAGGGATTAAGAACCTGAGGGAGGCTGAAACGGACTTGTAGAACGAGATTCAGAGGCGCCGTCCGATCTCGCTCTTGGGTCTAGGTTGAAGTCAAAAGATCTAACTGCAAATCTTGGGCCAGATTTCAATGTTTGCAGGGACCTAGATTCTTATTTTTGACCTTAGAAAGAGGTAAACGCTTTATTTCTTAACGATTTGATAAAGATTCGCAATGAGCAATTCTTCCGAGTTCAAGGCAGGTCGATGTAGGTAAAAGGCCCAGTCCTGCCAGCGCAACCAGATCGCTTTCCCGCTCTTTGCGTACTTGCCTACACAAGTCGGGTAAATAGTTTCCCAATATTTCTTGACAACCGGCAGGCTGTGGAGAATTCCCGGGCCGCCGAGAGCCGGGCTCTTCGCGTGGTAGGCACGGTTGCTATCTCTGGGACGAATCCATGCCCGGTGACGTCCGCCTCTACCCCAGTGGTCGCAAGTCATTTGTCGCCACCTACTGGACCAAAGGGAGGCGTTTGTTCTTCACTCTGGGGCAGAACGACAAGGCTCTTTGCCGGGAGCTTGGTGGACAGGGGCGGCCAGTTTGTCAATTGACAAGAGAGATTGAAATCACCACAATAGGGTGATTCGATGTGCAGTCCAGCTCGTAAACGACCCAGTGTCGATGATCGAGTCACCGGCCTGTTGTCCTACCGCAATCAGAGGCGTAGGTAGGATCGTTTCCGGTTTAGTGTTGCGGCTGATCTCTTGAGAATCGACCTCTGAGGCCGTGCTGAATCCCATACCCTCCCCAAGGAGAATCCGTTATGAAAAAGCGAAAAGTATCTGAAGAGCTGGTGAAGAAGACTGTCGACACCCTCGACGAACTCGAGAGTTCAGTCCTCGGCGTCAAAACCGGTGTGACCGCCGGCGGTATCGTGGATGGTTCCAACTTTCCCGTTCCAACACCGGACTACGGCTGTCCCCCGCCGTGCACCTCGGATCACTGAGGACTTCTTAGCGCCCTGAGCGTCGACGAGTCTCGTTCTGAGGCGTGGGATCCACAATGGATCCTGCGCCTTTTGTTTCCTTGCCGCACTCCTACTTCTCCTGCCGGAGATCTCTACATGTCTGAAGCCGTCCACGATCCGAATTACCTCCGGTCTACCTATGCCGTTTGGGAAATCACCCTAAAATGTAACCTCGGCTGCATTCACTGCGGATCGCGAGCCGGAGATGCACGCTCAAACGAGCTAGACACCGCCGAAGCCCTCGATTTAGTCGGCCAATTGGCTGACGTGGGAGTCGGTGAGGTTTCTTTGATCGGTGGTGAGTCTTTCCTCCGACCCGACTGGCTCGACATCGCAAGGGAAATTCGCAAACAGGGCATGCGGCTGACCATGACCACCGGCGGTTTTGGTCTTGGGCCCAAGCTCGCCGAGCAAATGGCCGACGTCGGCTTCTCGAGGGTCAGCGTTTCGATCGACGGCCTGGAACAGACCCACGACTACTTGCGCGGCAAAAAAGACTCCTGGAAGTGGTGCTTTAAAGCCATCGAGTCCTTACAAAACGTGGGTATCGAAGCATCCACCAACACACAGATCAACCGGTTGAACGCTCCCGAGCTCCCCCGCCTTTACGAACTCATTCACAAAGCCGGCGTGCGCGTGTGGCAGGTTCAAAAGACCTCCCCCATGGGCAATGCGGCAGACCGCCCGGAGATCATTTTCCAGCCCTATGACTTGCTGGAGCTTTTTCCAGTGCTTCACTACATCTTGCTGCGTGGGCTAGAGGAAGATTTCCAAATGGCACCCAGCGATAGCCTGGGCTATTTCGGTCCCTATGAACGCCGTTTCCGCCAGCGCCAAAACACGCCAAATCCCGACACCGCGTTCTGGGTCGGCGATCTGGGCGGCGTCCTTTCCCTCGGCATTGAGTCCGACGGCACGATCAAAGCCGATCCGTCGCTTCCCACGGACGACTATGCCGGCGGCAATATTCGCGAAAAGTCCCTCAAAGAGATCATCTACGAAGCCGACCGCTTGGCGATCAACGACGAGCGAACTCTCGAGCACCTCTGGGGATTCTGCAAAAGCTGCGAATTCGCCGAGATCTGCCGCGCCGGCCAGGTCTGGAGTTCCCACGTATTTTTCGATCGGCGCGGAAACAACCCCCTATGCCATCACCGTTCGCTGATCCACGCAGCCCAGGGGCTCCAAGAACATCTGCGTTTGGTGGAACGAGCCGAAGGCCTACCCTTTGACAACGGCGTCTTCGAGATCTCGGTCGAAAAAGCGGCCGAGATCTCGGTCGAAAAAGCGGCCGGCAAATCGCCGGGAGCCTTCACCATCCATGACGTCAACTGGCCCGAGGCCTGGCTCGAAGCCGACCCCGACCTGCCCGCCAAGCTCCAGGCCGAGCGCGACCGGTCGATCGAAGTCTGGCGCCAGACCCGCTTGCCTAAGATGCCAGGGGTTGAAAACGCGAGCGCTTGAGGACCGAGGCTGAATTGCCCTGCGCGTTTTGGCCGTACTGAACGCTTTGAGAGCCGCTACGGCACCCACCAGAATGTCATCTATTGACATCTAACGCGATCAAAGCGCAGAATCCTCGCAGGAGGTACGAATAATGGCGTCACTTCACGTTTCACTCTCTGACGAAATGCGCGGTTTTGTCGACCAGCAGGTCCAAGGCGGTAGCTATCACAATCACAGCGAATACGTTCGAGACCTGATCCGTCACGACCAAGAGCGCAAGGCACGTGAGCAGGTAGACTCGCTTCTCCTGGAAGGACTCCAGAGCGGTGAACCTTCCCCCTTGACCACTAACGACTGGCAAGAAATACGCAACGAGGTACGAAATCGGGTTGCACAGAACCGAGCTGGAAGGGAATGATTCCTGAGGTACGGTATTTTCCCCAAGCCAGACTTGACCTAATCGATCAAGCGACCTATCTGACAGAACACGGATCTCCCAAAGTAGCAGAACGATTTCTGCGTAGCGCAGAGCAAACGGCCCAGGGATTGGCCCTCATGCCGAAAAAAGGACATCCGTGGAAAAGCCCGCGGCTGAAGATCAAAGGCGAGCTGCGGGTTTTCAAGATCAAAGAGTTTCCAAACATCTTGCTCTTCTACCGTCCAGAAGACAATGGAATCTCGGTAGTCAGAGTCCTACACAGAGCAAGAGACATTCCCGCTGTTCTTGAAAGCATCATCTGACAGGTCGGGTACTTTCCTTTCAGCCCTACGTGTGTGGCAGGTTCAAAAGACCTTCCCCACTGGGCAACTGGCAGACTGCCCAGAGATCATTCTCCAGCCCTATGACTTGCTGGAGCTTTTCCCAGTGCTTCATACACAAAAGCTGCGAATTCGCCGAGATCTGCCGCGCCGGCCAGGTCTGGAGTTCCCACGTATTTTTCGATCGGCGCGGAAACAACCCCCTATGCCATCACCGTTCGCTGATCCACGCAGCCCAGGGGCTCCAAGAACATCTGCGTTTGGTGGAACGAGCCGAAGGCCTACCCTTTGACAACGGCGTCTTCGAGATCTCGGTCGAAAAAGCGGCCGAGATCTCGGTCGAAAAAGCGGCCGGCAAATCGCCGGGAGCCTTCACCATCCATGACGTCAACTGGCCCGAGGCCTGGCTCGAAGCCGACCCCGACCTGCCCGCCAAGCTCCAGGCCGAGCGCGACCGGTCGATCGAAGTCTGGCGCCAGACCCGCTTGCCTAAAATGCCAGTGGTTGAAAACGCGACCGCTTGACGACTCTCTTGTAGAATGTCAAGGGGAAGGCGCGCTCGGTCTGGAAGCCGGCGACGTGGCCCCCCGGCCAGTGCGCCGACGACACACGGAAGCCTGCGTCCGGGCAAGTGCCTGGCAGGTCGACTCGTAGTTTCTACTTGTTGTTGTGGACCTCCCCTGGGTAAAAACTCCGCTTCCCACCGCCGACACCAACCTCTAGCCTTGAACCAGTGCTCGGGCCCAAGGCGTTCCCGGAGCCGACCAGATTCCACCGATCGCCGGGGGGCTCGAGTGCGTGGTTGCGATCGACCAGCGCTACGCTGCCGTCTTGCGTTTTCGGGATGCGCCGCGGGCGGAGAGCCGCCCTCTCGTGAGCCACTTAGGACCCAAGCATGGCTTCTCCCGCGTGCTGCTGGTCTCGGGCGACCGCGAATCCGAGGTGCGCTACCTCGCCGGGCAGGTGGGTATCACCGAAATCTACGCCCAGAAGAGCCCCGAAGAAAAACTGACCATCGTGCGCAAAGAAACCGCCGCCGCCAAGACGCTTTATGTGGGCGACGGCATCAATGACGCACCGCCATGATGGCCGCCACAGTGGGCGTGGCGATCGGACAAAACAGTGAAGTGACGGCGCAAGCAGCCGGCCGTGATCATGGACAACTCGCTCGAGATGAGGATCATCCTCTTGGGCCAGAACTAGGAGATCCGAGATCCATAATCCCTATAAGTCCGGCAGCCTGACCCTGGGCGGCGCGGTCGCGATGGGTACCGGCGTCATGATCGGTGCCGGTATCTTCGCTCTCACCGGGCAGGTGGCCGAGCTGGCCGGGCCTTGGTTTCCCCTGGCCTTCTTTGCTGCGGCCGTCGTCAGCGCCTTCAGCGCCTACAGCTACGTCAAGTTGTCCAACGCCTATCCATCAGCCGGCGGCATTGCCATGTTCCTGAAGCAGGCCTATGGCGGCGGAGACCCCAACTATCACAGTCCGGACCCGGAGGAATCCTAGAGGTCCTACCCGCCCGACATCCCACGACGCACGCGAGCAGTGCTGGCTGCCGGCGAACGCTCAATTCAACTCTCGAGGAGACAGCATGGCCATCGCTGAAATGAACAGACCCACAACCGCAGACGTTATCCCGGACTCCACCACGGTGATGAAAGCACTCGTGTATCACGGCCCCGGCAAGCGCGCCTGGGAGCAGAAACCGCGCCCGGTCATCGAGAAGCCGACGGATGCCGTCGTGCGGATCACCACGACGACCATCTGCGGCACCGACCTTCACATCCTGAAGGGAGACGTCCCCGCGTGACCGACGGCCGCATCCTCGGTCATGAAGGCATTGGCACGATCGAGCAGGTCGGGCAGGCCGTCTCGGAATTCAAGGTCGGCGACAAGGTCATCATCTCGTGCGTCACGGCGTGTTTGAAGTGCGACTTCTGCAAGCGCAACATGTATTCGCACTGTCGGCACGGTGGCTGGATCCTAGGCAATACGATCGACGGGACGCAGGCGGAATACGTTCGCGTTCCCCACGCCGACGGAAGTCTCCACCCGTTCCCAGCCGGCAGCGACGAGGAGGCTATGATCATGCTCAGCGACATCCTGCCGACCGGTCTCGAGTGTGGCGTCTTGAACGGGCAGATCAAACCCGGGGATAGCGTGGCCATCGTCGGCGCTGGACCCATAGGGCTAGCCGTCCTGCTGACGGCGCAGTTCTATTCACCGGCCTCGATCATCATGATCGACCTGGACGAAAAGCGCTTGGCGGTCGCCGGGACGCTCGGCGCGACGACTCTGATCAACAGCGGGGACGGGAATGCGGCTGATCAGGTGATGGAACTTACTGCCGGTTCCGGAGTCGACGTTGCCATCGAAGCCGTCGGACTACCAGTGACCTTCGCGATCTGCCAGGCGATCGTCGCAGCCGGCGGACGCATCGCCAACGTCGGTGTCCACGGCAAACCGGTGGAGCTGCACCTCGAGACGCTGTGGGATCGCAACATCGCCCTGACCACTCGACTGGTGGATACCGTCACCGCTCCGATGCTGCTCAAAATCGTCGGTTCCGGTAAGCTGCAACCCCAAAAGCTGGTAACGCATCGCTTCGCCATGAGCGAGATGATGCAGGCCTACGACACCTTCGGCAACGCGGCGCAGGAAGGCGCTCTGAAGGTGGTGATCACGAACGGCGAGCCCGGTAGCTCGAAGTGAGATCAGCCAACCTCAGGCAGAATCTCCACGCTCCAAATAGATGCGCCCTGACCCAGGGCCGTTCGGGCCGGATGCCGCAGCGCGCGGCTGCCGCAGAACCTCACCCAAGCCCAGCGGGACTTCTTCGGCGCCCATACTTATCAGCGCGTGGACCGGCCGGAAGCCGGATTTGTGCACACCGATTGGCAGAGCGTGACGGGCCGGCAGTAGTTTCTACTCACGCCGCGGCCCTGTTTCCGCGTAAGTACTGCTCTTTCTGGTGAGGCGTGGCAGGAGTACATTGGATATTCCACTCCATGGACTGCCCGATGATGCAGATGGACATGGCTCATGACTGACTTAAGCGTCACGGCTCGCGAGGCACATGCTCGCGCACGGGGCCGGCCGCGATCTATCGATATTGAGCAGACACGGACCAGCGAGGAGAACCCGATGCACATCCAGATCAATACAGACGCCAACATCGAAGGGCCCGAGGAGCTCGCCATCCACGTCAAGGACGTGGTGAAGAGTACCCTAGGCCGATACAGCGATCGGATCACACGGGTAGAAGTCCACCTCAGCGACCAGAACAGCGACAAGAGCGGCCAAGACGACAAACGCTGCATGATGGAGGCTCGCCTCGAGGGTCGCCGGCCCACCGCTGTCACGCACGAAGCCGCGAACTTGGACGACGCCGTCGATGGCGCGGCCGACAAGTTGCAGAGATCCCTCGAGAGCACTCTGGAGCGGCTGGAGGATGTTCGGAGAACGTGATGGCCAGCCGATCACCGTGATTTCGCCGGTCGTGCATCGACCGGCAGGCCGAGGCGGCATTGCAGCGACCCGTGACGAGCGCATCCGTTTGCTCCGCATGCTTCTCGGCCAGTTCAAGAGCCTGATCATGAAGCTCGAGATGGTGCGTCAGCGCCGAGGACAACGACGGACGGAAACCCCCGGCTATGCCACTTCGACTTGAACAAAGATCTCGCAGGGCCTGGGCGGTGACCCATCTCGCGGCCAAGAAGTTTCTGCGGATTGATGGAACGTACTGGGCGGGGTCATTCGCCTTCAATGCGTTCTTCTCGCTCTTCCCGCTGATCCTTCTATTCGTCACCCTCGCATCGTTCTTTGTCGATCGGGAGAGCGCGGGGCGCGCCATCGTCACGTACGTGGAGGACTACGTCCCGCTCCAAGGCGCGATGCAGGCGCGGATCTTCGGGGCCATTGATGGAGTGATCCAGGCGCGCGGGCGAGCGGGGGTGGTCGCCTTCCTCATCTTGGTCTGGTCCGCGCTCCACTGCTTCACCACGCTCGTTCGTGTCACCAACCGCGCGTGGGGCGACGAAGCGTACAACTGGTGGCGGCTGCCGCTGAGAGGCATGGCGCTACTCGGCGTCACCGCAGGTGCTGTCCTCCTGGGTATGGCAGCGCCGGCGCTGGCGAGTGTTGGCAAGTCCTGGCTCTTTCCAGCGAACGAGCTCGGCTCCTGGGTCTACGCCCTATGGGGCTTTGTTGTCCCCCTGTTGGTGTTGTTTCTCAGTCTGACCTTGTTCTACAGATTAGCTCCGCGCAGGACGACCCGATTCGCCGAAGTCTGGGTCGCCGCCGCGTGCGCCACGGTGCTCTTGCAGACAACCGAGAGCCTGTTCGTCGTCTACCTCGAACACTTTGCAACGCTGAACGCCGTCTATGGGGTGTTCGGCGGGATCATGGCGTTGCTGCTGTGGATCTACCTGACCGGTTGCGGATTCATCTTCGGGGCCTGCCTTTGCGCGGCTCAGGCGGAAGGACGTTCCGCGCCGGCAACAACCGCGATCGCCTAAGAGGGTACGATTGCACCATCTCTGCGAGCCCATGAGTCCTCGGTACCCCCCCCCAGCGCCTAAACCTGCACACCGGCGACGATGACTTGCCGTGCTTCATCCGGTTTTGTCTTCGCCTCGGAACCGGTGGAGTGCTTTGGAGACACCTTTGGAGAGGTCACGGGCACTCTGCTGCAGCTCGCCCCAGGCGTCTTCTGTTCCTTCTTTGAGATCTTCAAGAGCCCCGGAGCTCGAACCTCTTACCTCACGGAGGCGAGACATCAACACCTCGCGGCGTTTGCGCAAACTCGCGAGATTCTCTCGAATCGTCTCAACCGCGCCTTCCTGAACCTCTTTGCCACGTTCCTCCAAGGCTCGGATCCCTTGGTCGATCTCTTTCAATCGAGCATCGATGCGCTGGCCTATCGTCGGTTCCGGTTCGGGGTGAAGGGTGGATTTCTTTTTGGACTCTGTCATGTTCGAGTTCCTCATAGTCGTCGTTCTCATTAACCTTTTCAAACAATAGGCCAGACGCGGAAAGGATCCTGGGCCCTCGCACCGTTGATCGAGCCTTCGCCTGGCCGGCCTCGGTGCTCAGAACTGGAAGGCGAGTCCGAGCTCGATCAGAATGGGATCGACCGCAATCCGGCCGCCGTCGGTATCCTGGCTGAAGTCGAGGTAACGTAGGCCTGCATGGAAGGCCCATGGTCCGCCATGGAAGGGAAGATCAAGACCAAGCTGGGCACCCCACAAGAATTCTCGGTCGAACGTGGCGGCGAAATGATGTCCGGCGACCCGGTAGTTGGGATCGGCGAATCCGCCGTAGCCGAGGAAGGGTCCGGCATATAGATCGACATCGCCGCAGCCGAGGAAGTGGAAGTTGGGTCCCACGGTCAAGGCCAGGAGGTTCGTGTCGTGGGAGGCAGTGCCGGAGACGCCGCCCTGAGTAAAGCGGTATTCCGAGTCACCGCGAGCCGCCAGTACCGCGGCCTCCATGCCGAAGATCCCACTGAGTCGACGCTCTACCGAGGCCCCGAGGCCGTAGCCCGAGTCGAGTGAGAACGTCTCCTGGGCTGCTCCGGACGCCAGGGTAAGATCCCGATTTAGGTCGCTACCCGTCGGGAAGAAGCCGACCAAAAAGCCGCGAGCGACCCATCCGCGCTCACAGCGATCTGCGACAGGCGCCGGTTCAAAGTCCACGGTCGCCGGTGGCGTGGGGGTGATGCATTGCGTGACGTGAACGCTGCGTTGGCACAGGATCGGCTCAGGGTTTCCGGCGTCGGCAGCTGGGCTGCTCACCGTCTCACCCAGGTAGGTGAGATTGCCACAGATCTTGGGGATAAGGAAGTGAAGCGCCCGCCCCGCGGGCGGTGCAGCAGCGGCCACCTGGGCATGCACCGTGAGGGTGACCTTTGAGGGGCTTGGATCCTCAAGGGTCCAGCGCTCGCCACGCATCCCGAAATCGCGGGTGGGCTGCCCCTCGACGTCCAGGGATACGGTAGCGCCAGGACTCGAGCCTCGGGTGTCGACGTCAATACCGGTGCTCTCGGTGCAGTCGCGGGTGGCTTTGATCCGGCATTCGGCCTTCTCTGTCACCGTGGCTTTTCCGGGTAACTCCACGGTGACTTCGAAGGCTTCATAGGACCGGCTGAGTTGCAGACATGCCGGCGACAGCACGTCGATTTGGCCGGGTTTCGGTTGATAGGCCATCCAGAGAACCGGCTCGTCGCGTTGCATGGAACGCTGCGTGATGCCGGTGCCGGAACGTAGGGCGGCAATCAGAGCCTCGGCCGCGTCGGCATCGAGCGTCGGATCCTTGGAGATTGCGGCTCGGATGCCGGCTTCCAGCTCCGGAAGGCGGCGCTGCAGGCTCGCCGTATCTTTGATGGGAGGTTTCGTCACAGCGTAGGCGCCGCCGAGGCTTCGCACTACGGGGCCGACGCATGGTCTGCCGTCGGCACCCAAGACCGGCGCTGCCGATAGCAGGGAAACCGCGAGCAGCGCGGAGAGAATCGAATGAGGATGCTTCATGGTAGATATCCAATCTAATGTGTAACTAAATGATTTTTCAATGACAACTATTCGTCTCATGAGTTGTCATCACTTTCTTTGACGTATTCCGAATCCTGGACCTTCGCGGCGCCCGCAGTAAGAGCAAGAACTACTTGAACACGGCATTGCGGCATGAGTAGAAACCACCCTTGCGGCGCTCTACTCTTCGCGCCAACATCAGAGTCCTGGATCTCCGCGAACACTCGCTCAGTTTTCTGGGGTCCTGCGAACCATCGCGGACGCGCTGGGCGGAAAACCGGCTGAACCGCACCACGGCGGCTTCCTACAGAGGCGTCGGCAGGGAAAGCAACCGAATGCACCACATGGGCAAGGCGCGAAGACCGGCGATGCAGACATCGACGCGGCGCGGTTCTTCCACGCCGTCGAGCCTGGATACCAAGCGCGGCTGGTGTCCCTGCGCGAAGAGTTCAAGCAAGCCCACTCCCAGAACGCTGGAAGTGACGACCTGGCGCAAGTCGCACAGGCTTCCACCTCCGGCCGGGTCGAGACGCTGCTGATCGATGGCGATCGCCAGATCGCTGGGCGGATGCCCTCGCACACGGGGCTGGCCGCCATCTACAGATATTGAGCACTCACTGAGGACGGAGGATACGGGATGCAAATCCAGGTCAGACGCTCCCATCAGGCGAGCCCGAGCAGAGCGACCGGAGCCTCCCGATGACGAAGCCGGCTGATAGCTCAATAAGTCACCGGGTGTGGCACACCGGCTCTACGGACGAAACAGCGAACGAATTGCACACTGACGTCACGCGTGGGCTCAGCAGCGAAAACGCGGCCGAACGGCTAACGCGACACGGCCCCAACACCCTCGGCAAGACGAAACAGCGCTCGACGTTGACACTTCTCGTTCACCAGTTCCGCAGTCTCATCGTGGGACTGCTCGTCGCTGCCGGGGGCGTCGCACTTGCGCTCGGTGAGGTCGTCGAGGCGTTCGCGATTCTGATCGTCATTGTGATCAACGCTGTCATCGGGTTCGTCACCGAGTGGAAAGCGGCCAGAGCACTCGAGGGGCTGCGCAAGCAGGCGGTCAATGTCGCCCGGGTGCTGCGTGATGGGGAGGAACGGCAGATCCCGGGAGAAGAACTGGTACCTGGAGATGTGGTGCTACTCAGCGCCGGCGATCGGGTTCCCTCCGACGGTCGTATCGTCGAGCAAGCCCAACTGAAGGTCGACGAAGCGGCGTTGACGGGCGAGTCGCTACCCGTCACGAAGTCTGCCGATGCGGTCGAGGATCCTGAGGCCCCGCTCGGCGACAGGGTGAGCATGGTGTATCTGGGTACCGGAGTCAGCGACGGTCGAGGAAACTTCATCGTCACCGCCACCGGCGCGCGCACGGAGCTCGTGCTGCGGAAATCGCGCGCCAGCTGGGACTCGACCTCGACGCGCAAGGCAAGCCGTTGCGTGCTGTTCACGCCCGTGAGCTGAGTGGCCTGGATCCGGATGGCTGGCTGGATGTTGTCCGCGACGCCGCCGTGTTCGCCCGCGTCTCGCCCAAGCACAAGCTGCAGATTGTCGACGCGCTCCAACGCATGGGCCATGTGGTCGCGATGACCGGCGATGGCGTCAACGACGCGCCCGCCCTCCGGAAGGCGGATATCGGAATCGCCATGGGCATGAGGGGCACCGAGGTCGCGAAGGAGTCCGCCGCCATGGTCATCACAGATGACAATTTCTCCACCATTGTTGGCGCAGTCGAGCAAGGCCGCATCATCGTCCACAACATCCTGCGGTTCATCCACTACCTGTTCTCGTGCAACTTCGCCGAGATCCTGACGGTGTTCACCGCGATCATGATCGGCTGGCCGCTGCCGCTCGGCGTGCTACAGATTCTCTGGCTGAACCTGGTCACGGACATCTTTCCGGCGATGGCACTCGCGCTCGAGCCATCGGCCCCCGAAGTGATGAAGCGGCCGCCGCGTGATCCCCAAGAACCGCTGATGACACTTCGCTTTGGGTGGCTGATCGTCTGGCAAGGCCTGCTGCTCAGTGGCTCCACGCTCGCGACCTTCGCGATGGGCATGCATTGGTACGGCGCGGAAGGTACCGGCCTCCTGCACGCTGTCACGATCGCCTTCATGACGCTGGCACTGGCGCAGACCTTTCACGCCTTCAACGCACGCTCACGGACGCGCTCGGCATTCACGTCGCGGCTGTTCACGAACGGCTGGCTCTGGGGAGCGACGCTCATTTCCGTGCTGTTGCAGCTCGCCGCCGTCAACGTCCCGTTGCTGCGCGATGTCCTTCACACCGTGCCGCTCACGGCTGCAGACTGGGGGCTCATCGCGGCGGGTTCCCTGGGGCCGGTCGCCGTTGTGGAACTCGCCAAACTCGTGCAGCGGTGGCACCGACTCGGCAAGAATGCGCGCGCCGAGCTACCGACCTCCAACGGGAAAGCAGGGCTGATTTCGCCACGTCCATGAAGGCCAATTGCGGGTAGTAAGCGACCCTGAAGGTGGTGATCACGAACGGCGAGCACTTACAGTAGTTTTTACTCGCACTGCCTTCCTGTTACTGCGTAGATACTGCTCTTTCTGGCGAGGCGCAGGAGGAATTCATTAGATATTCCAACGATCTAGCTCGAACCCGGACCGCCAACGCCGCGGGCAGGATGGACTCCTGCATGTAGCGGTCGCGAAACTCGTTGCGGGTGCGGCCGTCGCTGTAGTTACCGGCTTGAATCAAAGCCACTAGATCGAGCTCGGGAACGACGAAGAGAAGCTGGCCGCCGTTGCCGCTGGCGTAGTAGGTATCAATGGTCCGGCCGCCGACCTCGTAGCTCCGCCGCCACCAGGCGAATCCGTAATCGTCGCTCTCGTTCACCGAGGCGTGGGGCGCGGCCGACTCCTGGACCCATGCTTCCGACACGATTCGCCGGCCGTTCCAGACGCCGCCGTCGAGATAGAGCTGCCCCAGCTTCAGGAAGTCTCGTGGACGCAGGCGGATACCACCTCCCACATAGCCTTGGTAGGTCGGCGAGAGGTTCATCTGGTAGGTCGAGATGTCCAGCGGCTGCGCGAGCTCCTCCTGGAAAAATCTCGGCAGGCTCATGCCCGTCGCATGCTGGAGGACGCCACCGATCAGGTTGATTCCCGCCGTGCAGTAGACCCCCGCCTCGCCCGGCTCCCGCACCATCGGCAGGTCGAGAGCATAGCGGTGCCAGTCGGGTTGCTCAGACTGGTTCTGCATGATGTCCTCGTTGCCTGGGGAGTCGTAGTTACCGTCGTCGCAGTCGAACCCCGAAGACATGGTGATCAAGTGGCGGACGGTCATCCGCTGCTTGCGCGGGTCGGGATTGGCGAAGGCCTCGACCCCTCCGAACAGCGAATACACCGGCTGGTCGAGGCCGGCGAGAGCTCCCTTGTGGATCGCAATTCCGAGCAACGCTGACGTGAGGCTCTTGCCGGCCGAGCGGGAGTCATGTGTCATCTCTCGATGGTGGCCGTGAAAATACTCCTCCACCACCAGCTTGCCGCGATGGGCGAGCAGCAACCCGTGAATGTAGGGCTGACGCAGCGCGGTGGGTTCGAAAGCGGCGATCGAGCCGACCAGTCTGGCCAACGGTCGCTGGTCGAGGCCGGTCTCGCCGGGCGTGGCAGTCGACCAGCCATCTTCGGTCTCGACAGGTTGCGGCAAGATTGAGGGGCTCTCCTCCGGCGACCGCCTGGGGTAGAAGCCGGGGGCGTCGTGCCGGGAGCGGCGGGTGAAGTCGAGGGTTTCGCCGAAGCGCGGGAATAGAAGGGTGAACCGCTCGCCCGGCTCCATGCTCCGTCCGACCACCATCACCTCGCCGTCGCCGTTAGCGAATCGGATCTCATCTCCCTGGACCGTGGCCGACTCGATGGGGAAAAAGACTCCGATGTTGCGTTGCGGATTGCGGAGAAAGGTGCGGTAACTCGTGTTTCCTTGCTCCTGTGTGGCATCGTCAGCCACCATAGAGATGTTGAGGGAGACCTCCTGCGGAAAGGGAGAGATCTTGCCATGGAAGGCGTCGCTGCCGGCCGGCTGTAACCGAACCGGGGTGGCGAAGGGGTAGCTCTCTATCAAACCCGGCGCTTGGAGCCAATGGCCGTCGATAGCGGCCCCCGGGCCCGCCTGTCGGCCCACGAAGCGGCCGTGGTCGAAGAAGGCGAACGACCAGCTTACCGAGCCGTCCTCCGTCTTGCTCTGCTGGGCGGTCACCGTCTCTCCCTGGATTCGGGCGATCCAGCTCTCTCCGGACCGGTGCAGTGTCACTGGCCCCTGAAGCCGTGGGCCGAAGCTCCTCTCAGCGACCCAGACGCCCTCCCAGCTCGGAGGTGGCGAAGCCGCCGAAGGATCACCGGCCTCCTGCCCTTCGACACAACCCGGTCCGACGATCAAACAAAGGGTCGTGCAGAGAACCGCAACAAAAACTTTCCCCATGCTTACTCTCCCGCAGCCATCACCGCATCAGATCGCGGGCGGACTGCATGTTGGCGCGAAGCCCGTGCACGCGCGTTGAAATGCGTTGTAAATGGCCACAAGGCCGCCGACAAAGAGCGCCCCGGCATCACGGATCACCAGCAAGGTGCGTCGAAAATGTCGGGTCGTTTTCGCTCATCACGGTCTCCCGGGAAATGTCCCCCTATGACGCCCCCCTATGACGTTCTACAAAAGAGAGTAAACCCTCTCTTGTAGAATGTCAAAGGGAAGGCGCGCTCGGCCACTGGAAGCCGGCGACGTGGCCCTCCGGCCAGTGTGCCGACGACACTAGGAAGCCTGCGCCGGAGCAAGTGCCTGGCAGGTCGACTCGTAGTTTCTACTTATTGTCGTGGACCTCCCCTGGGTAAAAACTCCGCTTCCCACCGCCGACACCAACCTTTAGCCTAGAATTAGTGCTCGGGTCCGGACGCGAGACGTGCTGCGCTGCCGGCGCCGTTCTATTCAACTCTTGAGGAAACAGCATGGGGCCAGCGCTGAAATGAACAGATTAACGACCGCTGACGCTCTGCATTCATGAGTCGACTCAGACAAGCGTCAGCCGATCTCTGGCAGCGAAAAACCACGGTCATCGCGGTATTCTCCATCGTGGCCATCCTCGTGCACTTGGGGCTGCGCTTTGGCTTCCACACCGCGCCGAAAATCTACCAGATTCCCTTGCAGACTACGCTCGCGCTCGGCGGCCTACCTCTGCTGTACGACCTGCTACGGAAGCTCCTGAAGCGGGAATTCGGCTCGGATCTGCTCGGTGGAATTTCCGTCATCGCGTCCGTGCTGCTCGATGAATATCTCGCCGGCTCGATCATCGTCTTGATGCTGTCCGGCGGCGAAGCCTTGGAGAGTTACGCGTTGCGCAGCGCCTCTTCCGCCTTGGCCGCGCTGGCCCAACGCATGCCTTCGATCGCCCATCGAAAACGAGATTCCGTGATCGAAGACGTCGCGCTGGCGGAGCTCGCCGTGGGCGATACGCTCGTGATCTATCCGCACGACGTCTGCCCGGCGGACGGCGTGGTGATCGAGGGCCATGGGGTGATGAATGAGTCCTACCTGACGGGCGAGCCGTTCCAGATCACCAAAACCGCCGGCTCGACGGTCATCTCCGGCGCGATCAACGGCAAATCGGCTCTGACCATCCGCGCAACCCAGCTGCCAGCCGATTCGCGCTACGCCAAGATCATGGAAGTCATGCGCGAGTCCGAAGAGACGCGACCGAAATTGCGCCGTCTGGGAGATCGTCTGGGTGCGATGTACACCCCGGTGGCCCTGACGGTCGCTCTACTCGCCTGGGCGATCAGTGGTGAAGCGGTTCGTTTTCTCGCGGTGCTGGTGATCGCCACACCTTGTCCACTGCTCATCGCGATCCCGATCTCCATCATTGGCTCGATCTCCCTGTGCGCCCGCCGGGCCATCATCATCAAGAACCCGGCCGTGCTCGAGCAAGTCGCCGAGTGCCGGACCGCGATCTTCGACAAGACCGGCACGCTGACCTATGGCGAACCGAAGCTCACCGAACAGATCCTCGCCCCTGACTTTTTGCAGAAGGATGTACTGACCCTCGTGGCCAGCGTGGAACGTTACTCGAAACATCCATTGGCTCGCGCCATTCTAGACGCGGCGACGGAAAGCGGCATCACGCTACTCGAGGCCTCCGAGGTCAGCGAACAGCCGGGCAGTGGCCTGCACGGAACCGTTTCCAACCATCATCTGCAGATCACCAGCCGCGGCAAGCTGATCGCCCAAGGCGTTCCCGGAGCCGACCAGATTCCACCGATCGCCGGTGGCCTCGAGTGCGTGGTGGCGATCGACCAGCGCTACGCTGCCGTCTTGCGTTTTCGGGATGCGCCGCGGGCGGAGAGCCGCCCTCTCGTGAGCCACTTAGGACCCAAGCATGGCTTCTCCCGCGTGCTGCTGGTCTCGGGCGACCGCGAATCCGAGGTGCGCTACCTCGCCGGGCAGGTGGGTATCACCGAAATCTACGCCCAGAAGAGCCCCGAAGAAAAACTGACCATCGTGCGCAAAGAAACCGCCGCCGCCAAGACGCTTTATGTGGGCGACGGCATCAATGACGCACCCGCCATGATGGCCGCCACAGTGGGCGTGGCGATCGGACAGAACAGTGAAGTGACGGCGCAAGCAGCCGGTGCCGTGATCATGGACAACTCGCTCGAGAAAGTGGATGAGTTCTTGCACATCAGCCGCAGGATGCGGGTCATTGTTCTCCAGAGCGCAGTGGGTGGCATGGCCCTGAGCCTGCTCGGCATGGCCTTCGCGGCCACCGGCCATTTGAGTCCGGTGAGCGGCGCCATCCTCCAAGAAGTCATCGACGTTTTGGCCGTGCTGAACGCTTTGAGAGCCGCTGCGGCACCCAAAGTTATCAACGATTTCCAAGAGGCGACCTGACGCGGCGCAAGCTGATTCCGGCATTCGTGCGCCAAGGATCGCAAAACTAACGACCGGGGGCTCGGGATGAGGATCATCCTCTTGGGCCAGAACTAGGAGATCCGAGATCCATAATCCCTACAAGTCCGGCAGCCTGACTCTGAGCGGCGCGGTCGCTGGGGCCTTGTTCGTAGAAACTCCGCTTCCCACCACCGATACCAACGCTTAGCCTCGAACCAGCGCTCGGGTCCGTCGCACGCGACAAGTGCTGTGCTGCCGGCGAGCGCTTAGTTCAACGCTTGAGGAGACAGCATGGCCATCTCTGAAATGAACAGACCCACGACCGCAGACGTGATCCCGGACTCCCACACGATGATGAAAGCACTCGTGTACCACGGCCTCGGTAAACGCGCCGGGAGCAGACCGGGCAGGCACCGTACGGCCCTGAGCCGAGGAGGTAGACCATGCCGGACATGAGCGTGCCGACCCGGGCGGCGGATATCGGGATCGTCGGCCTCGGGGTCATGGGCGAGAATCTCGCCCTCAACATAGCGGATCAGGGCTACAGCGTGGCACTTTGGACCCACACCGAGGGAAAGGTACAGCGCTTCATCGAGCGAAGTGATGCGGACCGGCGGTGGGTCGGCACCCGGACGCTCGCGGAGCTCGCCACCGCGATCGCCCCCCCGCGGCGCATCGTATTGATGATCAAAGCCGGCGCGCCGGTGGACGAGATGATCGAGCGGCTGGCGCCCGCGCTCACGCACGGCGATGTGCTGGTCGACGGCGGCAACTCCCTCTTCCGCGACACCGAGCGCCGCCAGGCAGCCCTGGCCGAGCGGGGGATCAGTTTCGTCGGGATGGGCGTCTCCGGCGGCGAGGACGGCGCGCGCTACGGGCCGTCGCTGATGCCTGGCGGAACCCGCGCCGCCTACGACCTCTTACGCCCGGTCCTTGAGGCGATCGCCGCCAAGACCGACTCCGGCCCCTGCGTGACCTACGTCGGTCCGGACGGCGCCGGCCACTTCGTGAAGATGGTCCACAACGGCATCGAGTACGGCGTCATGCAGGCGACCGCCGAGGCGTACGACCTGCTCCGTCGGGGACTGGACCTTCCGGCGGCGCAGGTGGCCGGTCTCTTCGCCGAGTGGAATCGTGGGCCGATCGAGTCCTACTTGCTCGATGTCACGGCCCAGGTGCTCGCCGCGCGGGATCCCGAGACGGGAAACCCACTGGTTGAGATGATCCTCGACCAGGCGGGACAGAAGGGAACCGGCAGATGGACCGCGCAGTCCGCGCTCGAGCTCGGCGTGCCGATCCCAACCATCGCGGCGGCGGTCGACGCGCGCATCCTGTCGAGCATGAAGGACGAGCGCGTGGACGCCGGCACCCGGCTCCGGAGCGCAGCCTCGGGCCGCCTGGCAGGCGATGCGCGGGAGATGACCGACGCCGTTCACGATGCCCTCCGGGCCACGATGGTTTCGGCCTACGCTCAGGGTATGAGCCTGCTCGGCACGGCGTCCGGCGAGTATGGGTGGCGAGTGGACCTCGGCGAGATCGCCCGCATCTGGAAAGGTGGCTGCATCATTCGCGCGCAGCTGCTCGACACGCTCATGCACGCCTTCGAGCGCGCGCCCGACCTGCCGAACCTGCTGCTCGACGCCGACGTCCGCCCTGGCTGTTGGAGGCGGAAACCGGGTGGCGGCGCGCGGTGGCGGCGGCGGTTGCAGCGGGCATCCCGGTGCCGGCGATGTCGTCGGCCCTCGCATACTTCGACAGCTATCGCAGCGCGCGGCTGCCGCAGAACCTCACCCAAGCCCAGCGGGACTTCTTCGGCGCCCATACCTATCAGCGCGTGGACCGGCCGGAAGCCGGATTTGTACACACCGATTGGCAGAGCGTGACCGGGCGGCAGTAGTTTCTACTCACGCCGCGGCCTTGTTTCCGCGTAAGTACTGCTCTTTCTGGTGAGGCGTGAAAGGAGTACATTGGATATTCCACTCGCGCCTGGCTTCCTGTCAACCCGAGACGATGGCGCACATGGAGCGCCACATGGACATGAAAATGCACCGAGCGGTGGGCGGGATGGACTGCCCGATGATGCAAATGGACATGGCTCATGACTGACCTCAAAGGCTGAGAGGACGAAGACGATGAAAACGCGCTACGGATTCGAGAGGCGACTCGACGACACCACCTTCGATCAGGCAGTCGAGAAGGTGACCGCCGCGCTTGAGAGCGAGGGCTTCGGCGTCCTGACCGAGATCGACATAAAAGCCGCGCTGAGGAAGAAGCTCGACGTCGACTTCGGCGCTACGTGATCCTTGGCGCCTGCAACCCCAGCCTGGCGCATCGAGCGCTCACGGCTGAACCGCAGATCGGCCTTCTCCTCCCCTGCAACGTCGTGGTGCAGGAGGCGCCCGAAGGCGGCTCGGTCGTCTCGATCGCGGACCCACGCGTGATGTTCGCGATGGTTGACAACCCCTCGCTATTGCCCGTGGCTGCAGAGGCCGAAGAGCGACTCCGCCGCGTCATCGACGCGGTCGGTGGAAAGGAAGCGGTCTGATGCATATCGAAATGCCCCAGAACCCTGCATTGCGGAGCGTTGGCCTGCCCTACGTCCTCGGCCTGAAAGGAAGACGGCAATGCTCGAAGAACTGGCCGGCCTCGTGCCTAAAGAAGCTCGACGGCGATTTCCGCAGCTACATGATCCTCGGGGCCTGCAATCCCGGCGTTGCGTGCGATGCGCTTGGAGTCGAGCCGCAGATCGGTCTCCTTCCACCGAATCAATGCTCTGACGTTCCGCTTTGAAACGTACTTTCTACCGGTCTTAGATTGGGTAGAAAGTACGTTTCACGGGCATACGTTCAGGGAATAAATTAGACGAATTAGGGTCTTGAACCGGAACCTCACGGCAGCGCATCGAGGGTCCACCATGAAAGGAGTCGATTTGAATCTCAGACACACAAGGCTATTAGCGATTGTAGGATTCGCCGCGGCGTGCCTCTGCGCCGGCTCTTCGGCGTGGGCCGCGACCGCACCGGACCTCGGCACGGCTGAGACCTTCGTCGTCCTGGGTGCCTCGACGGTGACGAATACTGGTACCAGCGTCCTTACCGGCGATCTAGGTCTCTCGCCAGGTCTGTCGATCACTGGCTTTCCTCCCGGGGTCGTGAACGGAACCACATACGTCGGCGGCGCGGTCGCGATGCAGGCGCAGAGCGATCTGGTCACCGCTTATAACGATCTCGCGGGCCAGGCGTGCGACACCGAGCTGACTGGCGTCGACCTCGGTGGACTGACTCTCCCTCCCGGTGCCTACTGCTTCTCGAGCTCGGCCCAGCTCACGGGCACGCTCACTCTCGACGCCCAGGGCGACCCGAACGCGGTCTTTGTATTCCAGATCGGGAGCAGCCTCACGACCGCGTCCAGCTCCGTGGTCGAAGTCATCAATGGCGGCTCGCAATGCAACGTGTTCTGGCAGGTCGGCAGCTCGGCGACGCTCGGCACGAGCACGGTCTTCGCGGGCAGCATCCTCGCGCTGACGAGTATTACGTCTACCACCAGCGCCGACGTCTCCGGTCAGCTTCTGGCCCTCAACGGCGCCGTGACGCTCGACACCATCACCGCCGCCGTCTGCATCCCAGTCTGCCCTGCCATCACGTTGAGCCCGCTGACGCTGCCTACCGGGCAGACCGGTGTCCCCTACAGTGTGCCGATCACCGCGACCGGCGGCACCGCGCCGTACACCTTTGCGGTGACGGCCGGCACGTTGCCTCCGGGCCTCACGCTCTCCACCGCCGGCCTCCTTTCCGGGACGCCGACCACGCCGGGCACCTCGATTTTCACCATCACTGCCACCGACGCCAATGGTTGCACGGGATTTAGAAACTATACGATCACGATCAACCCGCTCGGTTGTCCGATCCTGACGATCCTGCCCGCCAGGCTCCCTAACGCGGCCGAGGGCTCCGTCTACACCGAGCCGATCACAGCGAGCGGTAGCGTTCCAGACACGTACGTCTATTCCGTGACCGCCGGTATGCTTCCCCCCGGCCTCGCGCTCACCCCCGTAACCCCCCCTGCGATCAAGACTGTCAATTTGGCGGGCACTCCCACCACAGTTGGCACCTACAGCTTCACGATTACGGCCGCCGACTCAATGGGCTGCCTGGTGAGCCAGGCTTATACGATCGTGGTCAATCCGCCCCCCTGTCCGGCGATCACGGTCCTCCCTCCCACCCTCCCGAATCCGCAGCTCAACGTCCCTTACTCCGAGACAATCTCTGCCACCGGCGGCACCGGGTTGTACCTCTTCACGGTGACCGCGGGGATGCTTCCTCCGGGTCTTGAGATCAGCCCGCTCTTCCTTACTCCAAACGTTGATTTGGCGGGTACTCCCACGGCCGTCGGAGACTACAGCTTCACGATCACCGCCACCGACGAGATCGGCTGCCCCGGCATTGAAGACTACGTTCTCTCCCTGACCGCCACGGTCACGGAGATCCCCACCCTCTCCGGGTGGACCATGATCTTGCTGGCGTCGGTCCTGGCCCTCTTGGGCCTCGCAGCGATCCGCCGGTTGGGAACGTAGGTCGCCCGTCCATTACCGAGTTGGGGGGGTAACCTGGCGTCCGCCATGTGGGTGTACTTTTGCTCCAGGGCGACGTCGCCCGCGGCGGCAAGGGCTGCCGGCGAAGAAACTTGCGGAGTCGCAATGAAGACCGCAGAAACCTTGGGAATCGCCCTGGTTGCGTCCCTTCTCGTCACAGGATGTTCCTCGATTCCTCCCAAAGGGGGATTTTCCGATGTCGAGGCGATCATCGCCAAACGGCTGGGCAAGGACGTTCATTGGTACCAGGGCACCCCGGAAGACGCCGAAGCCGCTTCCCGGGTCGCGACCCTACTCCAGGGTGAGCTGACTTTGGACGCCGCCGTTCAGATCGCCCTTCTCAACAGCCGTTCTCTCCAAATACGCTACGAGGAGATCGGGATCGCTCAGGCCGACCTCGTCCAGGCCGGACTCCTCGGGAATCCGGTCTTCTTTACAAGTATCCGATCCACTGGCAAGAGTTCGCGCTCGACCAACACCGAACTCGGCATCGCCCGGGATTTCCTCGACATCCTGCTGCGATCCAGTCGTAAACGGATCGCCTCGGTGGAACTGGAGGAAGCGAAACTGCGGGTTGCCGAAGCCGTCCTGGCCCATGCCGCAGAGGTCAAGACGGCCTACTACACACAGCAAGGCAGTCTGCAGGTCGCCGAGATGCTCGGGGTAATCGTCCGTGCACGAGAGGCCGCGTTCAATCTCGCCCAGCGTCAGAGGGTCGCCGGCACCCTCAATGAGCTCGATCTCGCGAGCCAACAAGGTCTCCAAGAGGAGGCACGGATCGATCAGGCAATCACCGAGGCCAAGGTATTCGAGGATCGCGAGCGCATCAACCAGCTCTTGAGCCTCTGGGGAGAAGACACCGGCTGGGTGATTCCTGCCGGCCTGCCACATCTTCCCGCCGCGGAAGGCTCGCTCGACGACCTCGAATCTTTCGCAATCGCCAACCGGCTCGACCTGGCGTCCGCCCGCCTGGAGATCGAGAAGCTGGCCCGCGCCCTCGCGGTCACCGTGAAATGGCGCTGGGTGGCCGTCGCCGAAGTAGGCATCAGCACCGAGAAAGACGCAGACGGGCTTCGCGTCAGCGGTCCGAGCCTGCAAATCGAGCTTCCTTTCTTCGATCAAGGGCAGGCACGGATCGCGCGCCTGGAAGCACTGAACCGGCAGAGTCAGCAAGCCATGATGAGCCTCGCCATCGACATCCGCTCCGAGGTCCGCAAGCTCCGTCACCGCGTCCTCACCCAGCGTCGACTCGCCGAGCACTACGAGCATGTGCTCATTCCCGTCCGTGAGCGCATCGTCGCGGAGGCCCAACGGCACTACAACTTCATGCTCCTCGGTGCCTACCGGCTGCTGGAAGCCAAGCAGGACGAGGTGGATGCGTATCGCCAGTACATCGAGGCGATTCGCGACTATTGGCTGGCCCGGACCGAGCTCGAGCTGGCACTCGGGGGTTTTGCCTACCCTGCTGGAGGAGCTCCCATGGGTGAGATTACTCCTCTAGGGCCAGTGTCCCATGAGCCCAACGATCCCGACGAGACCCTCAACCATCCCATCCACGGCCACCAGCATTGAATAGGAAACTCAGCATGTTCCACCACCTGAGAGCACAACTCGCAACAGGGATCCTCACGGCAAGTCTCTTACTGGCCTGCGCGGCGCAAGCCGGCAAGAACCTGCCTTATAACCCGGTCGTGACGCCGAATGGCAGCACGCTCGACTGGGAGATTGTCGACGGGGTCAAGGTTTTCCGTCTCGTTGTCGAAGAGATCGAATGGGAAATGGCTCCCGGCATGACGATCAAGGCCTGGGGCTACAACGGCCAGACGCCGGGACCGACTATCGAGACCGTCGAGGGCGACCGGGTTCGGATCTACGTCACCAATCGGCTCCCCGAGGCCACCGCAGTCCACTGGCACGGCATCCTTCTGCCGAGCGGCATGGACGGTGTCAGCGGGCTCTCGCAACGCGGCATCCCGCCGGGCGAGACGTTTGTTTACGAGTTCATGCTGAAGCAGCACGGGACGCAGATGTACCATTCCCACGGCGACGAAATGATCCAGATCGGTCTCGGCTCGATGGGCTTCTTCATCATTCATCCCAAGGAGCCGGAGAGCCCGCCGATCGATCGCGACTACGCCATTATGCTCTCCGAGTGGTCCGTCGATCCTGGAACCACAACTCCCGATGCCAACGTGATGACCGACTTCAACATCTTCACCTTCAACAGTCGCGCCTTTCCGGGGACGGCGCCGCTGGTCGCCGAGGTCGGTGAGAGGGTTCGAATCCGCTACGGTACGGTATCGCAGGACATCCACCCCATTCACCTCCACGGCCACACCCTCGAGATCACCGGTACCGACGCCGGGCCGATTCCGAAGTCCGCGAGATGGCCGGAAACCACGGTGGTGGTGGCGCCGGGCCAAACCCGAGACGTCGAATTTGTCGCCACGGCGGGCGACTGGGCCATCCATTGTCACAAGCGCCACCATCCGATGAACGCGATGGGGCACGACATCCCGAACGTCCTCGGGGTCGACCAAAGCGGCGTCGAAGAGCAGATCCGCACGCTCCTGCCCGGCTACATGGCCATGGGCGAGACCGGGATGGAGGCGCACTCCGAGCACGCTGCTCATATGGAGGGTCCAGCGAACACGCTGCCGATGATGGGCGGGGACGGTCCGTTCGGCTCGATCGGGATGGGTGGCATGTTCACGATTCTCAAGGTCCGCGAGCACCTCGACGAGAGCAGTGCCGAGGGCTGGTACGACAACCCTCCAGGCACCGTCTCGGAAAGCGTCGAGAACTGGGGCGCTTCACCCCATGCCGACGCCGGCCCAGCCTCAAAGCCTCACCACGAGCATGGCTCGATGGGTGTCAACCCCGCCCCCGAGACCGCCGAGAGCGGAGGATGAGCCCCTGCCGAATCTCATGCATCTCAGAATTCTGCTGCCCTACCCCATCTTCACCGAGGTCTCCGAAGTGACTCACCGCTGGAGAAGCGAGTCCGCCTCCTCCGCCCGCATCGGAGCCGAGCGTGCGAAATGGTCGTCGATCCATGACTCACCCTCAGCGACGGTGCTTGGATCGGTGACCTCGACCAGAGCTTCGAGGTTGGCGAGCGGTAACTTTCAAGGTAGTTGTCGCCTCAACTTCGAAAGATCGCCACGTGCTCGCCGGAGGCTCCCCCAAGGTTTCGACCCACCACCTATGGTGATCACGAACGGCGAGCACTTACAGTAGTTTTTACTCGCACTGCGGTCCGTTACTGCGTAGATACTGCTCTTTCTGGCGGGGCGCGGGAGGAATACATTAGATATCCCACTCCCGCCTGGCTTCATGTCAGACGCCTGAACACGCGGTCCAAGGGCCGTCAGAAAGAAAGTACGACCATGAACAGACCTCCGATCAAGACCCTTGCTTCTGGCCTCTCCGCCGCCATTGCACTCACGCTGGCCGTGGGCGCCGGCGCCCAAACGCCCCCGCCGCCCGCCTCGCCCGCAGAGAGTCCTCAGGCGGCTCCGATGACGGGCCACGACCTGCCCCGCCACGGCGCCAAGGACGCCAAGGACGCCAAGGACGCCAAGGACGCCAAGCACGCCAAGCACCGGGGCGACAGGAAGGCGGAGTGCCAGGCCATGATGGACAAGAAGCAGAAGATGCAGGACAAGCTCCAAGCGATGGATGTGACGCTGGACGAGCTGGTGGCGGAGATGAACGCCACCCAGTCTTCCGACGAGCCCGGCGCCATGGAGAAGCCGATGGCAGCGGTCCTCACCGAGCTCGTCGCCCAGCGCAAGGCCTCGCGGGCCATGATGATGGAGATGCAACCCGAAATGATGGCGCACATGGGGCGCCACATGGGGCGCCACAAGGGCATGAAGATGCAAGGAGACACGAAGATGCAAGGAGAGGCGGGCGATATGGACTGCCCGATGATGAAAATGGGCATGGCTCAAGAATCCGAGGAAACGAAGCCCTAGACATAGATAGGCCCCCGCGTGCGCCCTGAATTAGGCTCGCCCGCCCGAGCCGTCTCGCGCGTGGGACGTCCTCCTTCCGGGAGGTTCCACCGGCTCTCGTGGGGCAGCTTCTCGCCCGGACTGATTGAGACTTTTGTATACGGCGAGCCCACTTCCATTTGAAGACTCCACCAAGGAAAGGACACGCCTATGAGTTCGCTACTGATCGTCGCCATCGTGCTGGCTGCGCTGGCACTTTTTGCCGCGATGTTCGTTGTCGGCATTTACAACAAACTCGTCGGGTTGCGCAACCGGTTCAAGAACGCCTTCGCGCAAATCGACGTTCAGCTCAAGCGGCGCTACGACCTGATTCCGAATCTGGTCGAGACCGCGAAGGGTTATCTCAAACACGAACGCGGCACGCTCGAAGCCGTCATCACCGCGCGCAATGCGGCCGCGTCCGCCAACACCGACGCCGCCGCCAATCCGGGCGATCCCGCCGCGATGAAGCAACTGGCCAGCGCCGAAGGCACACTCACCGGCACGCTCGGTCGCCTGTTCGCGCTTTCCGAGGCGTATCCCGACCTCAAAGCGAATTCGACCATGTTGAGCTTGATGGAGGAGCTGACCTCGACGGAGAACAAAATCTCCTTCTCCCGGCAGGCGTATAACGACTCGGTGATGGCTTACAACACGCAGCGGGAGGTTTTCCCCAGCAGCGTCATCGCCGGCACGTTCAACTTCACCGCCGCCGAATTCTTCGCTATCGAGGAACCAGAGCAACGGGAGGCGACGAAGGTGTCGTTCGATTGAAGAGCGAGGCCATGGATTTCTTCGCGAGCCAGGACAAAGCCAGGAAGCACACGAAGGTGCTGGTGATTTACTTTGTGATCGCCGTCCTGTGCATCATCGCGTCGGTTTATGTCGCCAGTCTGCTGATTTTCTACGGCACCCACGCCAAACAGTCTGGCGCTGGCGCACCGCCGCCCGAGTTCGTCCTTTGGGATCCCCAGCTTTTCCTATACGTTGTGCTGGGCACGCTCGGCGTCGTGCTCATTGGCAGCCTCTACAAAACCGCCGCCTTGGCCAAGGGCGGCAGTGCCGTGGCCGAGTCGCTCGGCGGAC
Organism: uncultured bacterium; assembly: GCA_965366625.1. Lineage (GTDB taxonomy): Bacteria > Acidobacteriota > Thermoanaerobaculia > Multivoradales > J023 > JAUIJL01. The sequence continues at coordinate 27,111 of CBDUGP010000112.1, forward strand.
GGCTCGTCAATCCCAACACGGCCCATCCCGATGAACGCAAGCTGCGCAATGTGATCGAGGAAATGGCCATCGCCTCCGGCGTTCCCGTTCCCAAGATCTATGTGCTCGACGACGAAAAGGGCATCAACGCCTTTGCGGCGGGCCATGCGCCGGGGGACGCCGCCATCGGCGTCACGCGCGGTTGCATGACTTTGCTCAACCGCGATGAATTGCAGGGCGTCATCGGCCATGAGTTCAGCCACATCCTCAATGGCGACATGCGCCTGAATCTACGCATCATGGGCGTCATCTTCGGCATCCTATGCCTCGCGGTGATCGGCCGGGTATTGATCTACTCGCGCGGCGGTCGGGACCGGAATCCGCTGATGCTCCTGGGGTTGGCCCTGATCGTCATTGGCGCGATCGGCGTATTCTTTGGCCGGCTCATCCAGGCCGCGCTCAGCCGGCAACGGGAATTCCTGGCCGATGCCTCCGCGGTTCAATTCACCCGCAACCCGGCAGGGCTTTCTGGTGCGCTGCAAAAAATCGGCGGCGTCGGCTCACAGGTCGAATCCGCTCACGCCGGGGAAGCCAGCCACATGTTTTTCGGAAATGGCATGGGCAAGCCGTTCCTTGGGGCACTGGCCACCCACCCGCCACTCGACGAGCGCATCCGCGCCATTGATCCGGGCTGGGACGGAAAATTCAAGCAGGCAGGCGTCAAAGCAGTCGAAGCAGAATCTTCACGCAAGGCGGCGAAACCAACGCCATCAAGATCTCCCTTTCCGACGATTCCCGGGATGCCCGGCGCGGGAGCCGGCGACGGGGGGTTCGCCACCAACGCCGTCCTGATGGGAGCCGTGCTTCCCAATCTCGGCAAGCCGACGCCTCTGCATTTGCGCTACGCCGAGGAGTTGCGGAGTTCATTCTCGGAAACGGTTCAATCCGCCGCGCGCGAACCGCTCGACGCCATCGCACTCGTTTACGCGATGCTTCTCAGCCCGGACGAAATCTTGCGCGCGAAGCAACTCACGGAACTTGCCGAACAAGCCGCTCCGGGGGTTGGCGAAACCACCGCCGCGCTCTGGCCGGAAGTCGCGCCCATCGCCCCGCGCGCCCGGCTGCCGCTCGCGAACCTCGCTTTGCCGGCGCTGCGTCAGCTTCGACCCGACGAGTTCGAGCAATTCAGCCAAACGTTGCAATGGCTGATGGAGAGCGACGGGCAAATTGAAATCTTCGAGTTCGTCCTGCAGAAAATTGTCCGCCGCCACCTCGCGTCGCAGTCGGGCGAAACCCGCGCGTCCTCCGTTCAATACCACACGCTCGAACCACTCGTACGAGATTGCAGCGTCATGCTCTCCGCGTTGGCGAACGCCGGCAGCAGCAAAGCGGGCGAAGTCGAAAAGGCATTCCGTGAGGGCGCGCCCCATCTAGGGGCGAAGGCCGATGGGCTGCGACTCCTGCCGCGCGCAGAATCCGGGCTGAAACAACTGGATACCGCGCTCGACCGCCTCGCGTTGGCCGCGCCACGGATCAAAAAGCATTTGATCGAAGCCTCCGTGCATGTCGTCGGCGCCGACGGCTTGATCCAGGAACCCGAAGCCGAATTGCTCCGCGCCATCGCCGACACGCTGGATTGTCCGATCCCGCCGTTTGTGGAGATTGCCGAGACCCCCGCCTCGCCCGGCTCCCGCACCATCGGCAGGTCGAGAGCATAACGGTGCCAGTCGAGTTGCTCAGACTGGTTCTGCATGATGTCTTCGTTGCCTGGAGAGTCGTAGTTACCGTCGTCGCAGTCAAACCCTGACTGATCTTAAACAGTTGCAAATGCTAAGTATCTGAATAAATTAGACTTACA
>CBDUGP010000113.1:0-28261 GCA_965366625.1 uncultured bacterium
CCCCCCCCCCCCCCCCCCCGGGGGGGGGGGAGGCGATTCAAGACCTGGCGGGAATCGATGACGGCTCGCGGTAGTCTGTAATCTGTGATTCCTCGTCCGTGGTCTCACACGGGAAGCCGCCGGAGACTCTGGCATTGATCCTCGCCGGCGGTGGCGATGTGCTGCCGCAGGTGCGCCGAACTCTGGCGGAGATTGATCCGACGTTCCACCATTCGACCTCATGTCGATGGAGCAGGTCATGCAGCGCTTCTTCTGGGTCCAACACATCTGGAGCCGGGTCTTTTCGGCCATGGCGCTGTTCGTGCTGCTACTGGCGGCGGTCGGCGTCTACGGGGTGATGTCGCTGTCGGTGAGTCGGCGAGAGCTGGAACTCGGGATTTGGATGGCGCTCGGCGCTGATCCAGGGGGCTCGGCGCTGTGCCGCTTGCTAGGCTGGTCGGCGCGTTGCTTTTTTGGGTCCCAGAGCCTCGACTTGGTCTTGCTCTCGAGCGTCATCGCGATTCTGGTGGTGCTAGGTCTGGTGGCCGGTATCGGCCCGGCGAGGCGAGCTGCATCGGCTGATCCGATCGTCGCGCTGCGCACGCAATGACGCCACTTTGCGAAGCAAAGTGGCGTACTGAGACCTGATCCTTCCTAGCCTGGGCTAGGCTGACCCTTGCGACCGGTGCTTTCGTCTAGCCAGCCAGGAGCTGGGGCCCAGTGAAGGGCCGAGGTCGATGAGCACTTGCCGGCCGCCGAGGGCGGATCGTTCTGCCGGCCCTTTTGGGCCGGTAGCTGGATTCTTTATCGGCGTAAAAAGGCCGAGGTCGAGTGATGATCATTCGGGAAGATGGGGCGAATTTCCACCGTTGTGGTTGGCAGTATTTGCCCGCACCTTACCGAAAAGGCTGATATCAGCTCGACTGCGATCCTACCAGCGGTCTCGGCCGCCACCGCCACCGCCACCGTAGCCACCGCCGCCGCCACCACCACCACGGTCGGTGCGGGGACGAGCCTCGTTCACGTTGAGGGAACGTCCCCCCATGTCGCTCCCGTTGGTGGCCTGGATTGCTTCATCGGCGCCGCTCGACATCTCGACGAAGCCGAAGCCGCGGGGGCGGCCAGTCTCGCGGTCGGAGATGAGGTTCACCGATTCGACTTCACCGTATTCACTGAACATGGTACGGATTTCGTCTTCGGTTGCGCTGAACGGGAGGTTACCGACGTAGATTCGTTTTGACATTCTCTTCAGATTCCTTTGCCCCGGTTAGGGGGCCGATCGTTGCTAAAGCCCCGGCTCGGTGCCGGGAGTTTTCTGTTGTCCAGTTTTCTGTTGTCCAGGATCTCGTGAAGTACGTGACCCGAATTTGAGGAGGACTTGGAGTTGCTGGAGGCGTTCTGAGGTGACCAAAGGCGGCCCCCGAAGTCGGAGAGTATCCGATTCTTCAGCCGGGCGCACCCCTTGAGTCCTTTCGGGCAATCAGAACAGCAGTGGCGGCTAGGGGACAATAATGGCAGAAATTGTAGTTCTCGTCACTAAACTTAGGAAATTGGGGGTATTTCTTCCAATCTCAGACCGATTTTCGTGAATAACTGCCTGATATCGGCCGTTTCGATCGCGCGCTGCGTGGGCCAAACCGGCCGTCATCCCGCGATGTCGGAGATCGGAGAGGTACCAACTGCCTAAAACGACCCCGCTCGTCGGGGAGCGACCCATCGCGAGGCAGTCCACCCTAGTGCGCCGGTTCCGGCCACCGCCAATGCGGCCCAGAGCAACCCTAGCATCTGCGGATCAGAAAACCACTCGGCGGCAATGGGCTGCGCGGGCGAAAAGCTGCCGGGCTCGAGGATCATCCACACCGCTGCCCCGAGAAGCAGTCCAACATTGAGCAAGAAACCGGGGAGGAAACGAGCCCACGGGAATGCTATCGGTGCCGTCGCCGCCGCTTCTTCCTTTACCGCCCGCATGACTCGGGTGGAAAATCCCGTCATCGGCTGCAGCTCCTCGTCGTTGGCGAGTATGCGTTCGAGTTCGTTCATCTCGAATTCCTTCATCTCTCGGACTCCTGTGTGGCGACGGCTAGCGGGTGCCCCAGCGCCCTCAGCTTAGTCTTGAGCAGCTTGCGTGCGCGGTGCAGACGTGCCTTGACCGTTCCCGGCCTCAGCCCCAGCGTGCCCGCCGTTTCGTTCACGTCCTGCTGTTTAAAGTAGTAGACCACGATGGTGTCGCGATATTTGGCCGGCAAGAGCGCCACTGCCCGTCGTACGACGCTGTCATTGGCGGCTGCATCCATCTCACCGGCAAGATCGCCGGCCCCGGTGGCAGCGTCGTACTCGGCGAGCTCAACGCTTGGAGGTATGTGCCGTCGCATGGTGGTTCGGTAGTGGTTGAGGGCCACCGAGAACATCCAGGTCGAAAACCCCGCATCGCGGCGCCAACGCCCAAGGCTCCGAAAAACTTTGAGAAAAGCCTCCTGAGCCATCTCCTCGGCCAGGCCTCGATCGCGACTGAAGCGGTAGGCGAGGTTGAGAAGCGGCGTTTGCCAGCGTAAGACGATCTGCTCGAAGGCATCCACGTCTCCAGCCAGCACGCGGTCGACAATGCTTTCGTCATCGTCGGGACCCTTGTGGATCGAATGCAAGACAAAACCTCCGTTCAATCCCTCTCGTCGGGTTCGGGAGACCAACCGGGAGGCGGCGAACCGGGATTGGGTTTGGCGGCAAAGAGGACTCCGTAGGCGAGCATGCAGAGGCCCATGCTGAGCGGAATGAAGCCCAGCAACCAGATGGAGCCGCCGATGAACTGAAGGCCGATGCAGGTTCCAATACCCAATCCGACGAAGACAAAGGCGGTCACCAGGAGTTTCTGACGGCTTTGCTGCAGTCCGATCTCATGCTCGTACCGCACCAAAGAGCCGAACGATGCAGCGTCCATTTTGCCGGATTCGACCAACCGTTTGCGGAACTCGAATCGATAAAACTCCTGGCGGTCCTTAAATCGATTTTCAGTCCAGACGACGATCGTGATGAAGGTGAGTGAGGCCACAGTGGCTGCAGCCAAAAAAAGCCAAAACATCGCGTTTTCCATTCTCGATTCTCCTTTATTGGGACTGTCCGCAGTGGAGTGTCCCCGCCCGTCAGGGAGCCGGCTCGAAATGATGTTCGCTCGATGGCCGGCTTCCTAGACTCGCGTTGGGCCTTCGAGAGGCCTCCCGCGGCTCATGTTCGATCAGTAGGACTACGAATCGCGATGGGAGGTTGCATTTTTTTGCATTGCTTCAGAACGTGGGACGGTGCGGCTGGAGCACAGATGGCTGAATCCGCGCTTGGATCAAACCCATGAGCCTTCCCTGGCCCTACCCAATTGGGGCGACTCCCGGTCATGGTAGCCCCCCCGAAGGGCGTTTGAGAGACCCCATGTCTGCGCTACGGTTGGGAGTGAACCAGAGGAGGACGACCATGGCAACTACAGCATCCAAGAGCCCTAAAAACGTCAGTGCGGGCCACATCAAGGCGCGAGATCTGATGAGCAAGAACGTGTTGACGATCTCCGATGACGCGACAGTGGCCGAATTAGCGGATTTTTTGATTCGTCATGAAATCACCGGCGCGGTGGTGCTCAACCCAGAAAACGAGCTTGCCGGCGTAGTTTCTACGAGCGATATCACGGAGCATGTCAAGAAACGAGCCGACATCACCGCTCGGGGCCGAAGCGACTACTACGTCCGGGGCTGGCAGGATGATTTCGAGCCCCTGGATTTGCTCGAATTTCATATCGAAGATTCCGAGCTTCGGGTCCGTGACATCTTGAATCCCCAAGTGATCACGGTGGCAGAGGATACGGACCTTGGAGAAGTCGCTGACGTGATGCTCAGGGGCCACTTCCATCGCATTCTCGTCGCCGAAGGGCGCGACTTGGTGGGCATCATCTCGACTTCCGATTTCTTGAAGCTCTTTGTCCGGGAAGAGAGGGTCCACCAAAGTCCCTCCTTGGAAGAATCCGTGCAAGCTCTGTAACCCGCCGGCTGTGGTCCATGAGCTTGCCGAGTTCTGATCTGTTGCGTCGATAGGATCGGCCAGCAGACGTGAGGTTGCGGCGCGATATCTCGGCTATATCGAAGCGGAGATTTGTGGCTGTGGTCTCACGACTGTTGAGGCGGATGCTTTATCGTGATGAGAGAATGATCAGGCCACAGCGCCCGATCATTCTTGTTGTATCAACCCAAAAAATAATCCACTGAAGTGCTCGTGGAAGCATAGGTCTATCAACCAGTTGGGGTAAACCGGCGCAATCGGGAGTAGGTTGTGTGGGAAATGGGGGAGAGGCGAGTGGTTCCGGGACTAGGATTCGAACCTAGATAAGCAGCTCCAAAGGCTGCCGTCCTGCCATTGAACGATCCCGGAACGGGAAGCGGGATTGTAAACCATGTCGCCTGGCTTGCCAAGGGGGGAGGCCACGAAGTTAGCCGGCCGCCCGATGCTTCGGCGAATCGGCGGGCGGGGGGCGTCTCGGCAAAGACGTGCTGTATTCTGACCGTTGAACACCGGACGCGCCTCAAAGGAGTCTATGATGAAAGCCGTAGCCTATAAAACTGCCGGTCCGATTGACCGCGAAGATGCGTTGCACGACATCACCCTCGAAGTTCCCGAAGCCGAAGGCCACGATCTGCTGGTCAAGATTCAAGCTGTGTCGGTTAACCCCGTCGACACTAAGCTGCGTCTCGGCGCGCAGCCCGAGGGCGGGGATTGGCGGGTCCTCGGCTTTGACGCCGTGGGTATTGTCGAGGCTGTAGGACCCGAGGTGGAGAATTTCAAAACGGGCGATGCGGTTTTTTACGCCGGCTCGATCACTCGGCCGGGCACCAACAGTGAGTTTCACCTGGTGGATGAGCGGATCGTCGGCCGTAAACCCACGAGCCTGACGGACGCCGAGGCCGCCGCCTTGCCGCTCACCGCGATCACCGCGTGGGAAATGCTCTTCGATCGCCTGGAAGTCGATCGTCCGACGGCCCAGGGAGGAGGGATCATTCTGGTCATTGGTGGCGCGGGGGGTGTGGGCTCGATCACCATCCAGCTGCTGCGGGCTTTGACCGATCTCACGGTCATCGCCACGGCCTCGCGTGCGGAAACCCAGGATTGGGTGCGCGAGTGCGGAGCCCATCATGTAATCAACCACCGTCAGCCTTTGGCACCCCAGGTAGAGGCCCTGGGCCTCGGCGCGCCCGGATTTGTGTTCTCCACCACCCAAACAGGTCGGCATTTCACAGATATCGTCGAGCTGATCGCGCCGCAGGGGCGTTTCGGCCTGATCGACGATCCGGAGGAACTCAACGCCATGCCCCTGAAGCTCAAAGCGGTCTCCCTCCATTGGGAGATGATGTTCACCCGTTCGCTCTTCGGCACGCCGGATATGGCGGAGCAGGGCAAGCTGCTGAACGAAGTGGCGGAGCTGGTGGATGCGGGGCGAATCCGATCGACCGCCACGGATGTCGCGGGCAAGATCGACGCGGCGACCCTGCGAGCGGTGCACGCCAAGATCGAAAGCGGCTCTGCCCGGGGCAAGATTGTGCTCGAAGGATTCTGAGGGGGGAGGACATGTGTCTCGATCTGAGTGCAAACGGTAGAGACTTCGTTGGGAATTCGAAGCGGGTGAGCTGCCGGTAGATGGGAGAGGCGGCGTTGACCGGTCCGGCGCGTCTCAAGATTCAAAGGTCTTAGGAGCCGCCGTCAAGTGCATCTCTTTCACCGCGTGTACGCCTTGCAGGTGCTCGCGCACGCTCCTGGCGATCGCCTGAGCTTCAGACTTGGTGCAAGACAGCTGGATCGTTAGGTGGAATTCCGCTGGTGACTCGGAAGAAGCCGGTAGGGTAGGGCGCAATTTGTCGGTGGAGAGCGCACCCGGCGCCGGAGCGGGCTGCACCGATAGGGCTTTGCGCTGCTGCTCCTCGCGGTAGGTCACCAGGCGGCGATCGATGACCTCGACCAGTTGTTCTCGCCTCATGTCGAGCAAGTGCCCTCGATCTTGGAACAGCACCTGCTGCTCGCTCGGCAGACCGGCCAAGAGCGCCCCGTTGTCGGACACCTGCGCCGCCTTCTCCTCGATCGCCCTTTGTACCCGTCCGCAATGCTCGCGGATCGCCGCCTTGACGCCCTTGATGCTCGCTTTGCCCTTAATCGCTTGGACGAAATGAGCCCGATCTAGGTAGCGGGCTGCATCGAGGCGTTGAAAATCGAGACTCTGACCGGCGATCACCTCACGCACCGTCGCCACGCCTTCGTCGATCACCTGATCCTTCAAATCCTGCTTGCGCTGCTTGATTTGGCGCTGCAACGTCAACCGAGTCTGCCGCGCGGCCTCTGCCACCTCGTCGATGGCGGCAAAGAGACGCTGAATATCCGACGACTGGTCCATCGCCGAAGCCTTTGCCGTTTTCAGAGCATCCTCGCCGCTTTTGAGTTCCTTGACGAGCTGCGCCGCATCGCCGAAATCCTCATCGGTCTCGAGGTCCGTTTTGATCGACCGCAGACGCGCCACAAACGTCGAACGCCACTCGTCGAAATTCGAGCGTTCTATCTCACCACCGAGACGAATCACCAAGTCTTTCATGGGCGTTATTTTGCCTCAAGAATTGGGTTTGGGGTACTCGCCCGTCAGAATGGGGCTTCAAAATAGGTATCTCTGCCACCTATTTGAAGTCTCAATAACCTTGAGAGTCGAGCGATTGCTCGCTATCGAGGGTAAGCTGTCTTTACGCCGGGCCGTTGTTTGTGAGCGATTCCGGGGAGAAAGGCGCGTCAACTCATCGTGAGCTTCGAGAACCACAGTGACTCCTCTTCGCCATGGCATCGGCTGGAGCCGGCCGAGGTGCTGGCGCGTCTCGAGGTCGACCCGGGCCGAGGGCTCGGCTCTTCTGAAGTGCCGGCTCGGCGCGAGGAAGTGGGATTCAACGATCTGGCCGAGGGCGCTCAACGTAGTTTCTGGTCGATTCTGTGGAGTCAGATCCGGAGCCCCCTGGTTGGGCTGCTGGTGTCTGCGGCGGTTATCTCTTTGCTGCTCGGCGAATCCCGTGACGCCATCGCGATTTTGACCATCGTCATCTTGAATGCCATTCTCGGTTTGGTGCAGGAGTCGCGCGCGGAGGGAGCGATGGCCGCGCTGAAGCGACTCGAGGTACCGATGGCAAAGGTGCGTCGCGACGGCCAGTTGAGCTTGATGCCGGCTCGGGAGCTGGTGCCCGGCGATATCTTTGTGCTCGAGGCCGGCGATCGGGTGCCGGCGGATGGGCGTGTGCTCGAGACGGCCGAGCTGCACGTGCTCGAGTCAGCGCTCACCGGTGAGTCGGAGGCTGTGACCAAGGCTCCCCAGGCCCCGGCGGAGAGCCGACCTGCGCTGGGTGACCGGACTTCCATGGTCTACGTCGGTACGTCCGTGACCCAGGGTCGGGGGTTGGCGGTGGTCACGACGACGGGTATGCGCACAGAGTTGGGCAAGATCGCCGGCTTGTTGCAAGGTGTGGAACGCGAGCCGACTCCGATCGAGCGGCGATTGGCTCGCCTCAGTCGCAGTCTGGCGCTGGTCGCTTTGGCGATTGTTTTCCTGGTCGTGGTTCTGGGATGGATCCGCGGCGAGCCCATTCGGCTGCTGCTCATGACCGCACTCAGCCTGGCGGTCGCGGCGGTGCCTGAAGGGTTGCTGGCGGTGGCGACGGTGGCGTTGGCACTCGGCTCGCGCCGAATGCTGGCACGCAAAGCTTTGATCCGCCGTCTGCCTTCGGTCGAAACCCTGGGCTCGGTGACGGTGATTTGCACCGATAAAACCGGGACCCTGACGCGCAACAAGATGGTGCTCGGCGCGATCCAACCGTCCGGCGGCAACAGGCTGGATCTGGCAGGCGCTGACCTGGCAGACGCTGACCTGGGAGGCACCGACCCGGCAAGCACCGATCTGGTAAGAACCAACAGCGCTACAGCGGACGTTGGAGCACCTTCGACCTTGCTTCTCGAGATCGCGGCCCTGTGCAACGACGCGAGCTTCGGCCAAGAGCCCGGCGATTTGGCCGCCGAAAATCAGGGAAATGAAATCGGTGATCCGACGGAAGTTGCGTTGATCGTCGGCGCGCTCGGTCTCGGTGTCGACAAGAGGGCTCTTTCTAAGCGGATGCCGCGAATCGCCGAAGCGCCCTTCGACTCACAACGCAAGCGTATGACGACGGTTCATAAGATCGCCGGCCCGGCCGCCGGTCAGTGGCACGAGATCGCCGGTGAAAGCGGACTTGTGGCTTTGTGCAAAGGCAGCGTCGACGGTTTGTTGGAGGTGGCGGATCGGCTCTGGGACGGAGCCACGGCGATTCCCCTCGACGATCACCGGCGCGGTTTGCTAAAGGTGGATCACGATCGTCTGGCAGCTGCTGGCATGCGGGTTTTGGGTTTCGCCTTCAAGCCGATTGCGGACACGCCGCCGGCAGGCGCGGTTAAGCGACTTGAAACCGGCTTGGTTTTCGCCGGTATGGCCGGGCTCCATGATCCGCCGCGGCAGGGGGTCCAAGAGGCGGTTGTGCGGTGCCGTCAAGCGGGTATTCGGCCGGTGATGATCACCGGCGACCATCCGGTCACGGCCGGCGCCATCGCCCGCCGGCTCGGCATCGCCGACGGCGAGCGCGGCATTGTCGCCGGCACCGAGCTCGAGCGCATGAATGAGCAACAGCTGGCTGCAGTGGTTCCTGACGTCGCGGTTTTCGCTCGGGTCAATCCCGAGCATAAGCTGCGTATCGTACGCGCCCTCCAAGCTCAGGGCGAGGTCGTCGCCATGACCGGTGATGGTGTCAACGATGCTCCGGCGCTGCGCCAGGCAGATATTGGATTGGCCATGGGCATCACCGGCACCGACGTGGCCAAGGAAGCGGCCGGAATGGTGCTGCTCGACGATCGATTTGTGACCATTGTCGATGCGGTCGAAGAAGGCCGAACGGTTTACGAGAACATTCGCAAATTCATCAAATATACCTTGGCGAGCAACGTCGGTGAGATCGTCGTGATGCTGGTAGGTCCGTTCTTCGGCTTGCCCCTACCGCTTCTGCCACTACAGATCCTGTGGATCAACTTGGTGACCGACGGCCTACCGGGTCTGGCTTTGAGCCTCGAGGCCACCGAGCCGGGGACCATGAAGCGCCCGCCCTTTGCGCGGAGTGAGGGAGTCTTCGATCGCGGTCTGGGCCGGGAAGTGCTTTTCGTAGGCTGCCTCGGAGCGCTGGTTACCCTGTCGGCGGGACTTTTCTATTGGACCGGCCCAGAGAACTCTCAGGATAAATGGCAGACCGTGATTTTCACTGTTTTGACTCTGTCGCAGATGGGTAACGTGCTGGCGATGCGCTCGAATCGCGATGCTCTCATCACCCGCGGTCGAAGACCGAATATCGCTTTGGCCCTGGCGGTCGGGCTGACTATTGCCCTACAGCTCGCCGTGCTCTATGTGCCGGTGCTGCAAAAGACCTTGGGAACCCTGGCGCTTTCGGCAGCTGATCTGCTGCTCTGTCTGGGCTTCAGCGCGGTCCCCATGCTCGCGTTGGAAGCTCAGAAATGGTGGCGTCGGTCTCGGAGCTCCTGATTCTCGCAACGGGCAGGCCGGTACACCCTGCAGTGGCTGGCCTGTCTGCTCAGCGAAAGGGTAGGGCCAATCCTGCCCATCCATAGGGGGCGGACCTCTGCCGAGCTTGCTAGCCTGTGATGACAGCTTCAAGTCATTAGAACAAGGAGGAGCGCCATGAGCAACTGGGTCCACGAAGGCACCGAGAAACTCGAACAAATCCGCGATGAGCTTAAGCTCAAGATCCATCTGGGTCGGGCGGACGCTAAAGATCTATGGGCGGGGCTCGAGGGAAAGTGGAGTGAGGTCAAAAAGCGCCAGCATGAGATCGAGCAAGCTGGAGCGGAATCTGCGGCCGATCTCAAAGCAGCTGCCGATCTGTTGATGGATGAGATCGCCGAAGGATACGACAAGATCCGCAAGGCGTTATGAGTCAGTCGAGCTAGCCGGGAGAGCCGCGGGCTCGAAGGCATAGCATGAGGTACGGTCTGAAAGGTGGCGAACCATGACCCAAGACGATCACCATCGCACAGACTCATCCACCGGTGCCGCAGCCGAAAAGGGGTTCCTAGTACGCCCCTTTTCGGATCTTTCTTCGGCTGATGTGCCGGCGGTGGGAGGTAAGAATGCAGCTCTCGGTGAGTTGTACCGCGAGCTGCGTCCATGGGGTGTCCCGGTGCCGGATGGCTTCGCGGTCACCGCGGATGCTTACCGTCACATGCTGGCTGCTTCAGGCCTTGAGTCTCAGTTACGTGCGGCCCTGGATGGACTCGACGCCGAGAATGTGGCGGATCTGGCTCGGCGAGGCCGGCAAGCGCGTGAGCTTATTCTGGGTGCAAGGATTCCCGACGACCTGCAAGCGGAGATCCTTGCAGGCTATCAGCGCCTGAAGGCCGAGAACGGCGACTCGATCAGTCTTGCGGTGCGCAGCTCGGCCACCGCCGAAGACCTGCCCACGGCCAGCTTCGCCGGTCAGCAAGATACTTTTCTCAACGTTCAGGGTGAAGCTTCGCTGCTCGATGCCTGCCGGCGTTGTTTTGCCAGTCTGTTCACTGACCGCGCCATCCACTACCGGATCGAGCGCGGATTCGACCATTTTGCGGTCGCACTGTCGATTGGTGTGCAGAGGATGGTTCGCTCCGATCTCGCCTCGAGCGGCGTCATGTTCACCCTCGATACCGAAACTGGATTCCCCGATATCGTGATCATCAGCGCCGCTTGGGGTCTCGGTGAGACGGTGGTTCAGGGCACAGTCGATCCCGATGAGTATGGTGTGCACAAGCCGACTTTCAAGGGCGGCTTTCGGTCCGTTTTACGGCGTCGGCTGGGCACCAAGAAGATCAAGACCATCTATGCGCCGGGCCGGACTCGCGAAGCGATTCGGACCGTGCGGACGGCCGCTGAGGAACGGCGCCGTTTCTGCCTCGAAGACGATGAAATTCTGGGCCTGGCCGAGCTGGCGATACGGATCGAAGAGCATTTCAGCTCGCTGGCTGGGCGGCCTACGCCAATGGATATCGAGTGGGCCAAAGACGGGGTCGACGGCAAGCTCTACATTGTGCAGGCGCGGCCGGAAACCGTGGTGTCGCAACGCTCGGGGCATCGGCTGGAGCAAGATCGTTTAATCGGTACCGGCCGGGTCTTGGTCAGTGGGCAGGCCGTGGGCACTCGGATCGCCACCGGCCGCGCCCGGTTGATTACCGACGCCTCTGAGCTGACTGGATTCTTGCCGGGTGAGGTTTTGGTGGCGGAGACGACCACGCCGGATTGGGAGCCGGTGATGAAACGCGCGGCGGCGATCGTTTCCAACCGAGGCGGCCGTACCTGCCACGCCGCTATCGTCGCCCGCGAGCTGGGCATTCCGGCGGTAGTCGGCGCCTCGGGCGCCACGGACATCCTCACTGCCGATGAACCAGTCACGGTCTCGTGCGCCGAGGGTGAGGTTGGACGTGTGCTCGAAGGGAAGGTCGCTTTCGAGACCACGACTGTAGACCTCGAGCAGCTCGAGCGACCGCAGACCGAGATTATGGTCAATCTCGGCAATCCCGAGCTGGCGTTCAAGGTCGCCATGCTGCCGACCGACGGCGTCGGCTTGGCGCGGATCGAGTTCATCATCAGCGAGCACGTCAAGGCGCATCCCATGGCCTTGCTCCATCCTGAGCGGATCGAAGACGCCGCGCAGCGGCTGGAGATCGAGCGTTTGACCGCCGGTTGGGCCAGCCCGGCTGAATTCTTTGTGCGCACCTTGTCGGAAGGTATCGGCACGATCGTCGCAGCTTTCGATCCGCGCCCGGTGATCGTGCGCTTGTCCGATTTCAAGACCAACGAATACGCGGCTCTGCTCGGCGGCGCGGCTTTCGAGCCTACCGAGAGTAATCCGATGCTCGGTTTCCGCGGCGCTGCGCGTTATGCCGATCCGAAGTATCAGGAAGGTTTCGCGCTCGAATGTCAGGCGATCCTTCGAGTGAGAGAGACCATGGGGCTGCGCAATCTCAAGGTGATGATTCCTTTTTGCCGGCGCGTGGCAGAGGCGGAGAAGGTGCTGGCCGTGATGGCCGAGCAAGGCCTCGTTCGGGGCGAGCACGGCCTTGAGGTCTATGTGATGTGCGAGATCCCCAACAACGTCTTGCTGATCGACGAATTCGCCAAGCTATTCGACGGCTTTTCGATCGGTTCGAACGATCTGACTCAGCTGATTCTCGGCGTCGACCGCGACTCGGAGACCGTGGCTTTTGATTTCGACGAGCGGGACCCGGGAGTCTTGAAAATGATTCGCCTAGCCGTCGAAGGTGCCCATCGCAACGCATGCCATATCGGTATCTGTGGCCAGGCTCCCTCGGATTTTCCTGAGATGGCCGAATATCTGGTCAGACTCGGTATCAACTCCATAAGCCTCACTCCAGACACGGTCGTTGCCACCTCGCAGCGTGTTCTGGAACTCGAGAAAACGCTCGCCAAAGAATCCGCTCAACCCACAACATGAGACAGAAAAGATGAAAATCAAACGCATCCTAATGCCGACGGACTTCTCGCCTTGTTCCGAGGTGGCCCTTGACCAAGCCATTCTCTGGGCTCGGCTTTTTTCCGCAGAGATTCATCTCCTGCATGTCATCACTTTGCATTCGGTCAGTGACCCCAACGCCGCTTTCCCGAGCCTGGAAGATCTCCATGATCATCTGGACCAATTCGCCGTCGGCGAGCTGGCCAAATTCAAGGAAATGGACCCACTGCAAGGTCTGAAACTGCACACCGAGCGGCGCCGGGCGATCACGGTGGCGCCGGAGATCGTCGCCTACGCAGAGGAGCATGAGATCGACCTGATCGTGCTCGGAACCCACGGTCTGCGCGGCCTGCGCCGCTTCATGATGGGCAGTGTTGCCGAAGAGGTGATCAGGACGGCCGGCTGTCCGGTGCTGACGGTTCGCGGCAGCAAGGCCGGCAAAGCCGATGCCATTCAGCGAATCCTAGTGCCCTTTGATTTTTCGACCGAAGCCAAGCAGTCTTTATTGGAGGTTGAGGGCCTCGCCAAAGTCAACGATGCCAAAATCGATCTACTGCATGTGGCCGCCGCTCCGATTCCACCCGGTTCCTATGCGAGCATCCCTTTGCCCGCCGCCCACTATGACAGCCTCGCGGAGCTGATGGAGAAGAACCTGCGCGAGCTCGCTGAGGAGTCTGCATTGGCGGCGAAGATAGAAGTCCATGTGCTGGTCGGGAACGCAGCCTGGGAGATCTGCGATTTCGCCGACAAGGCGGGCAGCAACCTTATCGTTTTGACCAGTCACGGCCTCTCGGGATTGAACCGGATCCTGCTCGGCAGCGTCTCCGAAAAGGTCGCGCGCATGGCCGAGTGCCCGGTTCTGATTCTGCGCAAGCCCGAAGCCCCGGAATCCGAGTCCGCCTGAGTCGCGGATCTGACTCCGATTTGCAGAAAGTCTTTCGAATGCTTCCACTTCTAAGGAGAGTTCAATGAAAGCTCAAGATCTGATGACCCAAGGCGTGCTTTCTTGCCGACCTGACGATAGCTTGGCGGTGGCCGCGAAGCTGATGTGGGATGGTGATTGTGGGATTGTTCCGGTATTGGAAGACGGAGTTCTTTGCGGTCTCATCACCGATCGTGACATCTGCATGGCGGCGGCAATCCGTGGCCTGAGCGCCGACCAGATTGAGGTCGGCCAGGTGATGAATCGTGAGCCGGCTTCGTGTCTGCCAGATACAAAGCTCCAGCAGGCTCTGGATCTGATGCGTAGCCATCGCATCCGCCGTCTTCCGGTTGTCGACAGTAGTGGTGCAGTGGTCGGCCTGCTGTCGATCAACGACATCATCTTGGAAGCCAAGTCGACGCGCAGCAAAACCGGCGGCCCCACTTATAAAGAAGTCGTCGCCGCCCTGCAAGGCATCTGCGGTCACCGCGAGCTGCCGGCGGTGATATGAGTCTCGGCAAAACACGGAATGCTGGCCGGCGCCGGGATTCGACGAAACTGAGCGCAGACGACCTGCGACGTCGGTTGGAGAAGGCAAGGTCTCCCGAAACGGGAGCAGAAGTGTCTTCAGATACGGTTGAAACAGCTGAAAAGGGCCTCACCCGAGAGGAAAGTGATTCTTGCCAGCAGCTTTTCGTCGAGCTTCTCTGACTCACTCGCTGAGTTCTTCTGAGAGCCGCCGGCGACAACAAGCTCCAAGGATCATGTCCACGATCACCGCCTCAGTGGCCGCTATCGCCGGCATCTCGCTTTTAGTCGGCATGATCGGTATTTTCACTACCATGTGGATTGCGGTCGGCGAGCGGACTCACGAGATCGGCTTGCTGCGCGCGCTCGGTGCGGGTCAGGCCGAGAAGTGAGTACATGGGAGCCTCAGCTGACTTGACCACCAACCGGCAGGGAAGGGCGCGATGAATCCTATTCTGAAAGACCTTGCTTCACCCGGCGATGAGATCATCGAGACTCATATCTCCTGGGTGCTGCTCGGGGAGCATGAGGTCTGGAAGATCAAGAAGCCCGTTTCCCTCGGCTTCTTGGACTTCAGCACGCTCGAGAGACGCCGTGAGGCCTGCGAGGCCGAAGTCGAGCTCAATCGCCGATTGGCGGCCGGCGTTTACCGAGCCTGTGTGCCGATAACCCGTGACTCGACAGGCCGACATCAGTTGGGTGGTGACGGCGAGCCGGTCGAATGGGCGGTGCATATGGCGCGCCTGCCGCTGGACCAGCGCGCGGACATCCGCCTGGCCGAGGGCAGCCTTGCGGCCGGAGACTTGGACAGAATCGCGAGCCGGTTGGCGGCTTTTCATGCCGCGGCGACGAGCGATGACGAGACCGCGCGCTTCGGCTCGGTCGAGGTGATCTCGGCCAATGTGCGGGAGAATTTCGAGCAGACGCGGGACAGTCTCCACGCCTATCTCGATCCCCAGCAAGCCGATGAGATCGAGGCTTGGCAAACCGGCTTTCTAAACCACCATACCGATCTTTTTGCTTCCCGCCGGAGCGCCGGCAGGGTTCGGGACGGCCATGGCGATTTGCGTCTCGAGCATGTCTACCTGGGCGCCGACGGCGAGATTCTCGTGCTCGACTGCATCGAATTCAACCCTCGTTTTCGTTTTGCCGACGTCTGTGCCGATATCGCCTTTTTGGCCATGGACTTGGCATGGCACGACCGTCCGGATTTGGCCGAGCGAT
Organism: uncultured bacterium; assembly: GCA_965366625.1. Lineage (GTDB taxonomy): Bacteria > Acidobacteriota > Thermoanaerobaculia > Multivoradales > J023 > JAUIJL01. The sequence continues at coordinate 15,238 of CBDUGP010000113.1, forward strand.
TCCTCGCCGGCTACGCGCGAGCGTCCGACGATTACGAACTCTATCTGCTGGTCGATTTCTACGAGAGCTATCGCGCCTTCGTGCGGGGCAAGATCGCCGCATTCGTGGCTGCGGATCCGCAGTGCTCTTATGAGGCTCGGCAGCGCGCGAACGAGGAGGCCCGTAAGTATTTTCTGCTGGCCCAAGCCTCCGGGCGGCGCTCGCTCGTTCCGCCTCGTTTGATCGCCGTCGGCGGGATTATCGCCTCGGGCAAAAGCTACGTATCTGAGCAGCTCGGTGCCAAGCTGTCGGCTCCGGTGATCGAGGCGGACCGCACGCGTAAGGCAATGCTCGGCCTGGAGCCGACCGCACCTTTGCATGTGGCGGCTTGGAGCGGCCCTTATTCCGAAGAGCAAACCGAGCGGAATTACGAAGAGCTCTGGCGCCGAGCCGATGCGGTCTTGTCGAGCGGCCGCTCAGTCATCATCGATGCCTCTTTTCGTAGCCACAAGATGCGCCGAGCGGCCGGCGACCTGGCCCAACGGCACGGCGTGCCTTTCCTTTTCGTCGAGTGTCGAGCCCGGGAAGCTCTGTGCCGGCGGCGTCTCATGAAACGCGCCAAATCTGCCGGTACCTCCGACGGTCGGTTGGAGATTTTCGACGATTTCGTGGCCGCCTGGGAGCCGACCTATGAACTGGCCGAAAGCGAGCATCTGATTCTCGACACCGCCTTGCCCATCGAACTCAACCTCAAGAAGCTGCTCGATCGCCTCGGAGGGGGCGATTTTCTGTCCTGAAGACGCCGGCTAGCGCGGGTTTATCGCGAGGGATTACTGGCAGTATTCGGGGCAGTAGCTGTTGGGGTCGTTCAAAGTGTCAACGCAGCAATGGGTGAACTTGTTGAACTTATAGCTACAGCCTGGTCTTACCGGACAATTGGAGACCGGACAAGAAGCTGAGCAATATTGTGTGGATGAGCCGCATTTGACCCAGCCCTGGGTGAAGGGGCAGTTGTGGTCTGAAGAAGAGCAGGCAGTAGAGGAGCCGGAGTTGGAGCAGCTGATGGTGATGCCGTTACGGCATGTGGCAGAGGCTGTGCACCCTGCCAGGTCGGATCCGGACTGGGCGGCATTGACTCGCGAAGGTGCTTCCGAGACTCCAAGAATGGTGGCTGCGTCGGCACCGAATTCGATCTGGAGTGTAGGTACCTCCGAAGCTGAAGCCGGAATCGCTAAAGAACCGACGAGCACGGCGAGAAGCATGAACTTTTTGAGCACTGTTAGATCTCCTAGAAAAAGGCGGTTACCTACCTTTGGCAAACTGAGGACTGTCCAACCGGAGTGAAGGAAGGACACGGAGACAGTTCCTCAGAGAGCCACTTTGCATTGGATGCTTTCTAGCAGCGAAATCTAGTCGGATTGCCCTTTAAGGTCAAGAGGCAGAGTGTTTTTGTCGCCTGGAGATGTCTGGCTCCCTTCCGAAGCTACAAAACCCGAGGCTAAGGCTCCACAGCGCCGGGCGTGCAGGTCGACCCGCGGGGCACGCCTCGTTGGTCCGTGCCCGAGCAACCGCTCAGGCTTTCGATGATGTTGGAGTCGCTGGGCGCGACGGTGGGGGTGGGGCCGCCGTGGTCCATGAGCGGGCTGATCGGCACGTCTTGGAAGGTCACACCGGCGCACGGACGCTCACTTTGGCCGCCGGCGTTGAATTCGGGCCATTGAATGGTGCCGGTGCCGCTGCGGGTGACGTTGCAGCTGGTATTTTCGAATTCAAAGAACTTTTCATTGTCGACGATCAGGCTTCGCTGGAGGGTCAGACCGGCGCCGCCTGCGATGGCGCTGGCGAAGGAGAATTCGCCGGAGTTGTCGTTGCGGACGATCGTCAAATGGCTCAAGGTGCCGGTGATCGCGTCGTCCACGGCCATGCCCGCGCCCAGATTGCCGGTGGCGAAGTTGTCCGCCAGGGTGACGTTGGTCATATTCAGCGTTTGCGATCCTGGATTGGTGAACACGGTCAAACCGCCCCGGCTCTCGGAGGTATTGGCTGAGATCGTGGAATCGACGAGGGTGGTCTGCAGACCCTGGAGATAGAGCCCGCCGGCCTGCAGGGTGCCCGTGTTGCCGTGGATCGTACTGCGGTCGAAGGTCATGTTGCCGACGCCGTTATTCGACACCCGCATGAAACCGCCGCCGCGGGCGTTTGCCGTATTGTTCGACAGCACCGTGCCACAAACCGACATGTTCTGATCGTTGCCGTCACTGTAGATGCCCCCTCCGTTGCCGCCGTTACCGGGATTGCCGCCGGTTCCGGTCGCCATATTGCCGTCGAGGATGCTGTTGAACAGCTCGAGATGGGCGAAGAGATGGCCCAGAGCGCCACCGCTGCTGCACCGGTTGTTCTGGAAGACGTTGCCGACGATGGTGGTGGTGGTGGAACCGAAGGAATAAATCGCGCCGCCCGCCACGTCCTGGCCAACCGCGGGTCCCACGTTGTCAAAGAAATAGCTGTCGATGACGTTGAGGGTGCCGAAGCTGCCGCGGTAGATCGCTGCGCCGCCGTTGTCGGTGGTGGTGCCCGGAAGGCTTGCGGTCGAGCCGTCTCGGAAGGTGAGGTTTTGCACGGTTAAGGTGCGGGGCTGCTCGAAGGGCGGCCGAAAGTCGAGGATGCGGTTTGTGCCGCCGCCGCTCAAGGTGATTGTTCCGCCGCCGTCGATCACCAGATCGAAGTCGATCTCGAGCTGGGAAGTTAGGGTGATCGTGTGGTCGCCGGACCCACAGTCGAAGCGGATCCCGCCGTTGTTCGCGCCGAGCGCGGAAAGCAACGCGGCTTCGGTACAGCTGCCGGGTGTGCCGGTTCCGACCGTCGTCGCGCCGCTGGTATCCACTGCCGAGATCGGCGGTGTGCAAACCAGGGGAGGCACAATCGGGCCCGCGCCGTTCGACGACGACCATGCCAAGAGCGTGCCCTGTTCGAAACCGTTGACGAAGATCTCATCCGTCGGCGAGCCGTGGACGGTCGATGCGGCAAGCAGGCCGAGAAGAATGGCGGTCTTGGTCCACCGGGGCGTGGGATTTCGGTGAGTCGAGCGCTGCGGTCGGTAGATCCACGATGGAGACAATTCGAACCTCCGGGTTCCGTTCCGATTGGGTCTAGGGCTGAATCGAGTTTATCTCGGCGAGCTTAGACCCCGCTAGGGACCGACCGGCGGGCGAGTTCGAGTAGCTACGTTTCGAAAGATGTGCGTTGATGCAAGCTCGAAAAGCGCTTTTCGAGAATCAGGAAAACGGAAAAAGGCCGGCGCTTCACCGGCCTTGGATTCGATCCCCTGGAACGATCAGGTGCAAAGGCAAGTGTTGGGACCGAAGATCTCTTCTTCCAGACAAAGCCCACTGCCGACGACGACGAAGCCGCCGATCCGGCACGACCATACACAATCCGGACCCCCGCAGCCGAACGCAGCGAAGGTGTCACAATCCTCGAAGACGTCGATGTTGCAATCTCCAGGCAAGGTATTCTTCCCGATCGAGACCTTGTGGGGTTTGATTCGGCCGGGCGCGGCATGCAGATTGACACCCATCTGCACACCGGAAGGCAGCTTGGTGAAGCCGCGAAGAATTGTGTCGCCACAAAGGGCGCTTTCGGCCTGCGTCAGCACAGAGCTGAAGGATCCGGCTTTGCCCGACCCTCTGAACGACTTGGATTCGCCGCTCGAGGGGCGGAGCACATAGCTCTCCAGCCGATTCAAATCGAGTGACTCCAGGGAGTCCGCTTTGGCAGTCTCATAGTCTGATTCGTTGGCGAATGCCAAGCTAACTCGGTAGGCGTTGCCCTGACGGTCCGTCAGAGTCTGCGCGACCTCGATTCGAATTTCGCCACTGGCTCTGACGGTTTTATTGCCCTGAATTAGGTCCGGGGTCACGATGAAGCTCGAATGAGCCCGCTCGCCGTCGGCAGCCATGGCAGACCATGGAAGCATCATTGAGAGCGTCAGCGAAAGGATACACACAAGGACTTGGTTTCGATTCAGTCGTTTCACGGTGTTGTCTCCTGTGGAGGGCAGTTTGATGTCCAGAAGATCTCGACCGTTTCGCGGCGCCTCGATTCGGCCGGAGTTCTTCTGGCACTTCTTTCCCGTTAGGCGACATCGGGAGACACATCGACCCAAGATTATTGAAATTTTTCCGAACAGATTTCAGAGAGGACAAGCTTTCGTGTCTCGAAACGTCCGTTTGGAGTGTGCACCGGGGAGTTCAAGCGTGCCATTTGCTTCTCCCGAATGAGTCGGACCAGCCGGATCCACAAAACTCATTCTAGGTCTTGGCAAGGTCTTTATTTCAAATAGAAAGGCGCCCAAGGGCGTTCCCGCCTCTGCCTCTATATCGCTGGCTCGGAGTGGTTTCACGGGCAAATTGCTCAACTGTGACGCCTCCACTCGAGGAATCGAGGCGATGTGGATCAGCCGCTTGCCCCTTAGTCCGGCACCTTAATCATTTGGCACCTTAATCATTTGGCTCGAAAGTAAGCTCCACAAAGGGACCCGCCTTTTGATCCGTCCGCCAGGGCTGAGGTACGTCCGCAGCGACGGCCACGCCTTTGACGGGCGTCTCGGCGTAGGTGTCTACGTTGCTCACCCGCCGCCCGAGTTCGGCCATCAGGGCGGGGTCGGGGATGGTTTCAAAGCTGTTGGTGCGACAGGTGGAGACCACGGCTCGGGCGCTCGGGGTCTCGCCCTCGGCCGGCAGGGGAAGGATGGCCTCTAGGATTTCATTGATCGGATGGGTTTCTCGGCCGTTTTCCCCGCGCACGGTTTGCTCCGTCCACGGAGTGGCGTTCGAGCTGCCGTGGTGGCCGACTTTCAAAAAGTCGATTGGATCTTTCAGGTGCAGGTGCTGGTTGGCCCACATGACGTTCCACGATCCGTTGCGTTTTCCCTCCTCAAATTTGCCTTTGCGGGTGAGCTGCGCCTCGGCATCGCCGGTGAAGAGCAGCCGGCGCCCGTGCCATTCGAGCAGCAGAACGACCGAGAGGTTGTTGATCAAATGTGAGCTTTTGAGAGTGAAGGCAAGGGCGTTTTCGAGCATCCGCTCCCGCAGGCGCTCAAAGTCACCCCGGCTGATGTTTTGGGGTACGCCGGATTCCGCCTCGGTGGGGACGTCGTCGGCGGGCTCATCGGCTTCCGCGAGCCGTTGAGAAGCGCCCCTCAGCGCCTGCAGCTCTTGGGGCAGGCGACCCAAGTAGAAACGGTCGATATCGAACATGGGCGCCAGGACTCGCAGGCGAATGCTGGGGTTGTTGAAGAGGTTCAGCTCTTCTTCGAGGGAGTCAGCGCTCACGTAGCGGGGAGAAATAGCGTTGAGCTCCGGCAGGCCTCGGAAAAGGGCTTCGAGAGCGTCGGCCTTGCTCAGCTCGAGCAGGTCCGAAGACAGCCGACGCAGGGCGAGGTTGGGCCCTTCGTCGCGCAGGCGGAGGAGGGTTTCTTCGGCGAAGCTCTGCACGTTCTCCAGGTCTTCCCGCTGGGGATGTTCCGGGTCCATGCAGGCGCTCAGCCAGATGTTGCGGATGTCTAGGCCGCCCAAGGTCTCCAAGTCGATGCCCTTCAAATGGTCCTCGTGCGGGTGGGTGACCACCAAGAGGTCTAGGCGAGCACGGCCGTCCTCGCCCGCGGGTAGCTCGCTTTCCAAGTGGGCGATCGCTAGGCGTAGGGCATCGGGTGCTCCGAATTTGTTGCCGCAGTCGATAAGTACGTGGCGGGTTTCGTCGGCGTCCGGGATGCGCAGGTAGATGCAATCCCCGAGGCCGACGTCGTAACAGCGGACTAAAAGCTGATCGTCCATGGAGTCTCCCCGTCGAGGTCGTCGTCGTCCAGGTTGCGCAGGTGGGGAACACGTTCCAGGCAAAGGGCGCCGTGCTGCCCTCGTCTTGCCACTACCGGCGGGCAGAGGCCGAGCTGCGTCTCCCCGTCCAGCAGCGAGAGTTTGCCGCCCGCTTCCTGCTGGGCGACGTGGGTCAGAAGGTCGTCGCGCCGGATCTCACCCAGTCGTAGCTCTTCTTCCTCCAATCGCTGCCGCTTCTCGGACTTGCGCCCTGCGGCCTTCCACTCCGTGCCCGGCTTTCGCATCCACGAGCGGATGTTGCCCAGGTGGTCGAAGACCAGGGTGCCGCCGCAGAGCAGGTCTACGCACTCTCCTTGCAGACGGCCGAAACGTTGGCCGTCGAGCTCGAGACGCTCACGCCAAAGGTAGAGCAGCACCACCTCCCGGGGCCGGCGTAGGCCGGCGCGGCCCATTTTGCGGTTGGTGTACAGATCGCAGATTTCGATATCGGCGTGTGCGGGGATGCGCAGCTCGTTGCGGTTGTCGTCGAGGAAATAATAGGCACCGGTGCGAGAGCCGGCGATTTGATCGATGTCATGGGACACCCCGGGATCGGGGAGATGGTCCCCGACATCAAAGCTGAGGGCGCATTTGCCGTCGACATATTGCTCGATCGAGCATTCGCCGTCACATAGGCCGCGTTGATGAAAAACCTTTAGGATGATTTCCCGGTAGCTCTCCGAGGTTTCGGGATTGACCAAGACGTCGTTGCGCAATACGGCGCGAGCGTAGTCGAGGAATTGCACGTCCGCGGGCGGGCAGAGGTCCAAGGCTTGGAGGGCCATGCGGCCGAATTTCTCGGTGGCGATCCACAGAGCCTGGGCCGGTGACGTTTCCTTGCCGTTCCGTTGGACTTTGCCGACCTCCTCCTGGGCCACCGCGCAGAGGATTTCGAACATGGCGTTGGTCATCACCTGGGAGCAGCGGTGGGGGCTCAAGTCCGGGCGCAGGTCGCCCATGGAGAGGTGCTCCAGGGCGGAGCGCAGGGGTGCCTTTTTGCCGTGGATGTGCTCGCCGATTTCGTCGCCGATGCCACTCACCAACTTGTCGCGACTGAGATCCGCCCCCACTCGTTCAACCACCGCACCGCGCAACTTATTGTCGCGCAGGGCGGTGAGCACCGCCGTCAGATCGGCGACGAATTCATGGAAGGCGGCGGTTTGGGCAGAGCTGTGCTCCAAATAATAGGGACGGATGCCGTCGAGCACGGCGTGACCGGTTTCATGGGCGACAATGTCCCGCGAAAGGCAGGTGTATTTGGGCGCCTCTTGGTCACCGTAGACATAGAATTGGAGCGATTTGCTGTGGCGGTCGTAGTAGGCGTTGGCGCCGCTTCCGGCGTGGGGCACCACGATTAGCCGATGACCCGCAAAGGCCCAGGGAACGGGACGCCCCAAGGCCATGGGATGCTCGTAATATTCGATGATCGACTGGACCGTAGCCCAGGAACTCAATTGACGGAATTGGGGCGTGCCGTCGTCGTCCCGGATGGGCTCGCCGGCGGCATCGACGAAGGCGTGTTGTTTGGGATCCCAGGCCACCGGATCCGTCAGGATTCCGGTGTCGCCGTTGTAGTCCACCACCGCAATGCGAGCGCTTGTGGGGCCTGCCGCAAGCCCAGGCTCCCAGCGAACAGCCGTTTCCACGACGCCGATACCGTGGTTGGCCGCGGCCACCGCTGGGTCCTGAAGGTAGGTAGGGCAATGCACGTAGAGGCTCAGACGCTTTCGTGCGTTCCTGCCTAGCCGTCCGCGGACGCTGTACATCTGTTTGCGCATGCCCAAGGGAATCGCCTCCCGGGCAAGCTCGACGAGCTCGGCTTCGGTTTTCCTTGCCATGTTTCCTCCAGCTCGAATCGTTTATTGCGGTCTCAAAAACCTTTCGATTCGCTTCCATCGGCGACCTCCAGGGGCTATGGCCTCGACGTCGGTTGGAGACGTCGCTAGCAAAGGCCCGTCCAGTTTTAGCCTTTTCGAAGGTCTGGAAGGCGCGGCGCTCCGAGCACGGAAAGCGAGCGTGTCTGAGCGATACAGCACATAGATCGGCTTAAACTCCTACACATCAGCAATTTGCGACGGTACCGCAGCGGTGGCGCGAGTTCGGAGCGACGCGCGCAGGTCGCCGCGCCGACCCACAGAGAATCCATTTCCGGACGGGCCCTAGCAAACGTCACTAAGAGACATCGCTAGGAGTTTCGATGGACCTTTCCAATACTCTATCGGATCCGACTCTGCTGAGGCGTCCAGTAGCCGCGATTGGGCTTTTTTCGAGTTCGGAATTGGCCTCCAGCCCGTTTCAGGCGGTCAAACCGTCGCCGTTAAGAGGGCTCGCAGCACAGTGGTTTGTTCCGGCAGGCTGGGACCCCGTCGGGGAATACCGTGGCAGACGTGGTCGACCAGGTCACCCACCAGAGCACCGTAGCCTTCAAGCCAGCCCATGCTGTGGAAAGGGGCCAAGCGAGCGGGGGGCCGAGCGTCGGTGCGCACGCGAGTGGTCCGTTCGTGTTGGCGACCGAGGGTGATGACGTCGGGATCTGAGAAAGTCCAGCTCGCGGTAGCTCGTGCCCCGAGCACATGGAGTTCCAGATGGTTGCCGGCGCCGTGTACGGTCTTTGAGATCGAGCCGAAGCTGGTGGTGCTGCCGTGTTCCATGCGCAGGTGGACGTGGGTATCTCGATGCTCGGACGGGGCGTTCAAGTACCACTGGCGGACCTCAGTGCGCTCCGGAGCCGTGGCCGTCAGGTAGATCATCAGGTCGGCCCAATGGGATGCGAGATCGATCAACACGTCGTGCCGGCCACCGAGAGCAGGGTCGTCTTTCCAACTGTTTTTGGCCGGCCCGCGGACGACCCCGGCCTGCCAATAGCGTCCCTCAATCGTCATGACCTCGCCGAGCTCACCTTCTGCCCACATTCGTCGCAGCTCGCCGGGACCCCAGAGCATGCGATAACCGTGACAGATCCAGGTGGAGAGATCGAGCTCCTCGAGCTGTGCCACCTGCTCGAGATGAACGGCGGCGGGTTTTTCACAGATCGCCCAGCGGTAGCCACGCTCCGCCGCCTCCACCAGACGGGGCGTGTGCAGCCCGTGGGGATTGGCCAGGACCACCAGGGACCGCTCTGGATCGGGATCGGGCAGGGGCTCATCTCGGTGCAGCTGTCGAGCAGGTGCGATCTCCTCGGGATACATGGCGAGCGCCAAGCGCATGGCCCGAGCGGCGGAACCGCTACCGAGAATCACGGGTTGAAGTTGTTTCATGAAGATCTGCTCGCTAGGGGAAGGGTTGGACCGGTTGGACCGCCGTAGCGGCCGACGAGGGCTTGGCGTCACTATATCGCCGTACTCCGTAGGTTTATCCAAACCGATGCGGGTGACGTTGACGGCGGTGGCACCGGCCGGGTGAGTGCCGTCATCGACGATAAGGATGAAGGTTTACGAGTTCGAATGTAGTGTTCGCGATTCCTCGGGCTTTGCAAGTCCAAGCCGAAGATCTGGCAGCCATTAAACGCCGCGAGGCCTTGGCGAGAGAGACCTAGCTCCACCCGCGCTCGGGGCGGGCTCGATGCTCAGCTTCGGCGGGCGGCAGCGTATCCTTTGCCGGTTCCGGGATGGGCCTCATGGGTGCCGACGAAAGAAAGGTATTTGGCCGGCACGGGTCCAGGGACCTCTGGCTTAGGAATTCGCTTTTTCTTGCGCGGAATGAGCGTCGGCGCGGTTTCGACCTCGTGACCGAGCAGTAGGGCTCGAATTTGACGGGCCAGCACCTCGGCCAGGGCGGACGGCACCGCGTTGCCGGCTTGCTTTTGAGCCGACCGAATCGAGCCCACGAGCTTGAATCGCTTCGGAAAGGTTTGTAAACGGGCCAGCTCCCGTGCAGAAAGGCGGCGGTTTTTCCAATGGAAGGGTCCGATCGCCGGTCCTGGCTTGGCCTGCAACGTCCACGACGGCAAACGCTTCGCCAGCTTGAGCAGGAAGCTCCAATAGCGCCGTCGCCAGCCGAATAAGCTCAGACCCTCGCCGCGCTCGGTATGGTGAAGGTAATTCTGTCCTTCGGGAATTGACGCCAGGAGATCCGCCCATTTCCCTCGCATTTGCAGCTCAGGATGGTCGTATGTATTCAGGTCGCCGATGGCATCCCAAGCGGTCGACCACGGTTTCAGCCCGTCACCGTCACCGTGGGTGGCCCTGGGAAATTGAAAGTCCGTGCCGGACCGGCTGCCGATCACAAAGACCCGCTCGCGCATCTGTGGGACACCGTAATCCGCAGCGCTCAATTTCTCTACCGAAAAGGAATAGGTGACGCCACGCTCACGATTGATCGAGTCGATGGCGCGTCGAATTAAGTCGAGCCCTTCGCTTTTCCTACGAAACGCCAGCCCGGGTACATTTTCGAGCAAGAACGTCGCGGGCAAGGCGTCCTGCAAGACGCTTAGATAGGCCGTAAGAGTACCGGCCCGGGGATCGTCCAATCGCCGGGAGTCGCCGGACGCCCAATAGCCGGATTTCGAGAACGGCTGGCAAGGCGGGCCACCGATCAAGATCTCGGCCTCGCCTTCCTTCAACCCAGCGGTACGGAGTATCTCTGCGGACGGCACGGAGTGGATGTCTCGATCGATGATCGGCCAAGCGCGATTTGCCCGCAGGGTCACGACCGCCTCCGGGTCCATTTCCAGCGCGACCCGAGTGTCGAAACCTGCGGCCTCGAATCCGAGGTCGAGGCCTCCGGCACCGGTAAATAGACTGATGAGCTTGGGCTTGGTTTGCAAATCTTTCGCCTTATTCGCGCCATGGTTTCACGGCAGCGGGCCGCGAGTCTAGCCCAACTCGGTTCCAGATTCTGTCAAAGCTGGGAGCGCCGGCGTCCCGTCGGCTTGGGGGAGCCGGCAAGAGGCCGGCGCTCCCAGCCACGGCGGCGGGCCAAATGTTAAGATGCGACCATGGAATCGACATTTCGAGCTGTAATTCGTTTGACCCCCACTTTGACGCTGATGGCAGCGCTAGTGGCGCTACTCAGTGGCTGCATGAGCTGGCCGCGCGGCTGGGAAGCATTGGACCCTATGGTTTCTGGATCCGAGATCGAGAGCGAAGCGGAAATTGTTGCGGCTGAGGCTGCCTTTGAATCGGCCGGATCGAGCGCGGAGCTGAACGCGGCCCGGTCGACGATCCGAGACCTGCTGAGCCGGAATCCGACCGATGAAAGAACTCTGCTTGTGGGAGCCAAAGCCGAGATACTTCACGGAGCGGCTTACGACGAGCGCCGAGCCGACAAGAAGGACAGCTATCTCCGCGGGATCCAATATGCGGAGCGTGCCATGGCCGCGCACCCCGAGTTTCGGCGGCAGGTGATCGCCGGCGTGCCGCTGTCCGAAGCCGTCGGCCAACTAGAGCGCGACCAAGCCGAAGCCATGTTGCTGTGGGTGACGGGCGTTTCCTATTACTTCAAAGAGTGCCTGTCCGGGGTCGGACATCTGGTCAACTTCCGTTGGATGCAGCGCACCTCGGAAGTCATGGAGCACCTGATGGCCATTGCGCCCGATTTCAACCACGGTGCGGTGCCCTTTTCCTTGGGAATTTATTATCTGGCCCTTCCCGAGTCGGCGGGCGGTGACCTGGAACGTGCCGGTGAGCTGCTCCAGACCGCGGTCGAGCAGTCGGGCTCGTCCCTGCTCCCGCGCTGGGGGCGAGCGAAATATTATTGGGTCAAGACCGGAGACAAAGCGGCGTTTCGATCCGACCTCGAATGGGTTCTCGCCGCGGACCCTCGGAGCGCGGATAGCCCCTATTCCTGGAACGTCTATTTCCAGCGGGACGCCGCGAAGATGCTCAAGCAGTCCGACCCGTTGCCGGCACCTTGACCGATCGGCGGTTAACCACCGACAGGCCCTCCGCTCCGTCGGAAGGCTCGTAGCCACAGGCCGGCAGCCATCAGCAACAAGGCGAAGAGGGCCAAAGAAGTGCCGGTCAAGGTGGGAATATCCACGACCGGCACGATCGGTCCTTCGGTCACCGTGACTTCAGCGATCGCGATCAACGGCGATGTCTCGGTGCTCGACAGCTCGGCCCGATTGATCACCGTAGCGACTCCGTCGACCAGATCCGCAGCCAGGATCTGGGCCAGGACGCTGACACTGCTCGATGCCGACGGCGCCAGCGAGCCGAGATTCCAAGTGATAGTACCCGCGACCGGATCGTAGATGCCGCCGTCGCTAATGGTGATCGGCTCGACGTCCATGGGCAAGAAGTCGATCAGGGTCACGTTGGTGGCGGTGCCGTCTCCCACGTTGGCGTAGAAGAGTTCGAAGAGCACCGTGCCCCCCAGCTCGACGGCCGACGGCTGAGCCTGTTTGACCAGCTCTAGCTGCGGCACGAGCACCGGGGTCTGGGTGGTCGCGGTCGCACTCGGCGTGTTGTCGCCGGTCAGGGTGGCGACATTGACCAGCAGGGTGCCGGGCTCGACCGGCGGGGTCAGCAGGGTGGTCACGGAGACGTGGCCCGAGACGCCTGAAGCGAGTGTGCCGAGGCTCCAGGTCACCGTCCTGGCCACGCTGTCGAAGATGCCACCACCCGTGGCACTCACGAAATCGAGATGGACGGGTAGCTGATCGACGATCACAGCGTTGTCCACCGGGCCGGTGCCCACCGAGCCATAGCTCAGGGTATAGAGCAGCTCGACGCCGGCCTCCACCGGCGACGGTGTTGCGCTCTTGGTGAGCGCTAGGGCGGCGGTCTGAGTGCCCGGATTCGTCACCGTGGTGGTGACCGAGGCGGTGATCGGCGCCGTTTCGTTGCTCGACACGGTCGCGAGGTTGACCAAGAGGGTGCCGTCGGCGAGCGGGTCGTCAACGACCACGGTCAGCGTCACCAAAGCACTCGATCCTGGTGCCAGGACCCCTTGATTCCAAGTCACTTGACCGCTGCCGGGGTCGAAACTACCGCCGCTCGATGCGGCGACGAAGTCGGTCTCCGCGGGCAGCTGGTCGACCAAAACCACCGAGGTGGCGTTGTCGTTGCCGTTGTTGGTGACGCTGATCGAGTAGACCAGCTGCTCGCCTGGAGCCACCGGGTCGCGATCGGCTGTTTTGATCAGCTTGAGCACTGGGGCGGAGTTGACGGTGGTTGGCTCTTGGACCGATACCGGCTGGGTCTCGGCGCTCGACAGGGTCGCGGTATTGA
>CBDUGP010000114.1:0-28008 GCA_965366625.1 uncultured bacterium
GCTTGCCCCTCCCGCTCTTCCTTAAGAAGCGGCTCGGCTTCGCCTCGCCCGGGCGAGGGCAAGCCCCGCCACTACATCCGAAAGTTTGCCGGCGTAGCCCGCTAAGTTCCACAGCTTAATCACTCGCTCCTCCCAAATCGACAGGGCGAGGCCCCACATCCGGACCCCGTGCTATATTGCCCCGCCCCGGAGACGGGATACTCTTCGACAGCCCGCGAGCCCCACGGCTCGGCTATCCCACGGTCGTTCGCAGGCCGCCCTGCGCTCGCATTTACTTGGGAACGACCCCCTTTAGATCGACTCTTTGAGCCCGATTCTTCCAAGACCATGAGCCCGAAACCCCCACCCCAGCCGGAAACCCCGGATCTAAAAAGAGCGGCACGTCTTTTCATGCGTTTAGTGCGCATGATTCGCCCATTTTGGGGAGACTTGGGGCAGAGCATGGTGCTGGCCCTGCTGATGAGTTCCATCGCCATGGTGGTGCCCTATTTCACCAAGCTGCTGGTGGATAAAGTCTATCCCGAGCAAGACGTGACCTTGATGCACGTGTTGGTGTTGGGCATGTTGGTGTTGAGCCTGATCAGCACCCTGCTCGGCGGCTTGCGCGGTTATTTCAGCCTCTACGTCAACACCCGGCTGAACAACGCCACTCGGTTGATGTTCTTCAACCACCTACAACACCTGCGCGCGCGATTTTTCGACCAACATCAAGTCGGCGAGATCAACAGCCGCTTCCAAGACCTCGGCCGGGCCCTCGAATCCATCGGCAGGGTTTTCCAGACGGTTTTCGTACAAGGCGTCTACTTGCTGCTGGTGCCGCCCGTGTTGTTCTTTCTCGACTGGCGCCTGGCCCTGGTGGCGATCATCAGCCTGCCGATCACGTTCTCCGTGACGGTTTTTTCCGGTCCGATCCTGCGCCGTCGGTGGCAGCGGGCGTCGGAAGCTTTTGCTGACCTCAACGCCTTTCAAATCGAAACCCTGAGCCACATCCGGACCTTCAAAACCATGGGGTTGGAGCACCGGGTGTTCGAACGCGCCGATAATTTCGTGCACCATGCCACCGAGCAGCAGCTGCGCGCCGGCGGCCTTTCCCAGGGATTCAACGCCATCAACGGCTTGCTGCGGGGTCTGAATACGGCGATCTTCACCTGGTTCGGATGGACGCTGATCTTGAGACAGGAAATTACCCTGGGTGACTACCTCGCGTTCTCGGCCTACGTGGGTTTCCTCTACGGTCCGATCCAACAACTGATCCAGCTCTTTTCAGACTTTCAACAAAGCGCCGTGCATTTGCACCGCATGTTCGAATACCTCGACGAACCCCTCGAACAAGACCCGACCACCGCCTACACAGCAGGGTCCCAACCACCTCGGGAGCTGCACGGAGCCTTTTCCCTTTCGTCGGTGGACTTTGCCTACCATCCGGATCAACCCGTCCTACGCCGGGTCAGCGCCGACTTGCCCGCCGGCTCGGTCACCGCCTTGATCGGCGCCAGCGGCTCGGGCAAAACCTCCTTATTGCGACTGCTCACCCGCTTGGAAGAACCCCTGGCCGGCCAAATCACCGTCGACGGTCGGCCCTTGGCGGAGATACCCGTCAAGGAATTGCGTCAACAGCTCTCGGTGGTGTGGCAAGACGTGGCGTTGGTGCGTGGCAGCCTGTGGGAAAACCTCACCCTGGGCGCTTTCGGAACCCCGGATGCAGCAGAGGTCAACCGATGCCTCGAGCTGTGCGGGCTGAGCGAGCTGGTGAAACACTTGCCCGACGGCTTACAGACGGAAGTGTCCGAATGGGGATCGACCCTTTCCGCCGGTCAGCGGCAGCGCGTGGCCCTGGCCAGGGCACTCCTGCGACGGGCACCGATCCTGCTGCTCGACGAGGCCACCGCCAATATCGATGTGGAAACCGAGATGCGGATTCTGCGCGAGGTCTTTGCCCATCTGCGCAAGACCACCGGCCGTGGCTCAGTGCTCTTCGTCACCCATCGCCTGGCCAGCGCTCGCCTGGCGGATCGCATCCTGGTGTTGGAGAACGGCGGAGTCGCCGGCTTCGGCAGCCATGACGAACTCGAAGCTAAATGCCCGGCCTACCAACGCATGGTCCAAGTCTCGTCCACCGGACCTACAACTCGCGGCAGGAGTTCCCAATGAGCGATTCCCCTTCTTTCGACCCCCACCGGCTCCCGGAGCTGCGCGAAACCTCGACCTTCGGTCGTCTCCTGCGGCGCTACCTTCTGCCCCTCACCCTCTTGATTTTGGGTCTGCTGGTGGCCTCAGCGATCTACACGGTTCGCACCCTCGACCTCGACTTCCAGACCCCCGCCCTACCCTCCACGGGCCAGCCCAACCTCGGCTGATTCAACGACCTATTTCGAGCCCTGGGCAAAGGTTGTAGCGCAAAAAAGTTATAGATCAACGACCGATAAGTCTCAATTTGTCAAACGTTTAGAAGAGATGAATCTACCTGCCGACCCGAAAGAAAAACCCGACGAGTTCTCGAAAGATCTCGTCGGGAGAGATGAACAACCCCATTGAAGGCTCGTGTTGCTCGACCCAGTCCAGATTAGGGGACCACATCTCTCGGACCTGTGACCGATTCGTCATGGGGCACCTGCACGGGATTCCTTGTGACGTCGCCGGATGGAGAGAGGGTCACCAAAGTCACCCACGAGCCCGGCCGACGCATGCCCGAAGCCCGGGGATCAGCCGGCACTAGGTCTTTGACCAGGCTTTTGGGGGCTCCGGTCTCGGCAGAGTTCGGCAACTCCGCCGTCGAGGGCACCACCAACACCTCGCCCGAAAACCCCTGGCCGGCCAAGGCTTCGGTGGATTGCAGAAGCAACGATCGCACCCGAATGCCGAGCTCGACCGTCGAGCCCACGGGCACCAAGGGGACAATCTGCAATCGCAACAGCGAAACCGTGCCTATCGGCCCATCCAGGGCCCCAGAATTGAGTACCACCGCAGACACCAAACCGTCGGCGACCTCATAAACGGAAGCGTCTTGAAACTCGGCCGTGGGCACCTCGACCACTTCCACCCTCGCTGAGCCGGGCTCTATCTCAATTTCCACGTGGGCGGCTCCGAACGGATCGGCACCGGCAAAAAGCACGACTTCCAGCTCCGCGCTTTGCCCTGCGGGCACGGCGACGGAGGGTTCGAGGAAGAAAACGTCCCCTGGAAATTGCGCGGACGAGGGTACGGCCACCAGGAAAAGCCACAGGGAACACAGGGCCGATCCACATAACCATCGCGACATCTTGATTCTCTTCATGTTCAGGGCACCTCGATCAGAAACGTTTTGGTGACGCCCGGCGTTAGGTCGCTACCGGAAAGGGAGTCTCCCGCCAACACCGACGCTCCTGAGAATTGGATGTAATAGGTTCCGATTCCATCCGGAGCGGCTCTCCCCAACATGGAGACGTTGTAGGCCCCGGAAGGTAGATCTAAGGTCGTTGACACGCTGCGAACCGGAACACTGCTGGTCAGCACGGTTTGCCCCTCGACCCGGACCTCGAAAATGTCGTCGAGCAAACTACCGTTGTCTCCCATGGTGATGGTCACGGCTGTGCCGCCACACCGGACGCTCAAGCTCTCGGACTGGGAGACTCCGCAAATGTTCTTGTGCGCCACAAAATCGACCACTCCGGCTTGAGCGCCGGGACCTGTTGGGCAGCTATATTCAGCTTCGCCGCTGCCCAAGTAAAGTAGGTCTCCAATCGGTGGTTCCGGCCCTTCTAGGATGCCGAGCAAGCTGATTGGAAGCTCTACATTGAGACCGAAGGTCGAGCATAGATTGGCGGCGAAGTTTTGGAACGCATCGCCGATGCCGACCTGCTCGATAATCAAACCGACCGTATCTTCGAGCAGGTCTACCAGATGCGAAAACAGGTCTTGGGAAGCGAAGACCAGGAGATCGGCGATCGCTCTCAAGGCCAACTTTCTTTGCAGGAGCAAGCCCACGACAGCCTCTGCCATGCGATTGCCGATTTCCGTGCTCACTTGCCCGGCGGCGAGTGAGCAGATCTCATCGATGCCGATCATGTCCAACGACCCTTGAAGGATCGTTGAACTACCCGGCGGTGGCTGGGTGGTCGTCGCCCTGAATCTGAGTTCGGGTTGAATGCTCGCCACCAAACTCCTGACCAGGCTACCCAGCCCGAGAGCCAGCTCCACCTGACCACAGGCCGCGACCCAGGATCCCAGCACCGCCACATCCAAAACTGGACCATCACCCGGGAAAATCACCGCCGCCAAGCCGGCAATCAGCAACACGTCACAGAAGAATCCTACGATTCCGCTGCCGCGATCCAACAAGTTGGAAACGACCTGAATGGTGCAAAGGGTCGGAATGCCGACATCACACACCTCGTCGGGATCCAGCACTTTCGCCAGCTCCTCAGAGCCGACCCCGTGATCGAGAAAAGCTCGAAACGCGCTTTGGGTGGTATTCAAACCGTTGGCTGCGGCGAATTGGAAGAAGAGCTGGGCCAAATCGTCGCCCTCGGGTCCCGCAAGAAGCGCTTTCCACTGATCCACGGATTGCCGCGACAAACGCTGGGTTGCATCGAGGATTCCGACCAGGGCCTCACGGTCGGCATCGGAGACCTCGATCAAATCGAGCATTTCGCCGACCGCGATCTCCCCCTCCTGTTGCACCAACATGAAGGCGTCCAAAAATTCGATCAGAGCTTGCTTCGGATTCGCGGGCAAAGGCGCCGGAGACAGGAGCTCGAAGTCGAGCACGTCCACCAGCTGTCCGTCGCGATAGATCCGCACCTCGATAGTCCCGGGAACGACGGCGTTGGAGCCAGGAAAGGAGGGGTCGAGGGGTATGAGAATCGTCCCATAACCGCGGACTAGCCGTCCGGGACTCTGGCGGAATAGGGAAGCTCCCACTTCGATTTGGATCGACGCCGAGGGATCCAAGAGTTCCGGTGAATACACCTTGACCAACGCCCCAGGAGCACCTTGTTGGGGCTCTAGACGGCGCGGCCAATCCGCGTCGGCCAGCACCGCCAGCCCGATCAGGCGAGCATCGTCGGCACCGACTTGGAAGTCGAAGCTCAAATCGGCCGCTTTCTCTTCCGCTTCGGAGTCGAGGGCAGCTACTCTGGCGGCGGCCTGGGCAACCCTCAAGGCGTCCAAGAGCTCCACGGAACCGTTGGCGTCGACATCGCCCAGATGATCGGACAGCCCCAGACCCGGCGCGGCACTGGAATTGGCGTCGAGCACGCTCAGCAGGAGCTGCCCTTCCGCTTCCCCTCCAGACGCGGTGGTGGCGAGCACCCGCACAGAGAATACTCCGGCTGAGCCGTACGCCACGGACACCCCCGGCCCTGAGGCCGTTCGACCGTCTCCGAAGCTCCAGGCCCAATCGACGATCGGCTCCGAGCCGACGAGCACTTTGCCTTGCAGATTGAAAGTCCCACCCACGCCCGCCGAGGGGCGGTCGCTGTCGATCGCGACGAAGAGCGCAGCGGAACTCGGCGCTTGACCGCAGCCGTCGAGGTCGCATGCCAAAACCAAGAGACGTGCGTCCAGGATAGAAATTCGTCCGTCGGCGTCCAAATCCCGCGGGTCGCCGGAACCATCCGCGTCTTGCCCCAGACGGTCCAGCAGCGCGAGCACGTCCAAACGATCGACTCGACCGTCACTATTCAGGTCGTTGCTTTGAGCACCGGCGACCGACACGGCGAATAGGCCGAATATCGCCGAGATCCAAAGCAGCTTGATCCACTTATTAACTCGCATGAAATTGCCTCCGTGATCCCGCCTCATGAGCAGTTACCGAAACCTTCGGTATCGAGCACCGCGTTGTTCAGATTGCCCAAAGGGTTGAAATACTCTCGGGTCTCGCCGGTCAAGGTATCCAAGACCTTGAGCCGATATTCGACGTTGGTCGCCGAGTGGGCGAGCACCCAAAAGCGACCGTTGATTTGGCAGCCGTCGAGCACTTTGACCAGCATTTCCCAATTGTCCGGGTTGAAGAACCAGAAAAGGCCGGTACTGTCGCTGCCGTCCGGGGCCCGGACTCCAGATCCGCCCATCTGCTCGAAGTCTTGCCATTCGACCTCCACCTGGAAGCGTCCCTGCTGCAAGCACATTCGAGACGCACTCGGCACACAGGCGGGACCCACTGCGACCTGATCTTCCGAAATGCTCGGTGGATCGCCCACCGCCGGGCCCAGATCGAGCAGCCTATGAACCGCGCTCTGACCGCCACCACAGGCGTCGAAGGCGGAGGTATCGGCAATCGTGCCGGGAGAGTTTCCTTGGGGATTCTCATATTCGGCAGTGCTTCCCGTGACCGAATCGGTCACCCGCAGCACATATTCCACATTCGTGGCCCCTGCGGCCAAAACCCAAAACCTTTGGTTGACCGCACAACCATCGAGAACCTTGACCAACATCTCCCAATTGTCGGCTTCGAAGAACCAAAACAAACCCGACTCTTCTGACCCTGCTGAAACCACCTGGCCTGTGCCTGAAGTGCCGTCGGGAGCGCGCCAATCCACCTCCACTTGGAATCGATCTCCACGCAGGCACAGCGAATCCGGCACACCGGCACAGGGCCCGGTACCGTCTTCAATCTCCATGGGCAGGCCGGCAGCAGCCACCGTCACCTCGACGCCCGACCCCGACACGACATCGACGGGAATCAATTCGAGGAAGTCCTGGCCCACGGCTTTCGAAACCAATGTAATCGTCGCCAGCTCGAGATCTGCCCCTTGGGAGGCTTGTAGTTGAGCCGACGGCAGGAGCGAGACCTGAAAAAAGGCCAGCCCCGGCTCGGAACGGCTACCGTTCAACGCCTCAAGCTGGGATTCAGATCCCAACGCCGACCCGAAGGAAACGCTCGCCGCCTGCCACAGGTTGTCGTCGAAACGAAAGAGCAGATCAAAGGCACCAATGGCTTCAGCTCCCGAGTCTCGGAAATCGCTCAACGAGACCTCGAGGCTCACCTGCTCCCCCACCTGCACGACGCCGGCATCGGGTACCAACTCCAAAGTAATTTGGGCACTGAGCGCCGCAGGGCCGAGCAGGCCGATGAAGGCCCACATAAGCCGTAAAAACCATTCCATACTGGCCTCCAAACCTATTGATTGATGGCAAGGTCCCTCATTCGTCGAACGTCGTCGATCGGCCGGCGCAACCCTCGATCGAGAGTCGAGGGAGCTATCTGGGAACGAGGGTGCTTCTGAAAAGGAGACGCGACGAAAGTCGAATTTCGGGATCATCTCCACGTCGATCGATTTCGGCAGCAAGGGAATTTGAATCAAGGAATTTGAATCAAGGAATTTCATGCCGGCGGAGTCGTATACTAGAGATGAGACCTCAATGCCGCGCAACCTGGAGACCTAGATGACCATTTCGAATTCCCGCCGACCTCGGCACCCCTTCACGGTAAGACCTGCCGTTTTCACGGCCTCCCTATGGGTCGCGACGCTCCTTCTCGGCGTCTGGGCCTTACCCGCATTAGCCCAAGAGACCGCCGCCCAAGAGACCGCCGTCCAAGAGACCGCCGTCCAAGAGACCGCCGTCCAAGAACCGGCCGCCCAAGAACCAGCCGCAGCTGCCGAAGAGCCCGCCCTCGACCTCTCCGCTGCCTTGCGTTTGGTCTTCGTCGAGCCCAAGCCCACGGCTGCAGAGCTTCCCAACCTTCTCGAACAGATCGAGCAGAATCCCGACAACACCGAGACTCGCCTGCGCTTGATCAGCTACTACCGTCCGTTTGAGCCCACCCAACGTCGATCCTGGGAAGGCCACCTGCGCTGGCTGCTGGAGAAACACCCGGAGGAAGCCGGCACCGCCCAGCTCACCCGATCCTTGGTCGCTTTGCCCCAGGACGAAGTGACTAAGCTGACCAAACGACTGTGGTTGGAACAGGTGGAAAGATTCCCCAACGATCCCCGGGTTCAGGCCAATGCCGCCACCTTCTTCAGCCTGCACGACCGCGAGCTGGCGGAGAAGCTGCTGGAAAATGCCAAGGCTCTGGAGCCTAAAAATCCGCAGTGGTCACGCCAGTTGGCCCAGATGTTCCAACACGGCGGTTTGGGCGGCGATACCGTCGGCGCCGCGCGCAAGGCCCTCGCCGAACTCGAGAGCGCAGTGCCCAACATGCCCGAGGAGGAGCGACAAGCTGCCTTGCCCCAGTTGGCCAAATACGCCTTTGACGCCGAAGCCAACAAAAAAGCCAAGGCCTACGCCGAGGAGATGATTGTGCTCGCCGGCGGCGAATCGAATTGGAATACGGGCAACCTCTTTCATCACGGACACATCGTGCTCGGACGACTGGCCCTCAGGGCCGACGATGTCGCGACCGCCAAAGCCCACCTGCTCGACGCGGCGCGAACCGGCGGCTCCCCCCAGCTGGGCTCTTTCGGGCCCAATATGAGCCTGGCGAAGGAATTGCTCGGACGGGACGAGCGCGACGCGGTCCTGGAGTACCTGGCACTCTGCGGCGACTTCTGGACCCACGGCAAAGACCGTCTCAGCGGCTGGAAAAAGCAAATTCAATCGGGCAGCATGCCCGACTTCGGTCCCAATTTGATCTATTGAGCTAGGTCTCCGGTTCATCCCCGACCGGAGCCAAGACCCAACCGAGGCTGATCAGCGGGCGATCAGGCTGGGGATCCGACCACAGAATCTCGGCGATGCGCTGCAAGTGGCCGTTGAGCTCGGACATCGCGTCCGCGCTGGGGGCGCCCACGTGGCGATAAAAACCCACGTTGCGCTCCGGCCCCGAGCTGACGGCTTGCCCGTGGTCGATCCCCTGGTCGAAATCCCGACTCATTTGCCGACCCAGGGCCTTCACCACTTGGCGCAAGCTGTCGTGAAGCTCCGCTCGACCAAGGGCGCCGGCCAATCGCATGCGCGGGGAGACCGCGCGATACAAGGTTTCCTGCTTGCGGTTGACCACCCGCGTTCCGGCCACCCGGATGAGACCCACTTCCAACAACGCGGACATATGACGATAGGCGGCCGACGGTTTCAAACCCACCGCGATTGCACATTGCTTCACACTTTGGTCGCCGGAAGCCGCCAGCCGATCGAGCAGGTCTTGCCGCCGGGGCGAGGCCAAACACTCGATTTGATCTCGGCGCAAGATCCAATAGGTGTCGGCGTCCGAGGACGCCGACTCGTGGTCGACCGACGGACCTGCCTCGTGCTCAGAACTCAAGAGTCCCCCTCCTCCGTCTCCCCCTTCTCCTCCTCCCCAGACTCGGACGGCGCCACTGGCGACGGCTCCGGCATATCGAAGCGCTCCATCGGCAAGTCCGGGTTGAGTTCGACCCGTTGCACTTGCACCTCTTCTAACCGCGCACCGAACTCGAAAGACATGCGATGGGGCACCATCAGCCCTCCTATCGGGCGAAAATCACCGAAGAAGGCCCGCTGCTCCATGGGCTCCCCCATTTGGGAAAAGTCGTGAATCGTGGAATCCACCGCCACCTCGAGCCAAGTTTCAGGGTCCAAATGCCAGGTCTCCGACCGACCGTCCGCAAAGGTCAGCTTAAGGTCCACGGTGCTTGCATCCCCCACCTTCCCGCTTCCCAGGAGCTCGACTTTGAGCCCGCTTTGGGGATCCAAAGCATCCATCAAGGCCGGTTCCAACTGCGATCGACGTCCGATTTGGGCCACGTAAGCGGAGCCGGGCTCGGCGTCGAGCCGTTGGGGTTCCGACACACCTAAAAGCGGGAAGATCCACCACAGGCCGACCGGGTCCTTGGCCCAAGTCACCCGCCCGCCCAGACTTTCGAATTCCAGACGGAATAGCTCACCTTCAGGGGTCCGCCGATGGAGCTGCTCGAAGGGAGCTTCCTGGCTGAAGGCCGAGTAGCTGCCCGTCAAACGCAAACCTTTGAGTTCAGACCAACGTTCGACCCCGCCCCGCGCCGCGGCGTATTTGCGTACCGCTGCCTCGGCGTCTTTCGGCAGGTCCAAGCTCGAACCGACAGCGGCCCTCAGCGACCTCGATTCGAGCTGGGCACCGTCAGGACCTGCACCGTCGGGACCTTCACCGTCAGGACCCGCACCAGGTACCGAAGACTGTCGTCGAACATCGTAGGCGACGAACTCGTCGTGATCCCGCAGGAAGAGGCGACCGGCAGCAAGGCTCGGGGACGTCCAGGATTTACCTTCCATGGCCTGGACGCGACCGAGCTCGTTGAATGCCGTCGGGTCCGCAGCCACCAAAGCGGCGAGGCCGCGATCCCCCAAAATAAAGAGTAGGCCGTCCGCAGCCACCAAAGAGCCCTTGCCGTAACCCCGGTGGGCCCATCGAGCTTCTCCGGTCGCCCCATCGAGACACCGCAGGGTGGCGTTATCGAAGCCGTAGATGAATCCGTCGACGGCCACGGAAGTATTGAAATGGTTGCGGAAACGGGCGTTCGACCACACCTTCTCGGCGCTGAGTTTGCCGTCCTGATCACGGATCTCGATCAAATGCCCGCCGTCGCCCATGGCCGCCGACGATATAAGCAATCGGTCGGCGCCCACGATCACCGGCATGGCGATGGCATCGAGGGCCGAGGGATGTTGCCACAAGAGTTCACCGGTCTCGGCGGCCAAAGCCACCAGACCCGAGCGTCGATTAAAAACGAGCCGGCTCTTGCTCGGCCCGCCCATCAACACGGGCGTCGCATAACTCGCGGGTCCGTCTTGGCTGGTCCACCGCACCTCGCCGGTTTTGGGGTCGAAGGCCACCACCCCTCGCCCTTCGGTGCCCCCGGTCTCGATCACCAGCAAGCTGCCGCCGGCTGAATCTTCGATCACCACCGGCGAAGCTCCGAATCCGAACCGCGGCACCGCAGTGTCGAAGTCTTGCTTGAAATCGTTGCGCCACAACAGCTCACCGGAATCCGCGTCCAAAGCCGCCAGCAAAGCATCGGCGGACGCCGCGAACACCCGGCCGTCGTGCACGGCGGGTGTCGACCGAACCCCATTGCCGAAACCGCTGGCGTCCTGGTAGTCGGTGCCGAAGCTAAACGACCACAGACGCTTGCCGTCCACGACCGAGAACGCCACGACCCGCTGCTCGCCGTCGGTCAATTCGGTGGTGTAGAGGCGGTCACCGACCACCGTCAAACCGGAATATCCTTCGCCGATGCTTTTGCGCCACAGCTCGGGAGGACCCGTCTCCGGCCAAGCGCGGGCTAGATTCGTCTCGCGGGCCAGCCCGTCACCCTCAGCCCCCCGGAATGCCGGCCAATCGGCCGCCAGGGCCGCCCCAGCCGATGCCTGGAGCCCGACGAGACCGATCAAACAACCCTTCAACCCTCTCGCCAACCACTTTCTATAGCTCATTTCTCGCTCCACGATCCGTCTCCTTTGGGTCGACCCATGCTCTGCAACCTGAATACTATTTCACTATACGCATAAAATATGAACAAGTTTCGACGTCTAGAACGTGGGCAAGTCTCGCTTCTTCAGAGCAGGCCCCGACGAGATGCCTGCGCTTTCAGCCCCCAGCTGATAGGGTCCGGCGGCAATGAAACCACTGCAAACCCTCGCCACCTTCACCACCCCGGACGGCCAAGACCTAGTGCTTCAGAACCGGGGCAGCGACTACTTCATTTACATCGACGGCGAAGAACTGATGTCGACCCGCGCGGCCGGCTCCGAGATCGCCTTGGCCGAGTTCGGCTGCGAGCGCCTCACCTCCGACGCCCCGCGGGTCTTGATCGGCGGCCTCGGCCTCGGTTTCACCCTGCGCGCCTGTCTCGATGTCTTGCCGCGCAGCGCCGAGGTGGTGGTGGCGGAACTCTTCCCCGCCGTGGTCACCTGGGGACGCACCCACTTGGCCGAGCTGCACGCCGGAGCCCTCGACGACAAGAGGGTCAAGATCGTTGAAAAAGACGTGTGGGACGTGCTGGCCGACGCCGGCCCAGGATTCGACTCGATCATGCTCGATGTCGACAACGGCCCCGAGTCCTGGTGCGTTCAGTCCAACGGTCGACTCTACGATCGCGACGGCATCGAGCACCTGCGCAAAGCCATGACCCCAAATGCGCGCATCGCCATTTGGTCGTCGCAACCCGACCCCCGCTTCTCCAACCGCCTGCGCAAACGCGGATTCGAAACCAAAACCCACGTCATCCGCACCCAAGGCCAAGGCGGCAACCGCCGACACGTGGTGATCACCGCCTCCCAGAGCAAGACTTCTCGACTGCGCAAACGACCGATCGCCAAGGGGCGTTTGCGTTAGCCAGAATTGAGCGCTTTACGGCTCGGCCATGCGAGGCTCGTCGGTGGTTCTCTTGCTCGCCAGGAATCTCCAAAGCAGACCGATACCTATCACCGCCAAGAATAGCAAGAAGGCGCCGAGCATCACGTTAGGCGAGGTCCAGGTGCCGTCCCCCGACGCAACCACTTGGGCCGATTCGGAGATCCAACCCTGATTGGACCAGATCATCGTCGTGCTTATTTCGGGCGGTCGCTTGTCGTAGTAGTAGAAACCGGTAAAAGAGGCAATCCACGACACGACAAAGACACCGAGCAATGCGAGAGTTTTGATCAACACCGCCAAGATATCGATCTTAGGCTGCCCCTGCTGTGACTCCCGTAAACCTACCAAGATCACCAGGGTGGCGAAGAATCCCACCAATAGAATCAGCCTGATTCCCTGGATAGAAGCATCCCGAAGCTGCCGCAGGGGAACGGCAAATTCTGCCCTGGTAAATCTCATCTTCTCTTTGAAGGTCAAGGGTTTGGCGAGCCTCAAGTTGTTCAACACGCCCTTTCGGATCCAACGAATCTCCGCTTCGCGATCACTCGGTCCGCTCACAAGCACATAGATAGACGCGGGCGACCAGGACATGAGCCCGACCGACTCGATCGAGTCGTAGGCTCCCGGTTCGCCACCGCCTGGCCGGCGGGTGGTGGCCCCAACGGCAATTCGCCCGTTCGTCATTCTGAGATGCTCGTTCCAGTGCAAATCTGGATAGAGCATCTGCGCCTTGTCGAGGCTCACGTGTGTGAGCCATGGACTGACAAAGAACACGATGCGGATCGGCCTTTCATGATTGCCGAGGTAGGCCGCAAAAATGAGCTCTGCGATTTGGTCTCGATTTGGGCCCGGGCTTTGTCGTGCCCAATGGCGAGCCTCCCCCGTGACCAACTCGTAGTGATCCGGTTGCTCAACCGAAACCTGGACCCAGCGTCGGCGGATGAGGCGTCGTTTGTTTTTCCGGGTCAGCCCCTTCCAACGGTACGCATCGAGATCAAGGCCTTTGTCGTCAAAGGCCCGCAAATTGGCACCGGCCTCGATCAACCGTTGCGCGAGCTGCCGGCGTCCTTGGCCTAAGGCCCTCATCAACGGAGTCACCCTGCTGTGGCCGACGCCATCCGGATCCGCGCCGCGACCCAACAGCTCGTCGATTCGCAGCAGGAGGTCTTGGCTAGGGTCTCGGAGGTATGTGCCGACCAGCTTGTCGAGCGCGGTTCGCCCTTGATCGTCCACCTGATCCATCTCGGCACCTGCCGCCAAGAGCAAGTCGAGCAGGTCCATGTTGTCGCAATCCAAAGCTGCTGTGTGCACGGCGGGCCCTGATGCAGTCTCCATCGACGGATCCCCACCAAATTCCAGAAATAGGTTCAGCTTTTCCGGCCGGCACCACTTCAAGAATCCGTCGACAGCGAGCGGCGGGTCGGCGGTCATGACCCGGTCTCCGAGCTTTGTTCCGGGAGCTTCGACCGAAGGAGGGTCTTCGTTCAACGCAGTCAGCAAGATCTCCAGAACCTCCAAGTTTCCGGTCTTTTGGGCCATTTCGAGCATCGACCCGCTTCGGCTGTCGAGCCGGGGATCGGCACCGTGCTCAAGCAACAGCTCCATCGACCGTGGGCTCTTGCTGTCAATGGCTGCCATCAGGGGAACAGTACCTTCTCCTCGCCAAGAAAGATTCGGATCAGCACCCGCCTTCAGCAAGTGCTCCAACATCTTGGTTCGGTCCTTGCCGATGGCGGCGAATAAGGGTCTCGACCTTGGGTGTCCATCGACATCCGCACCGGCTTCTATCAGCATATCGACGATCTCGAAGTGCCCCGCTTTGACGGCCGTAGACAGCAGCCGCCTTCTGTTCGCGGTCGCTCCGGCATCGAGCAACGCCCTAACAAAGTCCAAGTGGCCGTGTCGGGCCGCCACCCGCAATGGAAAAGCTTTCCGGCCGAAATTCCGCTTGCAGCTCCACATCCGCCAGTTTCGGGAGAGCAGATCTTCGAAGATCGCGGTGTCATGAAATTTGATCGCCCAGCACAGAGCTTCGGCCCCGGTTATATCCGCGCTCATCACGAGAGATTGCAGCATCCGAAACCTACCGGCTTCATAGAGCCCTAGGAGACGTTCCGGCTCAGGGTATCGTGGGGGCAAGACTCCCGCCTCCAGCAAGACTTTCACCGGCAAGCGGCGCTGCTTGGCCCCGCGCCGAAACATCCAAGCCCCCACCTCATTCCACCAATTTTTTCGTCGCTTTGCCGGCGCCTCGGCCGCAGAAGACGGCAGCTCGGCTCCCGCCTGGATCAGCGCGACGAAGATCTCCGGCCCTCTATTCTTCAACGCCTGAGTCAGCGGATGCCGGCCGTCCTCGGTAACGTAGTTGACGTCGGCTCCGGCGGAGATCCATTTCGAGACTCGCTTCGGCTTTTCCTGCCTGATGGCCGAAAAAAGCTTTTGCTCGGGAGATTTCTCTCCCGAAGCCGACAAAGGAACAGCCACCAAGGCAGCTGTGATCAACATCTTGAGGAAGCGCCCAAGCGCGACCGCTGTGAAATCCATCGCTTTCCCCAAAGACCGCCAGTAGGTTTAATCTCACTTCAAAGCTTCGATTTCGGAGATCATATCGCCACAAACCAACCAAAGTAAGTAAAACCCCCGTCCGACATGAATATAGGCCAAGCCTTCCTTGCTATCCCAAGTCGTCTGTGTCATGGTGTCCAAGATGTCGACCAAGGTCGGCAGACCCACCCCAGGGCCCTACGGCCCTCCGACGGCGGCCCGCCGGCAAGTCCCCGTTTCAATTTCTCTATTTCTTAGCCGGAATCATCAACGAGCGATTCTTCGCAGAATCTTGGACGCGCTGCGTCCCAGAATCCATGCGGACTAGACGCCCGTAAGGATACTCATGTCTCAATCTGACTTTCAGTCTCTTAACCTCCACCCTTCGCTTCAAAAGGCCCTCCGGGACCTTCAATTCGATAAGCCCACGCCCATTCAACGCGACAGCGTTCCGCCTGCCCTCGAAGGCCGCGATGTGCTTGCTTGCGCGGCCACCGGCAGCGGCAAAACCGCCGCGTTCCTGCTACCGATCCTGCAACGCTTGATCGGCAAAAAACGCGGCTCGACCCGGGCGTTGATCTTGACCCCGACCCGCGAGCTGGCGGCGCAGATCGTTGAGCACTTCGAGGCGTTGGCCAAGTACACCAACTTGCGCGCTGCGGCCGTTTACGGCGGCGTCGGCATGAACCCCCAAGAGCGGGCCTTCCGCAGCGGTGTCGACGTTTTGGTGGCGTGCCCGGGTCGCTTGCTCGACCATTTCAGCCGCCCCTACGCCAGGCTCGACGATCTCGAGGTTCTGGTTCTCGACGAGGTCGACCGCATGCTCGACATGGGCTTCTTGCCCGACGTCCGCCGGGTGTTGCGTCACATCCCCGAGGTCGACCAAGCCCTATTCTTCTCCGCCACCCTGGCGCCCCAAATCGCCAATCTGGCCAATGGTTTGCTCCACAACCCCGTGACCTTGCAAGTGGAGAGGACTTCGCGCCCTGCCAAAGGCATTGAGCAGGTCTTCTGGCCGGTGGCTGAGCATCAAAAACGTGCTCTGCTCCTGACCATGATCGAGCGCGGTGAGATTCACGACACCTTGGTGTTCACCCGCACCAAACACCGCGCCAATCGAGTGGCCGAGTTTCTCAGCAAGCGCGGAGTGTCCAGCGATCGCATTCACGGCAATCGCAGCCAAGCCCAACGGACCCGCGCTTTGGCGGATTTCAAGAAAGGCCGGACCCAAGTCCTGGTCGCCACCGACATCGCAGCCCGCGGCATCGACGTCACCGAGCTTTCCCACGTGGTGAACTTCGACGTTCCCCACATGCCTGAGGACTACATCCATCGGGTCGGCCGAACCGCACGCGCCGGAGCAACGGGCGAAGCCTTCACCTTTGTCACTCCGGAAGACCGCCAAGACGTTCGCGCCATCGAAAATGCCGTCGGCCGTCGGATTCCGACTCGACAGCTCGAAGACTTCGACTACGACGCGGCGCCGGTCGCCTCGGACGCACCCATGAACCGTCCCCATGAGCGACAGGGCCGCCGACCGAGCCGCAAGCCGCGCTCCAATCGACAAGGTGAGGCCCGGGGTCCGGGCAGAGGCCGGCCTGCGGGTCGGCCGGGCGCCAGAGCGGAGGGTCGGTCGGACCATCGATCGGACAATCGCCCGGCAGGCCGCGCCGGCGGCAGGAGCGACGGCCGAGGCGAGAACGCACCAAGATCCGAGGGCAACCAGGGACGCAATGCGCCTTCGAAACCCAGGCGGGCTTCCGGTGGACGCGGCGGTCAAACCGCTCAAGGCCAAGGCCAAGGCCAAAGCCGCGGGCAAGGCCAAGGTCGTGGTCAAGGCCAAGACCAGTCTTCCGCTCCACGTCGTAATCGACGTCGCCGGGCCTCCTAGGACCTGAGCTAATCGCGGTTCCGCCCGCCATTCAAGCCGATGCCCCCGGGCATCGGCTTTTTTGCGTCCTCCCCCCATCCCGCGGTGACAAAACCGCATTCGTTCTTGGATTTGACAATGCCGCTTCTCAGATTTGAGAAGCTCGGCCGAATCAGCCTGGCGAAAATCCGCAGACTTGGGGCACTTCGCCGTAGGCCGAGAGCCGGCCCGATCCTTGCTGAAGAAGTTGGGTACTACTTTTTACCGTGTACCCACTTGAGCTGGTCCCTTTCAAAGCCTCGATCTTCACCAAGGAGTCTAAGAATGTCCGAAGCTCGCTTCGCGGACCGCCGCGTAGGATCCGTCCCGTCGCTCTCCGTCCTATTGCTCGCCGTGGCCTTCGCTTTGCCCGCCTGGGCTCAGCCGCCGACCGGCTATTACAGCTCGGTGGATACCTCGTCGGCGTCGAATCTGCGCGCCACCCTGCATCCGGTTATCGACGACCACACCCGTTTTCCCTACACCGCGTCCTCCACGGATGTGTGGGACATCCTCAACCTGGCGGATGAAGATCCCAACAATACGGGTCGCATCGTCGACATCTACAAAAACGCTTCCTACGCCAAGATCTCCGGCGGCACCGGCGCCTACAACCGGGAGCACACGTGGCCGAAGTCCTACGGCTTTCCCAACGACGGCTCGAGTAATTACCCCTACACCGACTGCCACCACCTCTTTGTGTCCGACACCGGCTACAACGCCGAACGCTCCAACAAACCTTTCCGCGATTGCGTGAGCGGCTGTGACGAGTGGACCACCGACTTCACGGACGGTCGGGGCGGGTCGGGGCAATCCAATTGGACCTCCGGTGACTTCAGCGAGGGCTCCTGGGAAACCTGGGACGGCCGCAAGGGCGACGTAGCTCGGGCCATCTTCTACATGGACCTGCGCTACGAGGGTGGCACCCACGGATCCACCGGCGCCTCGGAGCCGGACCTGCGCCTCACCGACAGCGAGTCGTTGATCGACGGCTCGCGCACGGGCAATAACGAGTCCGTGGCCTATATGGGCATGCTCACGGATCTCCTGCAATGGCACCTCGACGATCCTGTGGACGAGCGGGAGCTTTACCGCAACGAGATCGTCTATTCCTTCCAGGGCAACCGCAATCCCTTCATCGACCATCCCGAATGGGTGCCATGCATTTATCAAGGCACCGGATGCGGGGGTGGCGGTGGCGGTGGTGGCGGTGGCGGTGGCGGTGGCTCCGTGCTCGAAAACGGCGTGCCACGCACAGGCCTTTCCGGCAGCACCGGTTCCGAGACCTTCTACACCGTCGACATTCCCTCAGGCGCGTCAAATCTGGTGTTCGAAATCGCCGGTGGCTCCGGTGACGCCGACCTTTACGTACGCTACGGCAGCGCACCTACCACTTCCACCTGGGATTGCCGCCCCTACCTCAACGGCAACAACGAAAACTGCACGTTCTCCTCGCCCCAAGCCGGCACCTGGCACGTGATGCTGCGCGCTTATCAAACCTATTCAGGTACTAGTCTGGAAGCGAGCTGGACCGGGTCCGGCGGCGGCGGTGGTGGAGGCGGTGGAGGCGGAGGCGGATGCACACCCTCGGTGCTTTCGCGCACCAACCTCTCGGGATCCCAAGGCACGGAGCTGCGCTATAGCCTGAGCGTGCCGACGTGCGCGACCAGCCTGAATGTCGACATGTCGGGCGGCTCCGGCGACGCCGACCTCTACGTGCGTTACGGCAGCGCGCCTACGACGTCGAATTGGGATTGCCGTCCTTACCTCTACGGCAACAACGAAAACTGCGGTTTCAACAATCCCCAAGCCGGCACCTGGCACATCATGGTGCGGGGTTACGATCCCTTCTCTGGAGTCGATCTCGACGCCACCGCAGCGGACTGACCCCAACCGTCACCTCGCCCATCCGGTGCATTCACGCCGGATGGGACGGAGGATCGAGCCATGAGCCGATGCCCCACAGGCATCGGCTTTTTTGCGTCCGATTTTTTCGAAAAAAACGGGACATTCCACGCCATTCCTTCACTCCTGGGATAGGTCGCTCCGAGCCGCCGCAGAGCCGAGCGATTACGACCCTCATCCCGCGGTGATCGACCCACCGTTAAAAGGAGCTTTGCCATGGCCGAAGACCGACACTTCCGAGCCCACGTTCAGAATTTGACCCACGGACGCCTGAGCCTCAAATCCGATTCCATTCCCTGGGGAAAATTCACCCACGGGCCTGCTTCCCAAATTGAACGTTCTTCCTCCTATCCCAAAATCCTCGACGCGAAGGGCGCCAAGGGTTCGGCGACCGGAACCGAAGGCAATGTGGTTTATGTGGCTTCGGACGGCACGGAATTCACCATCACCTGGGATATCCCCTATAGCGCCTCGAATAGTGGTGTCATCCGGTGCAGCGGCGCGGATGGCCGATGCTCTGCTTATGTTTTTCGTCAGGGGCGTTTGGTCAACGGTGCCTTTCAAGAAGGCTCGTTCCCAACCTCCGGAAACTTCGTCACCCGCTATTACCAAATCGTCTATAGCGCCCGAGCGATTTCCGCCCAGGCGCTGAAAGTGGCGGTCGGCTGTGAGCCCTACACCGAAGAACGGATCCGCGAGCTGATGACCCGCGACGACATCACCTTGCAGGACTTCTTCGACATCAAAATCCCTGCGGCGGACAAGATCCGCGGCATCTTTGCCGCTGAATTTCTCGAGACCCGCGATGTCCGAGCCTTGACCGCCGAATTTGGAGAGCGGGCGTTGCAGTCGCTACCGTCGGAGATCGATGCCCAAGCCCTGAAAGGCATCCTCGACCTGTATCGACGGTTCTTCATTGACGGCAATGCCACGCGCCAGGAAGTCGCGTCCGCCGTCGAAACCCTCCGTGATCTCGCTGAAAACGGTATCTCTCAGGACCCTTGCCCCCAAGAGCAGCGAGACGAG
Organism: uncultured bacterium; assembly: GCA_965366625.1. Classification (GTDB taxonomy): domain Bacteria; phylum Acidobacteriota; class Thermoanaerobaculia; order Multivoradales; family J023; genus JAUIJL01. Next base: position 19,617 of record CBDUGP010000114.1, read on the forward strand.
GAACGCGGCGCCTTGGACGTGCTGAATGGCATGTGGGACGACGACCCCCTAGTGGCCGCCAACCAAACTCTCGACCGGATGTGGCGCCTGCGGGGCATCGGCCCGGAAAGTCGATGGCAGATGGCACGGGTCGCGGAACGCTTCCGCTCCTGAATCCAAGGCCGGAGACCCGGCCCAACCGATATCGCCTCCGCTGGCCCGGGGGCGCTATTTCTTATTTTCCTCGGACCCTGGCGATCCGCCCGCTGCCTATGGATAGCGGTCGCGGTCCTTGGCACTAGGTACTGGGTCCACTTGGTGTTTCCCATCCGTTCTGTTGTCCACTTTCCAGCGCCGCCCCGCCGGGGCGAAAGCTATGGAGAAAAACAATGTCCCCCCAAAGAGCTTTCCGATCCACCGCCCCCAATCGACCGGTCAAAATCTGGACCGTCGCCGTGCTCGCAGTTCTGGCCTGTCTCCAGCTCGTCTACTCCACCGCCCAGCCCAGCATCTCGAACCCGACCCCACAGGCCAATCAGCTGGTCGGTGGCATGTTGGAAGCCGACTTCCAGGTCAATAGCAACGGCGGCGCTATTTACACGGTTCCGATCGAAGTCCCACCCGGCATCCAGGGCATGACGCCCGAGCTGAGCTTGATCTACGACAGCCAACAAACCAACGGCCCCCTCGGCGTCGGCTGGATTCTCTCGGGCCTCTCAGCTATTTCACGCACCGGTGCCACCCGCGCCCAAGACGGTTTCGCCGGTGGCGTGACCTTCGGTCCAAACGACCGGTTCAGCCTCGACGGCTTGCGTCTGGTGGCGGTCCGTGACGCCGACGGCCGGGTGCTGGGGAACCGCGAAGCCCAAGCCAAGGCTTACGGGCAGGACGGCACCGAATACCGGACGGAACGGGAGATGGGTTATCGGGTGACGTCCCACGGCCGGTGTGGCAGCGGACCCTGCTCGTTCACCGTGGTAGACGAGAACGGTTTGCGTTTGGAGCTCGGCAGCTCGGCGGATTCACGCCTCGAAGCGTTCGCCCCCGGGCGTGACGATGTGATGGTTTGGAGCCTGCGCAAAGTCACCGACCTCTTCGGCAATTTCTTGACCGTCGACTACGTGGAAGATCGTGAGAAAGGTTTCTACTTCCCCCGAACGATCCATTATTCCGGCAACGATCGAACCGGCTTCCGAGCCCAGCGCCGAGTCGAGCTGACCTACGAGCCTCGGCCGGACGTGGTCACCCGCTTCATCGGAGGCATGTTGGTGCGCCAGGATCGACGTCTCAAGTCGATCGAAACCTTTCACCAAAACCGACGGGTCAAGGCCTACCTGCTCACCTATCAGGTCGGCGCTGCGAGCCAACGCAGCCGCCTTCAATCGATCCAAGAATGCGGAAGCGATCAAAGCTGCCTGCCCCCCACCACCTTCAGCTGGTCAAACGGCCCGGCCGGTACAGCGTGGCAGGCCCGATCCCACGACGCCGCTGATCCATGGTCCGAGGCCCAGCGAGGATTTTTCTCCGGCGACTTCGATGGCGACGGCCGCGACGACGTGCTCTACCCCGTCAACGACCGGGGTCGCCTGGCCTTCGTCACTCGCTTCTCTCTCAGCGGGGATCGCGGAAACTTTGTTCGCCACCGATTCGATGGCGATCCTTGGCTGGAAGCCGGTCAGCGAGGATTCGTGACCGGCGACTTCAACGGTGACGGTCGGCTCGACCTGCTCTACCCCTTCGACCGCGTCGGATCCCTGGGCCTACGTCTGAAGATTTCTCGGGGTGACGGAACCTGGATCAGCCGCGAGCACACCCTGCCCGACCGCTGGTTGGATACCGGATCTCACGGTTTGTATTCCGGTGACTTCAACGCCGACGGCCTCGCCGACCTGCTGATGCCGTTCAACGATGCCGGACGGCTCGGTTTTCGGGTTCGCTTGGCCCAGGGCGACGGTCGCTGGCAGGCGCGGGATGTTCGTTTCGATGAGCCTTGGTTTGATTTACGTCTGCAAATCGGCCTGATCTCGGGAGATTGGAACGGCGATGGCCTCACGGACATGCTCTATCCCCACGCTCGGCCCGACGGCAAGCTCGGTTTCCGAATCAAGCTCGCGCGCGCGAACGGCAGCTGGGATTCGAGCCAGGTCGCTTTCTCGGAATCGTTCCTCAGCTCGGGCGAAAAAGGCTATTGGCCCGGCGACTTCAATGGCGACGGCGTCACCGACCTGGCGATCCCCTTTGGCACGACCCCGGGCTCCGGCAGCAGTCGTTTCGGCCTGCGCCTGAAAATCTCCCGCGGTGACGGCTCTTGGTTAGAGCATGAGACCACATTCCAAGAGCCCTGGTCCGAAGTCGGGCTCAAAGGAAGGTTCGTCGGCGATGTCAACGGCGACGGCGTCACCGACCTGCTCTACCCCTTTCAACAGGGCACCCAGGTCGCTTTGCGAGTCAAGATCTCCCGGGGAGACGGCCAATGGAGCTCCCAAACCGTGGGGATTGGCCGCCCGTGGGTCGAATCTCAGCGCGGATGGATGAGCGGAGATTTCGACGGCGACAGCCTGCTCGACCTGTTTTACGCCTTCCAAAGACCCGGTGGCAGGCTCGGCTTCCACCAGCAGTCGTCGGCACCTCGATTTGAGCCCGCGGATTTATTGGTGGCCATCAGCAACGGTTACGGAGGTCGAACGGAGATCAAATTTCGTCCGATTTCTGATCCCGCTGTTTATACCCGAGGCAACAGCGCCGGCGATCGGGAGGCCGACGTCCAGAACAGCCTGTACGTGGTTTCGAGCTATACCTTCGACTCCGGCCGTGCGGGTCTATCCTCCCTGCCCGGTGACGTGCACAGCTTCTCCTACTCCCTGCGTTACGGCGGAGCCAAGGTCAACTTAGACGGCCGAGGATGGCTCGGTTTTCACGAGGTCAGCCGTATCGACCCACAGCTCGGCAGCGAGGAAATCACCCGCTACCATCTGCGATTCCCAACCTCCGGGGCGGTCCAAGAGGTCGAGCTCAAGGAAAGCTCCAGCGGCCGGCGGATCGAGCATCGCACTGAAAAACAATGGGTGAGCCACCCTTTCTTCGGGGTTGCCCTCAACCGAGTGTCCGAGGTCCGCAGCCGCAAGTTCCAAAACGGCGAGCCGGCCTTCACCACCGGCACGGACTATCGCTACAACGACTCTGGATTGCCCGTCGCGATCGTGCATCACGGCGACCTGGCGGTGCCTGGGGACGACCACACCTATTGCTATCGCTACGACGGCCACCAGGTGCCGAGGGTAACCGAGGTCAAGATTCGCCGCCGGAACGCCTGCGACAATTTTGAATCCTGGCAGCCCGCTTTGGACCTAAGGTGGCAACGTCTGACTTACGATCCGTCGAGCCGGGCGCTCGAAAGCTCCGCCCAATTCTTGACCGAGGGTTCAGCCTCGACCGGGGCTTGGCTGACCGAATCCTTCGCCTATGACACCTACGGCAACCGGACCTCTGAGACCGATGCGCTGGGTCGCACTTGGCAAACGACCTTCGGCCCCTCAGACCCTACCTATCCGACCATCCAAAGGGCTCCCGCCACCGACAACGGGCGCCGCCTTTCGACACAGCTGACCTTCGACGCGGGTTTTGGCGCCGTGACCGCTGAAACTGACGGTGGCGCGGGTCAATTCGAGACCGAGCTCGACGGCTTCGGTCGCCCAAAATCCATGCGTGGCCCCGCGCCGGACGGCCGGTTGGTGGAAATCGCCCGCTTTCGCTACGTGGCCGACGGACCCAACTCCTACCAAGAAGTTCGTCAAAGGCGCTCGTGGACCGAAAACGATCCGGCCGACTGGTTCTGGACCCGTGAGTATTACGACGGCTTGGGACGGATTTACCGAGAAACGACCCGAGCCCCAGAGCCGAACGGCCTGCGGGCGGTCGACTTCGGATTCGACGCTGGCAACCGTGCCTCCTTCGAATCCCTGCCTTACTTCCCTTCCGGCACCGAGTCGAGCGCGCCGATCGGCACCGCTCGGACCTACGACCTCCAGGACCGGCCGCTGGTGGTGCGTCGACCCACGGGCGCCGAGCTGCGCTACCAATACGCCGAGGGTGGCCTCCGGACCACCATCAGCTCGCCGGATCCAAGGCTGGCCGCCAATCAAAGCGGATCCGTTGAGCTGACCGTGATCACCGATGTGTGGGGACGGGAGCTGAGCACCCGCCGGCCAAATGGCGCGACGTCCACCTCGTCCTACGACCCTTTGGGGCAACAGATCCGCAGAGTTGACGCCAGGGGCGTGTTGGTGGAAACCCAATTCGACAGCCTCGGCCGACAAATCCGCCGAAGCGATCCCCACCTAGGAACCACCATCCAACGTTTCGACGGCGTCGGCAACTTGGTCCAAACGGTCGATGCGGAAGGTCGTAGGGTCGATTTCGATTACGACGCTTTGGACCGGATCCAGCGCAAACAAGTCCACGGTGCCAACGGCCCTTCGACCACGACCTGGCATTATGATGAAAACGGTGATGGAGGCGACGCCGAAAACAGCGCCGGAAACGGTGGAGGGTCGTCCGCCGGCGGTGACGCCGAATCAGGGGCTTCCGCCGGCCGGGTTAGCCGAATCTCCATGCCGGGAGCGGCTTATTCCTACACCTACGATGCATGGGGTCGTCCGAGAGACTACGAAGTCTCGCTCGACAACAAGGTCTATCGCTTTCGCTATCGGCATTCACCCTCGGGCTTGGTCGAAAGCCTCACCTATCCCGACGGCTCGATCGTACGCCAAGACCACACCACCGAGGGATTCCTCGCCTCCGTACAGCTCCACAGCTCGAACCTCGAAGGTCCGTCCCCCCAAGGGGTGCAAACCCTTGCCACCTTCGGCGACTATTCGGCTTTGGGAGCGGTGGGTCGAACGTCTTTCGGCAATGGGGTCATCACCGAGTTCGAGCAGGATTCCTCAGGAAGGCCGGCCAAGGCCCGAACCTTCAGACCGCAAACACAAACCACCTTCTTCAACCACCGCTATCAATTCAACCTCGCCGACAAGCTGCTCGGCTTGGTCGACGGCGAGGTCGCAGCCCAAAGCCGTTTTTATTCCTACGACCAGGTCGGCCGCTTGGTGCGAGCCGAAGGCCCCTTCGAAACCCAAACCTACGCCTATGACCTGGAAGGCAATCCCCTGCGGATCAACGAGCAGGCCTTCCAATACGATCCGGACCGGCCGCACCAACTGGTCTCGGGCGCCGGGCCCCGTCTGAATTGGCGTCTGACCTACGACCGTAGTGGTCATGTGACGTCGAGAATTCGACGCGAGCTGTCCGGCGAGTCGAAAGCCGCCACCTCTCGTTTTCAATACGACGGCGAGCAACGCCTACAGTCGATCCACACGACGACCACCTCGGCGTCGACCTCGGCGACCACCTCGACATCCACCGGTGCCGAGCGCACCGAATCCCGATCGTCGAGCCATTTCACCTACGACTTCGACGGCCGGCGCCTCACCCGGAGACAGGAAAATTCGAGTGGAGCCACCCTGCTGACCCTCTACGTCAGCCCGGAGCTGGAAGCCACCCGCTTGGCCGACGGTCGCTGGATCCACACCCGCTATATCGGCGGAGTGGACGGCGCGGTGGCGGCGATCACCCGTCAAGGAGACGGCAGTGGTAGAGCCCTTGAAATCGACGGCACCGGAGGGGTCCTTGAAACCGAAGCACGGAGCGGGTTCAGCGGAGGACAATCCCTCTCAACGTCACCGAGCCGAATCCTGTTGCCGCCCCTGCTGCTCTGGCTAGTGCTCCTGCTCGCCGGCGGGCTCCGGGCCCAAGCAAGTCGAAAAAGACCTTCAGGTCGAGGGCCGTTCGCCCCTCCAATTCGAAGGGCTCGTAAGGCTAGCGCAACCATCGGACGCCCCCGATTCGGCTGCCGTGGCAAGCTCGGCGCGGTCGTCTGCATCTTGCTCCTGTGGATGCCGGCCCTGTCCTCCTTCGCCGAGACACGGGGCCTCGACCCGGGCGCGAACGGCCCGGGAGTGCCGGTCGAAGGATTAATCTTTTTGCACACCGACCACCTGGGCAGCACCCAGCTGGTCACCGACTCGAACGGACGGGTCACCTCCGTGGGGTATCTACCCTACGGCGAGCTCAATCCCGCTGCGAGCGCCGGCACCGACGACTTTCGTCCCAAATTCAGCGGCCAGGAGCTCTTGGACGATTCCGGCCTCTACGCTTTCGAAGCCCGGCTCTATGATCCCGAGCTCGGCCGATTCCTCGCTCCGGATCCCGCCGACCAATACCACAGCCCCTACCTCTACGGTGACGGCGACCCGATCGGCATGGTCGATCCTGACGGTGAATTCGCGGTCGGCGCCTTCGTCGCGGTGGCGGCGATTGCCACCGTGCTGGCGGTGGCCTATGTGGAAACCTCCCTCAGCCAGAGCAATTTTAATCCCGCGCAATGGGATTGGGGTTCCGCCAAAACCTACATCGCCGTGGCCTCGGGATTGGTCGACGGTATTTTGGTCGTCACCACCGGAGGCGCCTATTTGGCCGGCAAAAGCGTGGTCAAAAGCGCCACCCTCTTGAGCAATGTCCATCGCTTTGCCCGCGGTACCGACGTCGCATTCATGACCGCCGAAGCCTATGACTTCGCCAAGGATCCTTCCCTCGGCGCAGGACTGTCGTTGGCCTTCAGCGCAGCGGTATTGAGCGCTTCCTACCGCCGACCCCAACGAGCGGCCTCCTCGACCGCGGATTCACCGTCGTCGGACTTGGCTCCCCTCGCCGCCGGCTGCGCCTTCTCCTTCACCGGCGACACACCGGTTTTGACGGAATCGGGTCCTCGGCCCATCGAAGAGCTCTCCGTGGGTGACCGGGTCTGGGCTCGACATGAGACGAGCGGCGAAACAGGCCTCTTTCCGATCACCGAGCTCTTCACTCGAATGGTCGACGAGGTCCATGTCTTGGACACCCAAAACAACCAACTCAAGGTGACCTCGGAGCATCCGCTCCGGCACGCCGACGGGCGGTGGGTCGAAGCGGGTCGGCTCGAAGAAGGTGACGGACTAGAAGGACTCGAAGGCCGATCGCAGCTGACCTCGGTCTCCACACGGCCAGGTCCCCGGCGGGTCTTCAACCTCGAAGTCGACGACGCCCACACCTACTTCGCGGGTCATGCGGGTCTGTGGGTCCACAACGTGCACGCCATCAGCTGCCGCAAGGCCAAATTGGGAAGGACCCGAGCCAAATCCGCAAAATTGCAGCAGTCAGAGCTCTCATCGAGCAACATCGTCAGTGGGCCACGAAAAAGGATCCGACCCGCGAGCAATATCCATGCCTCCGCCGGCGATTATTTCCGGCCGGGCCTATGGGCTGGGCCGTCGATCCCGGCCACCTCGGCCCAGGTCTCCAAAAAGCAGAGCCGAATGATCCAACGCCTGGCTCAACAATTCGGCTGTCACACCTGCGGGTCCAAAGCCGTCGTGGTTTTCGTCGCCGACCACCAACCGGTTTCGGCCCTCAATCGGCTCAACAAACCTCAGCGCCTTTACCCCCAATGTCCAACCTGCAGCTCAAAACAGGGAGGACAAACCGCCAAACACCTCCAAGCGGGCACCCGTCCCCCCGGGTATTGAAGCTCTCTCACACCCAAAACGCCCCGGGGTTGCCGGGGCGTTTTGCTTCTAACTGCTTTGGGGACTGGGGTCTATCGACGATTAGGCGTCAAACCCGCGAGGAAATGCGGAACCGATATCGTTCACCGCACCGCACCGCGCCTGGCCTGGCCGGCCCCGTCTGACCAGCCCCCGCCACGGAATAAATTCCGAGGCTACTCATGCCTCGCCCCTTCGGGGCAGCCCGGAAGCTGAAACGCAGGGCCGTCCCGCAGGGACAAGGCTAATGTAGCCTCGGGCTTCAGCCCGTGGCCTGGCGGCGAACCCCTCATATCTTGGCGCCATTCGCCCCCCCTCACAGCCTCTTTCCCCAGAGTTTTCCACGGCGCGGAAAAATCTTGACTCAAATGTTCAGGAGTTGTTCAGAGGAGGCACGCTATTCGACGATCAAGCGTCCTGGACCAGATCCGAGGCCTTCAAGCGAATCTTGTCGGCCACGGTGTTGGTGACCTCGTAGATCCATGAGCCATGGAAGGCGTTGAAGGTTTGCAGCTTGTCGATCGCTTCGAGGACTTCGGAAGTTTTCTTGACCTCCTCGTCCGGCGCATCGCGGGCAATGGACACGCCGCCTTGCTCGGCCGCTTTGTGGAAGCCTTGGATCCGCAGATAGCTCTGCTCGCCCTTGGAGGCGACTTCCAGCACGTAGATCGATCCGTCCAGCCTTTTTAAGGGTCAAGCGATTATCGAGGGTCAATCCTGGATGACGATCCAAGGCACATCAAACTCACCAACGAACAGTACGACTCCCAAAAACCGAT
>CBDUGP010000115.1:0-27823 GCA_965366625.1 uncultured bacterium
GCAAGGCCACCAACGCGGTTTCGCCGGAGTCATACCAACGATCGTCGCCCACGGGTTGCCATAACACGCCCAGCGCAGTGGCCTCGGTCGGGCCCAAATCGACGGTGACTCGGGCATGGGGAGAATGGGTATAGAGATCCGCCACCTCGGCGGAGTCGAGGGCGCGGGCCCACAGGCGTACGTCGTCGAAATCCGCTTCCAGGCCGTAGGTTCCGATTTCGTTCAAGCCCAGCCCAAAGCCGGTGCCGGGGGAGAATGGACCGGCGCCCATACCGTCTTGAAGCACCAGCGATCCGTCGAAATAGGCGGCGCTGCCGGCGGACGATTTGGTGATCACCAGATGGTGCCAGGCGTTGTCGTCGAATCCCGCCGGCGCCGTCGCGACCACCGACGAGGTGTCGCCGCTGTCGTGCACTCGGACGCGAAGACCCGTGCCCACGTCGAGATAAGCCGAAATGGAGTCCGGGTCGTTGTAGGAACCGCCCCAATGGAAGAGGTAGCCGTCGTGGGAATCGTTCAGGCGATACCAGAGGGAGACGGTGGCCGCGCTATAGGAGTCGTCGCCGAAATCGGGGACAAGAATCCCCAGGCTCGCCGAGCCCGAGCTGCTGCCGGGGCCGACGGTGGCGACGGCCCCGTCGTCGATGCCGGGCCGACCGAGTTGGGTTTGATCGCCCAAGACGCCGTGTCGCCCGTGGGCCGAGCTGTCGACGGCGACCGAGCCGGATGTCTCGTCCAGGCGCAGATGCAAGATCGGTTCGAGGTTGTCTTGGAGCAAATAGTCGCCCGCGGCCACGATTGTCTCGTTTTCGGTGACGGTCACGTTCACATCCGGCGGCTCGATCCAACCCTCGATCTGGGTGAAACGCACCGTATAGGTGCCCACGGGCAGCGGGATTTCCTCACCGCTCGGACGAGCACTGCTCGGATCTTCGATCGACAGATACCAGCGACCGTCGATTTCGGCGGCGGCCGGCGTGATCTGGCCACGGATGCGCCCCTGGGAGTCGGAAGCGTAGCTTTGCTGCAGCGACAAGGGCTCCCCGAGCTCTACCTCGATCGTCAGATCGGCGGGTTTGAGCAAGCCCGCCACCTCGGAGAACGTTACCGTCCAAGAGCCCGGAGGCAGCTCGACGGTGTCGCCGGACGGGTGCCAGACAGGCTTGCCGTCGTCGTTCTCGAAGGCCGGCACGGCCCATTGTCCCTGGCTGCCGGCGGGCTCGGGGGTGAGCTGGAGGGTCACCGGGCTGTCCGCGGCCGTGGTGAACAGGACTTGAATTTCCTCGGCGGTCAAGGCGCGGTCGTAGATCCGCACGTCGTCGAAGTCGGCGATCGAGCCGTAGGTACCGATCTCGTTCATGCCGAGCGCAAAGCCGTCCGCGGGCAAGAGCGTTCCCGAGCCCATGACGTGGCTGCCGGCCAGTGTGCTGTCGAAGTAGACCCTGGAGCCGGTTTCGTCTTTCACCACCGCTAAATGATGCCAACCGATTTGATCGAAACCGGTGGGTGCAATCTGTAAGACGGACGATTGGTCCGTGGCGTCGTGGACCCGTATTCGCAGGCCCGTGCCCACATCCAAGAAGGCGGACATGGCATTGACGTCGTTGAAGGTGCCGCCCCAATGGAATAGGTAACCGTCGTGTTTATCGACCCCCAGTCGGTACCACATCAGGAGGGTCAGCTCCCGGCCTTCGTCGATGGTGAACGGCGGGCTTGCGATGCCGTCCTCGGAGTCGCCGTGGATGGATCCGGGGCCGGAGGTGCCGATGGCGCCGTCTTCCACTCCGGTCAAGTCGGTGCGTGCCAGGTCGCCGACGATACCGTGGCGCTCGTGACCGGATTCGTCGGGGGTCAGCCGTCCGATCCCGTCCGGTTGGTGGATGTCCAAGGGCCAACAGAGCTGCAGCCCAGCCTCGAGGTTCAAAAGGGTGATCGGCAGGTGAAGGTCCGGCATCGAGTCATAGAAGTCGTCGGAGGCCGCATCGTCCACCGCCAGCACCACATCGACTTGGGAAGCGCTCGACAGCTCGGTGACGTGACCGATGACGGTGATGTTTTGCGGCAGATTCCACGAGCCGGAGGTGAAGGTCAGCTCCGACGGAATCACTTGAAGCCGGTCCGGATCGGCACTGTGGATCGTGACCCGGACGGGTGACGACGGCGGCACCCCGAGGGCGACTTGGAAGTGTGCCTCGCCGTCGAGCTCGCTGACCGCCAAACCGTCGGCACCGACGACGTTCAAGAAAGGATCGGAATCAATCTCGAAGAGTTGCACCACCCGGCTTTGATAGCCGTCCGCTCGCAGACGGACCACCGCGCTGCCGGAAACGGCGTCGGCATCGGGTACGGCGTTGATCGAGACCACTAGACCCCCTAGGGCATTTTCCGCGGTCAGGGTCAGGGTCGAAGGGCCGACGAGCTCGAGGTCGTCGTCTCCTTCGACCTCCAAATAGATCAATACATCTTCGGCGGGAACTGAGCTGAGGGAAACGAAGAACGTGCCGGAATCGTTCTCGGCCACGGAGACAACGTCTGTGCTGATCAACATCTCACCCACGGGCTGAGCGATTAGATCCTCGGTGGTGGGCAGGATCGGTAGGCCGTCACGGCCGGCGGAATAGGCAAAGTCGTCGTAGAGAGTATTGCCGTTGAGGCGGCGCTCCGTGTCCGTGGATTTATAGTGAAATACGTTCTGGCCGTAGAGATAGCGCACTCGCACCGGGCCGGTGGGGGATTGGGCCAGCTCCAACTCGATCCAATTGCCCGGCTCGGAATCGGAAAGTCTCGCCGAGACGATCTCGAGTTCCCGGCGTTGTGGACCGTTGCCCACATCCTCAACCCACGGTCCGTCGGTGACGGTAAAACCTTCCACCAGCGAGTCTGGATCTCGCAGCCTTAGTCGGTTGCCGTGGTCGTGGTCTACTTGGATTTGCACGGTCGTACCCTGCACCGTGACTGTGGACAAGCGACCGCCTTCGGCACCATTTTGCCACCCCGGTTGGTCGATGGCGTGCAAGAGGGTACGGCTGTAGCGATCCGCCATCTCCTGATAGCCCAAGGCCCAGAAATGACCACTGCCGGTATTGGGCCGATTGCTCAGCTCGAAGTCCAGGGTGCTGCCGGCGGAAAAGACGTGAGCCCGCTCGTCGGCCCAGCGTAGCTGAGCCTGTCGGACCGCGTTGTAGGCGTCGTCCTTGGCGATGACGTCGTCGTAGACCCCCCGATTCTGTAAGGCCAAGATGAAGGGCAGTGGTCCACCGTCGGCGGTCTCCGGGCGCAAGGTCGTGATCTGCCCGTAGAGGGCGTCCAAGCCGGCCATATGCTCTGCCACGGTCACCACGTCGTTTTCATAGGCGTCGGCATCGTGGGCGTCGAAGGCGCCTTGGTGCCAGATCACGGCTTCCAAACCGCTCACTTCTTCCAAGGCGTCGGCGAAGCGAGTCCAGCCGACGAAGTCGGTCGTGTCGTTCCAATGCTGCAGCAGGCCGGTCCAATCCAGGGCGAAGTCGAGCATCAGCACGGGTACCCCTGCGGCTTCGACCAGGTTGTTGGCCAGGCGGATGCCACCGGTGCCGGTCACCGGGCCCCAGGTCACCGGAATGTCGGCGTCGCGAGGTCGGCTATAGGGAAAACCCGCGGGCTCGCCGTAACCCAGACGGTGGGTGAGCTCGTGGGCGACTTCAAAAGGAGTCGCCACCGAGCCGTCCCCCTCGTCTTCGGTAAACATTTTGACCATGTTGCTTTGGCCGATGGCGGCCACCACCATGCCGACGCCGAAGCGGTTTTCGGTCAACGCGCCGGCCTGTGGTCGGCCGACCTTGCGGGCCTCGATGCGGTACCAGCCGCCTTGGGGCACCGAGGGCAGAAAGCCGGACCAGGAACCGCCGGTCGGCGACGGATCGACCGTAGACCAAGGGGTGATCGGCGTGTTCGTTTCAGCGTCCACGGCGCGCCCCTCGATGGCTGCTGCCGGGCCGTTGAAGGTGCCGGAGATCGGGTAATCGGCCTGCCACTGACCTGTAGCCGGGAGACCTGTAGCCGGGAGACCTGTGGCCGCGACATACCGTCGTTGAGCGACGTATTTGTCGGCCCGGGAATCAATACGCAGACGCCCGATGCTCGAACTCGGTCCGACGTCGTAGGTGTCTGCCAAATATTGGTGCAGGTCGGCACGCTCGGAGGCGCCGAGCACTCGATCGTAAAGCCAAGCTCCCGCCATTTGGCCGGCAAAGGCGGCGTCGCCTTTAAAGGCGCTCATCAAATAGCTGACGATAAAGCTCTTGTCGGTATTCGACGGGGCCCCGAGGGTTGTCTCCTCGCCGTCGATCCACACCCGCAGAGCCCCTGCCGAGCGGGAGACCTCGAGCGAGATCCAAGAGCCGAGCGGCACGCCGGCGGCCTCGGTCAAAGAAGCGGACCAAGTGTCGAGACGCAGGAAAAGACTTCCGTCCGGCTCGACACAGAGGTGGTGCAGGGCGGAGCCCAGGAGGCATTCTCGCGCCGTGGGGGGGCCGGTTTTGATCACGGTCCAAAGATGAAAATCCGCTCCGGCACCGATCGCCACCGGGGAACTCGAAGGTAGCTCCAAAGTTGCCCCTCGCGTCCACAGCTCACCGGAGGGGGATTCGAGGTGGCCCCCAAAACAAGGTTGATCCCCGGCGCAGGCCCGCAACACGCATAGCTTCTGGGGGTCGTCCATGCTCCAGTCAAAGGGGGAGGATCGATCGACGGCAAAGCGAGCACAACCGAAAGCCTCGTGGTTTCCGAGCTCGGGCGGAGCGTCGCCAGGAGCCGTGGCAGGGGCCGGACAGCTGCCTTCGGCGCCCGGGATCATGGCTGGAGGTGCGTCGCAGAAACTCTGATCTGCGGTTGTGCTTTCGGAATCGTTGTCCCGGCACTCGGTGGTGTTGCAAGTGGCAATGTAGGTAGCTCGATCCGTCACCGAGTCCCGAGCTTCGACCGAGATCCGGGCGCCGGGAAAATCCGCGGGTATGGATTGAGCCTCGGCGATCGAAAGTAAAAAAATCGCAATAATAGAATATATTAATAAGTATTTTTTGAGCTCGAACATGATCTATCCCTCCCAAGGATTCGCAGTAGGATTTGAGTGGATCATCACGGAAAATGACCAGTCATGGAGTTTTATGTGGGTGATATTGGACCCAATTAGAGTCAAAACCACTCGAAATTCTTAAAAGGCCCGTCGATTTTGTCCAGGCCTAGTCACTCAATACTGAAACGAATAAAATTTGAGAACGGATTTTAAAGTGCATCGAACCTATTGTAGCGATTCACATCACGAGACGAAATCGGACGCCGAGCCGGTTTGCTATAGGACATCCTTTGACCTTGCCCTAGGACATCGGCTGACTTCGTGCTCGGGCATCCCAGTCGATATCCGTCCAATCGCTTTGAGCGTCTTGCTGTGTTTTGGGGCGAGTTCAGCTTCGGGCTCCGGGCAAGGTGGATTCGCGCAACGTAGCAAGAACTCGAAGGGGCCCGTCGCGACAGGCTTGAGGCCTCGCCTGTGGTCGGTTGCCGGCGGGACGGCGAGGTATACTGGGCCGGGCGAGGAAGCGATTTGCACGCGTCCAAGTCTGGCGGTAGACTTGGACGCGGTCAGCGTCGGTGACCGCCGACTTACCCTCCCCGGCCACCCTCCCAGCAGGAAGCGAGCACATGAGCCAAACCTTTGATCAGCATGCGACACCGAATTTGTCCGCTGGTCTAGGCTTTTGACTTCCACACGCTTCCCGCGCAGCTAAGCCAAAACACCAGAAAATCATCGTCCTAGGTATCGCCTAGACGCTGTCGGACGAGTCCCCGGAGTCGGGATTCGTCGGCTCTGCATGTCCGTGTGATTCCCGTCTCCCCAAGAAACGGAGGTCCCCTTATGCACGGAACCCATAGAACGGCTGAAGAAATTCTGGCTTGTGAGGATTTGACCTGGGAAACCCCCGAAGGTCGTCGGATCCTCGATCGGCTGACCTTTGCCCTCGGGAGCGAGAAAACCGCGCTGGTCGGCGACAACGGCTGCGGCAAATCGACTTTGGCTCGTTTACTTGTGGGCCACTTGGAGCCCACCTCAGGCCTTGTGCGACGTCAAGGCCGCATGGGTTGGTTGCCCCAGGGGTTGATTGGGTCGGGAAGTGGGCCACGAGACGGGCCGGTTATCCAGTCGGTGGCCCAAGCACTGGGAATCGAACCTTTGCTCGACGCCATCGCAGCGATCGAAAACGGCGCTTGTGACGATGTTTTCTTCGAGCGAGTCGGCGACCATTGGGATGTGGAGGAGCGGGCGAATGCCCAGCTCGATCGCTTGGGCCTGAGGGATATTGACCTACGGGCACCCATGGATCGGCTCAGCGGCGGCGAGGGCAAGCGGGTTGCGCTGGCCGGTTGCCTGCTGGCCGAGCCGGATCTGCTGGTGCTCGACGAGCCGACCAATCACCTGGACGCAGCCTCCCGTAACTTGCTCTACGGCGTGCTCGACGACTTTCGGCAGGGTCTCTTGGTGATCAGCCATGATCGGGCGCTGCTCAAACGTATGGAAAAAACCCTGGAGCTGTCGACCCTAGGGCTGCGAGCTTACGGCGGCGGCTGGGACTTCTATCGCGAGCAAGTGGAAGGGCAGCGGCGAGCCGCTCTCCACCGCTTGGAAGTGGCCTCTACTCGATTGGCACGGCAGCAACGCGCGGCTCAAGAAGCCAAGGAAAGGCAAGCCGGTAAGGCGGCGGGTGGCAAGCGGGCGGCGGCCCGTCGCGGGGCCTCGAAGATTGAAATCCAAGGGGCGAAACGTCAAGCCCAGCGGACCCTGGCGCGGCTTGGACAAGCCCATGAGAAGCGAATACTCGAAGCGAAAGAAACCCTGAATTCGGCCCGGTCGGAGGTACGCCCCACTACCGCCGTGCGCTTGAAGTTGGGCCAAGTCGACGTGCCGTCGGGCAAGATCGTGGCGGAGATCGAGGGGGTCAACATGAGGTTCGGCGGTCGTTGGTTGTGGCCTGAGCCGGGTTTGAATTTAAAGATCGTGGGGCCGGAGCGTCTGGCCCTGACCGGAGCCAGTGGTTGCGGCAAGTCGACCCTGGCCCGGATTCTGGTGGGCGAGTTGAAAGCGCAAAAGGGGAGAGTTCGCTTGGCCTTGTCCCGCTTTGCTTGGCTCGACCAACATTGTCGGATGTTGCCGCCGGGAGTACCGCTGGCCGAAGGCATGATCGCCACCAACCCGGAGCTCACGACCCAGGAGGTCTATTGGTTGATGGATCGATTCTGCCTCGGTCGGCAGGCCGTGACCCGCTTGCCCGAAGAGCTGAGCGGTGGGGAGCGGATGAGAGCTGCCTTGGCCTGCCTGTTCGGAGCGGGTGACCCGCCGCCCCTATTGGTGCTCGACGAGCCAACCAATAATCTCGATTTGTCCACGGTCAGGGTGCTCGAAGAAGCCTTGGCGGCCTTTACCGGTGCTTTGATAGTGATCAGCCACGATGGATGCTTCCTGGAAGCGGTTGGGGTGGACCGAAACCTGCGATTGGATGGCAGCTCGCGCTTGTGCCGAGATCCGATCGATGATTTCATTTCATCTTAGTTGGCATAGGGCCGGGAAGCGGCTCCTTGCGAGACGACCCATACCCTTCGCGGCGCCGGTCCCGGCCGACCGCGGAATCGACCAGGAGACTTCATGAAACGCTCAATCTGCCTACTCTTTTTTCTGCTCACCTGCTTGCTCGTGCCCGGCGTCGTGATCGCCGAAGATGCCAAAGGTGCCGAAGATGCAGAAAAAGCCGAGACGACTCTGGTGGGTGAATACCAGTGGAATCGCGGACCTACCGGCGACCTAAAAGCCGTGTTCACGCCCACCGGCGAAGGTACCTGGGATGTGTCCTTCTACTTCGACTTCCGCGACAAACCCCACACCTACTCAGGAACGGCCGAGGGTTCGATGGATGGAGCGCTGTCGGGCGAGGTCCAGAACGAGAACAAGAAGCGCACGTTCATTTTCGAAGGTTCGTTCAAGGACGGAGTTTTTGAAGGAAACCACGAAGAGACCACACCGGAGCGGGCGGGTGAGACCGGCACCTTGATGCTGAAGTGATCCAGCCGTAGGCCCTTGTCATCTTAGCGGAATCATCTTAGCGGACTCGCTTAGCGGGGTGCCGTAGCCGAGAGGCAGGGAAACCGGCCTCTTCAACGAAGGCCGAGGGTAAAACAGAAGGTCGCGCCGCGACCTTCCCCTTCGGATTCGACCCAAATCCTTCCCGAGTGGGTTTTGATCACCCGCTCGGCGACCGCCAATCCGATGCCTACCCCTTCGCGGTTTTGGTCGAGTCGATTGAAAAGTCCGAAGATTCCCATGTGGTGACTTCGGTCGATACCGATACCCCGGTCGCGCACGAAAAATACTGTTTGCCGCCCATCATCCCGGGTTCCGACCTCGATCTGAGGCTCGTCGTCGTCGGCAGCGAATTTGGCGGCATTGTCGATCAGGTGGCTGACCGCGCGCACTAGCTGGTGGCGCCGACCGACCACATAGGGAAGATCCTTCGCGACGTGAACCGTTGCCCGGCGCTCTTTTAAAGAATCTGCCAGGTCCAAGAGCGCTTGCTGCACGACTTCCGCGAACGGCAATGTCTGCCGACCCATATCCCTTCGCCCGAGACTGGATAGCTCCCTCAGGCCGTTCAACAAGCGATTCATTCGATCCGCCGCTGCCCGGATTTGATCCATGTCTTCGCGCACCCGCCGGCTGTCGCCGGCGGCGGTGTCCTCCTCCAGCAGGCCGAGGAAGCCGTGGATCGAAACCAAAGGAGTTTTGAGGTCGTGGGAGAAGGAATAACCCAATTGCTCTAATTCCTGATTCTTGACCTCGAGCTCTTTGATCAGCTTTTCTCGCTCGAGTTCGACCTGCTGTTGCCGTTCAATGCGCTGCTTGAGTTGGACGTTGCGGTGGTGCACCGCCGCCATACGGCGCCGAAACAACCATACGATACCCCAGAGGGTAAGCCCACCGGCGAGGGTGAAAAACGCAGCAGTTTGGTGAAAAGCGGGCCGAATAGAGAATTCAAGCACCGCTTCCTCCTCCGGCCATCGTCCTTCGCTGCTCGCCGCCACCGCCCGAAAGCGATAGTTTCCCGGCGGCAAATTGGTATAGGAAACAGCACGGTCGGTTTGAGCGGAGATCCATCCTGGATCGAAGCCCTCCAACATATAGCGGATTCTCACCTTGGACGGTGCCACAAAGCTCGGTGCGGAAAAACCGAGTTCGATACGTTGAGGGCCCGGATCCAGGAAATGGGGCACCGAGCCCGAGGTTGGGGCCTCTGGTTTCGAAAGCGGCCGGTTCGGTGACGGCAAAACCGGGCGCGGCTGGTCCAAGTTGAAGGCCACACCGTCGACCCGAAAACGGTCGATCACCACCTCGGGAGTCGGTGGCGCCGGGGGAAGGTCGAGGGGATCAACGCGGGTGACACCGCCCAAGGTGGGAATCCAGAGCTTTTCATCCGTCGCTTGGAGGATTTTGCGGGCCCCCACACATTCACGGTTCACCATGCCGTCGTGCTCGTCGAAAAGTTCGGTTTCCACCCGTTCGAACTCGCCGTCCATGTAGGCCTGAAGGTCGTCGAAAGGGGCTCGGATCACACCGACAGCGGAAGTGAGCCACAGATATCCTAGGGAGTCGAGCTTGAGGTCGAATACCGAATCGATGGGCAGCCCACGGCGTTTGTCCAACGCGCGAATTCGACCATCTTTGAGCCGTCCCAACCCTCCGTTTGTGGCCAGCCATATAGCCCCTCCAGGGTCGACGAAAGTGCTGAAAACCACACTGCCGGGCATGCCGTGCTCTGCCGAAAAGCGTCGGATCTCGCCGGATTCTTCGCGGATCAGCAGACTGCCCCGGGTACCGACCACCAATCGACCGTCCAAGTCCTCATCGATCGACAGGATGAATCGGGTGCCGAGTTCTCCTTGCTCCACCTCAAAGGTCTGCTCTTCGGTGAAGTGGGCCATTCCCAGGCTGGTTCCAACCCAAATCTGACCGCTGGAGCCTTGGAAAGTCACCCGTGTTTGTAGCGAAGGTAGGCCGTGTTCCTCGGTATAAAGTGTTGATTTTCCGTCCTTGCGGTGGATCAGACCGCCGTTGGATGAGATCCAGACTCCGCCCTCTCGATCTCGGTAGATGTTGCGGGCACGCCCGCGCAGCTTATCGTCGAAGTCCACGGTTCCTACTTTGCCATCGACGATCGTGTTGACGGTACCGCTATAGGTGCCCACCCAAACCTCGTCGCTGCCGACTTCGCAAATGGTGTCGACCACGTCGCCGTCTAATCCGTCTTCCTGGGTGAAGTTCTTGAACACGCTGCGACGGACTTGGAATAGGCCGCCACTGAAGGTGGTGAACCATAAGCTGCCCTCGCGGTCGACCGTCATTGAGCCGATTCC
Organism: uncultured bacterium; assembly: GCA_965366625.1. Classification (GTDB taxonomy): domain Bacteria; phylum Acidobacteriota; class Thermoanaerobaculia; order Multivoradales; family J023; genus JAUIJL01. The sequence continues at coordinate 10,435 of CBDUGP010000115.1, forward strand.
GCGCAAGATCTGACCCTCGAAGCTCGACAAGACCTCGGCCTTTCCAGTGATCGGATGGAAGCGCATCAATCCCTTGTCGGATCCGACCCACAGGCTGCCGTGCTCGTCCTCGAGCAGGGCGTCGGCGGGCACCTCCCGGAGTTCAGGCACGATCTCGATGTTCTTACCCTTTAGACGAGCTAGTCCTCGAGGAGTGCTGATCCAAAGGTACTCATCTCCAGGTAGCAGACTACCGATTTGGTTGTCGGGAAGACCGTCATGGGTCGTATAGGTCGTGAACCCGCCTTCGAAGAAACGGGTCAGCCCCTTGCCGCTGGTGCCTATCCACACCGCGCCCTCAGAATCCATGGCAAGGTCGGAAACAGTTACGTCGAGGACCTGGGGATTGGGGATGGGAATCGGCCGACCACCTTCGTATCGAAAGGCACCGAGGTCGTCGACCCCAATCCAAATCTGCTGCTGATCGTCCACCAGGATGTCCATGATCGCGGCCCTGGCCGGTAAGGGATGACCAAACGATCGGAATTGTCCTCGGTTGTAGGTCAATAGTCCGTCGCCCCGGGTGCCGATCCAGAAGCGTCCGAAACGGTCGGTGGTGAGGTGCGTGAAGCCGTCAGTGGTCAGGTTCGGAAGATAGCTACGGTCGTAGATGTTGAATTGGTTGCCGTCGAATCGGGTCAAACCGCTGAACGAGGAAATCCAAAGATAGCCTTCGGGAGATTGGCTGACCTCCACCAAGCTGTTGGACGGCAGCCCGTCCTCGACGGTCCATCGGTTGACCAAAAGCTCCGAGAGGGGAATGTCCGGGCTCGGAGTGGCGCCAAGGCAGAAGGACGCGCAGAGGGTTCCCACCACGATGCACAAGACCGTAGACAACCTTGGGGCAACTCGAGAAACCCGGCCTACTTGGGGCGGGTGATGTGAAAACCAATTCGGGCTCATGAATGCGCCGCTCTCGCCAATGAATGCAACGGGTCTATTCTGTCACGGCCCGGAGTGGGAAGTGTGTTTGATCCAGACGAAAGGTAGCTCCAGGCTAGTTCGGTCAATAGGCGAGAGTTTTAGATAATTTCTTCGGCGATAAAAGGGCCTGGCTCGCGCCGCGCTCCAAAGCGCAAACTGAATGGGACCCAGATAGAATCTCGATCCGGAGCTTTGTTCCTAGAGTCGCCGCCTGAAAGTAAAGATCTGAGATTGTCCGGGAGGCCGTTGCTTGCAAGACGCTGAATCGCTGTTGGGTCGATTTCTCGATCAATACGGCCCATGGTTGAAGTCCCGGGTGCGGCGTATTTGTCCCCGGGATATGGGCATCGTGCCGGAAGACCTGGAGCAGGAAATTCGGGTCAGGCTGTGGAAGGCATTAAAAAGTGAGAGGACTTTGGACAACCCCACGTCTTATCTCCATAGGGTGGTGTCGACCGTGACCATCGATGCCATGCGCGCGGTGCGCACGGATCGCGCGCGGCACGTACGGCCTCAAGAAGTGGGTTCAACCCAGGATTCCGTGTCGGCCGACGATCTGGGAGCCATAGAAGCCTCGGAGCCGTCGCCGGAAACTTCGGCCCGCCGGGCACAAATGCTGCGTTTCGCGCGACAAAAGCTCGACGATCTGCCGACAGACCGCCGTCGGGCCGTCGGCCTTTATTTGCAAGGATTCAAGATTCAAGAAATCGCCGATGTCTCCGGTTGGACTGAGCCCAAAGCGAGAAATCTGCTCTATCGAGGACTGACAACGCTGCGTGAAGCCATGGCAGCGGCTGGGATGAGCCATGAAGATCTCTGACGAGTGGGTAGAGGACTACCGCAAGCTGACGACCAATCCGACCCGCGAGGGCGGGGCGTGTTTGGATGCCGACACCCTCAACGCCTTGGCCGCCGGAGAGTTGGCCGCCGAGGTTCGAGATCGCGCTCTCGACCATGTGGTGGATTGCTCTGAATGCGCCACCGAGCTGCGTTTGGCCAAGGAGATCCGGGCCTGGAGTGAAGAGACCCAAGGGCAGGGTGTGACCTCTCGATCCATGGGATTCCGTCCGGCCTGGGCGACCTTGGCCGCTGCCCTGCTGGCGGTCGTGATCGGATTCTGGTGGGTTGCAGGGCAGCGGGGGCTTTCCGAACACACCGCGACCGTGCGCCAAGCCGGAGCAGGTCCGGCGATCGTGGTGCCCGCCGACGGCGAGCTTCTCGAGTTGGCTCCGACGGCACTGCAATGGGCGGAAATCGCAGGCGCAGAAGCCTATCGAGTCAAGGTCCTGGATGCTGCGGGCGAACAGGTCTGGCAGAGCCCATGGTTGGACCACACCCAGGTCGCGCCTTCATGGGGACCTTTTGCCCGAGGGACCTATTTGTGGACCGTCGAGGTGCGCGGGCCGGTGAGCCGAAAACGGCTGGGGCCCTTTTCTTTTAGGGTTTTGGAAGCGGATCCGGCGCCTGGATCATGAGCCGTTGGATCTTCCTCGCCCTGGGCTCGCTCCTAGCCACGGGAGCAGCCACGGAAGGAACAACAAAGGAAACTACCGAGCAGGGCGGGGTCGAAATCGGGGTCGAAATCGGGGTCGAAATCGAGGTCCCAGCCGATACCGAAGTTCTGCGCTCCGGCGATCGACTGCTCGCGTGGAGGGGTGAATCACGCTCATCGGACGCTCCCTCGGGATCCGGCCAAATATTCGATGGCTTCGACCTTCTCGAGCTGCAAATCGCGGCGCCGGGATTTCGGCGTTTGCACTTGACCGTGCGCCGGGGCACGCAAGTTTTGCCGCTGATTTGGACTCGTGAGGATCTGCCGATTTCCGTCCGCAATCCTCCGTCGGAAGCTCGAGATCTGGGGGCTGCCTGGCTCGATTTTCAACAAGCCAAAACCCAGGACGAAGACCGGAATTACGGCGACGCCGATCGGTTATGGCGGCGGGCAGTGGATCGCTGCGAGCAATCGGCCCTACGGCTCGAAGCCGGCCTGTTGCTGCGCGAGTGGGCTTGGGCGAGGGAAGACGTGGACGCGGAGCAAGCTCGCAAGCTCTACGACCGCGCGGTGGCAGCCCTGGAGCCGGTCGACGAGAGGGGTTCCATCAAGGCTCTGGCCCTATTGAATTTGGGCACCCACTATTTGCGTCAAGGAGATTCACTCAAGGCCGAGCCGCCCCTGACTCGGGCCCTCGAGATCCATCAGCGTTTGGCCCCTGGAACCGTATTGCTCAGCCGAAATCAGAACAATTTGGCTTTGGCCTTGAGCGATCTCGGCCGTTTGCGCGAAGCAGAAGCCTTGTCGTTGGAGCAGCTTGCGGTGGTCCAGCAGCTCGACCCGAACAGCCTGCGAGAGGCGCGGGCCTATAATAACCTGGGCATTTTCGCCTATTTGCAAGGGGATCTGGCGACCGCTGAGCAACGGCATCGCCGGGCCAAAGAGCTGCGGCAAAAGTTGGCTCCCGACAGCTTGGACCTCGCCCGTAGCCTCAACAACCTGGCGGCGCTGGCCGAGGATCAGGGCGAGTTGGACAAAGCCGAGCTGTGGTTTCGGCAGGCTCTGGATTTGAGAAGACGTTTGGCTCCCCGCGGGGAGGAGGTCATGTCGTCGTTGGCCAATCTAGCCACTCTTTACGTGCAGCGGGGGGATACGGACCTGGCCGTCGCCTTGGCGCGCGAGGCCCATGTCTTGGCCCGCGAGCTGGCCCCCGACAGTGACACCCAAGCTTGGGCTACCAAGGTTTTGGCCTTCGCCCTGCTGAAAAGCACACCCGGTCTCGACGAGCTGGCGCAGGCGGCAACCCTGGCGTCACACAGCGTCGAGCTGAGCGAGAGGCTGTCCCCAGGTTCCATGTTTTTGGCCGACAGCCTGGAGATCTTGGCCGAGGTTCGGTTAGAGCAGAATCGTCTCGAAGATGCGGAGGAGGTGCTTCAACGGGGCTTGGCCCTGCGGGCGCGTCTTGCTCCGGGTAGTCGTTGGCATGCAAGTTCGCTGCGCAGTCTGGCGCAAGTGAGCCGACGAAATGGCCGGTCTGAGGAAGCCTTGCAGCGGTTGGAGGAGGCCATCCGCATGGCGGAGTCGGCGCTGGCTGTGCCCGCCGAAAGTCCGCGGGAGCGGGCAACAGCCGCCGCGGAATTCGTCGATTGGTATCGGACCGCGGGGTCCTGGCAGCTCGAGCTGGGTCGAGCCGACCGCGCCTTCGACTTCATTGAACGGGCGCGATCCCAAGGTCTGGCAGCCCTGTTTCAACATCGACGTTTAGTCTTCGATCGAGACCTACCGCCGGAAGTTGAAAACGAACGCCGGTTGCTGCACGCCGAGTACGAGCGGGTTTGGCAGATGCTGCGGGGTCTGACCGGTGACGACGAATTACATGCCGTTACGCTGGCCCAGCTCAACGAGCTGCGGGATCAGCGGCAAAGGCTGCAGAATCGAATCGTAGCTCTCGCCCCCCGGTTGGCCGAGCTGGATTCGTCGGCCGGATTGGGGCTCGACGAAGTCCTGTCGGGCCTGCCGCCTTCCACCTTGTTGCTGCTCTATTCCGTGGGAGACCAGAACGGATTGGTTTTTGCGCTCGGCAAGACCGCGGACGGGCAGCGCCGTTTCAGGGCTCTGCCGTTGGAGACCGCGGGCCTGGCCGGACAGGTGGATATCTTCAATACCCTTTTGCGCAGTGATGCTTCCGCCGCAGAAGGTCTGAACTCGGTCTCCAGGCGGCTCTATTCCCGACTCTTGGGTCCGATCGAAGATTTTTTGGCCGAAGCCGATCGCTTGATCGTCGTGCCTGATCGGGAACTCTTTCGCCTGCCGTTCGCTGCCCTACAAGACGACAATGGGCATTTCCTGGTGCAACGTTTGCCCTTGAGCACGGCTCTGTCGGCTTCGTCGGCGATTCGGTCCAGCACTGGGTGGATCCAGGCCGAAACCGGGTCGGAGACTTGGGTGATTTTCGGCGACCCCGACGACGGACGGGCGAAGCTCGATTGGAGCCGCAAAGAGGCTCGCCTGGTCCATGCCCTTCATGCCGGGCCGGGAGCTTTATATTTGGGCCGCTCAGCTTCCGAGGCTCAATTTCGCGCTCTCGGCACGGACGTGGATGTGCTGCACTTCGCCGGCCATGGGGAAGTCGACGATCGTTTTCCCCTCGACTCTTTCCTGAGCCTGGCCGGAGACGGTCAACACAACGGTCGACTGCAGGCCTGGGAAATCATCGAATCTCTGCGAATCGACGCCCGACTGGTGGTCTTGTCCGCCTGTGAAACGGGGCTCGGAAAGTCGGTCGACGGTGCCGGCCTAGCGGGTTTGACCCGGGCCTTTCTTTTCGCCGGAGCCAAGAGCGTTTTGTCGTCACAATGGCAGGTCAACGATCGATCCACAGCGCTGCTGATGGCCCGTTTCTACCACCACCTAAAGGCTGGATCGTGGATCGACGAGGCACTTAGGGCGGCGCAATTAGACCTGCTGGAAGGTCGAGCCGTCTGGACCGACCCTTTGCCAGACTCCCTGCCCGAAGCCTGGATCGAAAGACTCAGTCAGTGGGTTAGGGGAGACACCGGCAGCACGGACCAAGCCGCGCCCCTAGATCTGAGCCATCCCAACCATTGGGCGGCTTTTCAGGTGAGCTTCGGCGCCTCCTGAGATCCATCCCTTTCTGTTGCCCTTCGCAGGCTGTGGCAGAGCAGAGTTTGACGCAATCCTAAGACCCTTCGGCCTGTTGTTCGGCCTTCATGCGGGCAATCATGGCCACGGCGTTCGAATTTTCCGGGTTCAGCTCGAGAGACTTTTGATAGCAGCGAATGGATTGCTCATGTTCTCCCAGGGTCATCAGAACCTCGCCTAAGCTGTCCCAGAGGTTGGCCGAGTCGGGAAAAACGCGGGTTCCGAGTTCAAAGGAATCCCTTGCCGCCCCGGCCAGCTCAGCTCCGAGAAAGCGATATCCACCGATGTTGAGAACCCTCTCGACGGCTTGCGCCCCTTGCTCGCCGGCCAGGCGGCGTAGGGTTTTTTCGGCTTCTGTGGTTTGACCGTTGAGTGATTCGGCGACCGCGCGGGCGACTTGTACCGTCAAGCTCATGTCGTTTTTTACGGGTTCCATCAGCTCTTCGCCGCGTTCGGCCTCACCACGGGCCATCAACGCCAGCGCGCCGGTCACGAGCGTGCCGGTGTCGGCGATGCCGGCGAAGTTGCCGTCGGAGTTCTTGACGGTGAAATAACGTTCGTGACTGTCCTCTTCTACGATCGAGCCGTCCGGCTGTAGATAAAGCTTGAAGGTGCCGGAGAGGGGGGAGTGGCTCACCAGATGGCCGTCACCCACATCGAGTCGCACCCAAGTTTGGGCCGGCAGGCCGAGGGGAGCGGGCGGATAGTCCCAACGTCCTCGGAACTCTGCCAGGCGCTCTTTGGCGACCTGGGTGACGCCTGCTTCCGGAGATTCTTCGAGTACCTCGAGTTTCGGGTTCGGACTCGGCTCGCCTACTTTGGCGTCGAGAATTTGGGCAACCAGCTCCAAGAGCTGTGGCATCGGGGTTCTTTCACCGCTGTAGGTGTCGGCCCGATTGACGATCACCATGTCGCTTTCGGGCAAGATCGCGATCATCTGGTTGCCGACCCCTAGGGCGGCATACATGCCGTGATCCTCGAAGGGGGGTTGGCGCAGGATCCACCACATGAAGCCGTAACCCATCTGTTCACTGTCGATGGAGTACATGGCTGAGCTGCGACGCACCCACTGTTTGGAGAGAATGCGCTCTTCGCCCCACAAACCCTCGCGGGCGAAGAGCAGGCCAAAACGAGCCGCGTCCCGTGCCGACAGGCGGAAGGGGTAGGCCGGGAAGCGAGATTTATCCCGTTCGAGGTGGTAGTAGCCGTCGGTCACTCGCCAATCATCCATCGCCAGCGGCTGCCCGAAGCTGCGGTCGAAAGCCTCAAAGACATCATCGCCGGTCTCCTCGATCAGGATCGTCGCCAGGGTGTTGAAGTCCCAATTGTTGTAGGCAAAGTATCGACCGGCGCCCTTGCTGCCACGGGGCGCGGAGTCCGTGCGGCCGGCGTAAGCCGCGGGATGAAAAATGCCCGATCGCGCTTTCAGAAGATCGAGAATCCGTGCCTGGCGCTCACTATCGAGCAAAGGATCCGGAGTGTCGTCAATGCCGAGATCGAATAGGGTCTTGTTGAGATCCATGGTGCCCCGATCCCAGTAGATCCCATACAACGCCGAGAGAAAGCTCTTGCGCACCGAGTGGCACATGAACCGGCGGTTCGGGTTGCCCCAAGACGCGACCACCGCGCCGTCGGCAATGACCATGAAAGCCGACGATGGCATCTCCTCCCAGACCTTGCGCGCGGCCTTCAACTTTTCAGGATCAAAACCCGCTTGCTCGACGTCCACATAACGCATCCAAGATTCCCCCGGAATCCGCGAATCCGCAGCCGCGGGAGCGGCCACCGTCGAAGCGATCAAGGTGAGGAAAAAACAGGCAATCGCGAATCTACGCATGGAAAGACTCCTCGGGAACGTAAAGGGCGGGCTGATCGAGCGATAACCACGAATACGAAGCTTGGGAGTTTAGGTTTATGCACGGCCTACTTTCTGGTTCACGTGGAGTCTCGCGTCGGCCATCTCACGTCGGCATTGCACTCGGCGGCTCATGGTCAAAAGGGGGTCGTTCGTTTGGGTCGAACGAATGTAGGCACTGAGGATCTGCGGGCGGTGGTTTTTCTGCTGCCTTCCCTCGGGGTCGAATTTTCGTCTTATGAAGGAACGGCGCCCCGTCGAAACGTCGGTGCGTCCATCGCCGGCTTTTTCGCTCGGCGACAAATGGCCGTTTATGGGTTTTCGTCGCGGTCCCTTCGAATTCCGGCGCGCTCGGAATTCGAAGGGCACAGATGCTCAGCTAAGCGCCTTCGCAGCAGCGTGCGACGCGGGGAACCATAAACTTAGTCATAGCGATCACCTCCTTTCTCTCGTGTAGTTCGGTCATTTTTGGTTGTTAGTTGCAACTAAATGATCAAAAAAATAGCAGTCGGAGCATCCTGGGCGTCTTCAAGCGTCCTTCCATCGGCAGCATCCCGAGCCCACATCGACTCGATCACCCGCGGCTCGAATCAAGCGGCTCAGGATTTCGAGTAGACCTTCCCGTACCTCGGGTTCGAAGTCGCCTACCAAGGCTTCCAAACCGCTGATGAGTTGCTGCTCGATTTTGAAAGAAAGCTTACGTCCTTGCTCGGTGGCCGTCAGCCATCGGGCTCGACCGTCTTCCGGATGGCGTTCACGGGTCACCCAACCTTTGCTGACCAAAGCGTCGACCACCCGGCTCGTGGTGCTTTTTTCTAAGTAGAGTTCCGCAGCCAAATCGTTGGACCTCATGGGGCGTTGTACCAAGGCTCGCAGGGCGTGACATTGGGTGACGGAGAGATCATGGCAGCAAATGCTGTCTCGGTCTCTCAGCTGCACGATGCGCATCAGCTCGCCGATATAACCGTGGAGCTGTGTGGCTTGCCGTCGCAGGTCGGAGTCTTGCCCTGGATCGCCCAACAATGGCTCGGCGCAGCAACCGGTAACTTCGGCGGTTTGGCTCGCGCTGTTGGAGGGCGCATGTTGTGGCGATGTGCTCGACATGATCGGTTGGTATTCGCTGTTGCTTCCTGGTTGGTTGTTATTTGGTTGTCACTTGCAACTAATTGTACGCGGAAAATTGGGGATGTCAAGGCCGAGTCTGATTTTTCGCCTGGGTCCTTGGGATGCCCTGCCTATTCGTCGCTCTATTTGTCGTCGGGTAAGGCCGAGGGCTGGAGCTGTATGCCCGTGGAAACAAACGAGGTTTCGAGGGACGCTTCGTCACGGATGGCCACCGCGAGAATGTGAATGCCTTCCTCTAGGTCCAACGGAACCACCATCGAGATATCGGCTGCGGTGTCTTCGGGTTTGGGTACATCATAAGATTTTTGGACAAAGGCGGTTTGGCGTCGACGCTCGTCCTGGGCCAAAACCACGGCGGTCAAACGCGACCAATCCCCGTTTTTTTGCGGCAGGAAGGTCAAACGCTCCGCGGGCAAACGGACGTGCAGCGGCACTCCGAACCCCTTTCGAGCACTCTTTTTCTTAGTGCGTCCTTTTTGGGGTTGTTCGAGAGTGCCCACTCCCAGACGCACATCCAATGGGTTGGCCATCAATCCCAGGTAGAGGGTGCTTTGCAGGCGTTCGACCAGCCGTTGGGCAGAACTCTTGTCCCGATAACCCGGGCGGTGGCGAACCCTAAAACCCTTCTCGGCGAGCTTGACTTTGATCCGGTGCTCGAGGCCGTCGCCACCGTGGCGGGGCACGTAAGCCAGGGAGTAATAACCCTTCATGTTTTCGGTGACCCGTTCGAGGGGATCGAGAAAACGATTTTGGTTGAAGATGGCTCGGCCGCCGGTTTCGGCCGCCAACAACGACAACCCTTCCCGCTGCAAGAGCCGACTTTGGGAGTCGTATCGGCCAATGGCTTGGCTGGTGTTGTTGAGGCCTCTTTGATCCGCCCCGCTCAGGCCCGTGGCGCTTTGGGTGCCGAGGGTTTGCAAAGTGTAGAACGTGATTCGATTGGCGGCGGCATGTCGGGTCATGTCGCGGAATTCGGCGTTGAGGCCTTGTTCGACATCGAGCCGTTGGTACACCCCCTCGCCCGGGCACATGGATTTGACGAACGACATCAGGTTGGCGCCGGGTGCCAGGATCAGCCCGTCACTCAAATAGAGAAGGGTTTTGGGTCCTGGGATTCCGGCTAGGAAAACCGAGGCGTCACGCAGATTCGCTAGGGTTTCACGGACCCGGGCCGAGGCGGTTTCGACGTAAAATTGGACCTCACGGAAGGCCTTAGGAGCAAAGAAAGTGCACGGGTCTGCGCCCGGTCCAGAACCGTTGGCAACGGTCTCTGCTTCCCACAAATCCTGCAATCGACGAATGGCTTGCAAATCGTCGGCCCAGGTTTGACGCCCCCGCGCGGTGGTGGTTTCTAGGTCGGCAAGCGCGTGGCGCAAGTCGTCGAGGCTCGAGCCGAAAGGAGCCTCAACCGTGAGCATCTCCGTTTGGCGTAGAAGCAACACATTTTCGGCGGGTACCGGGTTGGTGTCGAAGAGGGCGGTAAGGTCCTTGATCAGCTGTTTTCGGCCCACGGGTCCGGAATGGATCTCGTCAAAATAGATCACCAGGTGGCCGCTGGGCCCCTCACCGAGACCTGGGTCGATGTCGGCTGAGCTGTCGAACGGATCGCCGACGGTCGGATCGGCGGAGGAGGTGTCGACTGCGGAATCCGACTCGCTAGGCGCGTCGAGTTCAGCGGGCGGGCCGAGTGAAAACTTGTTCAGGGAAGCATCGGCGTCGTATTCTGCGAAGTGGGTGACTTCCACCGGGGCGCCGTCTTCAAAAACCTCGAAATCGTCGGCCAGCAGACCGGTGACGTTCTGGCCTTTTTTGTCGGTAACCCAGACCTCGACATTGATCAATGAAACGTCCAAGCGATCCCCGAATTGGAGGCCCGGGTCGTCGGCAGCGGATTGAGCCCTGGCGGTCGTAGCCGTCGGATGGCCCCCGAGCCAAAGCACGGTGAAAGCGAGCACCCCGATCACAACCAAACGGAGAGCAAGGCCGGCGAGGCGAGATGGCGACGAACGCAGAGACGAAGCGAACAAGGGGGAAAAATCGTTTTGCGTCTTTGAGGTTTGGTAGGCGGGGCGACGGTGGGAGCTCATGGAGATTCCTCAGATCGGAAGGTCGATATCGGTCGGCGGACAGGGTCTCTTTATCGGTACTGAATCGATCTAGTAAGGGAGATGATGGCTCGTAAGCAGCCGTCCGTCAAGCGCTGCTTCGGCTATCCGGTTATTTACCTGGCACCGATCCGGTTATTTACCTGGCACCAGATTCGGCACCAGATTCGGAATCCCGATCTAGAGCGATATCCGGCATTCGCGAAAGTCAGATGTCAGAAAACGCGCCGTGGTTGCAAAGAGATGGTCAGTGGAAGTTGAAGTCTTCCCTGAGCACCCATGAAATGCCGGAGCGTGCTTGGGTGGGGACGTTCCGGCAGCCGATGGAACGGCGAGGTATGGAGGTATGGAGGTATGATGGGTCTAAATAGCTTGCCCAGGATGAATGCAGGTAATGACCCGGGAGAGTTGATGGTCCACCTCACGTTGGAATTGATACAGCTTGCGTTGGCGGGAGATCGCAACGCGCAAGAAATCCTTGTCAAAGAGCTGACTCCCACCCTTCAATGGGAAGTCGGCAAGATGCTGCGCAAGTGGCGCACCGGTCCAGCGGCGAGTCGCAATTTGGCACAGGAAGTGGGAGATCTTGTCCAAGAGACCTGGTCGATGTTATTTGAGCGGGATGCCAAAGTGCTTCGCGAATGGGACCCTTCGGTTTTACCCCTCGAAGCTTGGGCCGGGTACCTGGCCCGCACCAAGACCGCCCAGGTCTTGCGGTCCCCACGGGCTCAGTGGCGGGAGGAGCCGATTTCTCCCGTCGATCTACCCGAGGAAACTTATGCGGAATCCCACGAGCGAGAGTTTTGGGCCCGGGAAAAGCTGAAAGCGATCTATCTTTGTTTGGCCGCCAAGTTTAAACCCGCAGATCATCTACTTTTCGATTTGCTTTTCATCCAAGAAAAAGCAGTCGCGACGATTTCAGAACTCTTGGATCGCAGCCGTGAGGCCATCTACCAATGGCGAAGCCGTCTCTCCCGACGTGCCAAAGAATGTGATGAAAAGGTGTCCATGAATGAAGGATCCACCGAGGGTCCCTAGGTCCCAGGAGCTGCAACATGAACGAATCATTCAAAGACGGGGAGCTGTTGGAGGCCCTCGGTAAATTTGCCCGTGACGAGCAGGGCCGAGACCAAAGCCGATTCGACGACCGGTTGCGGCGGCTGTGTGATGGGACTCTCTTGCCCGAAGAACATGACAGGCTGCTGGCCGATACCCAGAAATCGGAGGAACTGCGGTTGGATTATCAGACTTTCAGCCCACTGGGCGAGAGCTTCCAACAGAAGGTCCTGGAAAAGATGAGAAACAGAGGAAACGGCTCGGGGGATGAGTCGGCGCCGACAGCAGAAGCTCCGGTCGCGCCTATCGTGCCTTTGGCAAGGAATGGGCCGAACCCATCGGGGGGTTCACAGCGCGGCTCGCCGCGACGGGGATCACAGAGGGGCTCACAGCGGGGCTCACAGCGGGTCAGACGCTCGATTCTCTTGCCCTTGGCAGCGGCCTTGGTCGCGGTTCTGGGCGGTCTCTATGTGTGGCGAGCGATGGACCCGAAGCCACCGGCCGGCGACGGCCTGGTCGCCTATCGCATGGAGATCGAGGGTGGGCGTCGGGACTTTCGGTCGGGGGAGACGGATACGCCCGATCGGCCTGCGGAGCTGCCGGTTTTCGCCGTCGGCGATCGGCTTCGTCTTTCGTTGAAACCGGAACTGGAAACCTCGGAGGAGCTGCAGGTCAAGTTGTTCTTGGTCGATCCGACCGAGCGGGTCATCCCGTGGGATACCCGCAAGACGTTTCATAAGAACGGCGTGGTGGAGGTGGATGAAATCCTCGATCCGGAACTCGGCCTGGAACCCGGACCCTACCGTCTGGTGGTTCTCTACGGGCTTCCCGGTCGCCTTCCAAACTCGCCCAGCTCGGAGCTGTTGAGCGAGGGAGGTGACGGCACGACTTGGCAAACGGTGGAGGCGAGCTTTCGTCTGGTTCCACCCGAGCAAAGTGACGCCGATGGAGCGTTGGAGCTACCCCTCGAAGTTCAATATGCGGGCTGTTTCTCGGTTGGACCCGGGCCCAGCTGTGTCCCCTACGACCAATTGACTTTCTGGGTTCAGTCCATCCCCGACGCCGAGATCAGCCTATACCTGGACGGCGAACCCGTTTCTATTTCGCCCACGGAGGTCGATCAAGGGCTGCGATTCGATCTGCCCCTAGAGCTACGGAATCGGCAGGTCGTGATCGAGGCGTCCGATGGGAATCGCGAGTCGAGCTATGAAATCGCCTTGGCCCCATCGAATCTTCCTCCCTGGCTCAAAGAGGCCAGTCGTCTCGGCTCCGAAGGCCGGCGGGAGCAAGCTCGGAGCCGGCTGGACGGAGCAACTCCGAGCCCAGAGCTGCGGCCGGCGGTTCTCAGCTTGAGAGCGCGCCTGGCCGACGACGAGGACGAAAGAGTCGCGCTCTTGGCCGATGCGATCCAAGCCCATTGCGAGCAGCAGAATTGGCTGGACCGGGCCTACGATCTCGGGATGATGGTGGACCTTCTTTTGCGCCGGCGGGATCTCGGTACGGCTCGCACCTACCTGGATTCGGACTCATGTCCAGGCTCTGACATTCCGGCGGAGGCGGAGATCCTGAGGGGTTATTATTTCGGAATCTTGCACAACGACAGTGGTAATTATCGGGATGCTCTCAGTTCGCTCGAGCGGGCCAGAGCCATGGCCGGACGTTTGAATCTGAAAGGCCAGGAGGTCAAGGTTCAGCTGCAAATTGCGCTGACTCTGCAGAGGATCGGTCGGGCGCCTGAGGCGGCAGAGCTGTTGAAGGGGTTAGCGGCGAAAGGATTCACAGAGTCCCTGGCACCGTGTGACCAGGTGCGATTTAGCAACAACCTTGCCTGGACGCTGGCGGCCGCCGGCTTCGACGATCCCATCCCCTGGCTCGATCGAGCCGGTCAATTGGCTCAATCCCAGGATTGCGGCGAAGACCTGGCATTAGATCTCAGAATCAATCGGGCATTGAGTTTGGAATCTCAGGATCGGATCGGCGAAGCCAACGGAGCTTTAGGGGAGGCATTGGAACTGGAAAACGTGGCATCGCCCTTCCACAAATTGTGGCTGCGGGACGTCGAAGGGCGCATCGCGCTCAAAGCAGGGCAGTTCGAGGATGCGCTTCAGAGCTATTTTGAAATGGAAGCGCTTTCTCATCGTGCGGCGGATCCCCACGGGCTTTGGCGGGCAAAAGTCCAGCAGGCGGCTGCCCACGAAGCCTTGGGCCGGGATGTCCAGGCGGCGAAGACCTATGGCGAGGCGGAAAACCTACTGGCGGACCAACGTTTACGGATTCCCCTGGACGCTGGACGGGAGGCATTTCTCCAGGATCGAGAGGTCGGTGCGCGAAGATATCTGGACCTCCTGCTGCGGCTGGGGCGCCTCGAGGAAGCAGCGCAGGTCGCTCGAATGTCACGAGCCCGGGCGCTCAGCAGCATTCGCCTGGGGCATCGTCTGACTCGGTTGTCGGCGACCGATCAGCTCAAATGGGATTCGGCAATTTCCGATTATCTTCGGATCCGAGGCGAAATCGAATCCGACGTAGAAAGGGATCGGTTGCGGTTGGATGCGGAGATTGCGTCCGCGAGAGTGAGGCGGACCCGGCTGGAGAGCGATTCGATGAAGGCACTGGACCAGGCTTTCGCAGTGGTCGCTCAGGGCGCTCATGACGCTTCAGTGCCGAACTCACAGTCGGTAGATGCTCAGTCGTTACCTTCCCCGGCTGAGGGCGAGCTGGTGCTGCTCTACCATCCCCTGCCCCGAGGATGGGTTGGATTTGCCCTGCGCTCCGACGGCATTGAAACCCATCGCTTTGAGCTGCCCGAAGGCATGGGTGTTTCCAGCTCGGTCCGCGCGACCCCGGAGACACAGCGAAAGCTTTCCGAGCGGCTTTTGGAACCGTTTTCAACCGGTTTAAGCTCGAAGGGGAAGGTTCGAATCTTGGCTTATGGAGCACTGCAGCCTTTAGATTTCCATGCCCTGCCATGGGCGGGAGACGTGCTCTTGGCATCCCATTCCGTGGTCTATGGGCTCGACTTGAGTCCTTCGAAGCGTGAGCCCGTCCGTCAGGAGGGAGCCTTGGTTGTGGTCGACCCCAGTGAGACTTTGGGTCTGGCCGGCAGGGAGGCCGATCGAGTGGAAGCCGCACTGAAGAATCGTTTTCATGTGCGTCGTCTCGCGGGCCGAGAGGCGGGTCTGGGTACCCTTCTGGCCGAGATTCCAAAAGCTGAGCTGTTTCACTTTGTGGGCCATAGTCGGGCCGGTGGCCCGTTCGGGTGGGAAAGTGCTCTGGAGCTTGCGGGCCAAGGACGTTTGACCTTGGGCGACATTCTCTCCCTGCCCCAAAGCCCAGCTCGAGTGGTGTTGGCGAGCTGTGAAGGTGCCGGGGTCGCAGAGACCGCGCCGGCGGGTTTGGGACTTGCTCAGGCTTTCGTGATTGCAGGTTCGGGGCAAGTGGTGGCATCCACCCGCAATGTCAAGGATCGAGATGCCCAGATCCTTTTGGGTGAACTTTATCGGCAGCCAGGTCATCTGACGGATTTTACGGCAGGTTTGCGGCTGGCCCAGCTCGCGCTGCGCGACGATCCTAGCGGTGTGGATTGGTCCGCTTTTAGGGTGCTAGTGCCTTGAACGGATCTGCTTTCGGCAAGCTGAAGTTTTGTTGAAGTTCCTGTCAGACTCGGCGACTTCATTGCAAAGAAGATATTGCAAAGAAGATATTGCAACGAGCATATGGATGCGACTCAGCATCTACGACCTATTTGATGGAGGAGCTGGAATGGTGTATCGATTCTTGGGCCTAAAACCGTTTAGTTTTCGAAAGTATATGGCTTCAGCAGCCCGTTTGGCCGTGACCATGGGGAGCTTAGCTTTATGCCTGGGGTGGTGGGTGGTTTCGCCGGTCTCCGGCGCCTGCCCCGAGTTGGTGCATAGGGGGCTGGACCGGCCTCCAATTCCCAAGGGTTTAGAAGTGGATCCGCCGTTTGATACCCGGGATGCCTGTCCGGCTTGGCGTTGGATAGGTCTCCAGGAGGACATCGAAACCTCTTGTCCCCAACCGGAAGCTGTGAACGGGGTTTCTTGGCAAGTGAGGTCGCTTTTTGAGTCGGATTCCCCGCACGGGGTTCCTGCGGTTTTGCGTCCGTTTTGTGTTTATGAGCTGGAAACCGGCGACTCTCCTGTGGAGCAAGAGATACGGGACGGGATCAGCGAACGATTGGAGGACGTGGTGCTTTCAGGGGCGCTCCGGGAGGTTTGGTCGTCCTGTGCAGCAGTCGGACCCATGGCTGAATCTTCCAACATGGCCGGCGCTCGAAACGAGGATTGGGCGGCCCTGCGGGACAACTTCCTGGCCCAGGCCCAGCAGCTTCAGGGTGGCTGGATCTCAAGCTCGTCGTTGGCGGGCTCGAACGCCGATCAAGAGTTCGGATCCGTCCGATTGGCGATCCTAGACACCCAGCCGGATACGTCGGTCATCGGCAATTCGGATCACGGTTATGCCCTGGCGCAGATGGCGAAGGAACTCATCTATCCGTGCGGCCAGGGTGCGGACGGATCTTGTGAGCGGCCTGCCGGACCGGTTCGTATCGAGAATCGATTGGCGTTGCCCATTGAGAAATTTGATTGGAACGACCCTTCGGTCAGCCGATTCAATTTTGAGCAAGGTGGCTATTTCGGCACCGTGGACCAGCTTGCGGAAGCACTCTGGCAGGAGATTAGGGGGCAAGAGATCCAAGGGCAAGAGGCACCAGCAGGATCGGGCCGAGTCTCCAACCGTTTGGTGATCAACCTGTCCGTGGCTTGGGTAGGCGAGCACTTTGGCGGACTGGAGGATCGCGTCAGCCGAATGCCGGCTTCGGTGCAGTCGTTATTTCGTGTCCTGGAGGTCGCGGCCTGTCGTGACGTATTGGTGATTGCGGCCACGGGTAATCGGGTGGGAGGTCCGGATCTCGAGTCCGGTCCGCTCATGCCGGCTTCCTGGCACCGGCGCCGGGCCCCGAGGGCGGACGAGTGCTCTGCAATCCTTGGACGTGCCGGACACGAGGGCAAGAGATCGAGCCATTCGTTCCGAGACGACCTGACGGACAAGCTCTTGGAGGATGATCAACCCCTGGTTTACGCCGTTGGGGGCGTGCGATACGAAGGGCTGCCTTTGATCAACGCCCGACCCCACTCCGAGAGTTCCATGGTGGGCTATTCCGATCATTCCGTGATCCTCGCAACCCGAGGCGAGCCCGAAGACGCGCTGCCGTCGATTCTCACTGGGACATCGATCGGTACCACGGTGGTGTCCACCGCGGCTGCTGCCGCTTGGTCGCTGCTGCCGGATCTATCGCCTCACGAGCTCATGAGCTTGGTGGAGTCGACGGGTGAGCCACTCGGGCGCGATGCCGCCGTTTTCCTAAAGTCACCTTCGACGGTCAAACGGATCGGTGTGTGCCCGGTGTTTGCTCGGGCTTTGGCGATCAAAGAACGTCAGGCTGTGGCACTGGATTGTGCGTCCCCGCCGAGCCCGGTTGCGCTGGTCGGCTCGGCGGACAATACGGCGTCATCAATGACGGGCAATCCCTGGACTCGGCCCAGGCTGTTTAACGCGGAGTAGAGTGTTGCGAAGGTATCCTGATCACCACTGTTTACGTTTCGAACAATA
>CBDUGP010000116.1:0-27764 GCA_965366625.1 uncultured bacterium
CTTTAGAATCAGTACCCGACCCTCCAAAACCGAGCTTCAACTGTAGAAGATCAGCATGGGGCTGTTCCCGACCACCTCGAAGTATCCCCGGACTCGAAACCATCGGCGAAGATCGATGCCTCGCTAAGGATGGTGATCACCGATGTCTCCGTCTCCCAGGCTTGCCCCGTCTCCCGATAGCTCAACGAGACCAGGGTTCTCTCGGCAGAGGATGAAGGCGGCACCTGGATTTCGGCGCCGTAGAAAAAGCCGTCTCCGGGTTGGAGGGTCTTGGTGCCGGCGAAGATACCGTTGACCAACCAACCCGCCGTATCCTCGACCCTCATCTCCACATCGCCGCTCGCATTGCCCACGTTGGCAACCTGAAGCGGGATCATGAAGCGTGAGCCCGGCTCGGCTAGAAGATCGACTCCAGGGCTCCGGGAAAGCTCGACGAATCCAACCCCCGGGCAGATTTGGGGAAAGGGTGACATCAGATCGGCGAGCCCGGTGGCCGGCGGCAATAGAATTTGGTCGGCACAGAGGGTGATCGAGGTTCCCGCCTGGAAATAATTCGTCCCGGGAGTGAGGCCCCGCAGATCGAGCACCCCGCCGGGGGCGAGGGTAATCTCGATCGTGTCCGTGGCTTCGAGGGCTGTACCGGTCAGGTTATCCGCCAGGAGATTTTCGCCTCCGATGGTGATGCTGTCGGCGAAGATTTCGCCATCGTCCAGAAGCTCGAGATCAGGCGGATCCCAATAGAAACAATTCGCCCCACCCGATGGTCCTACTGTGCCGAGGATGGCAGAGGTTCCAGAGGAGAACAGCAAGACTCCTGGGCAGTTATTCACGATCGGAGTCCCGACAGTCACGACACTGCCGCCATCAATGTCCAAGGAGCCTAGCGTTCCTACCGGGCAGGAATAGGCGATCATGGTCACCGTGCCCGCTATTGCACCTAGTGCTGTATTCGTATTCGACCCCGAGGTAACCGTGGTGCCGATGAGATCGATATCGACCCCTCCGATATACACACTGCCCGCGATGGATTGGTTTAGAAAGAAATTGAAAGGAACAAGTCCAGAGCCCGCTTCGACAGCAGAATTGACCAGCTGGACGACCCCAGCGACCATGAACACCGAGCCCGAAATGTCCCCCCCTTTGAATTCCCCAGAATTGGCAACGATCTGCGACCCGTTGGCACAGGTGTCATCAGCATGACTGTCCTGAATAAAAAGATGCCCATAAGGATTCCCGCCGCGTATCAAGCCGTTATTGGTAACGATCAAGGATCCTAAGGATAGGCCGCGGATAATCACCGTGGCGCCACCGCCCGGCGCGTCGAATCCGTGCAAAACGCCCCCTGTCGAGACGTCAACCCGATTAGCTTCAATCTCGACGATCGGGAATCCGGGTGCGCCGACGATGAGCGTACCGCCGTTGCCGATCATGAGCTGGTCGATGCGGATACTCTGTTGCACGGTGACGGTATGGCTGCCCAGGATGGTCGCCGTGTCGGACAACCCCGGAACGCCGGATCCGGTTGCGGACGTCCAAGTACCCGGAGAGTGGAAGACGCCGGTGCCCGTCGACGTGTAGTTGATCTCCCAAGTGGGGGTAGGCAAAGTCCCCACGATCAGCAGCATGAATAGGGCACGAGCATGGTTGTAGAGATGCTTCAGTCCGAAAGGGGCGATACCTGTTCGCATAGGGTTCCCTTCATCTGTCTGTGTAACTCAGATCGAGCAAGAGACGGCACGCCCCTCGACGAGTCGCGCCGCTCTGCTCTTCTCGATTACTGGACCTCGTAGCTCCAATATTGGGTGGAGCTGCTTTCGAAACCGTCGGCGAAGATCGGCGACAGACACCCGTGGCCCGCAGTCGTCATGGCCAGGATGTCGGCCGGATCCAGGGCTTCGTCATGAATCTCGATCTCGTCGAGATCGCCGACGAAGAAGCTGTCGGCGATGCGCAGGTCGGCGGGGTCTAATGGATCCCAACCCATGCCACTGACGGGGACGCTGGCGTCCAAGGCCCCGTCCACATAGAGCTCCAAGGTGCTGCCACGCACTACCATGGCGACGTGGTACCACCGATCGGCCTGCACGACCTGGGTGCCGAAGACGGTTTCGGCGGTCGTACCCGTGGACGACGTCGCTTGCCAGCTCACACCGTCGTAGGCCAGCTCCCAACCGAAGAGTCCATGGCCATGCCGCAACATCGACATCGACATTCCGGTCGGGGGTTTCAGGCGAACCCAAGCAGCGATGGTGAAATCACCCCCTACTTCAAGGTCTCGGTCCCACGGCACCCGGATCCCATCGCCGGCGCTGAAAGAGCCATAACCACAGCTTCCAAGACCCGATGTGCCCGACGCCGGATCCGCATGAGTGTGATTTGCGGCACCGACTCTCCGACCGTGATGATGCAAGCCACTCAGATCTCGGATCTCGCCGGTGGGGCGCCAATTCTGCTCGTCCAAGTGGTAACGAGCTACACAGGAGGATCCGGTCTGTTTGAGCTGATTGGAGGTCCCGGGTAGCCGGTGATGGAATCCTAGATCCACCAGGCCCACATCCCCCTTGGTCGGATCGGCATCGAGCACCGTCCGATAGCCCTGCCCTTGGCTGAGTCCGACGACCGTGGCAGACACGGACCCGTCGTCTATATGGTCCTTGGGATCGTTCATCGAAGGTGGCGAGAGGTAATAGTCGCCGACGAAGATCGGAGTCTGATCGAAATTACCCGGCCCCGTCACAGCACCTTCGAAATTGGAATATCTATGATCCCAATGGGAAGTGGACATCTCGGCGAAAGCACCGTGATGAACGATGCTTTCTCGTAGGTAAGCCAGCGTCGCCGTGGGTAGAACAGCACAGGAGACGCCTAGATCCACTATCGGAGAGCTCGTGGAGCCGTTGATGTTGTCAGCCACCGTGGCATTGGCGATATCGAGCGTGCCACAAAACATATCGGATCGGATACCGGCCCCGGTATCGGCCTCGTTCTTGACCACCAAAGAATTGAACAGGGTCAAATTAGTAACGTCGTTCAGGAAGGCCGCACCGCCGCGGTCCATCGCCACATTTTCAAAGAAAACCGTATTATTCAGGCTCAAGACGGTGGCCAAGCCATCGGTGGCGAGCCCTCCACCGTCCATGGCGGAGGTGTTGCGATCGAAATCC
Source organism: uncultured bacterium (assembly GCA_965366625.1). Taxonomy (GTDB): domain Bacteria; phylum Acidobacteriota; class Thermoanaerobaculia; order Multivoradales; family J023; genus JAUIJL01. Next base: position 3,165 of record CBDUGP010000116.1, read on the forward strand.
ACATCCACGACCTTCAGCGAGCCTTCCGAGACATATAACCCGCCACCGCTGGTGGCAGCATGGTTGTCGCGCAGGGTCGAATTCTCGATTCTGGCGTGATTCGCATCAATGAAGCAGGCCCCACCACCCATATCGGCGACATTGCCTTCGAAAATGATCCGGTTCAGGGTCATGGCGATGTTGAAGCCATAGAAGCCTCCACCGCAGGTCGTGCTCTCGCAACCCGTGACCACCATCTCCTCGAGCAACGCAGTGGCATCCACATTGTTCGCCTCGAAGCAGCGGAAGCTGCCCAGGGAGCCGTCGATGGTGGTCCGATCCGTTGGACAATTGGTGCGGACCCAAGTCGGATCGAAACCCCCGATCACTTGCACTCCGCTTTTCAACGTCGTCGGGCCGGGAACCTCGCGGTTGCCACAGCGGACGGCAACGGTATCCCCCGCAGTGGCCTCGTTGATCGCCCGTTGGATCGGGTGAAAGGGCTCGTCCACGGCAGCGAGGCTGGGATCCACCTGATAGTCCATCGAGGTCGTGAGGTTGCGGGCGATCGGAGATACCAGATCGCAGTTGCAGGCTCGGGTCAGCTTGCGTGTCGAATCGACCACGGGCTGATCCAGAGCTTCGTCGAAAAGTCGGATCTCGTCGATCAGACCCCGGAAGGGTCGGGCCGCCGGGCTGATCTCGAAGTCGAAGCCGCCGGGCCCCCAATCGATGTTGCCCATGCACCCCTGGGTCGAGACCAGGACGCCGTCGACATAGAGCTTTAGGTCCGACCCATCGTAGGTGGCGGCCACGGACTCCCACTTCAAGGGGGCGAGGATCGGGCTGCCGGTGACCGCACAAGGTCCATTCTGGGTCACCACCGTGAATGCCCACTGCCTCGGCAATCCGCCCGCGATTCCCAACGCAAAACCGTGCTGCAAAACACCGGACATATCTCGATCCCCGCGGGCGAGAAGGTCGCCGGCTTGGGGCAACAGATGGTCGGGGGTCGGTCGGGCCCAAGCCATCACCGTGAGCTTGTTGGTGAAATCCATATCCGGAGCGCTGGCCACCACGATTCGGTCGTCCACGCCATCGAATTGGCCGAAGAGGCAGGTATTCAGGTTCGGATCGCTCGCATGCTCGTAGGCCGGCAGGCCGCAGAAGTTGTCGACACCGCCTTGGGCGGAGCCATTGTTGCTGTTGCTCGCGTAGTTGCGCACCGGATCCCACTGCGATTCCAGCGGGTAGTAGAACCCGGCCTGGGGGCCCAGGTTGGCCTCAGCCAGGGAGCTGGTGGCGGCGTTGTCGTCGAAATTGCCATCGCCTTCTAAGGGATTGGGCTCGATCACCACCCGGAAGGCATAGTAGGGCTGCGTGATCACGACCGACGGGCCCATGACCTGTAATGGAGCGGGGGTTCCCCCCGGTGGTGTGTGGGCAAGACTTGCTATCACCGTCGATCCGAGCTCATTTGTGCCCGCGGGGCTGTCGGAAAAGAAACGGAGAGTGAAGCTGGTGGCATCGGTTTCTTCGCTCACGTTGCGGATGTCCGCTTTCAAGTCGATGCTGGTATTCAGCATCGGCGGCATCGCCGGCAAGATGATGTCCTGGGAAAAAATCTGCAGATCCGGCGGCGGATCCGCGTAGATATCTAAACGGCGAGCCCACGTTTCCAGGGTCCCTTGAATCCGTGCGTAGACGTAGACCGTGCCCGGCGTCATGCCCGCGGTCCAGGGCACCCCTACATTGCAGCTCGCAATGGTGCCGCGTCCGGTGATCGTCGGCAGGACGGTACAGCTTCCTATCGACACCGAGCCCGAGACATCCGGATGGCCGAGATAGAGGTCGATCTCGACATCGGTCAGATGGTCGAGTTCGCCTTTATTTCGCACATAAGGAGTCAGGGTGACGGTATCGCCGATGCGCAGCCCATATTTCGTCGAATTGAGGGCATGGGGCCGGATGAAGGACGCCGACGGTTTATAGATGCAGACCCAGCTCCAATTCCCATTGTTGTACTCCCGTGCTTCGTCCACCTCGCCGTCGATCAAATCGTTGGGATCGGGATCCAAGGTGTCGACCACAATCCAAACGGGCTGCCAGCCGTGCTCGGCACCGTCCGCGACCTCCGGCGTCCAAACAAAGGTGGGCAGACTGATCCGATCTCCGCGGCTCATCAAGTCGCTGGGGGTAGGGGTGAAGATCTGAGTGCCGAGCAACAAGGTGCCACCGGCACCGGGCTGACCGCTGTAGTACGTCACCTCAAAGGAGCAAGGCGGGATGGCACAGCCTTTGTCGAGCGGAATCGGCGTCATGTTGATCACATCGGCTTCGATTTCGAGGGACTCCAAAGGACCGGCCTGGGTCGGATTCAACACCGGCCAAGGACCGAAATGGATATTCGTCGGGTGCAAGTCCGGGGCCCTTTTCAGCACATGTAGCCGTCGGCAAACACGATTGTCGAGCAGGGTCAGCTCGTCGGTGGGCGTGATCAGCTCGGCATCCAGGCAGATGTTGTAAGAAGTGATCGCACCGGGCACCAAACCGGGCGCATTCCCCGCCGCCATGACCGGCCATGGAATCTTAAGGGAGACGTCATCACCAGCGGGCAGGGAGCCGGGGGGCGGGTGGGTGGTGAGCAAGCTCCCGGAGCCCACGGGACCTTCCCAAACCTCGACCTCGGATTGATCGGCGGCAGCAAAACCCGTGTTGTGGAGCAGCGCACGAATGTCCACCTGGGCGTCCTGCACTGTGTAGTAGTTGCAGCCTTCGTTCCAAACCAACGGCCCGTCGAAGGTGATGGCATTGCGAGCGCAATAGTAGGGATGTTGGTCGAAATGTAAATTCGGCCAGGGCGGTGGAGCTGTGACCGTGACCTGGAAGCGATGCTCACCGATCAGATTGTTGTCATCGATCCGCACGAGCACGTCGTAGGTTCCCGGATCGGGAATCGTGACCAATTCTCGGAAGGAGCCGTAGGGCGCGATCGTCCGGCCTTTTTGGCTCAGCACGATCTGATTGGAGTGGCTCGGATCCGAAACCACGATCTCCACCTCGGCACCCATCACCGCCAGACGATTGCCGAAGGCGTAGTGCCCGTCCCCGAACAAGGGAGTAGGAGCCCCGGCCCAATGCTGACCGAGAATGTTGCCCGAGAGATCGAAGGCGCAGTCCACGTCGATATCGAAATTGCCGAGGATCGGGGTGCCGACGAGCACGTTGGCCGTGGCTTCGTTATTGCCGGTATCCGCCTCTGGATAGGGCGGATAATCCGGATGCAGAGGGTCGAGGTAGTCCGGGTGTTGGTTGTCGACATTGGCTCGATAAACCGTCCGCAGGGTCACCACCCGAAAGCCCTCCTGGCTACCGACGTTCCACGGCAAGGTCTCCATCACTTGGCCCTGGGGGCCGATCTGTGGGATGTCCACCACGCCGATGGGCGTACCCCCGTCGTCGGGATCTCCTGCCCAAGCTTCCACTCGAACCTCGGTTAGCTCGCTGATGGCGCTCCGGTTGTGCACGGTGAATCGAATAGCGACTTGTTTGTGGGGCGAGATCTGGCCGACGATCGGGGGGAAAGGCGGGTTCGGCTCAACTATCTCGACCTCCGAGGCAAGGATTTCTAGATCCGTGAGGCTCCGGTCCGGAAGGACCGTGAGGCATTGAAAGTCGGGGAGGCAAGCTGCCGGCGGCGGGTTTTCACTGGCCATGAAGTCGATTCGCCAATGCCCCTCGGGAATGGCGTTGGTGGCGAAGGACCGCGACATCGGCAAATCGACCGGATTCGAACCCATGATGGGATCGCATTGGGCATCGGCCGCGGTATAGGTCCATCGATAGGAACTCGGGTCGGCGATGTGGCCGAGCGGTCCGACCACCCCGTGAAAATGCACCGTCTCGAGGGCCTGGGCTTTGCCGGTGGCTGCGCCAATTTGGTTGATGTGCGCAAGGCAAGAGGCCCTAGCGGCCGCGGGCAGGCCGGAATTCCCCAACGGGTAGGGGTTGGTACGGTCACTGACCAGGGCGTTCGGATTCGACCCATGGGCATCGGTGTAGGTTTCCACCGCGAAAAAATAGCGCTCCCCCGAGCTCAGGTTCTTGGCCGTAAACGTAGACACGCTCTTGTCCTCAACCTGGCCGATCAGCTGATATTCGCCGTTCTCGGTCTGAGACATAAAAATCCGATAACCGCCACCTTCCTGAGAAAAATCAATCGGCGTCCACTCCACGACTGCGTCGTCGAAGGGGCGATCCGGATGAGCAAACGCATTCTCGATCTCCGGCGATACGGTTTGGGTCTGGGTATCGCCGGCGTCGAGCAGGGGCCAACAGGGATGTGACGGGGTGAGCGGAATTCTGTTGTAGCCGACTTCGAGGACCGTAAGGGCGGGAAGGCTACAGGTGGCAGCAGGTAGAGCTTCGAGACGATTGCCCGGGACCCACAGCGTAGATAGATTATTGAGCCCGCTGAGATCCGGCAGCTCGTCCAGCGCATTGCGGCTGAAGAAAGCGAGCTGAAGGGTCGTGAGGGAATTGAAATCCGCGGGCAGGGCGGTCAGCACATTGTCGTTGATTTTGGCGCTGAGCAACGCGTCCAATCCGCTGAAGCCACTGCCTAGGTCACTGATTTGATTGTTCGAGAAGTCCAGCGCCACCAGGTTGTCGAGCTCGCCGAAAGTGGCCGGCAAAGGGCCGCTCAGTGAATTCTCAGCGAGATCAAACGCTGTCAGCCCGGCCAATCCGCCGATTTCCGAGGGAATCGTGCCCACCAGGTTGTTGTCAGCCAGAGAAAGCGAGACAACATTGGATCCAGCGCAGCTCACACCATGCCAGCCGCAGGGCTCGAAATCGGCGAGCCATCCCGAATTTTGGGTCCAGCTCGGACCGCCGGTCGCGTTGTAGAGCGCCTCCAACGCCTGACATTGGGCAAAGGGAATCTGGAAGACGCTGAAGCAAAAACTGGCCTCTTCCGCCGTTGAGCTCGCCTCTGCCCAGGCCGGAGCCACGGCCATGAGACATAGAATAAAAATCGACAGGCCAAATGCCCGACGGGCACAAACACCGTTTAATATTGCCTTTGCCATGACGTCTCTCCTCCTGTAAATCAAAGCTGTGGGCTCTCGGAGGCGAATCCGAATCAGAGCCTCGGCTCGGCCGCGCGAGCGCTCCAAGACCTTTCGGTTTCGGCTCACTGATGGGAATCCGGTTGCGTTTCAAGCTATTGTGAGCAACTCACCTCAAAACGGGTGTGAGAACCTCAGATTCGGAAGTTCACACACTCACCTACCCGGTTCCGTGGATACTGGCTCCTGGAATTGGAAAAAGATTGGAACCGGAGCCCCCTACCGACTGATAGAAAGTGGCTGCTCGGACGATCTCGAGGGTCGCGTGTATCCGGGAATGCAATGGAAGAGGGTATGGAGCGGATCAGAAATCTTTGGGAAAAAGCTTTCGAGCTGGGATATTTCATCCACCGGGATCGACACCTGACCCGGCAAATCGTGATCGAGGCGATGGATCGCTGGGAAACCGCGGCCGTCCACCAAGCCAAACGGCGCTCCTATCGATTACTTGGACGCGGCCGGCTCCGCCCGCGACGGGACAAAGTGATGCTGGAACAGGCTTCACTGCTGCAATATTTGATCTATCGGGAATCCGAGCTCCGGGAGCTCGAGCAAGAACGGCAACCGGGCGGAGCTCGGCTGACGGACGAGGATAAGATCGTGCGCTTCATCGAACACCTGGTTCGGATCACCTTGCCGCGGAATGCATTTCATGTCTGCATCGGCATCGGACGGCTGCTCTACCGCTACACCACCGATGAGCTGACGAAGCTCTATGACGTGCTGATTCAAGATGTCGAAGGCTATCGGGGCGGTGATTATGTGCGGGCGCGCAAGAAAGTCCTGATCGACGACGTGCTCCGCCGCTTCGGATCTCAGATTCGATTGCGGACCGGCGCCCACGGTGAAAAAATTTTTCAAACCCGTCCCTGCTCGGAGAGCCTCGCCCGGGGTGTGCACAAAGCCCTGAGAATGTTTTCCCCCTGGGGCACCTCCTGTTCTCTACCCAAGGATCTCGAACCCAGCCGACACGTCGTCCCCGAGCTGCGTTTCGACGGCCCGGATCCGGACGAGGAGCATGCTCACGAGCTCCGGCGCATGCACGCCGTTCTGCACCCCCCCTGCTTCGCCGAGCTGGTCGGCGCCCTGGGGTTCGAGGCCCCGGAGAAACGATTGGCTGTGCCGATCTTCTTTGCGGATTCGACGCCGAATGGGAATGGGGACGAGGACCCCGGCGCGCGCGGACGCTTACCTTCTCCACTCACCGTACCCGAACGCCGACAGATGGAAAACGAGCTGAGAATTCGGGACCAGCGGCGAGCAGCGTGGAAGCTCGGCAAGCTTTCGGTCCTCGTCGACGGCACGGAGGTCGGCGCGCTCGCTCTGCCGATGATGGATCGCAGGCGTTTCCAGCTGCCGGCTGACGCCGGGATGGTCGAGGTTCGCGGCGAGCACAACCACCATCCCGTGCGGCTCGCCACCTACTTGCCCGATTGGTCCGCTTCGCAGGAAGCCGGCGAATCCAGCGTCGAGGTCGAACTCGCCCAAGGCCAAATCATTACCTTCGCGGTACCGTCCCCTGCCATCCAGACGGGGACGAAGACCATCGAGATCCGCTATCGGGAAACCCGCCGGCTCCGTGCTTTGGCTCTTGCCTGGCACCGATCGTGGTTTGGGCTCCAGCGCGAGCAGGCCCGGAAACGTTGGTTGCCGGTTCTGGCCGCAGTCGGGGCTACGATGCTTGCTGTCGGTGTGGGTTTCCTCGTTCTGCCCAGCCCGCCGGATCCGCAGAGCCCGTTACCGTTCCCTGAGCGCATCCGAATCGAGCCCGGATCCCCGTCACCCGACACCCCGACCAAGGCTCGTCCTCGAACGGGGGCAACCGACTTCCCACTCCGCGACCCGGTAAGGGGAAGCTCCGATTCTCAGGCCGGCGTGCCGCTCTCGGAGGTCAAAATCCTCCACATCCAAACCTTCGATACAGACTCCCAGCTGCGAGCGCTACACGAACGGCTCGCCGAGCGCCTGGGCGAGGGAAATCGATTCCAGGTCACGGCGGAGCCCGGCAAAGCGGATGCCGTGCTGAGGCTCTCCGAGCAGGATGAGACCGTATCTCCTGGCGACACTTCCGAAAACGAGCCCCGGCGGCGAGCCCGTACGCCTCTCGTGCTGGTCAACCGCGGAGGTGAAATCCTTTGGCGGGAAGGCCTTCATCCCCCGTTTGAAGAGGGGACGGAGGCCAGGGCTCGCCGGGTGGCAGAATCCCTGATCGCCATCGCTCGCCAATCTCCCTGAAGCACGAAGCCACCCCAATAGTAGGGTTCGTATCCTTCTCGCCACAGGGAAAGCTGGGCCCGCCGCAAAGCCGCGGCCGGACCGAGGCCCTCTTCCAGCAAACCCTGGTAGAAACGATCCATCAGCTCGGCAGTAGCCCGATCTTGAAGGCTCCAAACACTCGCGAGAACCGCGGGGGTCCCGGCAGCCATGAAACCGCGATGGAGACCCAACGAGCCTTCGCCCCGAACGTCCTTGCCGAGCGCGGTCCGGCAGGCGCTGAGCACGACCAAGTCCGCGGACAGCTCAAGGCGGCGGATGTCCGCCGCCGTAAGAAAACCGTTCACCGGCCGACCCTCGGCGTCGAATTGGGTCAGCACGATGCCCGAAAGCTCCGGAAAATCGCTCGCCATCATGGCATGGGAAGCGAAGTGCAAAATGCGCGACGAGACGAGACCGCCGGCTAAAGCCAGCTCCCGAGTGGCTTCGAGGCCTAAGGCCACGAAGGCCTCTCCCGCCGACAAGCGACGAGAGATTCTCCGAGCCTCCTCACCGGTAGCCGGTAAGCGGGCGAGAGCCTCGGCGGCGAGCCCACTGGAGCGCAGCGCATCGCGGAGCTTGCCGTGATCCGGTATGGCCTCCGGCGAGAGGGCTTCCATCGCCCTCGAATCGGTCGACCTGGAATGGGTAAGCCGCGGGTCACCGGCATCGAAAACCGGATCCGCCAGTATCGTCAGGGTCCGAGCGGCCGGAGCTCTTTCAGCTCGACGGGTACGCAAAGATGCCAGAACCGAGGCCGAGGGAGCGCCGACGATTTCGTGGCGGGCAATCAGTGGCTCCGGCGATCCGGAAGGTCCGGGCCGGGTCAGGATGGCGAAGGGGATGGATTGCAGGATCTCGTCACCCACCACCACCAAGCGTTGATCGTTCAAGAGCCCGGCAATAGGCGCCAAAAGCAATCGGCTCAGCTCGGCAGCGGCTCGTGGATAACTCGCATCCGCCTTCCGGATTCGACGCCGCTGAGCCTCATCCGTTTCGAAGTCGCGACGCTCGGCACGGGCGGTCACCCCTTTATATAGTTGTCGGGCTGCTGCCTCGATCTCGGCACGCGGCGGCAGCTCGACGCTGATCAGGCGCTCCTTCGTCACCGCCCAAAGCCAGCTCGCGCTTGCTCCGAGCTCGTATTCCAGGAGCATGGTCTCGGCATCGAGCGCATGCTCTCGGATCTCCGGCAGACCCAAGGGCTCGGCACGGACAGCATGGGCCCGCAGGCTTGAGTGCACCTCGGTTTGGCGGTTCAGTAGGTCGAGCTGCTCGGCACGGATCGGTGACGCCTCTCCCCACGCCAGAAGCGAGCCTTGACCGCTTCTTCTCTGCGCTTCCATCGTCGCGTCGAAGCGCTGTTCGAGTTCTTGACGCTGGTGCATCAGGTCCGGCTTCGTCGGAGCTCTCGACTCACCGTCCCGCGGCAGTTCCTCGAGCAGACTCCGAGCCCGGGAACGCTCGCTGGTTTCGAACGCTTCGATAGCGTGCCCCGCGTCCGGATCTCGCCGGTGCAGCTCCATCAGCAGCTCGACTTGCAGCTCATAGAACGGCTGACTCGAAGCCAGCAGCGGATTCGTCAGATTGGGGTTGAGGGCGGAGCTACGTTCTGCTTCCGCCAGCCTCGAGGCACTCCGGCTCCATTCCAGCGCTTCGACCCAACGATCATCGGCCCGATGGAGCTCCGCGAGCCCAAGGTGAATCAACATCTCCCGACGACTATTGCCATGCGCCCTCGCTTCCTCCAGAGCCCGAGAATAGAGCTCGAGCGCCATCTCCCTGCGCTCCGCCGCTCGATGCATCTCCGCTATCTCAAAAAGCACATTTGAGCGGTCAAGGCGAGGATCCTGCAGATGGCCGAGCGCTTCCTCGAAACGATCAAGAGCCCTTGCCTCTTTGCCGGTGGCCAGCTCCATTCTGCCGACCCGAATCAGGGCATTGGGGATTTCGTATGGCCGAAAGCTGCTGGGTTTGGCCAACTCCAGGGATCGTGCGTAGGCGTCTTGGGCTCTCGCAAATCCCCCCATGGTTTCGTGAACCATGCCGATATCCTGAAGGACGAGAGAGACTCGCTGCCCATGGCCCCGCCGATGCCAATATCCGAGCGCTTCTTCAAAGGCTTCGAGGGCCGGTGACGCATTGCCCATTCCGAGATGGGCTCGCCCAAGCCCACGGATTGCCTCGATCCGCTTTCGTTCGTCCGACTTTCCGGCTCGGGCCGCCAATTCGAAATAACCCAGGGCTCTTTCTGGAGCTCCGCGAGAGAAGTAAATCCAACCGAGGGTCTGATGCAGCTCGGCCGACAGATTTTGCTCGACTAGCCAGTCTAGATGAGCCCAGGTCTCGTCGACTTTAAGCGCCTCGGCTCGACCCGGCTCGCCGACCTCCCGCAACAACTGCCGCAAAAGGCGGAGGGCCCGCTCGGGCTCCCCTAGCAGATTGAAGAGATTAGCGAGCTGCATACGACAAAAATAGACCGCCCGGGCATAGTCTGCAGCACGGTAGTGCTCAAGGGCCCGAGCTTTCAAACCCAGGATCTGCTCCCGGTGATCGAAGGCATTGGGGGAAACGCCGATTTCATCAGCCTGGTAGTCGAGCACCAGACCCCGATAGAGATTACGGTCTCGTGCGGACGCCGGCCCGAGGTATTCGACCTGAAGTCGATACTGGCCCGGCGGACTGTTTTCGAAGACACTTCGTACTTCCAGGCTGAAATCGTTCTCGGATTGCGATACCAAAAGGCCATACTCGTTGCCTTGATCGTGGGTCGGGCTGTCATAGTCACGAACCAGGGTGCCCTCTGAATCGAAGAAATGCAGCTCCAGATCGATTCCCCGTTGCTCGACGATCACCCGCAAGCTCTGATCGGATCGTAGATGCACCCGATAGCGGTGAACCTCTCCCCCGGAAAGTGGATATTCGAAGACCGAATTCGGTTCGATCCGCCGCTCTCCGTCGTGGCTCCGCATGGACAGCATCAGGGAGAGCCAAGCTCCCCCCAGCATCATCAGGATCAGCACCAAAAACCGGAAAAACCTGCCCGCGGCTTTTCTGCGATCGAGATCCTTCATGGCGAATCCCCCACTGGATCAAAATCTGAATTCACCAGCTGGATCGGTGAAACCCGCCCAATCCGAGTCGGCCAATTCAATGCGTTCAACTATTTAACGCGTCGTTTTAGCCCAAAGACCGAAAAATCTGAGCAGGTCTGGGTACCTCGATGGGGCTCCACTACGCCGGGAGCGCAGGTCGCCCCGCAGAGAACGCCTCTCGGATCCGAGCCCGAGCAGCAGCTCAGGCTGAACGGCACCGAGGTGGGGGATCGTCGCCGGGAGCGTTTCCGTTGCGAGGCCCGCACTTTGGCCCAGCTCGCGCACCCCGGCATTGTGCAGATCTTCGACCGCGGGTCTTATCGGCTTCCGATCCAGAGCGGACCGTGGTGACCCTTCGAGCCTGGCCGCCACCGGAGCTTCCCGAGCAGCCCTATCCCGTGTTGTTGCCCTACAGCCATCCGGCTTTCCTGGCCGGACGCGACGGTGAAATCTCGGAGCTGTGGCGCCTGTTGGAGATGCCCGTGCCGATCCTCGGCCTTTCAGCCCCTTCCGGCACGGGTAAGAGCTCGTTGCTGATGGGTGGTTTGGTGCCCCTGCTTCGGGAAGCCGGGGTGCCCGTGGCCGTGGTGCGCCATGCCACGGAAGCGGGCATCGCCTCACGCCTGATCGGCGACCTGTTGGACGGCACGGACCTACCAGCCGATGATGACGCGCCTGCTTTTGTCGAACGGCTGTTGGAGGTGGAACGATTGGCCGGGGTCGTAAACCGTCACCACCCAGATCCACTGAGGGGACACGACCCCGGCGAAACCCGACTACGGCGAGCACGGCATCGGCCAAGGCGATTTGCCGGGTACACGCCGTCACCGGATCCAGTCCGAGGCGGGCCGCGGGATCTCGCAACACGGGCTCATGGCCGAGCGAGCGCACGGCTTCCACGGCTGCAAATTGACAGGCATCTAGCTCTTCGGGAACGGATGTGATGAAAACGCGCATCGTTATCCCTCGGGGTAAGCGCTCTAAGAGATATAGAGCGAACGAAGGCAACAGAAGCTTTTCTGGTTGAAGAACGCGAATTCTACATCGCAAAGGGACCGTTTGTTGCACTACGGGTCAGTGTCACTCCAGCTGCCGGTAGAACCGGATTCGAAACCATCTCCGAAAATCAAGAAATCGCCGAGGGGTATGGTGACTGAGGTCACAGCTCCCGATTTGTAGAGCCCAATCTCATAAAGGGCGTCGTCCGGATGCGTGGTGGAATCAAATGAGAACGTGAATGTTGTGCCCCAGCGCAATGCGTTCGCCGCCGGATCTGTAGCGAAATCGTCGGTCGTCCAGCTCACTGAGTTTGCGGCTACCGCGTTCGCCCAATCCTCGGTTTTAAGCACATCTCCACCCTCGCCAGAGGCAATCTCCCCGGAGTGATTCTCCACCGCATGAAAGGTTGGACTGCTGAGGCCTGCATTGCCTTTGCCGAAGCTGACCGTGAGTGAGCGTGCGGCCTGATCGGAGTTCATGTTCCGGATGGCCAAAACGGTTGTATAGGTGCCGTCGGACTGCGTGATTTTTCGCGCGACCTCGAAACGTTCCTGAACACCTGATGCGCCGACGAAGTCAGCGTTGACGATCTCTACACTCGGGTCCACCGCTTGCCAAGCGTGAATGGCGGATCGCTCGCGAACGGTGCTGCCGGAGAAGCTCATACTCAACGAGCTATTGACCGTGGCCTCACGATAGGACGCGTTGTTGAAAGCGTTGCTGACGCCGTTGGTCTCGGCCGTGGCGTCGTTATCGGATATGTATTGGCTCTCAAAAAAGTAGCGGGCACCCGAATTCAAGTCGGGGTTGAGGTCGTCTTGGTGGACCCGGATCCGCTGATCGACATTGCCGCTGAAGGGCATCAAAGTTTCCGGAAACGGAAACACTCCGGTGGCGGCGTTGACCTCGTAGCGCATGCCCAGCTCTCGAGAACCATTCAGGCCGGGGCCGTAGAGATCCGTGCAGCCGACTCCGAGCTGATTGAAACCCTCCGGAGGATCAGTGCAATTCGGAGGATTATCTGGGTTGCTGCTGTCACCGCAGGCGGAATCGAACGAGTTCGTCGCGAAGAAACCGTGCTTGAGCCAGCTCTTACCAAGTTGTTCCAGGCGGCCTTCCTTGACCCGATATAGATTGCCGGCAATCACTGGATGTTGCGCTGGGCTGAGGGGGCCGCAGTTGGGAAAATTGTCACACCAATTCAAAGGCTTATCGCCGACATTGCAAGAATCGGTGCCGACCGAGAATCCTCGATATTCCCCGTCGGCCCCGTCATTGGAGAGGCCGTCCAGGTTGAGGATCGTGACATCGGGGCCGGTGGTCGTTGTTTGTCCGCGCAACTCTTGTGCGTCGAGAGTGGCGGCCGTGAGGCAAAGCAGCAGAGCGGTGAGAAGAGCTTGAGGCATAAGGAATCGGATCATCTTCGGAATTTCCTCCAGGTCGTCGAGTAGCGGTTTAACTAAAGACGCGCTTCTTGCGGTCATTGTCAGCAATAAAAATAGGAGTTTTCTTCGGTGAGCCAGAAGTTGCACTTCTCGCTTACCGACCTAAATCGGGATCGCGCACAGCTCTCATCTCGGCACGCTCCGAATCTCATCGAGTAGTTGGCGAGCTACTGCGGCTTCAGGTTCGAACTCCAGAATCCTCTCGAGCTCCACGGCCGCCTCAGCGGGGCGCTCCAGCGCCAGCAGCACGCGAGCCATGAGAAATCGAGTCTCGATGTCGTCCGGGTGAATCGCCAAGGCTTTTTCAAACAGCGCCTCGGCTTGTTCGAAGCGTCCCAACGAAGCTTCAATTCCAGCCAGATTCTCGAGCGCGGGGACGTGATCGGCTTGCAAGGAAAGCGCATCCGAAAAACCCTCTCGAGCCGCTTTCAAGTCACCTTGCATGGCAGCGACCAGACCAAGATGGTAGCGGGTCTTGGCCGACGGGCCAAATCTCTGCTCGGCGAGGCCAAACGTCTGGCGCGCAGCCGACAGATCGCCGGCTCTCGCTTGGGCCGTGCCGAGCCGGGTTGCCGCGGCTCGGCTGGGGCGGTTTTCATAAGCCTTAGCGAACTCGGTTTGAGCGACCTTCCAATCGCCTTGGCGAGCAGCAATCGCTCCGAGCAGCCGGCTCATTTCCCAAGGTCGTTGATTGCGCTCCCTGGCGGTCACCGCAAGCCGGCGCGCCTGGGCATCATCCTGTCTTAAAAACTCCAACCAGGCGCGGCGCGGCAGGGGGCCGATGCCCTCAAAAAGGCCATAGCGACGCAGACGGTCATAGTGCAAAAGAGCGTCCGCCAGTTTCTCTTTCGCGGCCGGCTCGAGCGTCGAATGCAGATCCGGATCCTCTGCCGCCTCCGTTGCGGCGGCGATGGGACCGGACAAGGACCGATAGAGGCGGTCAGCTCGAAACATTTCCAAACGCATCCAAGCGCTATGAACCATCAACATCGCGATAGCGCCGAGCAAAACAACCACGACTTTGCCGGCGGGCAGCACATTTCCTTTGGCTTTGAGCCGGTGACGTCGCAATGAAACACTTTCTTCCCGGACGAGCCGCCACGCGATCAAGGCGCAGTAGGCAACACTGATCGCCAGGCCGAGGGCGAGCAGAAAGGGAACAGCGCCATAGACCCCACGAAAGGAGATGTACCCCAAGCCAAAGCCGATTCCGAGCACGATCTCCTCAGACCATGTCGGCCGGCCTTTTGAGCCACGACTTGGGGCCGGATTCTCGGAGCGCACCTGAAACGGCAACTTGCCAAAGCCATACGAGAGCGCGTCCTTCGGGCAGACGCTCACGCAGTCCATGCACTTCATACAGCCCGGGTCCACCACCATGCCGTAATCACGGACCTCTTCGTGCACCCTGACGTTAGAGGTGCAGACGGCCGTGCAATGGCCACATCCTTCGCAGGACGGGCTGACGCGAATCCGAAAAGGAGCGAGCTTGTCCGCAACGCCGAAGAGCGCTCCGTACGGGCAGGCATAGGTACAAAAACCTTTTGCTCCGAGCAGATAAATGACCACGAATCCGCAGATGAAGAACGTCAGACCGCCTACCAACCAGCCAGGAAACGTTTGCCAAAACTGGTCTGTGGTGAGTTCGTAATGCCTCGGCCCGAGACTGCGCTCGTGCCACCAACGGAGGGCAGCCGGCAACAGGAAGATATAGGCGAATGCTATTGGCGGTACCACCCGAAGCAGCCGCGAGCGCAGGGGTTTCGGCTTGACGCCGATGCGCGCCAGCAATGCGCTCGAGATGTCTTGCAGAGCGACTAGGTGGCACGCCCAACCACAGAAGAACCGCCCGAACACCGCAGTCAATATTGCGGTTACGGCGAAAAAGATCAAACCGGCGTTGACAATTCCGGCGCGGGCGTAGGCCATCGCCTCTGAAGGCTCCACCGGAGTCACCGAGCGCCCGGTGACCAGCCAATGGGTGATGTGAGCAGCGATCAAGAGATGTACGACGAGCAGCACAAGCGCGCGACGAGAGCTGTTCTTTGACGGACGGATCTTGCCGCTTGGTGGAGCCGGCTGGAGGATATCTAACGATGCCACGCTTCTCAGGTCCTCTTCTCGTGTTGGCTGATGGTTTTGGGGGCCGAAGGTTTAGGGGGCTAGGTCTCGCGCCCTAGCAGGCTGTAGGTCATTGGCTGTTGGCTGATCAGCATATCTGCTATTTGAGAGCTGCACGACCGTCACCTGCCCGTCCATGGAAACCATCCCAAGGAGAATCCAACCCATGCCCGGAGATCCGAGGACGCCTTGCCTGATCTAATCGATGGTCACAGGAAAAACCCAATAGAATGCCTCCAGAATTCCATCTCATCGAACCTCAGAGTGGGTGCCGTGGAACCCAACCCAGGCGGGCCGTCAACGGAGATTTGAGCGCATGATCTGGTTCATAGTTTTATTGGGTGCTGTGATCGGCATGGTGCTGGAAAGCCTGCAGATGCTCGGGTTTTGGTTCGGCCTGGTCGTCGCGCTGTTGCTCGTCAAGGTGCACGAGCTGCGGGTTAGCCTCAAAACCGCACAGAAGGATCTGGCTGAGCTGGAGGCGTGGCGATGGCGGCAAGAAGAAGCGGCGCGCGAAGACAGCACGCCCAACGTGCCGGTGCCCATGGCGAAAAACGAACAGCCGGCGGCGGAGCTCACCGCAACCCCACCCGCACCGGCGGCGCTGAATCAAACCGTGGCCGCCGAAGACCCGGCAACCCCAGCCGCACCTCCCGACCCCGTGGCGGTCGAAACCCCTCTGCCGGCCTCGCCCGAACCGCTGGAACCGCCGCCAGAACCTGCGCTGGTGGATCGGGGCTTGGAAGCGATCAAACGTTGGTTTACCGAAGGCAATGTGCCGGTCAAAATCGGTGTGTTGGTGCTCTTCGCCGGGGTCGCAGCCGCGTTGCGTTTCGCCGCGGCGGAGGGATATTTCACTGTTCCGATCGGATTACGCCTGACCCTGATCGCCCTGGCAGCGCTGGCCGGGCTCGGCTTGGGATGGCGCGAGCGCGAACGGCGCGTGGTCTTTGGGCTCAGTCTCCAGGGCGGTGCTATCGGTGTGTTGCTGCTGACGATTTTCGCCGCCTTCCGCCTCTACGGTTTGCTGCCCACGTCCCTGGCCTTCGCCTTGGTCGTGGTTTTGGTCGGCGGTGCGGCCCTGCTGGCGGTTTTGCAACAGGCCATGGTTTTGGCGGTGCTCGGATTTCTCGGCGGTTATTTGGCTCCGGTGCTGCTGTCTACCGGCGGCGGCAACCATTTGGCGTTGTTTTCCTACTACGCTGTGCTCAATGTGGCGGTGCTGGCCATCTCCTGGCGGCAGCACTGGCGAGTACTGAATCTGATCGGTTTTGCCTTCACCTTCGGCGTCGGCGCGGTTTGGTTCTCAAATTCGTATCAACCGGAGCTGTTCTGGACCGTCGAACCTTTTCTGATCTTATTCTTCCTCTTTTACGTGCTCATCGGCCTGTTGTACGCGGCTCGCCAAGACACCTCTCTCCCGAGCACGTCTCGCCCAAGCACGTCTCGCCCAAGCACGTCTCGCCAACCCTGGCTCGACGGCACCTTAGTCTTCGGCACTCCCTTGGTGGCCTTCCCGATGCAAGCGGTGCTGCTGCGCGATCAACCGATGGTGTTGGCGTTCAGCGCCATCACCGTGGCCGGCCTCTACCTCGGCCTGCTTTATGGATTACGTGAGCGTCGACAGGCAAAGCTTCTGACCGAAGCCTATGCCGCGTTGGCGCTGGCCTTCGCCACGTTGGCAGTGCCGCTGGCGTTCAGCGCCGCCACCACCGCCAGTTTGTGGGCCTTGGAAGGTGCTGCAGTGGCTTGGATGGGCGTGCGCCAAGGGCGCAAGTTGCCGTGGATTTCGGGACTGGCTTTGCAGCTATTCGCCGCCGGCGCCTACCTCATCAGTGAGATCGACCGCTCCGGACACCACGATTGGCTGCTGCTCAACAGCACCTGGTTGGGCGCCGCCATGTTGGGTTTTGCCGGTCTGGCCTTGGCATTGATTCATGATCGGTACAAGCCCATACCCGTCTTGCCGGCGCTCTTGATGAGTTGGGGCCTGGCTTGGTGGACCGCCGCCGGCCTGACCCAAATCGACGAGACCCGTCGCCACTTCGGCGGCGATGGAACCGGCGGCGAGGGGGCCGAATGGCTATTCGCCATGGCCTATCTCTCGCTCAGCCTGCTGGCCGCCGGCGGCTTGCGACGTTGGCTCGTTTGGCCGCGCTCGGGTTGGGGCATGGCGCTTTGGGCCCTCTTTATCTTGCCTTGCATACCTTGGGCCCACGAGGCATTTGATCAGGTGCTGGCCCTGCCTAGCCTGCCGGCCTGGGTGGGTTATCTGTCGGTCTGGCTGGTCGCCCTATGGCTCAACCGTGAGGGGCCTGGCCGCAGCGTCGCCCTCACCCATGGACTGGGGCTTTGGACCGTCTTGCTCGCTGTGACCTCCCACATCGGCGGTACCCTCGAGGCTGCGTCGGGCTGGACCTTCCTGGCCATGATCGCGCCCCTCGGGTTGCTGACCTTGGGTCTTTGGCGCCGTTCGCAATGGCTGGCCTGGCCACGGGCCGACGCCTTCAACAGCAGCTACCCCGGGCTCTGGTTCGGTTTGGCATTGCCGTTGCTCGCCCTTTCTTGGCTGGCCGGCCTATTCGATCCCGGCCCCGCCGAGCCCTTGCCATTCCTACCGCTACTCAACCCTTTAGAACTCGGGTTGATGGGCATTGGCGTCTTGATGTGGGCCTATTGCCGCGATCGGCTGCCCCAGATTGCGGAGGTAACACCACTCTGGGCAGCCGCAACGTTTGCCTTCTTCAGCTCCGCAACCTTGCGTGCGGTCCACCAACTTCACGGTGACGTCTGGTCGTATCGGCTATTCGATTCCGGCTTTGCCCAGACCAGCTTGACCGTGGTTTGGAGCCTGCTCGGCGTCACCGCCTGGGTCGCCGGCTCGCGTCTGCATCGCCGAACCCTATGGCTGGCAGGTGCCGGTTTGATGGGCGTGGTGCTTTTGAAGCTGATCCTGATCGACCGACAATATATGGGCAATATCCCGGGCATCGTTTCGTTCATGGCGGTGGGTTTGTTGTTGGTAGCCGTCGGTTACTTCGCGCCCTCGCCTCCCAATACCGAGGAGCTGAGCTGATGGATCTTGCTTCGAATCTCAGTCTTGCCGTGCTGCTGTGCCTTGCGGCGGGCTCGCCGGCCCGCGCCCAGAACGATGTCGATACCAACGCTATCTATGCCCGGCATTGGCCGGTACAAACCGAAGATCCCGGCGTCTACGCCGTGACCCTGACCCCACAGCTATACGCCCAAATCCAACGCCCCGACCTGGCAGATCTCGCCGCGTTCAACGCCTCCGGCGAGGCGTTAGCCTTCGAGCCGCTGGCCACGGTCTGGAAAACCCCGGATCCTCAATGGCGCGAAGCCCATGGGTTTCCCTTGCCGGCCGGCGCGGACGAAGAGGGCGAAGGGCTGTCCCTCCAATTGGAGAAGGCAGCCGACGGCAGTGTGAGCTTACGCGCCGCGGTCGGCACGGCGGCGACAAACGCAAGCAGCGGCGACCTGTTGATCGACACCCACATGGCCCCCGAAGAGCATCAGCGCCTGCAGGTTCTGGAGTTCGACTTCGATCCGGCGGTGACCGATCTCAGCGCCCAGGTTCGCCTCGACGCAAGCAGAGACCTGGAATCCTGGCGCACCGTCGTCCACAGCGCCTCCCTCCTGCAATTGCAACAGGACGGACAGCTGCTGCAACGACGACAGATCGAGCTGACCGGCCAAACCGAACGTTATCTGCGCCTTCGCCGACTCGACTCCGACACCCCGCTGCCAATGGTCGGCTTGCGGGTACAAACCCGCGGCGCAAAAACACCCGATCCTCGGCCCACCGAGCATTTGACCGCCGAGCTGGTTTCCAGTGAAGGGCGGACCTTCCTCTATCGGCTGCCCTCACGAATTCCGATCGAAAAAGTCAATCTGACCCTGGCTCAAGACAACACCGTGGCCGTCGCCCGCCTCGCCAGCCGCGAAGACGAGCGCGGCCCTTGGCGACCCCGCGGTAGCTTGACCGTCTTTCGACTGCGGGCAGCGGGAATCGAACTCGACAATGAGCCACGGTCGTTGAACGGCAGCCGCGACCGCTTTTGGCGGGTCGAAGTCGGCAGCGATCTGAACGAGCCACCGTCCTTGGAGTTTTCCTATCGGCCCGAGCGCTGGTTGTTGCTGACCCAAGGCGAAGGCCCATACGTGATCGCCGCCGGCAGCCGCCACTCCACCCGCCGCAACATGCCACTGACCGCCCTCTTGGCCCCCATCCGGGCCAAATACGGTGCCGACTGGCAACCCCCCGAGGTCGATTTGGGCGAGCCCACCCTGGCCGCAGGTGACGCCGCGACCGAAAGCACGTTGCTGGAGCGGTCGTCCGACCGGCTGTTGTGGTGGGTCTTGATCGCCTCGGCACTGGCCATCGGCACCATGGTTTTACGCTTGATGCGTGGTAAATAACGGGTCCGCCTGCTCGGCTCGAACCCTCGAGACCTCGGCGGGGTTGATATCGAAGCGCGGGTAGAGATTGACCTCACCCTGACCCCAGCAGAAGCGCGCAATTCGATCCCGCGCGCCCACCGTGGCGGCGGGTGATCCAAAGGAATACCCAGGCGCTTCGGATCGGTTGACCGGTGCTACTATTCGCGTTCACACATTCGGTCAAGCCAAGCTGACGACGGCATTTCAGCAAATGGGTAGAGGGGTCGGTGTTGAATAAGGAGCATCGCTCGGGCGAGAGCCGCGAAACCAGACCGATGGGACCCGGCGAACGCATCGGGCCCTACCGCATCGAGGGGCTGCTAGGCAAAGGCGGGATGGGCGAAGTGGTGGTGGCGTACGACGAGCGCCTCGACCGCCGAGTCGCGATCAAGCTCGTCCGACGCGACGGTTCATCCGACGGCTCCATGAGTGGCCGAGCGCGCTTGCGTCGCGAGGCACGGGCCGCCGCCGGTCTGAACCATCCGTCGATCGTCCAGATATTCGACATTCTGGATGTGGGCGACGGCGACGCGATCGTGATGGAGCTGGTCGAGGGTCACACCCTCGCCCAATGCCTGTTGCAAGGGCCGATGGCCATGCACCAAGTGTTACGGTTGGGGCGTCAAGTCGCCGAGGGACTGGCGGAGGCCCATCGTACGGGCTTGGTGCACCGCGATTTGAAAACCGAGAACGTCATGGTGACCTCACCTGACGACAATTCATCGACGCACGCCTCAGCCGGCAGCGCCTCGGCCGGCAGCGCCTCAGCCGGCCGCGCCTCAGCCCTCGACGAAACGAGGGATCGAGATGGTCTACCTAGCATCCAGACCATCAGCAAACGACGTCCCGCATGTCTACGTCTTCGTAGGAGATTCTAGGACGCTCGACCTCGGAGTCGGGATAACAGAAGACACGTCGCTCGTCCTAGAAATCATGAAAGACGGCGAGGTCAGGTTGCTTCGTAGTCCATAGGTCGGCTGTGCCGAATCGATACCATCTGCGGGGCCCGCAACACTTGCGGCGCCCCCGCGATTTCATTCCGTACAACCCCATTCCGGTCGTGCCCGATGAGTGGTGCCGGCCGAACTCTTGTCTATCTAAATATTTCTCATGAACATGAAAATGAGATGAACACCTACAAGGAAGTACTGCTATGACGGCCTATCAGAAAAGCATCCAAAAGCCCCTCACTCTGATCGCGGAGACTAAGTCGAAGAAGGCTGGTAGAGCGCTCGAGAAACTCCTCCAGAGGCTCGGATCCGTCGACGGTAGTGACACCACAGACCAGCGTGGCGCTTCCTACGAGATCGGCACGCTGCACTTCCTTCGCATTCTTTTGGTAGACAATTACTCCAAAGTGCTCTTGGTGACCGAGTTCGACGGCAACATTGCGCCCTATATCAACGACTTCGTCAACTACACCGGCAAGTTCTTCAACCTACTTGTCGAATTCATCGCCGACCCACCTCAAGCGCCGGTCGAAGAAAACCGCGAGGAGTTCCTGTGCTGGGTAGAGCGCCATGATGTGCCCTCTACTTTCTTTCAGGGTTCCTACCCAAATCAAACGGTGCTAGATATCCTCGACAATGCGGGCTCACTCTACGACCTGCAAACGCGCTCTCCGCTTATCGAAGCCAAAGAGCCGACCCGGCTGCCTCTCGAAGATATCCAAGGCTTTATCCTGCGAGGCTACCGGCTTCCGCTGGTGCGTCATCTTGTGCTGGAGGTTTGTGACCCCGTGGCGGCGCGGTTGTTTCTGGGGCGTCTGGTCAGCGGTGAATATGGAACGCCGCAGATCACGTCGGCCGAAATCTGGACCAAGAAACCTGGTTTTACCCTCAACATCGGTTTGACCTATGAAGGTCTCAAAGCCCTTGGCTTACCGGAGGCGTCGCTGGCGAGCTTTCCCAGTGAGTTCTGCCAAGGTGCCGCGAACAGTGCCGAGCGACTCGGCGATACAGGTGAGAGCGCGCATGAGCACTGGGTGGGGGGCCTGCACACGCAGAGCGCTCACATCGTCCTGACTTTGTATTCGCTGACCGACAGAATTCAAGATCGAGTGAGCAACAAGCTTCGCCAACTGGCCGGCGATGCGCTCACCGAGCTCTCGGTATTCGATGGTCGCGTCTTCCCGGACGGTCGCGTTCACTTCGGCTATAAGGACGGCTTCTCTCAGCCCAGCATTGAGGGCGCTCCGGGCGAGCCCAAGGCAGATGGACAACCCATCGCCCCGGCTGGCGAATTCCTACTCGGTTACCCTAGCCAACTCCCAGGAGTGGATCACGCAGACGCTTCCGAGAACTACGTTTACCCTGTGCCCCAGCCGGAATGTCTCGGTCTCAATGGCAGCTTCGGCGTTCTGCGCGTACTCAAGCAAGACGTGGCGGCATTTCACGCGTTCCTCTCGGAAAAGTCTACCGAGCTAAAAGTCCCGCGGAAGCTCCTAGCAGCCAAGATTTGTGGCCGATGGGCGAATGGCGTGCCCCTGGCTCTCTCGCCCGATTCGCCAGATATCGCCTCACCGGGTTCCCTCGATACCTACAACGATTTTGGGTACGCAGAGACCGACAAATACGGCGCGCGTTGCCCGATCGGTGCCCACATACGCCGCACCAACCCGCGCGACGAACGGATAGCAGGCAGTGGAGGTCACCTTCACCGTATCGTCCGGCGAGGCGTGCCTTACGGCCCTGCCTTCGACCCCAACAATCCTGACGATGGCGAGGAACGTGGACTGCTCGGCTACTTCATCAACGTCAGCATCAAGGACCAATTCGAGTTCATCATGGAACAGTGGGTCAACGGCAGCACATTCACCCCTAGGATTGCCGGCACGCGAGATCCCCTCCTGGGGAGCAACAGCATTGAAGATAGCAAATTCAATATCCCGACACCGACACAGGCTGGCCCTCTGCCAAAGCCGCAGCGGTCCATCGAGGGGTTTCCTCGTTTCATCGTTACCCGTGGGAGCGCCTATTGTTTTCTGCCGAGTTTGAGCGCTGTCAAGTACCTGGCGAGCCTCGGAACGCCTCCCGGCCAGTCCTGCCCTCGAGGACGCCTAGCCCGGGCCAGTCGCGGGGCCTGAGTGCCAGGCCCTCATTGCTGCTTTCGGGTGCCAGCCACCGTTGGAAGATAGGATCGGCGTCAGGTTCGCGCAAAAACGAGCTGGAGCGATGGCGCCGAAGTGATCGGTCGGCATGAGGGTCAGCCAGGTCGGCTCAGCTTCCTCCTGATTGAGCTGGGGCGTGGTTTTGCCGTCGATCATCGCCCAGGCCCTGGGGCCGGGGGCGAGCACCGGTCGGTGGGCCGTGGGCAAGGGGCGTCGCCAAGTGATCTTGCCGCTGCCGGGCTCGAGACGCAGCAGCTCCCACCGGCTTTGGGTTCGCACCCGTGACATGGCTTCGAGCTTCATGTCGCCGATGGCCGACAGCGGTTGAGGGGCCGTCGGCTCGTCGACGATCGGCACCTCAACTTTCAGACTGGACACGAGATAAAGCGCTTGATCCCAACCGAGCAACGCCGTGTAACGCACCTTTTCGTCAGTGGTTGTCGCACGCCAAATCTCTTCGAGGCCACCCTCCACAACCCGCGACACGGTCGCGGGCTCGGTGTAACGCAACACAAACACCTCGTCACCCAAACGGGCCACGTAGGGTCGTTGGAAATAATCATGGTAACGAAGGTATTCGCCTCCCGGCTCGAGCGGTAAGTCGAGAAGACGCTCGACACCGTGACGACCGACGCGCACAAAACCTTGACCCCAGGATTCACCGTCGAGCGCCATGTCGGCGTAACCCACCAACTCATGGTCGTCCACCAGGGTCCAATCGCCGAGGAAAATCTTCTCGGTACCGGTCACCTCATCCGACACATTGCCGAATACCGGTGACACTGCCCACCGGCGCACCTGCAAAACACTTCCGCGATCACCGATCACCACCGACCGGCCCGCGGGCTCCAGGCGAATCGGCAGGCTGTAGTTGAGCCCAGCCAAATCGGGATCCTCCACCCGGTCCACCAAATGGCCGTCGAGATCAAAGGCCAGCAGTCCACGGATCTCGGGATCCACTACCCATAGTCGGTCACCACGACCGCTCCACGAAGCAGCAGCGGTCCAAATCGGAGCGGGATCCACAGCCACTCGAGCACAACTCTCACGAACGGGTCCAACCGTGGCGCAACCGCTGGTGAGAAGGCTACCGAGCACGGCCAGGACCGCGAAAACAAAGACGCTGACGAACCGAACTCTGGACATCTCGAGCATTCGCTATTCCTCTTCGAGGTTTATTTTCCCAAGAAAGAGGTAGACCTACCGAGGCTCCAATAAGTTCCCGTTCCACCGAGCTTTTGAGGTCTACGGGCTCAACCTGAAGGTGGCCACGGTTCTATCTATGGCTCTCTATATCGAGCCTTGCGAATAGCCAGGACCTCGGCGTGATCCGGGCCTCCGCTCTGCTCAGCAAGGTTTTCCGCTTGGGCAAACAGATCGTCTGCGAGCCGGCGCTTTCCTTGATCCCGCATCAACTCCGCCTGTAGGAGCTTCACCTCATGGAGATGCGAATGGTCGGCCCCTCGGGCAGCCCGCATGATCTCCTCTCCTTCGGACCAGTATTCGAGGGCTCGTGGCAATCGTCCCAAGCGCCGGGTCGCTTCTCCCAGCCAAATGAAGATCCGGCCCACGTAGAAATGCTCAAAACCCAGGGCTCGTTGGCGAATCTTTAAAGCTCTGTCAAAATGTTCATAAGCATCTTCTGGGAGATCCTTGAGTAATAAGAGCCTGGCAAGACTAAAGTGAATGGACGCGATTTGGGGATGGTCATCTCCCAGGGTCTTCTTGCCAAGCTTCAATGCTTGCATAAAGGATTTTTCAGCCTCTTCATAACGTGCCTGATCCCTATAAACGAGTCCTAAATTGTTGAATGATGCCAACAATTTAGGATGACCACTTCCCAAGGCTTGCTCGTAAATAGCCAATACTTTCTCAAAGCTATCGGCGGCTTGCTCAGGCTTTCCCAACTGCCGAAAAATCAAACCCAGAGTGTTGAGAATATCTCCGACTTCTTCTGACTGATCTTAAACAGTTGCAAATGCTAAGTATCTGAATAAATTAGACTTACA
>CBDUGP010000117.1:0-27660 GCA_965366625.1 uncultured bacterium
AATGCTGGGACGCAAAAAAGGGCGCCAATTCTGCACGGGATGGATTTTTCTTGTTTTTATCGAGGTGCCGGGCGTTTTGAAGAGGCGCATCGAGGTGCCAGGCGTTTCGAAGAGGCGGCCTTCAACTAAGGCTTAGACGTAAGAAAGGTCGCCAATTCTGCACGGGTTGGGTTTTTCTTGTTCCCATCGAGGTGCCAGGTGTTTCGAAAAGGCCGAGTCTTTTGCCTCCCGCGGAGTGCCGGGCGTTTGGGCCGTTTGAGCTGTTTGGCTTTGGGGAAGATTCCCGCGCCGCCGACGGAGATCCCTCGTTTTGAGCCCCTGGCTCCCTGTTGGCGTTGGCTCCCGCAAGAAACCGTCTGGCGGAAGAGAGAGTGAAGCATCTCCCCCTCTTCGGTCAGGTCGAGGTTCCTGACCTGACCGAAAAAAGAACCGATCTCCGCGCGAGTGAGTGGGGGTTCAAATTTACCGCTCCCTTCACCGGTAGGCGATTCCAAGACCTGAACCGAATACGCTTCCCCCCTCTTGCTGCCAATGTGCAAAACGAAATTCTCGTAACGCATACAGCTTCTCCAAGCCCCTCTGCACCTGGATGGTCAAGTCGCCGGGCAAGATACAGCGCCGCCGCCCCTTGCTGACGGAAGCCGGCTTCATTCAGCCCATTCTCCAGCAGACGAAGGCACCGGACGACGCGACACCAGCGGACGGATCAGGCGCAACGCGGGACGGGTGTTGTAGGTCTCTTGCCACTGGCGAAACTCGGCCCCGTCGGGCGGGGCTGCTGGGTCGGTGTAAGGATATTGGGGCATCGCGTGGTACGGCAGTGGGCCGACGGTTTGGGAGTGGGCGGTGTTGGCGTCGCCGTCTTTGGCCCAGCCGTCGACGAAGAGCAGGTAGCTGCGGACTTGGTTGGGAGCCAGGTCCGGCAAGGCTTCGGCGTCGAAGAGTAGGCGCAGCTCGTCGCCGGATCCCATGATGACGTATTGATCGTCGGTGGCTTGGAGCAGGGGCTCGACACTGCCGTAGCGGGTGTAGAGGCCACGGGTCGGGTTCCACATGGTGAAATCGCGCCTGGAGGCGTATTCGAAGGTCTCCGGCTGTTTGCGTTCGGGATGCACGATGGGTTTGGAGAAACCCCTAAATCGCAGCTCGGCGGAGTGGGCGGCCAATGAGGTTGATCGAACCGCGGGCGTTCCGCCGCTCGGCGCGACGAAGATTTCGTCCCAGTAGACGCACAGGTTGGTGACGATTCGCAGCTCGTGGCTTCCCTCGGGCAAGAGACCGGCGAGGTCGACGACGATGGTTTTGGGTTTGCCCGCCGGGATGCCCATGTCTTCGAGCACGGTTTGCCATTCGCCGTCGGCTCCCCGGGCTTGCAAATAGGGCATGATCAATCCGGGACCTGCTGCCTGAGAGGCCCCGCGGAACGACGAGCCGTCGGCCCAATCCACCCAACCGGACAACACCAGGATCGGTCCGTCGGCTTCGAACGATTCGAGCGCGGAACCGAAATCCAGCTCCAAATGGTGAAGCTCCGCGACTCCGGCGTAGTCTCTGGAATAGGCGTCGGGATAGGTCCGATCCAGGGCTTGGAGCCGATCTTCTACTCGAAGGCCTCGGTGATCCACGGCGGAAATCGGATGGATTTTGTAGCCCTGGTCGACGCCGAAGAGACGAAACTCTGGGAACGGTGGGCCCTTGAATTTGTCGTTGGTGAAGATCTCGACGTGGGAAGGATGGTCTACGGCCACCAAGCGGATCTCGTCGAGGAAAGCGACCTCGCGCAGCTCCTCAGTGATCCGAATCTCCAATTGATTTTCGGTGTCACAAATGCCTGGCACCGGGTTATTCGTGGGATTCAAGGCATCGGTGTCACAAATGCCCGGCACCAAGGCATCGGCTGGGATTTGGATCCATTCGTCGTGATCGACGGGAAAATACTCGCCGTCACCGGCCGACGCGCCCAAGGGGGCTACCCCCAACACATCGGTGATGAATTGGAAGCCTTCGCCGTTCCAGGTGAAAATCATAGGGCAGGAGCCCGACAGCCGCTGTGCTTCCTTAAACACGAAATGTTGGTCCACGCCCTTTTGGGATTCGTTTTGAATCAGCCCATTCGGCCAAGTGATGCGCACGGTGTCGACGGTTTGGCGATCTCCCAGCCCGAAGGTCAAAGGTGAGCCCAAATACGACTTCTTTTGGTAATGGCTGCCAGCTTTGACCTCGACCTCCGCCCCCAAGGCCAGGGATAGGTTCTTGACTCCCTCCAGCTCGACCCGGATCCAATGGGAATCCGACAACCCCGCGAACTTGGCCCATCTGAGATACCCGTCGGCTGCGATCCAGACCAGCTCGGGATGGCGGTTGCCATGGAGTTCCGCAGCCACCAACGTGGTCGCTGCCCGGAGCTGCTCCAAACCCGCGAGCTCCGTTCGCTTAAAGGGGTCGAGGCCGACGTTTCTCAACCAGCCCGTGGCCGTGAACAAGTCTTCCCGTCCACGGCCTTCGAGGTCCACCAAAACCGACGGACCGGCCTTGGCGTCGATGCCCAACTTTTGGCTGGACTGGAAGCTGCCTGCCTGTCCATTGAGGAAGACCTTGATCGGCCCTTCCGTTTGCACCGCCAGATCGGTCCAACCGTCGTTATTCAAATCACCCGGGTGCAGGGCGACGACCTCGACCCGTAGATTCTGGGCCAGGGTCTCAGACCGATAGCTGCCCGCCAGCTGGTCGCGATAGAGGACCACCCGACCACCCTGATAGGCCACGGCGAGATCGAAACCTTGGTGGTCGGCCAGCACGTCCAGGCGGACGGCTGCCCGCGCCACACCTTTGACGAACGGAAAGTCGGCGCTGAGATCGGCCCAAGAGCCGTCCCCGTTGTTGCGCCAGAGCTTGGAAAGTGAGCCGAAAACCAGCAGATCCAGGTCGTAGTCGTGGTCGTAGTCGAGCCAAATCGGTACGTCGGCTTTGTCGGTTCCGCCGGATGCAGAGATCGGTCCGTCGACCACCTCGAAGCTGTCGCCGGTCGCACGGAAAAGACGGGGCCGACCGGCATCGACGACCGCTAGGTCCGGTCGGCCGTCGTTGTCGAAGTCTCCGACATCCAGCGCACGGGGATTGGTCAGCTGCCCCTTCCAAAGCTCCCGGATGCTCGGTGGGCCGTCGTTGGACGCGCTCACAAGCTGGAGGCCGGATTTTGAGACCACCAGGACGTCCTCTAAACCGTCGCGATTGAAATCCAAGGTCCGTAGAAGGCCCCGTCCCGGCTCAGCGGCCGCCGCCGACGGCCCGATTGCCGACTGCACCGGCTCTCCTCTCAGCAAACGCAGAGGCGCGGCCGGCGCCGGATCCCGGGCGGGCTCGATTTCATCGAGGATCTCCGAATACCAGCTCCACTCCAAATCTTCGGGAACCGCTGCCCCGGCATGACGTTTTTTTAAACGTCGGAAGATCTCCATTTCCGCTTTGGCGAGTTCGTTTTTCTTCGCCTGACGCAGGGTGGTCGCCAATTGAAAGTGGGGTCCCGCCAGGTTGGGATCCAGCTCGGTCGATCGACGGAAGGCGGCCAAGGCTTTCTGCCGTTCGCCCGCCAGCTTGTAGAGCACGCCTAGGTTGTATTGGGTGATGGCCTCGTCGGGAACCCGCTCGCTCATGCCTTCCAACTGGCGCCTAGCCTCGTCGTAACGACCGGCCCGTTGGTATTCGATGCCGAGATTGAACCAGGTGTGGGGAATCGAGGGATCCGCTTTCTGGGCCTTTTCGAGTTCGGCGATGCCTTCGGCGGTTTTTCCCGCTCGCAGGAGGGCGAGTCCGTAATTGAGACGCTCTCGGGCCGAGCCCGGAGCCAGCTCCAGGGCACGGCGGAATTCGTCGACGGCTTGGTATTGGGTGGCGGGATTCTCGTAGAAGGCCTTTCCCAGGTTGCGGTGGCGCCAGACTTGCTCTTCGAGTGTATTTACACCCTCACCGTCCCCGTCAGCCGCGAAAGCCGTGCCGGACCCTAGACCGAGCAGACCGAGCAGACCGAGCAGACCGAGCACTAAGGCACAGGTGGCGGTCAGAGTGCGCGCTGTAGATTTCTTCTTAGCGTCTGCCATGATCGCTCTCCTGCTGCTTCGCCTGCTTGCTCTCTGGCTCGGCCGTGCTCACTTCCGATTCCACCCAAAGGTGGTAGCGGTCGAGCTGAAGCGGCCAAGAACGCTTCTCGACCCGTCCCGACGGCCATCGGACCTCGACGGAATCGATGACGCCGATTTGGCCGAGGCCGAAATGAAGGCGGTGGGTGGATGCTGAGGCATAGCCATTGCCGCCGTCGACCTCGCGGATCCAGGTTTCAGCTCCCGCTTGGATCGTGACCCGGGCGCCGATCGCCCGGCGGTTGCTTTGGCTTGCCCGAAGGTCGAATCCGATCCATCTTGCCGCCCGGGGGCCGACATCCCGGACGACACCGGGACTTCGATTCATGTACAGCAAGGAGGGTTGGTTGGAGCTGGTCTGAAAGACATCGAGCCGACCGTCGCGATCGAAGTCGCCGATGGCCAATCCTCGACCGTCGAGTTCGTTGTCGATTCGGGCTGCGGCCGCGACCTCTCGAAAGGAGCCGTCCCCTTGGTTTCGGAATAGGCGTTGCTTTTGGTATCCGCTCCAAGTCATTTCGCCGATATCCGGATAGGCATTCAAATCGGAAAAGTCGACGCCGGGCGCGATGATGGTGGTTTCGAGCAGCAGCGGGATGTAGTTCTGATCGTTGCCGGAGCGCAGGCCGTTGGTGGCCAAAATGTCCAACCAGCCATCGTTGTCGAAATCGGCGAATTTGGCGGCCCAACCCCAATCCGTATCGCAGGTGCCCGTTTCCTTGGACACGTCGACGAACGTGCCGTCGCCGAAGTTTTGCCACAACATATTGCACTCTTTCATGTACTCATCGGTGATGTTGGTCACGTAGATGTCGAGATAGCCGTTGCGGTCGAAATCACCCATGTCGACATTCATGCCTTTTTTCGTATCCCAGCCCAAAGATTTCTCGGTGACGTCCTCGAAGGTGCCGTCACCGCGGTTCAAGAAGAGCCGGTCGGTGCCGTAGTCCCCGGCCAGATAAACGTCCTGGTCGCCGTCGTTGTCCAAATCCCCGTGGCCGACGTCCAGGGTCCAACCGGTGTGATGGTCGAAACCCGCCCAGGCGGTGCGCTCGACAAAACGCCGTTGGCCCTCTGGACCCTCGACATTTAGGTAGAAGCTCACTCCCCCGCCGTTGTCGGCGTAGTCGAGGTTGTTGGGCAGCACGTTCCGCGTTTCCAGACGGAGCAGATTTCGTGGGCTGAAGTAATTTCCCAACAGCAGATCGAGGAAACCGTCCTGGTTGGCATCGAAGGCGACCACTGCGATGGTGTTGGCGAATCGATCGAGGCCTAGGGCCTGGGAAACCTCTTGGAATTTCGGGATGGCGCCGCCTTGATTTTCATAGACCAATGGGGTGCCGAATCTGGCGATCAAGAGGTCTAGATCGTCGTCGTTGTCGAAATCAAAGAAGATCGCGTCGGCGCAGATGGCATCCGCGGTATTGCCCCCCTGGACCCCGGCCTTTCGGGCGACGTCGACGAAGTTGGGCACGCCGTCTCGGACGCCTTGGTTGAGCAACAGGTGGTGTGGACGCCCTTCGCCCGAATCGACGACGAAGATGTCGTCCATGCCGTCATTGTTCACGTCGCCCACCACCGCCGCCGATCCCCCTTCGGTAAACATCTCCAAGACCTGGGCTTTAGGGCGGTCACCGAACGAGCGAGTGTGGTGCTCAATGCGGGCGCCGGCGCGCTCGCCGACTTCTT
Source organism: uncultured bacterium (assembly GCA_965366625.1). GTDB lineage: Bacteria > Acidobacteriota > Thermoanaerobaculia > Multivoradales > J023 > JAUIJL01. The sequence continues at coordinate 5,826 of CBDUGP010000117.1, forward strand.
CAAAGAGGATGGCAGAACCAGCCGTCGCCGGGGCTGTCCGGGGCTTCGTGGCAGGGGCCTCGGCGTAGACCTGTCCAGCCAACAGGGCGAAGACGAGGCAAGCGATCAGAACCGAGTCCGGGGTTTTTCGGGTTTTTTCCTCGGTGGGTCGGCGCGGCGTTCTGCGCGCGTCGCTCGAAACTCGCGCCACCATTGATGTGCCGCTCCGAAGTGCTGATGCGTAGGGGCTTACGTCGATTCTAGAGGTGCCTCGCTCAGACAGTCTCGCTTTCCGTGCTCGAATCGCCGTGCCTTCCGGTCTCGCAAAAAAGACGATTCTTGTTGGAGCCCAACTCGCGGCCCTGGATTCCTTGAGCCCTGGTCGATTTCTACTCATTTTCGTCTCCACCGCCGTTTTCTTTGGAGGCTTCAAACTCCCACAAAGCTCTGAGGTCGGTCGCTACCCGTGTGGTGGTTTCGAAATGGACCTGGAGGAAGTTGTCGAGGGCTTCGCCCTCTAGGCTCATGCGCTGTTGCAGGGGTTCGTTCTTGGGATAAAGCTCGAGACCCCGACGCCAGGTTTCGCGCATCTTTTCCCGTTGTCCCAAGCGCCAATAGCCGTCGCCGAGGGCTGCCCAAGCGAATCCGTGCAGGGCCTTGGGCGGCTCGGTCTCGGCGATGGCTAGGGCCTTTTGCAAATCGTCGATCCCCAATTGAGTCCGGTTGAAGATCACCGGCCAATACATGTAGCTGTTGCCGCGGGTGTAATAGCCGAGCCAGCTTTCCTCCAGCTCCAAGGCTCGGGAAAAGGCTTCCAGGGCCTTATTCGCCAGGATCACCGCGGTGATCGCCCCTTCCACTGGGATCTTGTCGACGCAGGCGTAACCCAGGTTCAACTGGACCTCCGACACTTCGGGATGGGCCTCCGCAAGGGCTTGCCAAAACTCCAGCGACGGTCCGTAGGCCTTTTTCGAGTCTTGGGCGATCACCGCTTGACGGTATTCGGCTCCCCACCGGAGGTTGTCGGGTTGGCCGACGATCGCCCGTTGGAAGTGATCCGCAGCGGTTTCAAAGTCACCTCGGGCCAGGGCTTGCTCTGCTTGAGAAAAGTGTGCATCAGGGGCCTCAACCGGCGCCGGCAAGGCAGTGGTTTTTGCTTTGTGGCGGCCTGGGCGAGCCGGCCGGGCTTTGGGCGGGGACGGTCGATCGCTCGGCGGTCGGCCTTCGATCCATGGATAGAGATGATCGGCGGACAACGGCCCGGTCTTCTCTTCGAGGCCGGACGGCCAGAGCACCCGGACCCCGCTCACCCGTTCGTTCTTGCCTAGACCGAAGTGCACGATGCGACTGGATTGGCCGGCGAAGCCGTTACCGCCGTTGACGAAGCTCCAACGCTCCTGACCGTCGAATTCGACCACCACGCGGGCACCTATGGCATCGCGATTCGAGTTCGTACCTTCGAGCTGAAATTGGATCCAATGGGGGCCGCCCACGGGGTGTTGGTTGTGGGCGAGTTTTGGTTCACGGCCGGCATTGGTGATCACCAAATCCACCCGGCCGTCACGATCCAGGTCCGCGAGGCCGATGCCGCGGGCATCGAGGATCGAATCCATGCCGTGGTCGGCGGCCACGTCCTTAAACAGCTGTCCGCCTTGATGGTGAAAAAGGCTGTTGCGCTGGTATCCAGACAGGGTCTTCTTACCCATGGGCGGCCAATTTCGAGCGTCCGCCAGGTCGATGTCGTCGCGAATGATCAGCTCGAAGACATCCAACACGTAGTTGTCTTCGGAGCCCGACACCCAGCCGTTGACCACGTAGAGATCGAGCAGGCCGTCGTTGTCGACGTCGAAGAATTTGCCCGCCCACCCCCAACCGGTGTCGTGGGTGCCCGTCTCCCGCGCCACATCGGTGAAGGTCAGATCTCCCTGGTTCTGCCACAGGAAATTGCCTTCGCGCATGTATTCGTCCGTGATGTTGGTGACGTAGAGGTCGAAGCGGCCGTCGCCGTCGAAATCTGCCCAATCCGCGTTCATGCCTTTTTTGGTGTCGATGCCGATCGCGCTCTCGGAGATGTCGGTGAAAGTCGCTGTGGCCGGGTTCACGGCCGGGGTTTCGGCCGGCGCTGGGGCCGCCGCCGGAGATCGGGTGTTGTTGCGGAAGAAGCTGTCGGTGCCGAAGTCGGCGGCCACGTAGAGGTCGTCGTCGCCGTCGTGATCGGCGTCGGCGTGGCCCAGGTCCAACGACCAACCGGAAACCTCTCCCAAACCCACTTCGTCGGTGACGTCGGTAAATTTCAGGCGGTCTGGCCCGCTATCGTTTCGAAAAGCCGTCACACCGCCCCCGTTGGCGGCGGTCTCGAAGCTTTCGGGAAAGAACCTGGGGGTTTGCGGGTCGAAGAGATTCACCGGTGCAAAGTAGTTGGCGTAGAACAGGTCCAAGTCGCCGTCGAGATCGAAGTCGAAAGTGATGGCCGCGATGTTGTTCAGGTAGATCTCGAGACCCGAGCCCGCGGTGACGTTCTTGAAGGTGACCCCTTCCCCTTGGGCATAGCGGTTCTCGAAGAGTTGGTTGTGGCCGAAACGCACTACCAGCAGATCTGGGTCGCCATCGTTGTCGGCGTCGAAGAAGAGGGCGTCCGCGGAGGCGTTGTCAGCGTCGTTGCCGCCGGCGACCCCCGCTTTTTCACCCACCTCTTCGAATTTCAGCTCTCCCTGATTGAGATAAAGGCGGTTCTTGCCGTCGATCGACGAGTCCGTGAGGAAGAGATCCTCTAAACCGTCGGCATTGACGTCGGCGATCGCCACGGCGGCTCCCAATGCCGTATATCCCTCCATGATGTGGGCGTAGGGATTCTCGAAGGAGCGATTGCGATGGGCGATGGACAAGCCGGCGCTTTCGGTGGCGTCGATGAACCAGGGGGTCGATGGGGTGTCGGGGGCCGGCGATGGAGTGCTTGGGGGCGGCGGCTCGGCGGCGGCCAACACGGCGGAAAGCTCCATCAGGATGAAAATTCCGAGGCTCAGGAAGTGGAAACGGTAGCTCGAAAACAAGACGTCGTACCTCTCGACAGAATTGGGGTGGCCGAATGTTATCCGAACCAGATCCCGTCCTTTGGACCATCTGCTCGTCTGGACCGTCTGCTCATAGAGATCCAGCTTCCCGGATCGCCGACACTTGGGATAGATGGAATAGGCGGAATAGGACGTGGGATAGGATCCGCGCCATGAGCGAGAATCACGATCAATCCGACGCTTCCGAAGCCCAGCCGCTCCGATATTCCGCCGCGGCTTGCCAGGTGGACTTTGAAAATCCGGCCGACCGCAAAGGCATCAAGAAACATGTCGACCGCATGTTGCAGATGGTCGACTTCGCGGTGGGTGGTTACCAACCGTTTTTGCCCGTTCGCTTGGTGACGTTTCCGGAATTTGCCCACGCGGCGCCGGTATATCCCACCGCCAAAGACCTCTACGACAAGCTGGCGGTCGAGATCCCCAACGAGCATACGGAGCGTTACGTCGCCAAAGCCAAAGAGCTGGGCGTATTCATCCAAACCGGGACTTTTTTGGAGCGCGACAGCCGATACGGCTCCGCCGAGCATCCGGCGGTCTTCAACACCACGTGTTTGATCGGGCCCGGCGGCATTTTGTCTAAATATCGCAAGGTGAATCCTTGGATTCCGTGGGAGGTGCACGCCAGCCCCCACGACCTGGAAGGCTACGACGAGCCCCTTTTTCCCGTGGTCGACACCGACATCGGCAAGTTGGGCTGTGCCATCTGTTACGACTGGCTCTTCCCCGAGACCTTGCGCCAGCTGACCGCCAACGGCGCCGAAGTCCTGATTCGGGTCTCTGCCTACATGGATCCGTGGGGTGCTACGTCGCCGATGGATTGGTGGACGGTGGTCAATCGCTGCCGGGCGCTCGAAAATATCGCCTATGTGGTGGCCTCTAATCAGGCCGCCGAACTCTCCCACTACCCGCCCTTTTCTTGGCCGGGGGGTTCGATGGTGGTCGACTTCGACGGTCGAATCCTGGCCCAAGCGGACCCGGGTGCCGGCGAAAAAATCGTCGTCGGACCGATCGATATCAGCGCCTTACGCCATGAGCGCCGGATGCGCCAGGGGCACCAAAACCTGGCCCACCTTCGATCGGAGGCCTACCCCATGTACGGGCAGCGCTTCTTCGCTCCGCAAGGACCGGAAAAACTGAATATCGACGATCTCAACGAGTCCATTGACCGGGCCAAGGAAAAATTGGCTTACGGATCGAAATGCCCACCGTCATCCTGCTGAAGAAGCTTTTGCTGCCGCCCACGAGCCTGGTGCTGTTGGCGCTGGCGGCTTTGGGCGCCTTGCAATGGGAGGTTTTGCCTGCCGGCCAGGCGAAAATCCTGTTGTGGATCGCCGTTGGGGGCCTCTATTTCTTCGGGCTGTCGTCGGTCGGTTTCGCTTTGTTGCGATCGCTGGAGCAATTCCCGCCCTACGATCCGACGTCCGCCGGCGGGCATGCCGAGCCAGGGGCTCCGGGGGCAATTGTGGTGCTCGACGCGGGACGTTACGCTCGCGGTCGCGGACCGGACGCGGTGAAACCGGAAACCCTGGATCGACTTCAACACGGAGTGTGGCAGCAGCGGGCGTCCGGCCTGCCGATCTTGGTTTCCGGCGACGGTGCCGGCCCGCTGATGGATACGGTGCTGAGACAGCTCTTTGGCCTGGAAGCCCGCTGGATTGAACCCACCAGCCGAAATACCCAAGAAAACGCCGACCATTCGGCGGCCATCCTTCGGGCCGAGGGCATCGATCACGTGGTTTTGGTCACCCACGGCTGGCATATGCCTCGGGCCGTCGCGGCCTTCGAGCGGGCGGGTTTGAGCGTCACTCCGGCGCCCATGGGTTTCAGCGGACCCGATCGGTGGGAACTGCGTCTGCTGTCGTTGGTGCCGACCGCGACCGGCTGGCTGGCCACCCACACCGCCCTGCACGAGTGGGTCGGCCTTCTTTGGTACCGCCTGCGTTACGGCTCACGCGGTTCGTCCGGCCGTGGTTCGTCCGGCCGTGGTTCGTCCGGCCGTGGTTCATTTGGCTCAAAGGCAGCAGGGCCTTCATCGATCGGACCGCCGAACAGCTCTTCTACCAACACCGTGGCATAAGAGCCGGCCGCCAGCTCAAAGTCCAGCTGCAGGGCTTTTTCCTCGGCAACATAATGAAGGCTTGCCCCTTGGGGACGCACCCGCAGAGACCGACGGTCGCCGTAGATTTGAATGCCTTTGGGCGGCAACATGCGCTCGACGGGCTGCAACTCGAGCACGGCCATCACCTTTTGCTCCAGCTCGAGGGCCCGTCCCTGGGGACGTTTGGATTTGGTGCCGAAAATCGGACCGGTTGGGCTGACCTGAAAATTCGCCAGGCGAGCGGCCTCGGCCTCGGGATCGTCGACCCAGAACCAATCGTCCGTGGCGTGGACCACCGCCACATCCCCCGGCCACAGCTCATCGTGGGGGCGACGTTTCAGCACCTCGTTGAAGACCGCCGACTGGAGGGCTGAAACCATCAGCCAAGCCCGGCGACGATCCCCGCGCACGCGGGTGGATTCGAGGATTTCACGGCCCCGTTGCACGTTGCGGCCGTCGCGCCCGAAGCGCTGCGCGCCGAACCGATTGGGCATGCCCCGCTTCACCATCTCTTCGAATCGACCTTGGACCTCGGCCTCGAGCTGGGGCTCTACCTCACGTATTTTCAGTCGGAAGCGATTGCCCGCCAGTTGGCCCGTGCGCAACCGAGAGTCGGTCTTCTCCACCGCCAAGATTTCGGCAGACTCCAGCTCCAGGGAGCCGAGCCGCGATTCCACGTCCGCGGGCACGGTAAAGGCCTGACGGGTTATCGCATGACGATCCTTGCGTCCGGCGAAACCCACATCCCGCGGGGCGAGTTCGAGCTTGCGAGCCAATTCGCCCGCCACGTCCTGGGTATTGCGGCCGGTTTTTTCGATCCACAGCCAAAGAAAGCTGCCCGAGCCCGTCGGCTCGTAGAGTGAAACTTCTTCGACCCGGAAATCCTCGGGTTTGGAGCGCAGGCGAGGCATGGGCGGTCTCCTGATGGACCTCGCAGGTCGGTCCTGCGGGATTGGGCTGGAAGTGAAAGGGGCAGCGTTCGCTGACGCCCGGACGGCGAGTATACTGGCCGGGATCGGGTCTCGCCGGGCAAGTATCAACGTCAAAAAGCATCGCCATCGCCATCGCCATCGCCATCGACATCGGCCCTAGGAAGGTTGCCATGATCCAAGGCTCCCAAGATTCCCAAGATTTTCAAGGCTCCATTAAAGAGCTTCTTCTAAGGGGTTTCATCGTCTGGGGAGCCTCGCTGATCTGGTGGTCGCCCGCCCCGTGCGTCGGCCAGGCCACGATTTACGACTTGGCGGACGTCGACGACGGAGATCAGGAAGTCCTGCGGGTCCATGGAGCCCAAGGTCAAGGGAGGTTCGGGGTACCGCTCGCCGGCGGGCACGACGTGGACGGCGACGGCTTTGCGGACGTGGCAGTGGCCTATATGACCGCCGGTTTCGGGGGCAGGCATCAATCGGGCGAAGTGGATTTGATCTTCGGCAACGGCTTGATCGACGGCTCTGTGGATACCGGGGTGGATCAACCGCGGGTCATGAGGTTCGTGGGCAGCGCCGACTTGGAGCACCTGGGCAGTGAGATTTGGATGGACGACGTGACCGGCGACGGCTTGGGGGATTTATTGATCTGTCGGCAGGATTACACCCAAGGTTCCCATTGTGGTGCCGGCGCGTTGACCATCGTGGCGGGTGGTGCCGGGCTCAAGACCCACGCCCAATCCCTGACCCCGGTCGATCTCGCGGCTCCGGCGCCGGCGGGTGTAGGGCTCACCACCCTGGTGGGACAGGTGGCCGGTGATCGCTTTTGCATTTGGCTCCGCACCGGCGACGTCAACGGCGACGGCATTCAAGATCTAGTGGTCGGTGCGGACCAAGACAATCTCGGCACGGAAGAGAACAACGGCTCGGTGTGGGTGATCCAAGGGGGCCCTCATCTGGCGGCCGGTGGAACCATTCCCCTCGGACCGTTCGGATTCGATCCGCACCCCTTGGACGGGCTGGCCGCCAAGATCAATCCACCCGCGGGTACCGAGCGATTCCACATGGGTGGCACCTGCCAGCTCGCCGATCTCGACGGTAACGGTCGTTCCGAGGTGATTTTTTCGGCAGCGCTCAATCGGGCCGGGGCGACCCTCAGGCCGGTGGAAAGCCCATGCTTGCCCGGGATCACGACCCAAGGGGTGGGAGGCAGCCCGAATGGGCGTCTCTACATTGCTTGGGACGACAACTTTCCCGCCACCCCGAGCCCTTGGCCGGACGGTTATCAATTCACCATCACCAGCTCGCCCGGCTCGAGAACCGTGATCGAGGGCGAGAGCTTGAATACCGCTTTCGGTGAGGAGATGCTCGGCGGCCTGGACTACGACGGCGACGATGCGGCCGATCTCTTTGTCGGTGATTTGCTCGCGGACGGCACCCCGAGCCAGGATCGAGTCCGATCCGGATACGGCCACGTTTTCTGGCGCGCTTCCGAGCTCAAGGGCCTCGAATTTGAACTCGACGAAGTGCCCGCCAGCTTGTCGATCTCGCGTATTTTCGGGCCCATTGACGGCGCGCTCGGCGCCGACACCTCCGCCCATGGCGATTTCAACGGTGATGGTTTTGCCGATCTTGCCTTTGCCAGCCCCCACGATGGTCCCCAAGGCCGCTCCAACGCCGGTTCGGTCCACCTGCTGCTCGGACGCGACGGTGCCTGGCCGGCGGCCATCGATCTCGCTTCTCCGCCGATCCAGGGGCTGCGGACGGTCTACATCCACGGCGCCCACGGGTCGGTAGATGACGACGTCGGCGATACCCTGGGTTATAGCGCCGCTTATGGTGATGTGAACCACGACGGCAACACGGATCTGATCGTCAATGAAATGGTCGGGAATGGGGTCGCGCCCGAAGCGGAGGACGTCGGTAACCTGCTGGTCATCAGCGGTCGAGCCTTGGATCCGGATCACCTATTCAGCGACGGCTTCGAGTCCGGCGATAGCGGCCGCTGGAATTGAGCTCGCCGGCTGAGCTAGTCGGTTGAGCGTGCAAGGCGTTCGGGTGTAAAGCTTGGGTAACTGCCCAAGATGGCTAAGCGTCGGTTCTTGCCGAGCTGTTACCATACGCACGGTTTTGGATCTCCACCCCACCACGCTTTTTACTCATTCCCAGGGAAACCAAATATGAAATTACTCGCAACTCGGGTCCTTCTTGTGCTCGCGCTTCTGTTGGCTGCTTGCTCAGGCGGCGAAAAATCGTCCGACGACGGTTCCGCCGCTGAGCCGGAGCGAAAGTTCCTCTCCATCGGTACCGCACCCACCGGCGGTGCCTTCTTCGTCGTCGGCGGCGCCCTGGCCGAGGTCGCCGGCTCTTTCGGTGCCGACTTCGGCTGGCAAGTCACGGCGGAAGCAACTCAAGGCTCCCAGGAGAACATTCGCCGGCTGGCTTCCGGTGAGTTGGATTTCGCCCTCTCCAATGCGGCGATCACCTATTTCGGCGTGCGCGGTGAGTCCGGTTGGGACCAGGCCTATGACGTCAAAGCTGTGATGACCCTGGCGCCGAATGTCGCCCTTTTCGTGACCCCTAAAAGCTCCGGCGTCAAAACCTTAGCTGACCTCAAGGGCAAACGGGTCTCCGTCGGACCCGCCGGCGCCGGATTCGAGATGTTCGTCGGACCGCTGCTGCAAGCCCACGGCGTGTCGTTCGACGATTTCGAGGCCTTGAACGCCACCCAAAGCGGTGCCGTGGACCTGCTCTCCGACGGCAGCGCGGTCGCGGCCTTCCTGGGCGGCGCGGTTCCCACGGCTTCGATCACCCAAGCGTCGACCTCCATGGACCTCTACTTCGTGCCGTTCGGCGAGGACGCCAAAGTCCAGCTGCTGCAGGATTACCCGTTCTTCGCCGAGGCCACCATTCCGAGCGGCACTTACCGTGGGCTCGACGAGGATTACGCCGGCCTCAACGTGGGTTCCATGCAGTTGATCACCAGCGCCGGCATGGACGAGGAAACGGTCTACCAATTCACTCGGCTGATTTACGAGCACCGGGCCGACGTGGTGCAGCGTCACCCGGCCGGCAAAGCCATTCAACCCAAGGTGGTCGTCCGTCATACCGGTACCGACTTCCATCCGGGAGCCATTCGCTACTACAAAGAAATCGGCATCTGGCCCGAAGCTGAGGCGAAGGCTGCCGAAGAGGCCGAGGCTCCGGCCGAGCAAAGCTCTGACACGGAAACTTCCGATGCGGCGGCAACCGAAGGCTGATTCCTGCGTATCTGAGACACCATGGGAAAATCCTACGAGCAGCTCGACGACAAGCTGCGCCAATTCATCGGCAAGCAGAAGGTCTTCTTCGTCGCTACCGCGCCGTTGGCCGAAGACGGCTTGGTCAACCTCTCCCCTAAGGGATTAGACGGCACCTTTCAGATCCTCAGCCCGATGTCGGTCGCTTATTTGGATTTCGTCGGCAGCGGTGTGGAAACGATCGCCCACATTCGCCAAAACGGCCGCATGACGATCATGTTCTGCGCCTTCGACGGCCCGCCCAAAGTCCTTCGCCTCTACGGAAAGGGGCGGGTGATCGAAAAGTCGGATCCGGAATTCATCGAGCTGGCCGATCGATTTCCCGATCTTCCGGGCACCAGGGCGATCATTCAACTGGACTGTGAGCGTATCCATGACGCTTGTGGGTTCGGTGTGCCGCTCATGTCCTACGAGGGAGATCGAGACCAGCTCACCGCCTACGCCGAGCGCAAGGGGCCGGAAGGCCTGCGCGAATATCAAGAAAAGAAAAACCGCAAAAGCCTGGATGGATTGCCGGGTTTGATCGGTTCCCTGGGCTGAGGCTGCTCAATATGTTCGATCGGATCATCCGCCTTTTGCAAACGGTTCTTTCCGTAGGGCTCTGCCTTTTTACCCTGGCGGAAGTCAACTATCCCCAGCTTCAACCCCAATCTCAGCTGGCGATCTTCGCCGGCTTGGGCTTGATGTTGTGTTTCCTGCGATTCCCGGCTCTGGCGCGATTCGCCTCGGCCTGGCCGTCCAAGGTGTTGGATTTGGTGCTCGCCTCGGGCGCCTTCGTGGTGACCGCTTTCGTGGTGATTCAGACCGAACCGGGTTTTGAATCCTGGTGGTTGGGCGGCACGAGCCTGGGGGATCGGGCCGGTCTGGAGCAGCCCACGGACTATTTGATCGGATTTGTCGGCTTGGTTTTGGTGCTCGAAGGGGCTCGACGGGCGGTGGGCCCCGCCCTGCCGATTTTGTCGTTGGCGTTTATTGCCTACGGGCTTTGGGGCTCCGGAATGCCCGATTGGTTGTTCCCCCACCGTGGTTATGGGGTCGAGCGCATCGTCGGTCAGACTTTTTTGCATAGCCAGGGTGTTTTCGGCACCGCACTCAAGGTGATGTTCACCTACGTCTTTTTATTTGTGGTGTTCGGCGCCTTCCTCGAGATGACCGGGGCCACCCGATTCGTGATCGAATATGCCCGAAAGCTGTTGGGCAACACTGCGGGCGGGCCGGCGAAGGTCTCGATTCTTTCGAGCGGATTGATGGGCTCGCTATCCGGCAGCGCGGTGGCCAACACCGCCACCACCGGAACCTTTACCATTCCGCTCATGCGCAGCTCGGGCTTCAAACCCCATGTGGCGGCGGGCATTGAAGCCGCTGCCAGCTCCGGCGGCGCCCTGGTGCCGCCGGTGATGGGCGCCGGTGCCTACATGATGTTGGAGATCGTGGAGCCGCAAGTCACCTACTTGCAGATTATCCAGGCGGCGCTCCTACCGGCGATCCTCTACTATCTGTCCCTCTTTCTGATCGCTCACTTCTCCGCCCACAAGCTCACCGAGGCGCGCACCTCGGATCCGGCAGCGGCGCCGATCCCAAAGCTTAAGGATGCCGAGCCGGTGGGATGGATCGAGGGCCTGATTTTTGCCGCCAGCCTGGGGGCGTTGATCTTCTTCTTGCTCATGCGATTCACGGTTTTTCGATCCGTGAGCTTGGCCATGGCGGTGACGATCCTGTGCTCACTGTGGCATCCGCGAACCCGCCTCTCGATCAAGCAAATCTTGCAGGGATTGGTCAAGGCGGCGACATCCGGCATCGCGTTGATCGCCGCCGCGGCTTCGGTCGGCATTGTGTTGGGGATCGTCACCTTGACCGGCGTGGGATCAAAGCTGCCGGCGACGATCATCCCTCTCGCCGAGCAGAACCTATTTCTCGCCCTGCTGCTGATCATGACCTCATCGATTGTGCTCGGCATGGGTTTGCCTTCGGCGGTTTGTTATTTGCTGCTGGCCACTCTGATCGGACCCGCCCTGGGGGACCTGGGAGTTGTGCCGCTGGCGGCCCATCTCTTCATTTTCTACTTCGGCCTGATGTCGATGGTCACGCCTCCGGTGGCTTTGGCGGCTTATACCGCAGCCTCCATTGCCGACTCGAAAATCATGCAAACGGCGTTCGCATCCTTCCGATTCGCCCTGGTGGGTTTTGCCCTGCCGTTCCTATTCGTTTATCGTCCCCAGCTGCTGATGCTCGACGTCCAGGGTAATCCCGCCTCTTGGCTTGCCATCGCCCTGGCTTTCGGCCTGACAGCGGTGGCCATGGTTCCGTTGGCCTCGGCGGTGACCGGATTCTTTGCGGCACGGTTGAGCCCTATCCGACGCCTAGTGATGGTGGTGATCACCGTCTTGTTGGTATTCCCTACGGTCGGGACCCTGTGGCCGGGTCTTCCGGTTTCCCCGATCAATCTTACGGGGCTTGCTGCCCTGATCGTGGTTGGCTGGATCTTCAGCCGCAAGCCCGGCACAACTGCCCAACCGTCCTAATTACGATTATCCGACCGAGGTCGGACTCCGATTCTTGGAGGTAGCCCCATGGTCCGCCTGTCTTTTCACTGCATGAAGCCGTGCGCATTGATATTTCTTTTGTTTTCCATATTTTCCTCATGGCCCGCCCAGGCCCAGGAAGTCGATCCACCGCCGGCTCCCAGCCGGGTACCGAGCATCAAGGAAACTTTGTCCTTGAATCGAATCGGCTCTCCGGTCATGGCGCCGGACGGCTCGGCGGTGGCCTATGCGTTCAGGTCCACGGATTGGGAAGCCAACACCATGGACGGCGAGATCTGGCTGGCACGCCGTGGAGAGCAGCCTTTTCAGCTCACCCGCACCGAAAACGGCGGCAGCAGCAATGCGAGTTGGTCACCGGACGGCCGTTGGATCGCGTTTTTGGCGGACCGTGGTCAAGGGCGGCAAGTTTTTCTCATCTCGCCGCGAGGGGGCGAAGCCCGGCCGCTGACCCAAGCTAAGGGCGGGGTGCAGGATTTTCAATGGGGGCCCGACGCCGAGTTCATGGTGTTGAGGATCGGCGAGGCGGAGCCGAAGCAGCGCGTCGACGAGCGAGAATCCTTCGGTCGGTTTCATCTACCCAGCCGCGATCCTTCGCCCAGTCATCTCTGGTGGTTGGATGTCCGGGGGGCTTTGGGCCGGGACGGCGCAGCCGAGATCGATCCCGGCGCCGACGTCGAAGATGAAGACAAAGAAAACGCAGACGCTGAAGAGACCGGCGAATCCGGAGCCGATGCAAGGGCAAAAGAGGTCAAAGAAGCCGAGCAAGAGAGCGAGCCGTCCACCCCAGCTTTGAGCCGTCGGTTGACCCGCGGCTCGTGGACCGCCGACGAATTTGATATTTCTCCCGACGGTAAAAGCGTCGTTTTCAGTCACCGGCCCAAGGACGATGTTCCCGCTTTCGAGCAAGCCGATCTGTCGATCGTGGATCTCGAGACCGCTCAAATCAGACCGTTGGTTTCGCTGCCGGGCACAGACTCATCTCCACGATTCTCACCGGACGGAAAAACGATTGCTTTCTTCACCATGAACGGAGAACTGGCCTACTACAAGAAGTCTTACATCGCTGCGGTGTCCTTCGCCGGTGGAGACGTGGAGCTGTTGAGCGCAAATCATGACGGCGCGCCGAACCTAGTGGATTGGACGTCCACGGGCATCTATTTCACCGATTGGCAACGCACTTCTCGGTTACTTTTCCATTTGGATCCCGACAGCCGGCAAATTCGTCCTTTGGATCATCTGCCCGACAATGTTTGGGACGTTTCGTTCGCTGCGGATGGCTCGAATTTCGCGGCCTACGCCCAAACCCTCGACGGTCTAGCGGAAATCTGGACCTGCGACCGCTCCGCCGAAACGGCCTGTGAGCCCAAAACTCAATTGGGCGGTCAAATTGCCGACTGGCAGCTGGGGCAGCGACGAATCGTCCGCTGGCCGAGCCGTGATGGTCTTGAGATTGAAGGCGTTCTGAGCCTGCCCGACGACTTCGACAGCTCCCGTCGCTATCCCCTGCTGGTGATCATTCATGGTGGGCCGACGGCAGTTTCCTATCCCGATTCCGTTCCCGGTTATGTTTATCCGGTCGTCCAATGGCTGGCCAAGGGTGCCGTCATTTTGCAACCCAACTATCGGGGCTCCGACGGTTATGGCGAGAGCTTTCGTTCCGCCAACGTCAACCGTCTCGGCATAGCCGACGCGTGGGACGTGCTTTCGGGAGTTGATTATTTGATCGAGCAAGGTTTCGCCGATCCGGAGCGTTTGGGCGTGATGGGCTGGAGCCAGGGCGGTTATATCTCGGCCTATTTGGCCACCACCAGCGACCGATTCCAGGGTATTTCAGTGGGCGCGGGCATCTCCAATTGGACGACCTACTACACCAATACCGATATTCCGCCCTTCACCCGCCACTATTTGTCGGCCACCCCGTGGGAGGATCCGGAGATCTATGCCGAGACCTCGCCCATGACCTTCATTCGCGACGCCAAAACGCCGACCCTGATTCAACACGGCGAGAACGACCGCCGCGTGCCCACGCCGAACGCTTTTGAACTCTATCGGGGGTTGCAAGACGTGGGAGTCAAGAGCGAGCTGATCATTTACGAGGATTTGGGACACGGCATTTCGAGACCGAAAGAACGTCTGGCGGCTGCTCTCCACAACTGGCGTTGGTTTCTTCACACCGTTTGGGGCGAGCCTTTGGATTTGGATTTAGATCCCGAAGAAGGGCATTCCGGAGGCGCCACGGAATAAATTCCACGGAATAGAAAGGCCCGGAATAGAAATGCCTGGCACGCTCGTCTGGCGGAATAGAAAGGCCCGGAATAGAAATGCTTGGCACGCCCGTCTGGCACTTCAGAAATGCCCGGCACGCCCGTCGGTAGAAATGCCCGGCACGCCCGTCGGTAGAAATGCCCGGCACGCCCGTCGGTAGTGGCGCCAGGGTTTAAACTCCGAGGCTACCCTTGCCTTGTCCCCTGCGGGGACGGCCTGGATCAGAAATGCCTGGCACTTCCGTCAGGGACAGACGTTCCCCGAGGCATTTACGGTTTCGGCGGTGGTTCAGGGTTGGCCAGTCGGTCGACCGGCGAGGTGCTTTCGAGCTCCGGGGCCGGCGGGCACGGGTGCTCGGCGCAGATTTCCTCCACCAACCGTTGGGATCGGCGGGTGACGCTGTCATGGCGTCCAAGAACCTCGCGGCTCAGGGCCAAGGCCGCACGGGCCAGCTTGCCGGCTTGTGCGTGTTGCCGCCGATGTTGGAGTGATTCTGCCAGCACTACCATCAGCTCCAATCGGCCCGCGATGCCCGCCCCGTCAAAGCTGTTCAGGGCATAGCTGAGGTCCGAGAGGTCCCCCGGGGACGGCGGGTGACGTGATTCCAGAAAACGGCTCAAGGAATAAACGAAACGGTCCGAAGCCAGGCGTTCGGACTCTAAGGTTTTTTGGGTCAGGTCCAAGGATTGAGCCGCTATTTCCGCCCGCTGATCGGCCCACCATCCAAAGAGTCCGGCGGCTGCGGCTACCGCCACCAAGGCCACGTTGATCAGGCTTTTGGAATGCCGCCGAGCCATGCGGTAGACGTCCCGCCAGATTCGCGGCGGGCTGGCCGCAACCCGCTCCCGACGGAGATAGCGCCCGATGTCTTCCGCCAGCTGACCGGCGGAGCTGTATCGCTGCTCCCGATCTTTGGCCGTGGCTTTGACCACCACCCATTCCAGGTCGCCCGCCAGGACCCGGCGCAGGGACGAGGGCTCCGATTGTCGCCGTGACGCCAGCAAGCTTTGCCGCTCGATGCTTTCTTCCGCCAGCCGGGCGCTCGGGCTGGGAGCCTCCTTTTCTGCGATTTCTCTCAAAACCGTCGCCAGCCCCTGTCCCTCACTTTCGAAGGGACGCAGGCCGCACACGAGTTCGTAGAGCAAAATGCCGAGGCTGTAGACGTCGCTGCGTTCGTCCACGTCGCCTGAGCCGTCGAATTTTTCCAGAGCCTCCGGGCTCATGTAGACCGGCGTGCCCAAGACCCGGCCGAGGGTCGGCGCGGCACCCTCTGGGTCCTCATCGAGCATTTTGGCAATGCCGAAGTCGATAATTTTCGGTACCGCCTCGCCGTCGACCGTGGCGATCAGGATATTGGAAGGTTTGAGATCCCGATGCAGGGTTTGGCGTTGGTGGGCGTGTTGAACCCCCAGGCAGACGTCTCGAAACAACCGGAGGCGCTCATGGAGGGAGAGATTTCGCCGATCGCAATAGCTGGTGATGGGTTTGCCTTCGACCAGCTCCATGACGAAATATTGCAGCCCGAACGAGGTGGTTCCCGCTTCTAAGAGCTGGCCGATATTCGGATGGTTAAGGCGTGCGAGGGCTTGACGCTCGGCGTCGAATCGGGCTTGAGACTCCGGGCTTCTGACGCTCGACCGGATCAGCTTGAGAGCTACTTGGCGCCGAACGGGCTGGCTCTGCTCGGCTAAATATACCCGTCCCATGCCGCCGGCGCCCAGGGGACGCACCAGTCGATAGGGTCCGATCTGGTCGATTTGCAACGGACCGGATTCTTCGAACGGTAGCTGGAATCCTTGACGGCCACCGAGCAGGGAAACTTCATCGCCGAGACCACGCACCACAGGTTGTTCGAGGAAATCGCTTTCCTGCTCGGCCTCCTGCACCATCTGCCAAGCTTCTTCCAGCAGCTTGGAGTCGCTCTCGACCTGCTGCCTGAGAAATTCACGACGTTCGCCGTCCGGCTGATCTAAGGCTTGCTCAACCAATCGATTGAGCCGGATTTCGTATTCGAGATCCATGCCACGAATCAGGTCCCGGCGCCGGCCATCAAGCGCTTGCGGAGCCAGGCCTTGGCGATTTTCCAATCCCGCTCCGCGGTCGCTTGGGAAACTCCGAGGGCTTCGGCCGCTTCCGGTTGGGTCATACCCGCGAAGAATCGCATTTCCACCAATCGGGCTTGGCGCTCGTTGATTTGGCTCATACGTTCCAGAGCGTCGTGCAGCTCGAGCACGTCGATGTCGGGGGAAATGGCCAGATCGGTTTCCGGCGTGATCGAGATATTGGGGCCTTCGGAGCTGCGCTTGTCGGCGGCCCGGCGGCGGGCATGGTCGACCAAGACCCGGCGCATGGCCACCCCGGCGATGGCCCGGAAGTGGGCCTTGCTGGTGGCCTGCAACGCATGGGGACCCAAAAGCCGCAGGTAGGCTTCGTGGACCAATGCCGTCGGTTGGAGGGTGTGCTCCGAGCGCTCATTGCGAAAAACGCTGCCGGCCAAACTCCGCAGCTCGTCGTAGACCAGTTCCATGAGGCGGTCCACGGCCTCGGGACGACCCTGCCGTGCGAGCCCCAGCAATTGGGTGACGTCACCGGGATCGGACTCGGAGTCTTCATGCATCGAGGCGGCGTCTCCTTCAGACAGATCAGAGCATTGGGCTCCCATCGGGCTCCCATCGACTGAGAAAACGCTATCACGACGGTTCGCGTGTTGGGGCCGGGCTGCCGGCAAAAAACCTCGCCGAATCCACTAACCCCCGAGTCGCCGCCGGAGCCCAGCAACCAGGTTCAAAGCGGCGAGCGGCGTTAGCTGATCGACGTCCGTATCCAAGAGCACCTGGGCCACCACCTCCTCCACCGGTGTGAAGAGGGAGAGTTGGTCGGCGGTTGGAGTGTCCGCTTTGGGTTGCAGCTCGCCGGCGGCCCGACGAGGTTTGCCGGCGGGGTCGTATTCCTGTTTTTCGAGATTGGCCAGCACCTCGGAGGCCCGGTCGATCAGGGTCGACGGCAGGCCGGCCAAACGCGCCACATGGATGCCGTAGCTCTTGTCGGCGCTTCCCTGGATCACCCGACGCAAGAAAATGATTCGATCCTCCCATTCCTTCACCGCGAGCGTGCGATTGACCACGCCCGGCAGCAGGGCGGCCAGCTCTGTGAGCTCGTGATAGTGGGTGGCGAAGAGGGTTTTGGGTGAGGGGCCGGCGTGCAAATGCTCGACGATAGCCCAGGCCAAAGACATGCCGTCGAAGGTCGCGGTGCCGCGCCCCACTTCGTCGAGAATCACCAAGCTGTTGTTGGTGGAATGGTTCAAGATGTTGGCGGTTTCGATCATCTCGACCATGAACGTGGACTCACCCCGGGCCAGGTCGTCGCTGGCGCCGACGCGGGTGAAGATGCGATCGACCATGCCGATCTCAGCGGATTCGGCGGGCACGAAGGAGCCCGCTTGGGCCATCAGCACGATCAAGGCCACTTGACGCAGATAGGTCGATTTGCCGCCCATATTCGGACCGGTGAGCACCACGATGCGCTGCTCGTCGCTGAGGTCCACGTCGTTGGGCACGAAGGCGTCGGAGCTGTTGACCTCAACGACCGGGTGGCGCCCCTCGCGCACGGTGATGGCTTCGCCCAACGGGCGCATGATCGGACGGCAATAACCTCGGTGGGAGGCGAGCTCGGCAAAACCCGCCAAGCAGTCCAGGCTCGCCATGGCGGCGGAAATCTCCCGAATGCCCTGCCCGTTGACGACCACGGTTTGGCGGACTTCTTCGAAGTAGCGTTCTTCCAACCGCAGCTGGGTCTCTTCCGCGGTCAGCACGTCCTCTTCGAGCTCTTTGATTTCGGGTGTGACGTAGCGCTCGGCGTTGACCAGGGTCTGCTTGCGAATGTAGTGGTCGGGAACCAGGTGTTGATTAGCCTTGGTGACCTCGAGGTAATAACCGAAGACTTTGTTGTAGCGGATCTTGAGCGAGGAAATGCCGGTCTTTTGCTTTTCAGCCTCCTCCATCGCCAGAATGTGTTGTTTGGCATTGCGTGCCAAGGACCGGGCGCGATCGAGTTCTTCGTCCACACCCGCAGCGATGACTCCGCCGTTTTTTAGGGTAGCCGGGGGCTGCTCTTCGAGGGTCCGTTCCAAGTAGTCCTGCAGCTCTTCCAAAGGATCGAGATCCGCTAGATCCGCCAGTAGGTCGGCGCGGCAGGCTGAAATGCGCTGGATGATCGACGGAATTCGACGCAGGCCGTCGCGCAGGGCGGAGGCTTCTCTCGGGGTCATCGAGCCGAGCACCGCGCGGGACAACAAACGTTCTGGATCGCCGAGCTGGGCTAGGTTGTCGCGAACCTCTTCGCGTAGGGCCGGCTGCTCCAGAAGCTCTTGGACTCCGTCGTGACGCTCGATCACCGACGTCTCGTGTTTCAACGGCCGACGCAGCCAATCCCGCAACATGCGGCCACCTCCCGGGGTCACGGTGCGGTCGAGCACCGACCAAAGGGTGGCTTTACGAGTCCCTTCCCGTTGGTTCCGGAAGACCTCCAGATTCGTCAGGGTGGTGGCATCGAGCACCATGGTGTCGTCACCGGTGCGCACCGCGAGGGTTTGGATGTGGCTGAGGTCGCTGAATTGAGTGGCGCGGGCATATTCCAGGGCCGCTGCGGCCGCCTGTGTGGCGAGTTCTCCATCTTCCAAACCAAATCCGCGTAAGGTCCCGGCTTTGAAATGCTCCTTGAGCAGGTCCGGAGATTTTTTCCGATCGAAGTACTTATCCCCGGACAGGGGCGAGGTGCAGGCCACCTCGGACTGGACGAAACACTCGACGCTCTCGGGCAAGGTTTCTTCATCGAAGAGCACTTCTTTGGGGCGCAGAATGCCGAGGTCTTCCAAACAGCGTTCGGCGCTGCCCCAACGCCGAACGAAGAAGGAGCCCGTGGAAACGTCCAGAAAGGCTCCTGCCCCTTCGCCCTTCCCCCAAAGTACACAACCCAACAGATTTTCTTCTTTGCCGTCGAGCAGCTCGGGTGAGCTGACCGTGCCCGGGGTGATGATGCGGGTCACTTCCCGTTTGACCAACCCTTTGGACTGGGCCGGATCTTCGACCTGGTCGCAGATGGCGATCTTGCGGCCGTCGCGCAATAACTTGCCGACGTAGTTCTCGAGCGCGTGATGGGGCACGCCGCACATGGGAATCTCTTTGTCGGTGCCTTTGTGGCGGGCGGTCAGGGCGACTTCCATGATCGGCGCCGCAACTTCCGCGTCACGGCCGAAAAGCTCGAAGAAATCCCCCATGCGATAGAAGAGAACCGCGTCCTCATGGGACGCCTTGATCTCCAGATATTGGCGCATCATGGGGGTCAAATTTGAGCTTGCGGCTTTGGTCATGGGAGGCCTTTGATAATTCGAGGCGGTCCAGGGAGCGTGATCTTGAAAATCGCTTCGGCCGGCTGCGAAATCTTGGCCTACCGGCTCCCTTCGTGTGCAGTGCTGGGTGGCAGAGTATAGCCCTGCTCGGCGAGATTTGCAGCGTCCGCGAATGCTCCAAGCAGAGACCTCTCCGTCTGCCAGAGACTTGCCGGGTTTCATCCAGGTTTGCCTCCCTGGTGGGCCGGCGCGGCGTCCTGCGCGCGTCGCTCGAAACTCGCGCCACCATTCATTTGCCGTTCCGAAGCGTTGATGTGTAGGAACTTACGCCGATTCCTGAGATGCCTCGCTCAGACACTCTCGCTTTTTGTGCTCGGATCGCCGCGCCTTCTAGATTCGCAAAAAGGAGATTTCGATAGAGTCTGTTAGATTCCGAATATGGAAATCGGATCGATCGACACCTTTTTGGCCTATTGGCAGAAAATCCACGGCCGAACCCGCAGATTGCTTGAATACCTACCCCCCGAGCACATCGAATGGACCTACGCGCCCGACAAGTGGACCGTCGGCGATTTGGTTCGTCACCTCGCGGCGCTGGAGCGCTGGATGTTTGTTGAAAACGCGTTTGGCCGTCCTAGCCTTTATGGCGGTTGCGGTCCTGAGCTGGCGACGGGTTACGACCGGGTGATCAGCTATTTTGTCGGCTCGAATGACCAGACGGTCGAACTGTTGGCCTCGATGCCGGATTCCCGCTTGACCGAGAGGTGCATGACCCCCGGAGGTGCTTCGATTCCAGTGTGGAAATGGCTACGGGCGATGGTCGAGCACCACTGCCACCATCGCGGGCAGATCTACCTGTACTTGGCCCAGCTCGGAGTTTCCACGCCCCCTCTTTATGGCCTGACCGCAGAGCAGGTCCAAGAGCGAAAGGCTCCCGACGGGGAGTGATCCAAGGGGATCTCGCCATCATGCGTATCGGCGTTGTCGCCTATGAACTCGAGGGCACCCGTTCCGGCGTGGGTCGCTATCTCGAAGGTTTGCTGACCGGTCTATCGGAACTCGAGCACGACTCCGAGTGGCACCTTTTCTTCAAAGGAAAGCCGTTTGAGAGCCCAATGTTTGAGGACCCGGTGTTAGAAAGCCGATCGTCAGGGCCGCGTTTCGTCTCCCACTTCGATGGCCGCCCCACGGGCAGCGCCATTTTGTGGGAGCAGATTCGACTGCCCGGTTTGATTCGGCAAGTCGGCCTCGATGCTGTGATCTCTCCCGGATATTCCTTGCCGCCCTTCGTCGGCGTTCCCAGGATGGTCACCCTGCACGATCTCAGCTTTGAGCACCTGGGCTCGGAGTTTGCTTTCAAGGAAAGGTGGCGTCGACGCCTGTTGGCCCGTCTGGCTGCCAATCGGGGCGACCGTGTGCTGGCGGATACGGAGGCGATCGCCGCCGATTTACGCCGCACCTATGGCTTGGACGACAACAAGGTGGGGGTGGTGCCCTTGGCCGTGGACGAGCATTTTTTCCAACCCGAGACCAAAGCGGATCTGGGTGTTTTGGGCATCGAAGGCCCTTATCTGCTGCATTTGGGAACAATATTGCCCCGTCGTTGCCTGCCGTTGATCCTCGAAGCCTTCGCCGCCATTGCTCCGCGATTTCCGGACCTTAAGCTGGTGCTCGCGGGGCAGAATCACTTGCCGGATCCGTTGGTGCTCGACCGTGCCATTTCCGCCAGTGGTTTTCGAGATCGGGTGATCCGCTTGGACTACGTGCCAGAGCAGGCCTTGACCACCCTCTATGCCCGCGCCCGGGCGAGCTTTTACCTCTCTACCTATGAGGGTTACGGCCTGCCGCCGCTGGAATCCTTAGCAGTGGGCACGCCGGTTGTGGTCAGCAAAGGTTTGGCCCTGGACGATCTGGCGCCCCGCTACCCCTGGCGTACGGAGCTGGACTTGACCTCGGTCACGGCTACTTTGGAGCGAATTCTGGTGCACGAGGATCCCGCGGCGTCGATTCAAGAGGCCCGCAACGCGGTTCACACTTTGACTTGGCGCCAATGTGCCGAGCGCTATTGGGTCCAGCTGAGAAAGGTCCTGGCGACCCAAGGGAAGCGATCTTGAGCGGTCGGGTCTCGGTCGTGGTCGTCAATTTCAACGGCGGGGCAACGCTGATGAGTTCGCTCGCCCGGTTGGCGGCCGTACGTTCGGAGTGGCACGAATTGATCGTCGCCGACAATGGGTCCACGGACGGCTCCCTACGCTTGGTGGACACCGAATTCTCGGAGGCCCAGATTCTCAGATTGGGCGCGAA
>CBDUGP010000118.1:0-27413 GCA_965366625.1 uncultured bacterium
CGAAAGAACCACGAGAGAAGGCTTGCTTGACTTTAAGGGCCCCCATAGGAGCTAGGGCGTATCGGGTAGGGAATTCTGCGCGCCAAACCTCTGTCGGCACTCTCAAGATACGCCTTGGCCAACTCAAGGTTGACGATTCGAGACAGAAACACCCGCCGGGACGGCCATCGCGCCGGCGTTGCACTCTTCGTCCGATGGCTGCAAGAGGGGCGAACTCATGTCGCCGAGTAGCCGCTGGAGAAAGCGTCGATGCTCGATGACGGCCGGATCACTCTCATCGCTGAAGTCGCAGCCGCAAACTCCACACCGCCACATGGGCTGGTTCGTGAAGATAATGCAGCCGCCCGCCACAGCTTCGTGGTTCTCGATCATCTTCCAACCGTCTTCGGACGGCAGGCCACGGATGATGAACCGAATATCGTCGCCACTGCTACATGTGGGGCAGCAGGTTGGTTTTCTAAATCTCATGTTGATCCCTCCTTGTGCCGGAGCCAAACCACGACCTCATTACCAGGAGACTTCCAAGGACGAATCTTCGTTCCCGAGAGCCTCTTAGTTCTATACGCATGGGACTATGGTTTAGTCTATAAAGGGGTCTCGATGGGGTCTCACGGCTCGCCTTGAAGGCCGGACCCGTTCCGCGAACCCGGTGTCAACATGAAAAGTTGCCAATAAACGGCAAAAGCCCGGCAAATGCCGAGCTTTCGTCGTTTATTGGGCCGATGTGCCGGCCAGAGGCTGGATCAGAGATCCGCAGCTTTGATGCTCGCCGCGAGTTCCGCTACGACAGGTTTCATCACCTTGTCGAATTGGCGTCGATCATCGACTCCGCCGCCAATACCGTGAACACGAACCTTGGCGGACTTTTCTTCCGCGCGGGCTTCGTCGGCCCACAGGATCTCACCGGTTTCGGTGTCGATAATCCGAGCGTTGGCGGCGGCCACAAATTTCTTGCGCTTAATGGAAACGCCGAATCCCGAGCCGCCGGCCTCCTCGGCCCCGTATTCGGTGATCGCGCCGGTCAAGAAATACTCAACGCCGAGCAATTTGCCCGCACGAACCGCAGTCGAAGGATCCAAAGCACCGGACACCGAGAGGTTCTTTTCCGCCATCAGGGCATCGAGACGCTCACGGTCGATAACTCGAAATTTGCCGCTCTTGACCAGTTCGGTCACAAAGACATCTTGCATGGCTTCGGCGCCGCCGTGCCACCAGTATTGGTTGTCGGCTTTGTTCTCGAACTTCAGCACGGCGATACGGGGTTTGTCTTTACCGGCCGCTACGGCCAGAGGCGCCCAGGCAGACGCCAGCAGAAGGGCAAATAGGATTAGGGAAATACAACGCTTCATTCTCGATCCTCCAATAGCTGTTGAAAAGCTGCAACACCGACTTCGGGTCGGCGGGTGAGACGCACCGAAAGACCGATGGACTACATCGATGGCGAAAAACTCCACGGAACGGTCAGTCCTCACCGAGACACCGGTTGTTCCCAAGCAGGGCTCACGTTGGGGCAGCCCACCTATTCTAACGAAAGAATCGAGCAGAATCGGACAAGGAACTCTCTGATATCTCTTGGAGATCCTTCTTGACCATTTCAGCCTAACCTTCTTCGTCCCTTTCGTGGGCATCCACCACCGCAATGGCGGTCATATTGACGATATCCGCCACTTCGACTCCCCTCTGCAGAACGTGAACGGGTTTTTCCATGCCCAATAAGATGGGACCGATCGCTTCCACGTCCGCCAATCGCCACAGCAGCTTGTAAGCAATGTTGGCGGACTGCAGCTCGGGAAAGATCAACACATTGGCGGGCTCCCTGAGCCGCGACCAGGGGTAGGATTCTTCGAGGATCGAGCCGAGAACGGCCGTATCGGCCTGCATTTCACCGTCCACCTCAAGGTCTGGATCCAGCCGATGGACGTGCTCCACGGCCCGCCGCACCTTGACTGCGCTGGGATGGTGGTTGGAGCCGAAATTGGAGAACGACAACATGGCAACCCGCGGCTCGATGCGAAAGCGTCGCGCGAAATTCGCGGTTAGAACCGCAATTTCAGCCAGCTCCTCGGCCGCGGGGTCGATATTCACGGTGGTGTCGGCCAAGAAGAGCACGCGATCCCGAAACATCAGGATGTAGGCCCCGGACACGCGACGCGCGCCGTCTTGCAGGCCGACGATTTGCAGCGCCGGACGCACGGTTTCGTTGTAGTGGGTGGTGAGGCCCGAGATCAACCCGTCGGCTTCTCCCAGCTCGACCATCATGGCGCCGTAGTAGTTGCGTGACCGCATCAGCTTGTGGGCGTCCTCGTAAGTGACGCCGTCGCGCCGCCTGCGGCGGTGCAGCTCGCGGGCGTAGCGCTCGTACGTCTCTTGATTGTCGGCATCAACGCTGTGGATCAAGGTCACGTCTTCGTCGGTCAGATCCAGCTGTTCCAACATTTCCGACACCATCTCCCGCCTGGCCAACAAGACGGGATGGGCGATGCCCTTATCCACCAAGGCTTTCGCCGCTCTGAGAATCTTCGGATGCTCTCCCTCGGCGAAGACAATGCGACGCGGGTCGCGGCGGGCTCGGTCGAGCAGACCGCGCATGAGCTCGAATCGTCGAGAGATCAGGGTTTCGAGATGACGCGAATAAGCGTCCAAATCCTCGATTTGAATGCGCGCGACACCGGTTTCCATCGCCGCCTTGGCTACCGCCGGTGCCACCCTCAGAAGCACTCGATGGTCAAATGGTTTGGGAATCAAATACTCGCGCCCGAACTCCAAACTCTCTAAACCGTAGGCCTTGAGGACGGAATCTGGCACATCTTCTTGAGCCATCTCCGCCAGAGCTTGGACCGCGGCCATTTTCATTTCTTCGTTGATGTCCGTGGCTCTGACGTCCAAAGCCCCGCGGAAGATGAAGGGGAAACCCAAGACGTTGTTGACCTGATTGGGGAAGTCGCTACGGCCGGTGGCCATGATCACGTCGTCGCGAGCAGCACGGGCGTCGGGATATGAGATTTCGGGATCGGGATTGGCCAAGGCAAAGACGATCGGGTCGTCCGCCATGGATCGCAGCATGTCTTGGGAAACCAGGCCCTTGACCGACAAACCGATGAAAACATCGGCATCGACCATGGCATCTGCAAGGGTTCGGGCCTCGGTTTCGACCGCCAAACTCTCCTTGATGCCGTCCATACGCTCTTTGCGGCCCTTATAAATCACACCTTTGCTGTCGCAAACGGTGATGTGGCTCGGCTCTACTCCCATCCGGATGTAGAGTTCACGGCAAGCGACCGCCGCCGCCCCGGCACCAGAGATCACCATTTTCAGCTCGCCGGTTTTCTTATTCACCAGCTCCAGGGCGTTGATCAACGCCGCCGACGAAATGATCGCTGTGCCGTGTTGGTCGTCGTGAAAAGCTGGGATGTTCAGCTCTTTCTTGAGCCGACTCTCGATCTCAAAGCATTCTGGAGCTTTGAGATCTTCCAGATTCACTCCACCAAAGGTCGGCTCCAACAGCTTGACCGTGCGCACGAACTCGTCCACGTCTTCGGTATCGACTTCCAAGTCGAAAACGTCGATGTCGGCGAAGCGTTTGAACAACACCGCCTTGCCTTCCATCACCGGTTTGCTGGCGAGAGGACCGATATTGCCCAGCCCTAGGACGGCCGTACCGTTGGTAATCACAGCTACGAGATTGCCCCGGGCGGTATAGTCGAAAACCTTGAGAGGATCTTTTTCAATTTCTAGACACGGCTGCGCTACGCCCGGTGAGTATGCTAAGGACAAGTCTTTTTGGGTGGCGGTGGGTTTGGTGGGCACCACTTCCAATTTTCCTTTGCGTCCTTTGGAGTGGTAATCGAGCGCTTCTTGGATGTCGCTTTTGGTCATAGCAGCTAGTCTAACCACGGGAAGACCGCTCTTGTCGAATCGAGTCGATCGCGCCCAATCTTCTCACTCCTATTTGAGGCAGCTCTTCCATGATCGTCGCTCCCTTCGGTCCCGATCGCTTGGCTCTGATCAACCAAACCGACCACGCCCGCCTGTCGGCGGAGATCTTGACGCTTTGGCGACAGGATCTGCCGGAGTTCCCCTGGCGTGACGAGCTGCTTTTCGCCGTGCGGGAGCACGACAGCGGCTGGGCAGAAACCGACTCGGCACCGATGGTGAACGACCAGGGGGCTCCCCACGATTTCATGACCACACCGACGCCGGTGCGCCAGGAGCTTTGGGATCGCGGCACCCGCAGATATATCAAGGATCACCCTCTGGCTACCCTTTGGATCACCCGGCACGCCCTGCATCTTCATCGGGGCCACCAAGGAGAATCCGAGTGGCAGCCCCTCTTGGACACCTGGCGGGCCCTCGAGACAGACTTGGCGGTCGACGGACAATGGCCCGCCGAAGACCTCGATGCCGGATATCGCTGGTTGAATCTCGCCGATTCCATCTCACTGGCAGCCTGTGCTCTGCGCAACCAGACCTCGGACCTGCACGGCATTCGTATTCGACCCGTTCCCGGGGAACCGGGCGGGCCGGTCTTCGCCACCGTCTTCTTGAACCCCTTGCCCCTTGCGGGCTCGACCCTTTTTGAGGTGAACGCACGGATACTCGAAAAACGCCCTTTCGCGGGCGATGCAGATTTGGCCGTGTCTTTGATGGCAGCCCGTTGGACTCGCCTCAAGATCCGTATTTGCGCAGATTCGTCGCCGGGCTGATTCTGCAACCCGACGACGGCAGACGGAGTTTCGGTTAAACTGGAAGCCGACTTCTAAGTGAATAGGCCCAGACCCGAGCTAGGACAAAGATATGGACGACTTTGAGCCCGCCCCACCTCTTTCGGAAAAGAGACGGCAATACTTTGCGGCCCGCGACAAGTATTTTGCGGACAAAAAGGGCTTCCGTAAGCTCGAAGTGAGTTCCGGCCCAGGGGGGCCGCAATTCATCATGGTTCTGCTTTGTCTCTTGGGCATCGCTTTGGTCGCCTTCCAGCTTTTTGGGCCTGCCCTTTACAAGGATGAGAGCGAAGACATCACCGACACCTTTCCAGGCGAGGAACTCGAAGAGCAAATTGGACCCGGGGTCCGGCTCGACCCTGACCTTATGCAATCGCAGCTGATCCGCCTTGAGGTGGCGCTCTTCGATCCTGCCCCGGCGAGTTCCTTCGACGAGATTGTCAGCGGATTGATTTTCGAGATCGACCGCATGTCCGAATTCCTCAAGTCTTCTAGGGAACTCCGTCAAGAGGCCTTGGTCAACGAGCTCGATGCCATGGCCGGAGTCGTCAGAGCAGACGATTTCAAATTGAACGATCTCGCGTCGATCCAGCAGCAGTGGCTGCAGATACGAGCCAAGTCCTTTCAATCCGCTAAGTGGTTTAGGAGACCTGCGCGGCTCAAACCCAGCGCCCAGGCGACCTTCACCGTTTATCGAGACGCCGCCGATCAGCTCCTGCGTCATGTCGGCGGCGGTATTACCGAGGCGGAAGATACGATCGAAGAAAATGAGGGCATCGGTACCCTCGAACAGGACCAAGTCGCGCGGCGTGAACTCTTGAGCCAGTGGCAAGAGTCTGCTGAGGAATGGCAATTGGAACTTAAGAGCATCGAAGAGCTGCTGCCCGATCGTCCGGACGCTTCGGCCTCGGGAGAGATCCTTGAAGCGCTCCATCGTCTGGAGACAGCCCTCGCCGCCGGTCAAAACCAAATGCCGACCGACCGCTTTCCCAACGCCGCCGACCTGTTGCTAATGGAAGAAGCCCTCGCACGGGCACAATACGCCGTGGAGGGCTTCGAAGAACTCCAATAACGGGGCGCCCGTCAGTCTCTATCGAGTTCCACCGTCAAGTCGACGCGCTCCCCGACGCCTACATCGATGTCGATTTCGCGGGACTCGAATCCCGGCCTTGCCACTTCCAGGTAATGCTCTCCTGGGTCAACGACCAGGCCGGCGGTAAGGCCGGTCACTTCTTCCGCGGTCCCTAAGAAGATACCGTCCAAATAAACGGCGGCGTCAGGCGGGAAGATGTTCAGGACCATTCTGCCGATGTCGCTGGAATCGTCCGCTGGGCTACCGGAGGGCGCCCAATCCCCCCTTTCCACCTCAACGCTCTTCTCCGTTTCCACCGCGGCCTCCCTTTCGCGGTTGCGTCGAATGCGCTCGTCGCGATTGACCGTCGATGTGGACGCGTGCTCCTCGGGATGGATGGACTTACCCGGTTGCATACGATCCTCGACATCGATGACCACTCCCGGGTAAATCGAGTATTGGCGAAAGATGGTCTCGAAACCCGGCTTGTAAATAGCCACATCATAGGTGCCTTCTTCGAGCCACAGGAATGCAGGGAAGCCATCGTATTCATCGGCCACGCCGACGTAATTACCGTCGATAAAGATCTGCGCCTTTTCCGGCGAAACGTCTAAGTCCAATGCACCTACTCGACCGTTGTCGTAGTCACTGATGTAAACCGTGACCGGGCGCCGATGAGACGACCTTCCATAACCCCAACCGTAGTCGAACCAAGCCGGGCTCCAGAATCCGAAGGCACCGTAGTAGGAAAAATACGGATAGCGGTAGGGATAGGAGTAGTAGCCGTAGTACCCACCGTAATAGTTACGATGATAGTTGTCGTAGTTGTGACGATGGGAGCTTCTGCGCCGGTGGTGGCGGCTATCGCCACGCCGCTCATCGCGGTCGCGCTGATGCCGCGAATAGTCCCGGCGGTTTCTCTTGTCTATATCGTCCACCCGCCGGGTCTCGCGATAGTCGCCGTAACCCCGGCCACCGGGCCGATGTTTGGGGCTCGAAGGCGCACTCCGGGCTCGGTTGTTGGTCGAACCGCTTCCACGGTTCGAACGCGCGCTGCGGTCGCCGCTGGGTTTTGATGCCTGCGACCTTGCACCTTGGGCCCCCGCACCCTGGGATCTCGAGCTGCCCTGGGAACGTGTGCTCTGGGAACGTGTGCCCTTGGGCCTGCTGCGTGTCGATGAGCTGCGGGCCGAGCTGGGCTTTGAGCTACTGCTCGAGCCAGACGAAGTTGTGCTCTGCTTCTCGACCACCGGCTTTTGCGCCGCGACCGGCAAGGCCGCCAACATCGTCCAAGCCAACCCCGCTGCGGCGAGGGGCAGGATCTGTAGACTCTTCTTTCTCATGTTCATTCTCCTCCTTTGGCCCTCCACCCGCGGTGCAACCCCTCGATGTAGTGAAATCGAAGGACCGTTTCCCACAGGCGTGGGGTTCGCAAAGACGTGTATTGCAAAGCGCGCGCCAAGCCGGCCAGACAGGTCTGTCGAATGCGCGAAGGGACCGGTGGCGGCCCCTCCGGTCCCAAACCGAGAAACGGCCCCAACTCTCGATGTAAGCGATAGAAGACAACCGCCGAAAATCCGGCTTTCTCTTGCCGACCCATGAAACGAGTCAAGTTGGTCGGGTGGTCGTGAGCGACCGTGGCACCGGGTTCGTACACCAACCGCAAACCCCGCATTTTCAAGCGATAGCTGAGTTCAATGTCCTCCCAGGCCGCATAAGGAAAGCTCAAATCGAACGGTTCTTCGAGCAAACATTCCCGGGGCAGCGAGAGGTTTGAGGTGTATAGAAAATTGAACGGTACGTCTTCGGGCTGATCGATCAAGGCGTAGCCGAATTGCAGCCCATATTCATTGATATAGCGCAAAAAAGGATTGAGACGCATGCGCGAATGCCAGCCCGTATAACCGATTACAGCCAGTCGATCGTGCTCCGGTCGGCTCGCCACCGCCTGCGCATGGGCGGCCAACCATCCTTTGGAAGGGACGGTGTCGTCACCGAGAAAGGCCACTCGACCCCCCTGCGCCCGCGTCACGCCCCAATTTCGGGCGGCGGCGGGACCGGAGTTCGCTTGACGGTGCACAATCAATGGCATGGAAGACTCGCGACGGCTCAGCCAATCCCATGTCTCGTCCGTCGAGCCATCGTCGATCACCAAAACTTCGAACGGCGGCGCATCGACCTGAGCTTCCAAGGCTGCCAGAACCTCCGGCAGCACGTCCATTCGATTGAAGGTGGGAATGATGATTGAAAAGTCGACCACAAAAACCTCCGGGCCCGTATCCCGACAAGCCCCTGGAGCGGGCCCGGGAGCTGAGCTCTGATGAGCAAATCTACGGAAGAAAGACGGGAATCCCAGAAAAAAGTAGAATGCCGATCGAATAAGGCACCTTACCTTGCGTACCGTGACA
Source organism: uncultured bacterium (assembly GCA_965366625.1). Classification (GTDB taxonomy): domain Bacteria; phylum Acidobacteriota; class Thermoanaerobaculia; order Multivoradales; family J023; genus JAUIJL01. The sequence goes on from CBDUGP010000118.1 coordinate 8,202, forward strand.
TGTGGAAGCCCTGATGCCCCTCTCACCCGCCGTTGAATCGATCGGCACTTGCTCTGAAGCCGAACTCGTGCGTCGTGCCCGCAAGGGCGACGTCGCCGCTCGGGAGGAGCTTGCGCAGCGTCATCGAGATCCGGCCTTTTTCCTGGCTCTCCAGCTGCTCGGCAATCGTGACGATGCCCTCGATGTGGCCCAGGACGCCATGCTGCGTTTCTTCAAACACCTGCATCGTTTCGATGTCAGCCGTCCCGTGCGTCCGTGGTTGTTCCAAATCGTGCGCAACCGAGTGCTCGATTTATTCCGCCGACGCAAAGTCCGCAAACACGATTCTATCGATGCCGCCGAGCAAGACGACGAGCGCGCCGATCTGCAATTGGTGGACGAGTCCGTGGACCTGGAACGAGACGCTTCGCAAGCCCAGCTGCAAAAACGCATCTGGCTGTCGTTGCAGGAGCTCTCCCAGGCCCAGCGAGAGATTATCGTCTTGCGGGACTACCAGGATTTGGCCTACTCGGAAATCGCCGAAACGTTGAACATCCCCATCGGCACCGTGATGTCCCGTCTTCACGGCGCTCGAAAGAGACTCCGGAAGATCCTCCAAGCCGACTTGGATGAGCTTCTGAACTGAACCCTGTCGGAAGGAGGGCACCTATGGCCCAATCCTCTCCATCATTTGACGAAGAGCTTTTATCAGGCTTCCTCGACGGAACACTTCCCCACCGCGACATGCAGCGGGTTCGGATCCAGCTCGAGGAAAATCCCGAATATCGCCGCCTTCTAAAAGAAATGCGGCTCCTGCGGGAGTCGTCCCTGGCCACTCGGTTCACCCCGCCGGCCGACGACGTCTGGCTCGAGCTACCCAAAACCCGGGGCAGCCTGTTCAGCCGAACCCTCGGCTGGATTCTGCTCTGCTCTTGGTTGACGGTGGTCACCGCCTACGCGTTGTGGACGTTCGTCTCCCGATCCGGGGACCCATTTGAAATTTTCCTAGTACTCGGCATGCCGGGCGCTTTCGTGCTTTTGTTTTTCTCCGTGCTCATGGATCGTCTCAAAGAATTCCGCGACGATCGTTACCACAGGGACGTACACCAATGATTCTGGTCACGACCCACGAGATCCCGGATCGTGAGATCCAACGCACCCTCGGCTTGGTCCGTGGCACTTCGGTACGCGGTCGCCACATCGGCCGAGACTTGCTTGCCCACTTGAGAAATGCGGTCGGCGGTGAAATTCACGAATACACCAAAATGCTTTCCGAGGCCCGAGAGCAAGCCCTCGACCGCATGGTCGCCGAAGCGAGAAGCCTGGGCGCCAACGCCGTCATCGGCATGCAATTCACCACCTCCAGCCCAACCCCGGGCTCCTCAGAGGTGCTCGCCTACGGCACCGCCGTAATCGTGCAAGACCTCACCGACGACTGACAGACCCTTTCCGTTTTGCTGCTCGGTGGGTCAGGGCGCGCTCAGTCGAGCTCCATGACCTCGTCCAGGCGGTACCGTTTCAAGGGAAATCCTTCGGGCAAGATCTCCTGAAATCCCCGGCTGTCGAAGAGTTCGCGATCTCCTGGATAGGTGGGCACCAGGGCGAGGGGAAAACGTTCGAAGATCTCCCGATCGGACCGTTTCCGCAACGCTTGGGTCTGTGCCCGGCTTTCGGCCAGACGGTCGCGTTGACCGAGGATGTAGGTCAAGGCCCGCAGGTGGGCGAAGGTTTGGGGGTCGGTGATGTGGGTGGCCGGGGCTGGATCGCCGAACACCCACGACGGCAAGACGGTTCGAGTTCCCTTGCGCACGGCTCGACGGAAGAATTCCTTTGGCCCGTAACCCCGCCATTTTTCCCCAAGGCTGGTTTCGATCGGTCCGGTAGCTTGGACTAGATCCGGCGCTTCCGTGGCCGACTCCGAAGCTTGGACCGCCGAATCCTGGAGATCGAGGGCAGGCGCAGGGGGCGCGGCGGTGTTGGCGATCAACCCCGCGTAGGGATCGAGTGTCAGGAGATCGCCGCCCGGGTTGTTTTGCACCAGCAGGGTTTGGGTCCGGTGGGTCAGGGTCATCCAGATGGCCGGCAGGAGGGCGACCAAGAATTCGTCGTCGAAGTTTTTGTAGGCGGTGAGGAAGGCGTTGCGCTCGAAGAGGAATCCTCGATTGGCGTTGCCCAAAGCCTGGCTGGTGGCCATGGACCGATGGTGCACCACGGCGTCGGGGGCGTAGAGCACTCGAAAACCCGCGGCCCAAAGACGCCAACCCAGGTCGACGTCTTCCAAATAGGCGAAATAGGAAGGGTCGAATCCGCCCAGCTCGAGATAGACCTGACGACGGATGATCATATTGCCGCCACAGGCGAAGAGCAGCTCGCTGCCGGGCTCCGGTAGGGTGACGCGGTCCAGAGGCCGGCGGTAGTCCATTTGAAAAGCGTGGCCGTCGAACGTCAGGATGCCGCGGGCAAAATCCAGACGCTCCCCCTGCCAATCGATAATGCCGCCGGACACCGCGGCCACGTCGTCCGGCGCGGCGCGGAACGCCTCCACCAGACGCAGCAACCAATCTTGTTTTGGACGGGTATCGTTATTGAGCAGAATCACCGCGTCGGCGTCTTCGGCCAATTCCACCAAGTGGTTGTTGCCGCCGCAAAACCCGCGGTTGACCTCGCTGGACACCAATCGCACCCAAGAATGGTTAGCCTTGACCCAATCCGCCGAGTCGTCGAACGAACCGTTGTCGAGCACCCAAACATCCCACTCCACGCCGGGATCCTGCTGTCGACGAAGGGCCGGAAGACAAGCTTCCAGGTGCTGGCGCCCATTCCAGTTGAGAACGAGAACCGAGACTTTTTTGACGGCATGGCTCGACAAGAACGGATCTCCCAAACAAAACCCGCTCAGCGGGCAAGAAGTCGACGAAGCTTGCGGCGGGCCCGGAAGATGAAGGAGTCGGCGGGCGTACGAGTGGGGACAGCGACGGCGAATTGGGTCTTGGTGCCGTCGAGCTTGGGCTCCTTGCAAAATCGGATCAGCGGCTCCAAGGCCCGATTCCACGAAAAGGACCTCAACAACTCACGACCCGCCCGACAGCGCGCTTCCACGCTGTCGCCACCCTCCAAGATCTGCTCAAAGGCCTGCCCCACGGCGGCGGAGTCACCTTCCGGCACCACCCATCCGGCGTCGAATTCACGCAACAGCCTGCTCATAGCGCCCCCTTCGGTGATCACCACTGGACAATCGGCCGCCAGGGCGTCGAGGAAGCGGGTTCTCAAGGAAAGGCGGGTCTCTAGGCTCAATCGATGGGTGGCCACCACCAAGTCCACGTCGCGCAAAAGGTCGTAGCGACGCTCACCGGGCACCCAATCCAAAACCTCCACTCGGCTGGACGATGCGTCCGTCCACAGACCGCGTTTCCGACACCAAGATTCCACTTCGGCAAAAAGCTCTTGGGGCGTGCCGGAGTTGGGATTGCGGATCAACAGAAGGGTCCACCCGGCGTCGCGGTGGTTTTCCAAGGCCTGCAAGACCGGCCAGGGGTCGTACCAATCGTAGAGGCCGCCAAAGAGTAGGCGCTTTTCCCCGGGTCGACGGTCCGGCAGATAGGGGCGATGGTCTGCGAGCTCGTCGGGAACACCAAAGGGCACTACCTCGATTAGGCCCTTCAAGTCGGAGTCGTGGCGCACGGAATACGGGTTCACCCGCCCCAGGGCGGCCAAAAACCCAAGGTAGAACTGCCGTTGCTCGTCGGACGAGCAGAGGAAAAAATCTCCGCGGGAGAGCTGTAAGACCCAGGTAGCGTGGTCGTTGCGGTAAGGGTCGAGCCCCAGGCTGTCCACATAGTGCAGGTTCTCCACCAAGAACGGATCGTAGAAATCCACCGCAACCGGCGTTTGGGGTAGCTCGATCAAAACGTCGTTGGCGAGCTGACCTTGGGTGACCACCACGTCGCAATCCCAAAGAATTTCGCCCAGCCGTCCGCGCTCGAACGCTCGAGCCTCGGCGCCGTTGGGCAGAGACGGCACGTCCGACACTAGACCGGGCGTGACCAAGACGACCTGGAAACCGTGAGACGGCAGCCGACGGGCCATTTCCAAATATCGAATGCCGATGCCCGCCATGCGCGGGCGGATCGTCTCACTGGCAACCAAGGCAATCCGGGTCACGACTTCAACCCTTGGAGCTTCTGGTGCAGCTTCCAGGCCCGAGTATTTTCCATGCTCTCGACCAAGGTCGTGAGCCGCTGGATTTCGTCATAGGCCTGTTGCAGATGGCGGGATTGCTCGTCTTGATAGGCGTGAAGCTCGTCGACCTGTTTCTGCAGGGCTGTTTTCTCCGCCCGGGAGGTTTCGAGATCCTGGAGTGCGCGCTGCTCCAGCACCTGCAATTGGCGTCCGTGCTCTTCGCTCGCCTGAAGCGCACCCCGAACACGATGATACTCACCCTCTGCTTGCTCGCGCCGTTCCTGTTCCCGGCGCGTTTGCTCTTGGGCGGCAACCGCTTCCGCCCGCAGCTGATCGACCACCCGCGCCACCACATCGGAGTCGGCGGACTCGCGATGGGCTTCGATCACCCTGGCTTTCATGGTCAGGAAGTCCGCCCGCTCGCGGGGACGATCCCCCAGCACATGGAAACCCGCTCCGCGGAATTGCCGATACTCGCAGGTCACCCGAGCCACATGATGGAAAGGCGTCTTCTTGGCCAGACGAACCAAAAACTCCCAATCTTCGAAAATCGGATAGGCGGTGTCGAATTCGCCGACCTCGGCAAAAAGCTCCCGTTCGATCAAGAGCGTGTGGAAGGGAATGTAGTTGTCCACCGATAGGAGCTCGGGCTGGAAATCCCGGCTATAGGGCAGCCGACGCTCCGTCAGCTTCCAGCCGTGATCCCCGTCCAGGTGGTAAACGCCCACCGCGGCGTCGGAATAGGCCACTCGAACCCCGGCGGCCGCGGCAGCTCGCACCAACACAGCGTAGTGGTCCGGCTCGACCCGATCGTCGTCGTCGAGAAAGGCGACGTATTGGCCGGTCGCGGCTTCGATGCCCGCGTTGGCAGCCCCTGCGCGACCTCGATTCGTCTCCAGGTGCACGAGCTCGAGACGATGGGGAAATTCCGTCGGCAGCTCGGGCCGCTCGCCCCCGTCATTGACCACCAGGACCTCGATCTGTCGGTAGCTGGAACCGGCAATGCTGGCCAAAGCCTCGCTCAAGAGCTTGGGACGATTGTGGGTCCGGACCACCACCGAAACCAGAGGACCGTCGTCCACGGGATCCGGCTCAAAGTGTCCTCCGAGCCGACGAATGAGCCCTGACGCATCCCAATGGGTGAAGTCCTGCAAACGCAACCGACGATAGGCCTCCACCGCTTCGACTTCGGGGGGCAAGGTCAACGCCCGAAACTTGGACCGCCCCAAATAGGCCCCCCAATAATCATGTCGCTCTTGTTGGCTGGCATAACAGGCCATTGCCTGACCCAGGAGCTCCAGATGCTCGGAAACGTCGACCAAGAGGTCGGGATGTTGGAGATGATTGACCTCATAGGCCAAGATCGTAAGGTCGCGCACTTTCGGCTCGAGAGGATGCCCCGGCCGGATCGAGGTCAGCAGTCGGTGAAGGGCAAGAAACGTTGCCACGTGATCGCCGCTGACCTCGAGCGGCGAGGTCACCAGCAGCAGGTCAGGACTGTGGCTTTCAATCGCTTTCGCCAGGCCCTCGGCCAGCTCCTGCCGGCGAGAATGCAAGCCCCCGTCGGGCAGATCCAGGCAACCGGACCAACGGACTCGGCCGATTGTGCCGAGTATCTCCAGAGCCTTTTCCGCCTCCGCTCGGCGGAGCGACGAGTAGGCCGCGCTGTCGTCGACCGAGCCTGCCTCCAAACCCCCAGAGCTGTCGGTGAGAAAAAGCACCTCGATGTCGGCGCCGTCCGCGGCCAACGCACAGATCAACCCACCGCACCCCAAGACCTCGTCGTCGAAGTGGGGGGCGAGGACCAAGACGCGTTTTGCGTGCACCGTTTCGGTCGCACCGGGCGGGCTGGATATGGGTAACATGGCTCTCCGCGGATGGTTGCAAGGAGTCTTTCGACCCTGCGGCGCGCAGAGTATATCCTTTGCCTGCGAAGAGCCGATCCTCGATCCCCTCTTCGAGATCACGTGTCATACGTCCGGGTCAGCGGAGGAAACCATGGATTCGTTGCTCAACGAACTCTCCAGCTTCACCAAACGCAAACCGTCGCGGCTTTTGGCCGTGGGCCTGCCGGGCTCGGAAGCTCTGCAGGCCGAAAAAGCGACTCGATGCCTCGACGCTTTGCCTCAAAACCTCAACGGTGACGACCCCTTCGACCTGGTGATCTGGCGCCTGGAGGGTCCGTGCCGGGAATCCGAGCTGGCACGCATCCCAGCCCTAATGGCGGAGCGATCGCGGCTGATACTTGCACTCGACGCCGGCCACCGCAGGGAATCGATTTTGAACCTCTCCCGCCGAGGTTTCGCCGTGCACGACGAACGCCGGCTCGACGATTCCGCATGGCATTTGATCGTCGCTCGCCCCACGGACTTTGAAGTTCGAGCTTTCCAAGAGGGTGACGAGCAGGACATTCTGCGTATGTTCAAACCCAGCTTCCATGTCGAGCGAAGTCTCGACCATTGGCGCTGGAAGTTTGAAGGCAATCCCTTCGGATCGCGCCTGATCACTATCGCCCGTCACCACGACGGCACGCTCGCCGCCCATTACGCCGGCTACCCGGTGTTGTTTAGCCGTTTTGGCAAGAAACGCTTCGGCCGGGCTCCATCCGAGCAGCAATATCTGGCCCTACAAATCGGCGACACTATGACTCTGCCCCAATTTCGCAGCGTAGGTCGCGGACCTACCAGCCTCTTGGGTCGCTGTGTGAGGCACTTCTTTGCGACCTACTGCGAAGACCGGATCGATTTCAATTTCGGCTTCAACACGGGCAACATCCAAAAATTCAGTCGCCGTTTTGTCAATGCAAGCCAAGTGGAAAATGTCGGGTACTGGATCCGGCCCGTGGGCATTCCCGCCGGCGACACCCACAGCTACCGCATTTCGACACCCCGCGCTTTCGATCGCAGCTGGGACCGGTTCTTCCAACGGGTCGGCCCCCACTACGGCCTCATGGTGCGCAGAGACTCCGCTTGGTTGAATTGGCGTTATGCACAACACCCGGATGAGCCGCCCTTTCTAGTCTTTGCCGCCCACAAGTGGGGACGACTTGTGGCCTGGACCGTCTTTCGCCGCCACGAAAATCGCCTCAAATGGTGCGACGCGCTCTTTGATCCGCGGCACCTGGAGGCCGCTTGGCCCATGTTGCAAACGGCTATGGAGCACCCGGCCATGGACGGCGTGGAGTCCATCGAGGCTTGGTTTCCCAGCCGCCCAGAGTGGTGGCGCCGCCAACTGATTGCGCTCGGCTTCGAGCCGGCCCAAGAGCCCAACGACCTGGCTCTCATGACCGTTCCGTTTCAGCAGGCGGAAGCAGAAGAGCTACTGAAGGGTCTTTACTACACCATGGGCGACGGCGACCTGGCGTGAAACAAGCCGCCCACGCCTCTAAGCTGTCCTGGGGCATTGCCGTGGCGACGGCTTTCGCAACAATCCTCTTCTATGCTCCGGCTATTGGCCGGGGATTCGTCAGCGAAGATTTCTTGATCTTGCGCCGCTTTCATGAAGCTCAAGAAAGCGGTCTTTTTTGGATCACGGCCTGGCAAAATTTTGTCGGACCGTGGCTCGGCCTTTCGATCGTTTCGTTCTTTCGCCCCCTTTCGAGCCTCTTCTTGCAAATCGAGTGGGCGCTTTTCGGCACTTTTTCTGCGGGTTACGGCGTCGTCCACCTGCTCATCCACCTGGTGAATGCTTGGCAAGTCCAAGATCTGATCCGCCTGACGCGCCCTGCGCGGAAGGGCTTAGATACCGGGACCGATGCGGGGAAGAACGGGTTGGGGTTGGGCTTGGGATTTCGCTCAGCCGTTCCCTTTGCCGCTGCCGCGATCTTTGCCCTCTACCCGTTGCATCCGAATACGGTCGTGTTCATTGCCAGCTTTGCCACCTTGTTGGCGGTCGGCCTGATGCTGCTCTGCCTTCGACAATTCGTCGATGGAAGAGACCGCCAAAGCCTGCTCGCTTTCGTCGCTGCATTGGCCTGTTACGAGCAAGCCGCTATCCTGCCCCTCTGCTTGCTTTCCTACGGGTTGCTCGATCACCGCAGCTCCATCACCAAACCGTCCTTTTGGCGCACACTCGGACGCCGCCACTTACCTTTTTGGTTGATTCTGGTAACCTATCTCGCCCTGCGCCGCACGCTCCTGGGACATTCCATCGGCGGCTACCAAACTTTTCGAGAGCGCCTCGCCGATCCGGCTGATCTGGGCGTGGCCATGTTCAATAGCCTGGGCCGAATCCTCTATCCCGCCTACGACACTTCGGTTTGGATTCTCTCGGCGGGTATGGTGACTTTCGGATTGTGGGCCGCAGTCCGGTGGCTGCTGAGACGGCACAGCGCCAACGAGACCTGGGCCTTGTTGGGTCTGAGCTGGATTCTGATCTCTTTGGCACCGTTCAGCTTCGTGGGCGTGGTGCCGGGCAACGGTCGGTATTGGTATATGGCGACCTGCGGATTGGCCCTATTTTGGTGTGCCCTGCTCCAAGCTCTGGTCGAAAAACTGCAAAGTGTGGCAGGTCACCGGTTCCAGATGCGTCAGCCGAATGCTTGGATCATCCTGGGTTTGGCGCTCGTCAGCGGCATCTACGCTTCGATGCTTTCGCCGATGGTCCAGCTCTACGCAGAAGCAGGCGCGACCACGAGCAAAATTCAAAGCCAATTGATGGAGACGCCGGGCGAACGGCTTTTCCTGGTCGGCGCCCCTCGCTTTTTGAAGATGAACGGCGTTCCCGCGGCTCAAGTTTTTCATTGGGGTCTTGCGGACGCCTTGATGCCGCCTTTTTCCCTCTCGGAAAGGCAACTCTTTCCCTTACCGCCCCTCGGCGACCGAGCCCTGCTGCCACTTGCCCAGCACGGGTCCGTGTTGCGGTGGATCGACGGGCAAATCGAAGGGGTGGTCGGCATGCCGGCCGATGAACTCAAGATTGGCGAGCCCGCAGACTCAGCCCCGGATTCAGACCCGATTTCAGCTTTGGGCTCGACCGGAAGATTCGACGAAGTGGGGCGGCTCGAGCTTTCGCCGGATTCTCTATTTCGTTTCGTCGTGGTCACCCGGGGTAGCTATCACGTGGAGGAGCTGACCAGCGAACCCACCGACGCCTCTGCCTCTCGGAGGTCTCGATCCATCTACCTACCACAAGCCTTGGTCGACTCTATGGACGTGCTCTACGGCAACTCGGGCGGATCGCCCACAATTTGGTGGGTCGAGCAGCGTCGGGCGGTCTCTGGAGAACTCCTGGCGGTCAGTCGTCCGACTCTGCTCGATCGTTCCCTTTGAGCACCATGGCCTGAGGCCCTTCGGTACCGTCCGGGAAAACCGAGCGCAAGAAATAGCGACCGGGAGCCATCCGTGACCACAGGGCATCGCCGATCACGGGTTCTTGTGAGGGGCCCTCCAAACGAAGGGCCGCTGCGGGGAATCCCATGGAGGATGGAGAGATCTCAACCCATTCGATGGCCCTCTCACTGGGCCATGTAGCCGAAGGGTCCAGCTGTTCGAGTGTCGATTCTGGATCAACGCCCGGACCGTGCGCCAATCGATTGAGCAAGGCGACGAAAGTGCCTCCGTAGTAACGACTCCGAAAGCGCTTCTGAGATTCCGCGAACCACTGCTGAGCTCTAGGCTCTGTCGGAGTGCTCTGGGCATAGAGATGGATCGCTTCCGCCCGGCCAACATATTTGGACGCCAAACGAAGCCGGCGACAGCGTTGTAGCCAGTCAGTTTCCTCAAAATAGAGCGGATAGCCCTCGTCAAACGGCCCTACCTGGCGCCATGCGTCGGCCGAGACAGCCAACAAAGCGCCGCTCAAATCATAGGTGGGGATCGGGTCCGTGCTTTTCCAATGCCGATGAGCATGGCGTCGCCAAGATCGACGGGCCCGCGCCATCCAATGGCCCCCTCTGCCGGCCAAAGCCCGGACCAGCTCCTGAGGACGCCCACAGGCTTCAGTTGGTGGCAGTTGGTATCCGCCCACTCGATCCCAAAAAAATCTAGGACCGGCTACCGCAGCACCCGACCGCAGCTCGTCTACCAGAGCGCCTAGACATCCCGGCTGGACCCATACGTCGGGATTCATGGCGATCAAGACATCGGCCGAGCTCAATAGCTCGGCAGCCCCACGGTTGACCCCTCCGGCATACCCGGAATTGCCGGATGACTCTACGATCCGTGCACCGCTGGATCTCAGCACCTCCGCTTCAGCCGGGGTGCTACCGTTGTCGACAATGATCGCTCGGTAATCGAGGCTGGAGGAGGAAGCGTCCTTTCGGATGGCATCCAAAGCTTGAACCGCCAGATCGGCGGCGTGGAAATGAACGCAGACCACGGCCAGCCTCAAAGCTCTGCTCCTGGCAAATCGCCACGCCAGCTGCCGTCGGCAGCCCAGCGCAATGCCCGCTCGATCTCCACTGCCGCCACGGGTTCGGCGAAGCGGCGGGCTTCTCTCAACCCTTGACGTCGTAAGGCCCGCCATTGAGCGGCATTGCCCAGGACCGATTGCGCTCGGTCGGCAAAGAGATCTACCCGATCGAAGGGAACAAGCTCAGCGGAGCCGGAGGCAAATGTGCGAAAGCTCGGAATGTCGGAAACCACCGATGGAACACCGGCTGCCATCGCTTCCAGCACCGGCAAGCCGAAGCCTTCTTGGCTCCAAGATGGCGCCAACAGCAGGTCGCAAGACCGGACCAGCCGCGGCACCTGGTGGGGCGGAAGGTGATGATGAAACTCGTCGGGCTCCACCAACGCCCGCTCATCGTCACACAGCGGCCATTGGGAGAGGCGTACGATAAGCGGATCCAACCCCCGTCGGCGCAGCTCCAACACGGATTCAAGGGCCACCGACACACCCTTTAAGTAGATCTCCCAAGGGCCCGTGATAAGAATTCTCGGTCGCTTGCGGGGCCGCCATCGCCAGGCAGCTTTCCACTCGGTACCCAAAGGCTGAGGTACCACCCTGGCGGGTCGGCCGAAGCGTTCGCGCACGATTTCCGCCAAGTGGGGTGAGACGGTCATGGCGGGCACTTGGGTTCCATAGGCATCAAGGATGGCTGGATGCTCGGCTTCATTGTGGGTCAGCTCGGCCTCAAAGCCCTGGCAGAAATGAATGATCTCACCACGACGGTTCCCCGAGGCCAAGGCGCCCTGCTCGGCGGCCCGGCGCGCCGCGAGCAGGGTGGTCCAGAACGTTGCGACCGTTATGTCGGCCGGCGGAATCTCGTGCGGTTCGAGCCCTTGGGTTTGGACGTGGTGAGCTTGAAGGGGAAACCAGTCAGGCGCTTTGCCCGGGCCCACGACCGAAACCCGATGACCCCGTGCCGCCATGAGATTAGCTTGATGCAAGACCACCTTAACCCCGCCGAAGAGGGCGGTGTCTTCCAGCAGGTAGTTGATGCTCAGTGGACACTGAGATTGACTGCGGCGTTTTAGAATGGGACCGATCTCCGTATACTAATGAAACACGTCGCCGTGAGGCTCGTGCATCCTGCCGTAAAGCCAGCGATGGCAAAACCCCATTCCGCCCCGGCACAAGCCCATCCCGACCTGTGAGCCCACTCCATGCCTCGACCCTTGCCGTCAGATCGCGACCCCGAAGAGCTTCGCCGCCTCTACCTTTTGGAAAAGGATCTCGCGGACCAACTCCGGTCGGCCGCTGAGAGTGAACGCCCGTCGCTTTACGGCGAGCTTTACGATCGCTATTTTCGGGCTTTACCCGAAGAGCTTACCCCCCGGCCCAGCGCACAGCAGACCATCTTACAGAAACGCCTGATCTCACCATTCCTCCGCCATGACACGGTTTTTCTAGAGATCGGCTCTGGGGATGGTTCGCTGGCCCGATCCCTGGCGACAGAAGTCGGTGAGGTGTGGACAGTCGAGGCCTCGGCGGTGGTCGCCGAGGGCGGAGACGTGCCGGCTCCCAACTTTCACCATGTGCTGCCGAAAGACGCGGACCGACGGATCCCTCTGGACAGTATCGACTTGGCATTTAGCTGTCATTTCTTGGAGCATCTGCATCCGGCCGACCTCGGCCCCCACCTCCAGCAGGTGCTCAGGTGGTTGAAACCCGGCGCACCCTATGTGGCCATTACCCCGAATCGGCTGCACGGACCTCACGATATCTCAGGTTATTTCTCCGATCAGCCCGAAGGCTTTCACCTTCGAGAGTATTCCTTCTATGACTTAGCGGAGGCCTTCAAGTCCGCTGGATATTCTAAGGTCGAGGCTCTCTTCGGGGTTGGTAGGGACCCGGTCCGTTGGCCTGTGTGGCCTATCCGGCTACTCGAAGCCGGCTTGGACCTAGCCGGTGCCCCTTTTCGCCGGCGCCTCTTCGACCACTGGCTGAAGCACCAGGCTCCTCTGCGGCCGCTCGAGCAAGTGAAGATCGTCGGCTGGAAACCGTTGTTGGAAATGGCGGATCAGGCGAGTTGAACCGGGCGCCCGGCAAGTTCCTTCTCGGCCACGGCCGCCCATTCATGCTCAGCCTCAACAAGGCCAATATCGTATTTCTCCGACTCGACGGTAAAAGCTCCCGGTACCCGACGCTGGTCATAGAGGTGCAGCCCCGCTTCGCCGAGCAAGAATAGATACATTTCAAACTCACCCCTCACCAGAGGAAGATCCCGAATCCAAAGCCGTAAATGATGTTCGGTTGCACCGGTCAGAGGGTCTCGCCCATCCCGATGGCTCGAAAAGCTCATGATCTGTACTCCGTCGCTACGATCGACGGCCACTCCCAGATGGAAACTCAGATCCGGGCGCTCTGCTTGCCAAGAGACCTCGAGGCCCAGGGAATCTCCACGACGGTAAACGCCTTCCTCGCCTCCCAAGATTCGGGCTGCGGTGAAGCGAGCCGGCCCTTCTTTCGCAGGCTGGACCTCTTGCGGCCTATTCTTCTTCGATTTCTTAGCCAGGAACGACTCGTACTCACGGACCACTCCGGCGACCTCACCGAACGCTTCAGCTTGCCCCTTTCGCAACCACAACGCCCGATCACAAAAGTGAGAGACGTAGTACATGGCATGCGAGCAGAAGAGAAACGTACAACCCCTATCCAACAGACGCCGAATCTCGTCCATACACTTCTTTTGAAAGTATCCGTCTCCCACCGACAACGCTTCGTCGATGATCAAAATATCAGGCTCGACTTGCACAGCGATCGAGAAGCCCAAGCGCATAGCCATGCCACTGGAATAGGTCTTGATCGGCCGATCGATGAATTCCCCGAGCTCGCTGAAGTCGATAATTCTCGGCGTCTTGGCGTCGGTTTCTTCGTCGGTGAACCCCATCATCGCGGCATTCAGCCGAATATTCTGGCGCCCGGTGAGTTCTGAGTGAAAACCCATGCCGAGCTCCAAAAGAGAAGCCACTCGCCCATCCACCCGGAGCTGCCCCTGAGTAGGAACCGTAACCCCAGAAAGAATCTTTAACAGGGTGCTCTTGCCGGCTCCGTTCTCTCCCACGATGCCGAGCCCTTCGCCCTCCTTGAGCTCAAACCCGATATCTTTTAGCGCCTCCACCTTTTGGTGGCGCGCACGGCCGCTCACGGCTTCGAAAAATCGGTCGACAGGGCGGGCAAAGACTTTGTAGGTCTTGGATAGGTGCTCGGCGTGGATCAATGTCTTGCTCATCTCGGGCAGATTGTATCCCTACGGTGCGTGGCTCGGGGAACTCAAAAAATAACCCGGCCCTCGCTTGGAAGACCGGGTAATTTGCTGAGCTAGTTGGTTCGAAGAACGTTCTACTCAGTCACTGATATCGGATCAATTACAGGTCTGGCCGTTTGCCAGCACCGTGATCGAGTCATCGCTGGTATAGAAGTCCTCAGTGTCGGTGTTGAGACCACTGGTGACTTGGACTACTGGATAGACCGTCCGGGAGCTACCGGAATTCGAGAATGTGTGGGTGAATGAATAGGTTCCAAGCGAGCTGCTGTCCGGCGACAGCGCCGCGTAGGTTGCGGTGGCCTGCGAGGTCCGCTCCCAATCGAATCCAAAGTTGTAGGAAGCAGCTTCCTCAAGCATGGAAACTTCGAATTCAATGGCAACTCCCGACTGACACTCGAATCCTGCAAAGGGCGATCCGCAGCAGAACTCCGTCGCGGTGGACGGGTTGAACCGGAAGGTCGTGATCACCGGATTCACTGCCGCCGAGACGGAAACCGAACCAGAGGCCGTTTCGCTTCCGCCGAATTGGCAATTGGAGATGGAGACCTCATACCGATGGCTGCCGTCGGAAGTCCAGGCGTATACCAGGGTATCGATGAAGGTATCCGTAGTCACACAGCTAGCGGCTCCGTCAAAGGTGCACGGCGCGGTACCCGCATCAGGATCTTCGATCTCCCAAGACCAGCTCGACGTATCGTTGGCAGGAGCCATGATGGTTGCTGCATTGCCGACCACCGTGGCGCTGGTCGGGTCACCCGGTGTGACGAACGACGGTTCGCCGATCTCCTCGACGGTGATCGTGACCGCTTCCGAATCGAGCACCGAACCATCTGATACGACCAGCTCGACTTGCAAGTCCAATGACGGTGATTCGCCCTTGCCGAAGTCGAGCCCGCGGAAGGCACGGTGGCCGGAGCGAGTGTCGGCCTTCAGCGCCGGCAGACCCAAAGCCGAGGACCACCGAAGGACATCTCCTGTCTCGAAGCCATCGGCGAAGATGTTGACCAATTGCACACCGCTGGTATCCCACAAGCAACTCAGATCAACAGACGCCAAATCGGACGCGGTAGCCACAATGCCCGAGCATCCGTCGAGCGGCTCACCTTCGACCTGCCACTCCCAAGTAATTGGACCTCGCCCGCCAATGGAGGCGTTCATGTCCACGACCTGGCATTGTTGATAGAGGGTTCCTCCCGTATCCAACCCACCTTCGATATCCACAGCCGGGTCCTTGATGTTGATCATCACAGAATTGCTCTGGGTGTTGGTCGGCGGAAAGGAGCCGCAGGAGGTATTCCAAGCAGTCACCACCGCGGTGCCGGCGGCACAGCGGGCATTGCCGCCGCCCGGCGTGCAGGAGTAATCGAAGCTCTCGGGATTGCTATAGCTCGCGCTGCAATCCCCGAGATCCGGCGAATGGGACCAAACGTCGCTTGCCCCGCCAGCCGTTTCTACCACCCAGCACCAATTGCCCGCCCCGGGGGAACAAGAGCCTCCCGGAGCCGCGCTATAGGACGCGGTCTCGTCCATCCAAATTGTGGACCCGCCTCCATCGAGACTCGTGGTGACGCTGGAGACAGCAGGAGTGTTCGTGATTTGGTGGATGTCCAACATGCTATAGGCAGCACGATAGAAGTACGAACCGATGAAAATACCGTGTCGCGGGGTCAAGAAATTCAACCCATGGCGGCTCAACGGATAATAGTCACCCCAATAGTCGACGGGCGCCGAATTGGAACAGGGAGAAGAGTTGTTATAGGTATCTCCGCCGTCGGTGATTTCCTCAAGGTTGACCCCACCCATTGACTGCGCTTCTTGCAGGCTTGTCGAACCCAGAGGAGTGAGGTCGAGAAGACGCTCGAATTTCGACCCGAAAAGTCCAGGGCTGGTCATGAACCCGTAGTAGCCCCAAGTCCTGCCGTCGCTGCTGGTGGAGACATCAAGGAATTCGTACAGCTTGCCGATGTTGTCCACCGGCTCGGTAGCCACCGGGCTCCCCAGGCTGCCACAAGTTCCTGGCCCCACATGCTCGAGGCAAGACTCTACGTCGTAGAACTTCAGATTGTTGGACGACTCGATGAATCCGAGAAAATAGCGGCTCACGGCGCCGGGAATCTCAAACAACGCAACGCCCCGGGAGTTGGTGTTGAAACCAGAGAACAACTGACGAGCCGATCCTGGATTCTCTGGATCGACCTCCCAGATTTCAACCGCCAGCGGATCTGAGCCCAACAGGCTACCGTCCGCACTCGCGACGAAAACATCGCCGTCTTTCTGCAGAATCGAGACGTAGTTGCCGTCGGTCATGGTGCCGACTTTTCCTTCGAAACTGCAGGTCCCACTTTGAGAAGAGTCTAGGTCGTAAACGTACAGACCGTCTGAGGCAGAGACAAAAGCATAGGCTCTATTGTTGTGCTCGATCAGCTCAACTTGGCGAGCCACCAAGTTGGACACCTGGCAGTGCTGAACCAAAGAAGTGGGCGGATTGAACTCCCAAAAGGAGAAACCATGACCACTTCGTCCCGCCAAGCCGATGAAGATGTCCCCGCTGGACTCCACCACGCCGATTCCCTCGACATAGGTGTCCACCTCACCGGCGGCGGGAAATTCATCGAAATGGCCGACCCAGCCATCTCTAAAGGCCGACCGAGAGGGGTTCGCCGGATCGGACCTGAGGTCCCAAACCTGGACCCCCGCGTTGTAGGCCACGAAGAGCCAGTCGTCATTTCCTTCGAGCCGGGCGACGTCCATGAAGAGTTCATGGCCGGATTGACTACCTGGGATGGTTTGAGTGATGTAACTCGTACTGTCGCGGTTGCCGGGAATGGAGTACGGCTCGCCCGTGCCATTGCTGGCCGGCCTGAAGGTAAAGGCGCCCGCGCCATTTCGCGGCCATAGGAATTCGTTCGGCCCCATCTCTGCCCGGGTTTGGGGAACCGGACGTCCAATCCTCTGGACACCGCATTCCTCCTCTCCGCCGAAGGCGGAGGGGGATTGGAGCAGGAAAAAGGATGACACAGCCAAAACCGCTGCTCTGGACGAGGAGCGGTGTAACGAAAAACGATCGATCATGGAAGTCTCCTTGAAACCGCGGCGCACACTTGGAAATGGGGACCTTGAAATCGGATGGAATCCGAATCTGCTATACGCTGCGCCAGAGATTTGACATGTTGGCATAGCATTATCTGAAATTCAAGGAATAAACTTTAAGCGCCCCATTGTCGGGGCCTCTGCGCGCCTGCGCACTTTGGGGGCTGTTAACTGACGTGAAAAAGCCATGCTGAAATAACAAGACGAACCCGGTGTCCGAGTTCTTCCTACGAATCTCCGCCCCGCGACCACCAACATATTCGAAGAGAGCAGAACATGAGAAACCCGGCAGAAATACGAAAAAACGGACCCATCCAAAAAGGATGAGCCCGTTTCCAGAGAGAAGGGAGCTGGGCTCCCCTCTCTCGTTCCCTAAGAACGAATCAGTTGCCGTTCTGCGGGATGGTGCCCTGATCGGTGATCAACGGATCAACGTCGTCACAGGCGCTGGTCAGAGCGATCGCCTGGAGGCCAACTTGGTACAGGCCGGAGGCGCTGTGAGCAGCAGCCACGTAGCTCTGTGCCAAGGTGCCAGCGGAACCGAAGTCGACGTCACCAGTGATGGTGTCGACACCGACGTTCAGGTTCAGGTAGAGCCAACCGAAGTCATACGGGCCAGCGAGGTCGCCGGAACCATACGGGGTGCGTTGGGTCTCGAGCGGGAAGCAAGCGGGGTCACTGCCCGGGGTCGGCGGGGAAATAACACCACCTTGACCGGTGAAGCAGAGCTCCACAGCGTTCTCTTCTTCGTCGAAAGCAACAACTTCGGTCTCGTTCAGCGGATGCCAGTCAGGACCTGCACCGATCACACCAGGACCACCGCAACCGTAGAAGGTGTTGGTGTTGGAGCTGGTGGAATCACGCCACACAATCAGATCGGTACCACCGGAGAATGCGCCACCGTTAAGGTAACGGACGCCCCAGGTCGTGCCGAGCGGCTCACGGTTGTCGAAACCACCGGTACCGGCGGTGTAACGACCGTAGAAGGTGTAGTTGGTCGGGGTCGAGGACGCGTCGAACGTGTCGTCGGCCTCAACGTGGACCAGATTGTCGCCGAAGGCAAACGCGTTGCCCGGATCGACGATGAAGTAATCACCCCAGAGCTGATTCTCGTTGGAAGCAACGGGATTCAGGCCACCGAAGTAACCGTCGTCACTCGGGAACTCAATGGAGCAACGAGTGGCGTTGTCAATCGTGATGTAACCGCGGGCGATGTTGTCGCCGTGGGTTGCACCCATGCAGCCTTGGCCCAGAACGTCGTTGCCGGTGTGACCGTCACGGACACGCTCGAGGTTGTCGCCACTGATGACCGGGTTGTTGAAGAACGGGAAGAAGCCGTCACAATCGGTGAAGCTGCCATCCCACTGCGGGTTGGCACCGTGCGGGCTGATGAGGTCGCCGCCATCACTTTGCTCATCTGCGGTGATCGGGATGTTGCCGTTCATCACGTCACGCAAGTTGACGGTGATGACGTCATATCCCGTGAGGAACATGTCGAAATCGACGGAGGGTTGCGACCAATCGGTCCAGAGGGTCACGTGAGCCAGGGCCGGGGCGGCCGAAGCGTTATTGACCGAGAACAAGGTGGTCACACCGTCGGCGTTATCGAGGTCAACCTCGAAATAAGGAACAAGCAGGGTGGCAGCCGGAACAGCGTCGATGGTGCACATCTCAGCAAAGGCTTGCCCGCCCAGCGCGAGTAGACTCGCGAGCATCAAGACAAGAGCAAATCTCTTCATCTCTGATTTAACTCCTAGCAATTTTAGTTGACGGCCGATTCAGAGTTGGCCGTCCTACTTAGGGCACTAACGCCTCGCCCTTCAACTTATCGGGACGAGACCGTCCAACAAACGCTGCTGGACGTTAACAAACATTCGAAGGAACTTGCTTCCTTCTGGTGGCGGGCACTCACCTCCTGTTAAAAGTCTTGGGAAATCCCAGAAAATTCGGTCGTGAATCTTTGAGCTTGCGCTCAGAACCCGTCAATTTTCAAATTCTCTGCCGATCGAGCGGCCACCGTCCCATTTCGAATTCACCAAGCGACCTTTTTAGATGGCTTGCCGGGAGTCGGGGCTCATTTTCCGTCGGCGAGTTGGCAGTGTACCCAAACTCGACCGGTATAGGCAACCTTCGTGATGCTCAGATTACGAAATTTCGGTTGGAAACTCACGAAATCGGACCGTCTGCGGTTCTAGTGTCGGCTTAACGGACCCATAATATGTTAACGCACCCTAATTTGTCAACGAACGGGATGACAAAGGGCCTGCGTCATGAAAGTGGGTCTGGCAAGTTGAGCTTGATTTTTGCTAGCT
>CBDUGP010000119.1:0-26918 GCA_965366625.1 uncultured bacterium
GGGGCAAGCCCCGCCCCTACATCCGGAGGTTTGCGGGCGTAGCCCGCTAAGTTCGTTCCATCCAGTTTTGCCGTTTTGGGGCTCGGCGGGACGGACTGCGGACTAGGCGCCCCTGGCCGGGCGCCCCTAGCCGGGCGCCCCTAGCTACCACCAAAGCTCGGTTTCGGGGTTTTCCCAGCTCTCCTTGGAGAATTGCTCCGCCTCGCTCCGGCGATGGTAGTGGCCGTCTTGGTTTCCTTGCTCGGCGATCCTCGCCAGAGCCCCTTCTATCTCTTCGAGCTGCTCCGGGCTCAATCCGGCGTCTTGTTGCTCGGGTTGTGCCCCGCCGCTTCCTCCCCCTCCCGGCCCAGCTCCGTCCTGGGGTTCTGACTGTGGCTCTGATGGTGACCCTGGCGGCGGCTCGGGGGGTGGATCCTGCTGCCCGGGGTCCGGGGGCGCTTGGGCGGCTTGCCCGGAATCGTCACCTTCTCCGCTCTCGGGTTCCGCGTTCGACGACCCGCCGGTTCCGCCCCCTTGTGAAGACTCTTCATCCTCCCCTTGGCCGCCGCCTTGCGATGCATCCCCCTCGGCTCCGCCACCTCCTTCCGACTCTGAATCCTCGGACGAACTTTCAGACCGACACGCGGCCGGTGGATTCTGGATCAGCCGTTCAATTTCAACGATCTGCTTCTCCACGAAGCTGAAATTGAGGCCTGCGGAAGCGCGAAGGTCCTTGTCGGCCGAGGCATCTAAGCTCGAAGCAAAGCGATCCCGTGCGTTTTGCCACAAATCCAAGGTTCGTTCGAGATGACAATCATCGGGATCGCGCTCGGCTACGCCCCAGCGGAAGAGGTTCACGCCATCGTTGTAGAGTGCTTGGACCAGCTCGGGCTCAATTTCTAGGGCCACCTGGAACAGCTCATGGGCCTCTGCATATCGCTCTGCCAGCATCAGCGACCGGGCCTGGTTGTGGGTGGGAACCTCGGTTCGGAGACCGAATCCTCGACTCTCCTCATATTGCCTGAGGGCCGAGCCATGACGAAAGGAACGATCCAGATCGATCCCCTTTTCGTTGGCTCGGTGCGCCAGGTCCAGCAAACCCTGCTCGCCACATCCAGCCAAACCCAAGACCAGGGCGGCGATCACCGGCCCCGCTGCCGAGCTGTTCTTGCCCGACGACCTTCTCAGGCCGACGACCGACTCTTCTTCTCCCAACGCCGACAGCTCGAAGTTCGGCGGCTCCGGCCGCCGTGCAAGGGGTAGAGCCCGTTCGAGCAGCCAGAGCAACAAGAACCCCACCACCGGCACCCAAGTCACATCACGCTTTGAATCCTCGCTGGGGCTCGATGCGGAACGTCCTCGGTCGGAAATCGCGGCCACCAGATCTTCGACACTGTTTTCATCGACACTGTCTTCATCGATCGGTCTGAAGAAGCCGCCTGTTGCATTGCTGATCCGGCTGAAGTGTTTATCCACTCTTCGGGTCGGGAATTGGCGCAGAACCGACTTCTCTTCTTTGCCCGCAACCACGTCTCGAAAGTCGAAAATCAACCGATTTTCACCCGCCGTACTGCCGATCGAGACCGAATGCACGGCGACCTCTTGGCGCGCCAAGGCATCGATGATTTCCCCATAGTCCTCCTCGGCCTTGGACTCCCGAGGTCCCGGGATCTCACCGTCGCCGATCAGCACCACCTGCAAGGGTGAGGAGCGATCGAGGGCATAGGGTAGGACAGCTTCCAAAACGTGGCGCAGATTGGAACCCGTGCTCTGGTAGAAGTTGTGGATTTCCAATGCCTCCAGGACCTCTTGCACGCTGCCGTGATCCCGGGTCAACGGCAATTGGATGGTCGCCACGCCGCTGTAAGAAATCAGGCCGAATCGCGCATTCGGCATTTGGTCGACCAAAGCCGAGGCCAGCCGTTTGGCGGCAAAAAAACGACTACGCGGCGCTTCCGATTGTCCCAAGAGCAGGTTCTTGACGTCCTCTGCGTTCATGCTCGCCGAAGCATCGATCAACAGCAGCACGTCCGGCGATTCCACTTCCAGCTCGTCGCCCTCCCCGGGTAGAAAAGGCCCGGCAGCGGCGGCGATCAACAACAAGCCCATCACCCTCAAAAGCCATCCGTGGTATCGCCAAGAAGCGCCGCGGTGACCGGTGAAAGCACTCCTAAATCGAGGATCTACGTTTCGTTCGAGCCACTCAAACGCCGATCGTTGGTGCCTTAGGCAGAAGCCCACCCCCAGCCACCACGGCACCGCCAACCACAGCCAATGGCCCTCTACAAAGCTCATCGCCACGGCCTCCCCAGGACGGTGAGTTCCAGCGCCACGCAGATGACGAACGCAAATAAACCGAAGAGAGCCCACCGCCTGGTGAAAATCCGTTTGCGGATGACGGTTCGGGTATTCAGAGGTGCGCTCTCAAGGCGAGAGAGCTCGCCGAAGATCTTGCTCAAGGCTCCGGCGTCGGTCGCCCGAAAGTATTTGCCGTCGGCCGCGTCGGCAAGGGCGCGCAGGTGCTGGTCGTCCAAGGCGGCCAGGAAAGGCGTCTCACCGCCGACCCGCTCCCCCTGGAAAAACACCTCCTGGGGCGTTTCGGAGCCGATGCCGATGGCGTACAGCCGCGCACCCTCGCGCTTGAGATAACGCGCCGCCAGCATTGGATCCAGACCCAAATTGGATTCGCCGTCGGTGATCAGAATCACCGCCTGGTCCCGACCCTCTATCCGTTGACGTTGGAGTCGTTCCGTGGCCACCAACAAGGCATCGCCAATGGCCGTGCCTCCACCCTTAGCCTGATTCAAGGAGTGGACCGAAACACTCTTCAACAATGCATTCAACGCCACTCGATCTTCGGTGAGCGGGCTTTGGACATAGGTATCTCCGGCGAAAATAAAGATCCCCACCCGATGCCCGCCACTGCGGGAGAGGAAGTCCGCCGCGATCTCTTGCAAAGCGGCCAGCCGATTCGGCGGAAAGTCCTCCGCCAACATGCTCAATGACACGTCGAGCACCAACGCGATATCGATTCCCTCCTCATCCATGCGCTCGAAGCGAGTCTCGTGGAAGGGCTGAGCGGCGGCCACCACCAACATCGCCGTCACCGCCATTTCCGCGATCGCCAAGGCCGGAGTCCAGAAGCTCCGTCGGCCCTCGACCGGTCGATATTGCAAGGGCGGAAACGTCACCAAATCGCGACGATATCGACGCCACCTCAAGAACCCGATCCATGGCACCGCGACCAGAAACCACAGGACCCAGGCATGCACGAATTGGATCATGGGTCACCGTTGCCGACGGAATTCGACGCGTCGGACGAGGTCTGCTTCGCCTTGAGATTCAAGGCAACCCCGCCGGAAACCACCCGGGTCAAATCACAGGCTTGGTGGAAGTCTTTCCTGCCCGGCGCTTGGCGCCGGAACTGCCATCCCGCCAGCAGCTCGAGAACCGGCACTTCGGGAAGGTTACCGACCTGGTTTTCGATTTCTTGACGGGTGAGATGCTCACACTTTTTGCCGGTTTCAGTCGCCAGGTGGTTCCTCAACCCTTCGGCTAAAGCATGGCAGCCCCGACGAAAATCGCCCTCTCGGTCGAATCGCTCCCGAATCTGGTCGACGAAATGAACGGTTTCGCTCACCGCCTCGACCGGCGGAGGTGGGGTCACCGCCTGCTCCGTCGGGCGTTTTTGGCTCCGCCTCAACATCCAGAAAAGCAAGGCGCCGAGCAGCAGCAGAATGGCGAGCACCTTGGGCCATACTTCCGGCCCGGGCTCCAAGATGTGCAGGGGATCCACCGGCCCGGCGGGCAAGGAACTCATATGCTCAGCCTCCGCTTGCGATGAAAGAATCGATCCAGACCGGCTCGAACCCGCTCGTCCGTGGCGAACGACTCGAAAGCCAAGCGATAAGTCCCACACTTCTCGCGCAGAAACCCCTGCATCTCGGACAACGAACTCGACGCGCCCAATGCCCCCAAAGCAATCCGCTCCGCCTGGCGAGAGCCCTCGGACGGCTGCCCGCGTTTCACCAGGGGAATCGCCTCGGCATATTCGAGGGGATCGTAAACATGCAGCAAGGAGACGTCATGCTGGGCCTGGAAATACTTCAAATCCTCCGGGATATCGTGGTCAATGAAATCAGAGATCAGAAACACCACAAAGCGGCCGCGATATTTTTGGATGGCGTGGATAGCGACCCGAATATCGCTCATGTCCACGGGACGGGACCACGGCTCCACGTGCTCCAGAATGGAACGAAGCACCCGAAATAATTGCTTGCCCCCGCCCGCCGGGCGGCTTTCTGCCAAGACTCGATCAGCGAATAAAACGTGGGCGAGATGGTCCCCCGATTGCTCGACCGTCGCCGCGATGGACGCCGCCAGCTCCACCCCCAGCTCCAATTTGGTTTTCTTGCGGCTGCCGAACGACATCGAAGGGCTGACGTCCAGGGCGATAAAAACCTCCCGCCGGCGCTCCTCGAGATGCACCTTGACGTAAGGCTCCCCAAAACGCGCGGTGATATTCCAATCGATGCTGCGCGCAGGCTCTCCGGGCACGTACTTTCGACACTCGTGAAAAACCATTCCCCGGCCGCGAATGGCCGTTAGGTAGTCCCCTGGCCGAAGTCCGGCGGCGTTGTGCCGGGCCACAAGCTCCAGTCGGTGCACCCGATTGAGGAGGTCGCTGACGTCGCTCACGTTGCTCGCGTCGCTTACAGTCAACTCAAGGCACCTTCACGGTTTGAAGGATTTGATCGACGATTTGGTCACTGGTCACCCCCTCCGCGTCGGCGTAGTAGGTGGTCAGAATTCGATGCCGCAGGGCTCCGTGGGCCACGGCTTTGATGTCTCCGGGACGCACTTCTTGGCGACCGTCGAGAAAAGCGTGCGCCCGGCCGCCCTGGATCAGGGCAATCGAGCCGCGCGGCGAAGCGCCATAGCGAATGAAACGGCCGAGTTTCAGACCTGCTGCTTCGGGATAGCGGGTCGCTTGGACCAGCTCGGTGGCATATCGAATCACCCGGGTCTCGACAAATACCTCCCGCACGGCACTCTGCCAGGCCAGGATGTCTTGATCAGAGAACATCGCGTCTATCTGCGGCGAGGCGGCTTCATCGATGACCAACTTCACGACTTCCTGCTCGTCGGAGTGCTCTGGGTAGGTCACCGTCCATTTGAAGAGGAAGCGGTCGAGCTGGGCTTCGGGCAGCGGATAGGTACCTTCTTGCTCAATGGGATTCTGGGTCGCAAACACCTGAAACGGCGCCTGCAACTTGTGGCTCTGCAAGCCGATCGTGACCTGGCGCTCTTGCATGGTTTCGAGCAAGGCCGACTGCACCTTGGCCGGTGCCCGGTTGATTTCGTCCGCCAGCACAAAGTTGCTGAAGATCGGCCCGCGCACGGTTTCGAATTCGGCCGCATGTTGGTTGTAGATCCGCGTGCCGAGGATGTCGGCAGGCAGCAAGTCCGGGGTGAATTGCAAACGCTTGAAGCGAACCTTGCACAGCTTCGCCAATCGATTGACCGCTCGGGTCTTGCCCAGCCCCGGCACGCCCTCGATCAGCACATGCCCCTGGGCGAGCAGACCCAAAACCAAGCCCCGGATCAGATCCCGTTGCCCGATCACTCCCGATTCGAGCCCTTCCAGCAGTGTTTCCAGATCCCGCTGCGCCTCACGTGTGCTTTTGGTCACGTCCTTCAATCTCCCGACGATCTCGCCTGATGGAACAGATATCCCCCATGCTATCGACAATCGAGTCACCGGCAAACTGGAAGAGCATATGACCCAACTCATGACCTTCGGCACCTGCGGACGTGACCTCGAATCCCGGATCCTATCTACGTCGCCACCGATTGGATCGGTTTGTTGGATACCCACCCGCAGGAGGCCCCATGGAGCTGCTCAGAGAAATTTCCCGATGGTTGCACGTGCTTGTCGGTTTCACCGGTTTGATCGCCTTCTGGTTTCCCGTCTTTTCACGCAAGGGCGGACGCCTTCATCGCCTGGCCGGCAAGGTATTTGTGATTTGCGGTTATGTGGTGACGGGCTCCGCCGCCATCTCTTGCACGCTGATCACCCACTCGATCTTCAGCCGCGGATTGGCCCCCGCCAACCAAGACAACTTGGCTTTGGTCGTTTTCCTGGCCTATCTCGCTTGGGTCACTTTCGTCACCCTGCGTTACTCCATCGGGGTGCTGGGCACCAAAAAAGATCCCACCCGGTTGAAAACTCCGACCTTTCAATTCCTGGCTCTTTCCGCCATGGCCGCCAGCGTCGGGCTGATCGCCTATGCAACCTGGATTCCTTCGTCGTTCTCACCGTTGCTCTATGGCTTGTCGCCGATCGGAATCCTTACCGGCCTGCCCATGCTTCGCTATATGAACGGTAAGATCGAAGGCCCGCGGGCATGGTTCTACGAGCATATGTCGGCTTCGGTCGGCGCGGGCATCGCCTTCCACACCGCCTTTGCGGTCTTTGGGGCCCAACGCCTCTTCAATCTCTCCGGCAGCGGAGCCCTTGCCTTCCTACCGTGGCTGCTGCCGACCCTCATCGGCGTTCCCGGTCTCATGCTCTGGCAACGGTATTACCGACGCAAATTTGGTGAGTTGTCCACATCGCCTTCCAAGGCGACCGCCGGCACTTCGGCGCTGCCGGGTCCCGTCGGCTGATAGGATCCTTCCCCCCATGCCCTCCCAATTTCATACCGAACAGGTCACCCTTGGATTAAGAATCGATCGAAGCGCCTGGTTGGTGGCCTTCGTGGTTTTCGTTGGGCTGGGTGTCTCGGCCCTGGAGGCCGGACCGTCGTGGAGCTTCGTGATTCAAGGCGCCGGCGTGGGCTTGGTTTATCTCTTGCTCACCCTCGGACTGGGCGACCGATTGGTGTCGGATCGTGACCAGACGGTGCCTGACCAGACGGTGCCAGGCACATCCCGAAGCATTGACCCATCCCAAACGATTGCAGCCTGGCTGTATTTTGCCCTTCAGTTGGTGGTCTTGGCAGTCATGTCCACGGTTTTCGCGCGACACCAGACCTTCGGTGTCATTTGGTTGTTCTTCATGCCGCTGGTCTCCCATGCCCGCATGCTGCTTCCCCTGGCCGGCACCTTGACGGTGTGTGCTGCCAGCCTAGGTTTGATGGCCGCTCACATCAGGGTCTTGATCGGCTGGCAAGGTGTGCCCACCGCCATCTTCGGCATCGCCACCGCGGTCGCCTTCGTCTTGTTCTTCACCGATATCGCGATGCGAGAATCCGACGCGCGCGCAAAGAGCCAGCGGCTGGGCGAGAAGCTCGAAGAAGCCAATCGCCGTCTCGGCGCCTATGCCGTCCAGGCGGAGGAGCTGGCAGCTGCCCGGGAACGCGCCCGCATGGCCCGAGAAATCCATGACAGCGTTGGCCATTCCCTGACCGCCGTGCACATGCAAATCGAAGCGGCGCGAACCATGCTGGGCCGGGACGAAGCCAAAACTCGCGACGCGCTCGCCAAGGCTCAGCTGTGCATCCAAGACGGGCTCGCGGAAATCCGCCGATCGGTCTCCGCCTTGCGCGCCGATCCTCTAGACGGTCGCGGTTTGCACGAAGCTCTGACGGATCTGGCAGACGTCAGCTCCGACTCGGGTCTGCCCGCCCAGCTCAGGGTCTCCGGCCGACCTCGCCCCCTGGGCGCGGACACCTCTTTGGTGCTCTTCCGCTGCGCCCAAGAAGGCTTGACCAATGCCCGCAAGCACGCCCGCGCCCAGACCGTCAGCTTGGATCTCGACTACGGAGACAGCGACAACTCCGTGAGGCTTCGAGTCCACGACGACGGAATCGGAACTCAGGCACCCCAAGGGGGCTTCGGATTGTTGGGCCTGGGCGAGCGAGCCCGGCAATTGGGCGGTCGGCTGGAATTTCAATCCGCCCCCGGCGAAGGATTCGCCCTCGAGCTGGATATTCCGACTCCATCGCTCGACGGATCCCGCCCGGCATGATTCGGATCCTGCTGGTCGACGACCAAACCTTATTTCGGGAGGGACTCGCCACCCTGCTCTCGGTGCACGACGACTTTGAGGTCATCGGCGAGGCGATCAACGGTCGCGAGGCGGTGGAAAAAACCCGAAACCTCAAGCCGGACGTCATTTTGATGGACCTACGAATGCCGATTCTCGGCGGTGCGGCGGCGACCCGGGAAATCATGTCTTGGAGTGCGCCACCGAGGATTCTGGTACTCACCACCTTTGACGACGATGATGATGTCTTTGAGGCGCTGCGGGCCGGGGCCGGGGGATATTTGCTCAAGGACTCACCGTCCCAGCGGGTGGTCGACGCCATTCGCACCGTCGCCCGGGGCGAGCCCTTCCTACAGCCTTCGATCACCGCCAAGCTGTTGGCGGAGCTTC
Organism: uncultured bacterium; assembly: GCA_965366625.1. Lineage (GTDB taxonomy): Bacteria > Acidobacteriota > Thermoanaerobaculia > Multivoradales > J023 > JAUIJL01. The sequence goes on from CBDUGP010000119.1 coordinate 8,360, forward strand.
AACGGCAGAAACCATCGTGCCAAAACCAAGCGTCGGTCGAGCAGCTATCGGAGCGGGAGCTGGATATCCTGAAACTGCTGGCCCAAGGATTACCCAACAAAGCGATCGCCGCCCGACTGCATCTGGCGGACGGCACGGTTAAGAATTACGTCACCAGCATCCTCACCAAGCTCGATGTCACCGATCGTACCCAGGCAGCGCTCAAGGCCCGCGACTTGGGCTGGGTTTGAGCGGCTGGGTTTGAGCGGCCATAAAGCCCAGGTCGGATAGAGTTAAGGCATGACTCAACCCCAAAGCCGATTCGTCGACATCGATGGGCTTCGCCTGCACTACCTTAAAGCCGGTCCCGAGCAGGGTCCCCCGGTGCTGCTTCTACACGGCTGGCCCACTTCTTCTTTTCTGTGGCGCAACGTTATGCCCAGCATTGCCCAACATCGCCGGGTCTTGGCCCTAGACTTGCCTGGATTCGGCAAGTCCGACAAACCCCTTGAAGCCTCCTACAGCTTCCGTTTCTTCGAACGGATCCTGAACGGCTTCGTCGACGCCCTGGGCATTGAAAAGCTCGGCCTGGCCGTCCACGATCTCGGCGGCCCGGTGGGTCTCTATTGGGCCGCCCGTCAACCCCAGCGCTTGGAAAAACTGGCGGTGCTCAACACCTTGGTGTACCCGGAAATGTCCTGGGCGGTCGTAGCCTTCGTTGCAGCCTGCAAGCTGCCGGTGATTCGCACCGTCTTGACCAGCCCGTGGGGGCTTCGCCGAAGCCTACATTTCGGTGTGCACGACAGTTCTCGCCTTAGCGACGATGCCGTTCCCGGCACCCAAGCGCCTTTTGTCGACAAGGAGGCGCGCAAAGCCCTGCTCAAAGCGGGCGGCAATCTAAACCCCAAAGGCTTCAAAGACATCGCCCGCTGGATTCCCACGGTCGAGGTGCCGGTCCAAATCGTTTATGGCGTTAAAGACAAGATCCTGCCGGACATCGGCAAGACCGTTTCGCGCCTCAGCCAAGACATACCCCACGCTCAAGTGAGCCGACTCGAAGACTGCGGGCACTTCATCCAAGAAGAGCGTCCTGAGGACATCGGCGAGATTCTAGGGCGATTCTTCGATTCCAAGAGCTGAGACGAGAGCATTTTCGAAACCCGGTAGAAGTTCAAATACGAAGTTCAAAAACGAAAAGCCAAAACATAGAAAAAGGCCGATTCCCTAAAAGAGAATCGGCCTTTTGTCCCCTTGGATTCAGCGCCGGAGGCGCCGATCCGAGGGTGGGATCACATCATGCCGCCCATGCCGCCCATGCCGCCCATGCCCGGCATTCCGCCGCCGCCATGGCCGTGGTCGTCACCCTTGTCTTCCTTGATCTCGCACACCATTGCTTCGGTGGTGAGCAACAGACCGGAGATGGAAGCTGCATTCTGCAGAGCATTCTTGGTCACCTTGGCGGGATCGATCACACCGGCAGCGATGAGATCCTCGAACACGCCGGTAGCCGCGTTGAAGCCCACATTGCCGGAACGGCTGAGCACGTCGCGCACGATGATCGAACCTTCCTCGCCGGCGTTGGCAGCGATCTGACGCGCGGGCTCTTCGAGAGCACGGCGCACGATCGAAACACCCACGGCCAAGTCACCTTCGGCCTCAACAGCGTCGACAGCCTCGATGCAGCGCAACAGGGTGGTACCACCACCGGCAACGACGCCCTCTTCCACGGCCGCCTTGGTGGCGTGCATGGCATCCTCGACGCGGGCTTTCTTCTCTTTCATTTCGGTCTCGGTGGCCGCACCGACTTGAATAACAGCCACACCACCAACCAATTTGGCGAGACGCTCTTGCAGCTTCTCGCGATCGTAGTCCGAGGAGGTCTCCTCGACCTGATTGCGGATCTGACGCACGCGGCCGGCGATCGCCTCACGGCGCTCAGCGGAATCGGTGTCGGTCACAACCGTGGTGTCGTCCTTGGTGATGACGACCTTCTTGGCCTCGCCGAGGTCCTCCCAGCGGACGTTCTCGAGCTTGATGCCGAGGTCTTCGGTGATCACCTTGCCGCCGGTGAGGATCGCGATGTCCTCGAGCATGGATTTGCGACGGTCGCCGAAACCGGGGGCCTTGACCGAAGCCACGTTCAGGGTGCCACGCAATTTGTTGACCACCAAGGTAGCCAGGGCCTCGCCCTCGATGTCCTCGGCGATGATCAGCAACGGGCGGCCTTGTTTGGCGACCTGCTCGAGCACCGGCAAGAGGTCTTTCATGGAGCTGATCTTCTTCTCGTGGAGAAGGATGATCGGGTTGTCCAGAACCGCTTCCATGCGCTCGGAGTCGGTCACGAAGTAGGGCGAGAGGTAGCCGCGATCGAATTGCATACCTTCGACCACGTCGAGGGTGGTCTCGAGACCCTTGGCCTCCTCGACGGTGATCACGCCGTCTTTGCCGACCTTCGCCATCGCCTCGGCGATGATCGCGCCGATCTCGGAGTCGTTGTTGGCGGAGATGGTACCGACGTGGGCGATCTCAGAACCCTCGACCGAGCGGGACAGCTCGTCGATCTTGGCCACGGCCGCCTTGACGGCCAGCTCGATGCCACGCTTGAGGGACATCGGGTTGGCACCGGCGGTGACGTTCTTGGAACCTTCGCGGTAGATCGCTTGGGCCAGAACGGTCGCGGTGGTGGTGCCGTCACCGGCGATGTCGGAGGTCTTGGAGGCAACCTCTTTCACCATCTGGGCGCCGAGGTTCTCGACCGAATCGGAAAGCTCGATCTCTTTGGCGACGGTCACGCCGTCTTTGGTGATCGTCGGCGAGCCGAAGCTCTTCTCGATCACGACGTTGCGGCCCTTGGGACCGAGGGTGACTTTGACGGCGTTAGCAAGCTTGTTAACACCACGGAGGATCGCGGAACGCGCATCCTCGGAATAAATGATCTGCTTGGCCATATCTAGCTAGCTCCTAATCTCTGAAGTTCTTGGGGAAATTATCTGGGAGAAATCCTGGAATCGAAAAACGGATCACTCAATGACGGCGAGAACGTCGTCCTCGCGCAGGATGACTACATCCTGGCCGTCCACCTTGATCTCGTTGCCGGCATATTTGCCGATCAGGACGCGATCACCGGTTTTGACGTCGACGGGCAGGCGGTTGCCCTTCTCGTCCATTTTGCCGGGGCCGACCGCGATAACTTCGGCTTCTTGGGGTTTGTCTTTGGCCGAATCCGGAATGATGATGCCACCGCGAACTTCTTCGGCCGGCTCAACACGTTTGGCGACAATCCGATCATGTAGGGGTCGAATATTCACTTTATTCTCCTCTTCTCGGTCCTGGGAACCGATGTTTCCTTCAGCGAGCGCAAGCTCGCCGCAAGACCTCGACTTACCTTCAAAATGAGGCGGTCGGGTCTAGGTTGCGATTACGGGTAGTAACTACTTAGGTAACGCTATTTGATAACGCTCAAAATCACTCGAATATCTTTCGCCGGTTCGAGTACGACACCGGCGGATCCTTCAGCTCAAGTGGATCGTAGGATCCACGGTTCGAAAGACCTTCGGATCGAAGAATGGGGTCTGAATTTGAAATGTGCCCACTTTCGAAATCCTGCCGACGCATGACGTTCATCTCTAAGCTGCCAGCGCTGGAATTGGCGACGGACGATTAGCACTCAGGCCCGTCGGCTGCTAATGATTCTAGCAAATCCCAGCTCCGTGTCAAGCCCTTCATTAGCAGCCGACCCATGGGAGCGCTAATCTGGAGCTTTTACTAAGTGCTATAAACACGACACTTAAACTTGCTACCTATCTGCAATTCATGTCAATTCTTCAGATTTCCTCAAAACTTGACGGACTCTATCGTCATCGCGACGCTGATGAAGATCTTCATGACAAGCAGGACAACAAGATGGTTTCGGGTGGTATTCCCGTCATCTGCATTTCGGCAATTTTTGCCAAACCAGCAGCGGAAGACCAAAGACTGTAACGACGCCCACCCGCGCCGAGCGAGCGTGGTCTGTGGAGTGAACTCAGGAGCCCGGGGAAGAGCCGGGTTGCATTTCCTTGCGCAACCACAAGCGAGCGATTCGCCAATCCCTGCTGACGGTCATGAGAGAAATATCCAGCAGTCGAGCGATCTCGGGCTCAGTGAGTCCCATAAAATATCGTAGCTCGACCACTTTCGCTTGCCTGGGACTGACCTCTGCCAAGTGCTCAAGGGCCCGATCTAAGGCGATTAGGTCGATCCCAGGATCCACGGCCGGCTCCAAAATCGTTTGGATCGGCACCAGCTCGTCCTTGGGGATCCTCTTTCCCGCTTTTTGACGCCGGACATGGTCGATCAGGACCCTGCGCATGGCCACCGCAGCCGACATGAAGAATTCCTTCCGGTCCGTCCAAGGCAGGGCTTGGTCAGAGCCGAAAAGTCTCAAATAGGCTTCATGGGCCAAATCCGTGGTCGAAAGGGTGTGCCCCTTCCTTTCTCGACGCATCAGGGCCGATGCGGTTCTTCGAAGCTCTTTGTAGACCAAACGAACCAGATCCTCGACGGATCCCTCGGAGCCGTCCCGGGCTCGCGCCAAGAGTAAGGTTACATCCCCTGGCGGATGCGTGGAATCCGCTGGGTCCCCGCTGACTAAACTCGTATTCTTGTCTGCCTCATCCATGGTGGAGAAATATAACAGCCTAGGGATCGTTGGGGCCGTTCAAGCTAACCAGGGCCCGTCCAGAAATGGATTCTCGGTGGGTCGACGCGGCGCCCTGCGCGCGTCGCTCCGAACTCGCGCCACCGCTGCCCTGCCGCCGCAAATTACTGATGTGCAAGATCTTAAGCCGATCTATACATTGTGTCGCTCAGACACGCTCGCTGTCCGTGCTCGGCGCGCCGCGCCTTCTAGGGCCCTAACCAGGGCCCGTCCAGAAATGGATTCTCGGTGGGTCGACGCGGCGCCCTGCGCGCGTCGCTCCGAACTCGCGCCACCGCTGCCCTGCCGCCGCAAATTACTGATGTGCAAGATCTTAAGCCGATCTATACATTGTGTCGCTCAGACACGCTCGCTGTCCGTGCTCGGCGCGCCGCGCCTTCTAGGGCCCTAACCAGGGCCCGTCCAGAAATGGATTCTCGGTGGGTCGACGCGGCGCCCTGCACGCGTCGCTCCGAACTCGCGCCACCGCTGCGGTACCGTCGCAAATTGCTGATGTGTAGGAGCTTAAGCCGATCTATGTGCTGTATCGCTCAGACACGCTCGCTGTCCGTGCTCGGCGCGCCGCGCCTTCTAGATCCTCAAAACCGCAAACCTGGATGGACCCTAACTAGGCCTGCCTCAGATGATCGCGAGAGACTTCCGCGATCGAGCGGCATCCCGCGAGCGCCATGGTCAGGTGCAGCTCGGCCAGCAGATTCCGCAGAACCTCCTCCACCCCAGCTTGCCCCGCGACAGCCAACCCGTAAACATAAGGCCTACCCACGCAGACGGCGTCTGCACCAAGGGCAAGCGCCTTGAAAATGTGGGCTCCGGTCCGCACGCCGCTATCAAAAAGAACCGGCACCGCGCCGTCGATGGCAGCGACAATTTCCGGCAACATGGTCAGCGAGCCCACCGCGCCATCGACTTGTCGTCCACCATGGTTGGAAACCACGATACCGTCCATTCCAGAATCGATCGCCCGGCGACCGTCATCAGGGTGCTGAATTCCCTTGAGCAGGATAGGGAGTCGGGTCATCTCGCGCAACTTGGCGAGATCGTTCCAACAAAGGGAGGGTCTCGAATAGGAGGACACGAATCGCTGGGCAGCAGCTCTTGGCAAACCCGAGAGTTTCTCCCGCCAGGACCCCGGAAATTTGCGAATCTGGTGCCATGCGGTTCCCAGACTATGCAGGTTGATAGCCGGCCGAAGGGTGCCAGACGATTCCACAGGCTCCGACAAGCTGCCACGGAACACCGGATCACTGGTGTATTGAGCAATCCCCTGACCTCTGAGGAAGGGTAGAAATCCAAGGTCGAGGTCCCTCGGCCTCCATCCCAGCTGGGTGGTGTCGAGCGTCAGCACGATCGCGCAACAACCACTGGCTTCTGCCCGCGAAACAAAGCTCTCTACGAGTTCGTCGGAGGTGCTCCAATAGAGCTGGAAACAACGAGGAGAAGAGCCCATCTCCGCCGCACAGGACTCCATCGACACCGAAGCCTGGTTGGAAAATGTCATGGGCACGCCGAGGCTGGCCGCGGCTCTAGCCACCGCTAGATCCGCTTGCGGGTGGACCATTTCCAACACACCGATCGGACACAGTACGATCGGTGAAGGTAGCTCTTGGCCCAACAGACTTGTCGAAAGGTCGCAGTTCTCGGTTCCGGCCAGCATGCGAGGCAGGATTTCCCAGCCGTCGAAGGCACAGTCATTGGCGGCGGCTGTGCGCTCTCGTCCGGCGCCACCGGCGATGTAGGCCCAGGCCTCTGGGCTCATCGCTTCTCGCGCTGCTTCCGCCAAGCGGGCGGCGTCCACAGGCACCCGAGGTCGGTGACCTCCGACACCCCGGACGAAGATCTCAGTCAACCGCCGACGGCCGAAGGACGGCGGCAAAAAGGAGGGCTCCCGGCTCATCTAGCCCGTTAGGCCATGTGCAGAATGTGGCCCATCTTGTCGCGCTTCACCTCGAGGTACTCACGGTTCTTGTCCGTAATCTCCACTTCGAGATGAACTCGTTCGACGATCTCCAGGCCAAATCCTTTGAGGGCTACGTATTTTCCGGGATTACTGGTCATCAAGCGCATCTTGCGTACTCCGACATCGCGCAAGATCTGGCAGCCGATACCGTAATTCCTCTCATCGGCTCCGAATCCCAGCTTCTCATTGGCTTCAACCGTATCGTGCCCTTTTTCTTGCAGCTCGAGCGCTTGAAGCTTAGCCATCAAGCCGATACCGCGCCCTTCTTGAAGCAAATAGAGCAGCACGCCCTTGCCGGCCTGTTGAATTTTTTCGAGCGCCGAGTGCAGCTGGGAGCCGCCGTCCCGCGAATGGGAACCGAAAATGTCGGTGGTTAGACACTGGCTGTGGACCCGCACCAAAACGGGCTCGTCGGATGAGATTTCCCCCATGACGAAAGCCACGTGCTCCTCACCGGTTACCTCGGAGCGATATCCGTGGGCCACGAGTTCGCCAAAAGGAGTGGAAATCTTGGGGCTGGCCACCCGATGCACCAGGGTTTCGTTGCGCAAGCGATGCCGGATGACGTCCATGACTGTGATGATCGGCAGATCATGCTCTTCGGCGAATTGCATGAGGTCGGGAACCCGCGCCATGCTGCCGTCGTCATTCATGATCTCGCAGATCACGGCTCCGGGCTGCAATCCGGCGAGTTGCGCCAAATCCGTAGACGCTTCTGTATGGCCGGCTCTCTTGAGCACCCCACCGGGACGAGCGCGGACCGGAAAAATATGACCTGGACGAGCCAGATCCTGGGGTCGAGTGGCCGGATCCATGGCCACCCGAACCGTCTCCGCGCGATCGGAGGCGGAAATACCTGTGGTCACACGACCACGGGCCTCAATGGAAACGGTGAAAGCAGTACCAAAAGGTGTCATCTGCTCTTCGTCGACCATCAGGGGTAATTTAAGATCGCGACAACGCTGCTCGGTCATCGCTAAACAAACTAATCCACGACCATGTTTGGCCATGAAGTTAATGCCTTCGGGGGTGATTTTTTCGGCGGCGACCACCAAATCACCTTCATTTTCGCGATCTTCGTCGTCGACGATGATCACCATTCGGCCCTGGCGAAAAAGCTCGATCGCTTCGCTGATCGGCGTAAAGCTGGGCTTCGGAGATTCAGAATTTGAGGTCATAAGAGCGCTCCTGTGTGGGCAATTCAGGGTAATGCGTCGGCCTAACGTCGCGCATTACGGCGGGAGCTTCCGCTTCCAGTGTACGGGCCGGGCCCAGGGCGGTCAACCGAGAATGTTCGTGGCCAAGTTTGTCCAACACCCTCTGCTCGACACCCTTTGCCCGGGCGCCGTGGCTCAAAACTGAGACCATCCGTCCTCCCACGCGGACGTTCCGCCGCGGAAAAACCTCAGCTCCGACCCAGACAACCCTAAGGCCCAGCTTCCCTGACGGGAACCTGCCGCTGGAAATGCCTTGAAAAAACTTGGCACAGTCCATGCTTATAGGATTCCCAGGACGCCCGGTCACGGGCATCACCCACCCGAATCCTTGGAGAAGCCACATGCCGACCAACTCATCAACGCTTGTTCACCGAGTTCTCCGCGTTTTTCTTATACCCCTGGGCCTGCTCCTCCTTATGCCGGCGGCCGAAGCCCAACAAGGCGACGAGCAGGAAGATCGGCTCTTTGGCGAGGTCGTGGACGTCAGGGTCGTCAATCTGGAGGTCGTGGTTGAGCAAAAAGGTGAACGGGTTTTCGGCTTGACCAGTGACGACTTTGTGCTCACAGTCGATGGAGAGCCCGTTCCGGTGGAATTCTTCAGTGAGATCCGTGGTCGTGTCGGCATGCCTTCGTCCCAGGCATCTCAGGACGCCACAGTTCCGGCCGTGGAACCGGGCCGGCCGGTGGGCACGAGCTACCTGGTCTTCATCGACGACGTCTTCACCATGACCCCTTACCGGAACCGAGTGCTGCGCAACCTGCGGCAAGACTTGCCCCACCTCAGCCCGGAAGACCGCATGGCGGTCGTGGCCTTTGGTGGTGATTCCGTGGACTTGCTCACCAGTTGGAGCGGCTCCCATCGGGACCTTCAAAACGCCTTGCGCCAAGCGGAAGATCGCCCCAGCCAAGGTCTACGGCATCGATCCCGTCAACGACTCGAAGACGACTTGGAATTCGGACCGCGTTCCCGATTTGCAGGCTACGGCGGCGCTTACGGCCGATATGGGCAGGGCAGCCGGGGCTCGCAGTCCTATTACGAAACCCAAGAAGTCGTGACGGCAGCCGCTTCCACCTTGCGCGCCTTTGCCCGCCCCGAGGGTCGCAAAGTCCTGATTCTTCTCTCGGGTAGTTGGCCGGCCATCGGTGTGGGTGACACCTTTGACCCTTACGTCAATTACGCCGGCGCCTCCAGCCGACGGCTGTTTTCTCCCCTGATCGACACCGCCAACTTACTCGGTTACACCATTTATCCGGTCGACGTCGCCGGATCCGAAACCCGATTCGCCGACGCCAGCTACGGAAGTCTGTCGGAAGCGAGCTACGCCGAGCAGATCAGCCGGGATCGGGAGTGGTCCCAAGAAGGCAATCTGGTCAACATCGCCCTGCAAACCGGCGGGCAGGCTCTCTTGGACGGCGCCTCATCGACGGTCCTTCAGCGTGTGGAAGAAGATACTCGGTCCTATTATTGGATCGGCTTCACGCCGGATTGGCGAGCCAACGATGCCCGCCATCGAGTCGAGGTCGAGGTACCCGGTCTCCGCAAGGCTAAAGTTCGGCTGCGCGACAGCTTCTCCGACCTTTCCGCCCGAACTGAGACGACCCTGCGCCTCGAGAGCGCTCAGCTATTCGACTTGCCGCCTACGGCTACCGGCTCTTTGACCGTCCGTCCAGGGCAACCCGTGGACGCGGGTTGGCGCAAGGTCGTCATGCCTCTCCTGGTCGAAATTCCCCTCGACCGTGTGACCCACCTGCCGACCGCCGACGGCTGGGCCACCCGAGTCGAGCTCAGGGTTGCCGTGACCGACGATCGCGGAGACCGAGCCGATATCCCGGTGATTCCGCTGCTGCTGGAGAGGAAAGAACGCCCCGAGCCGGGAGATACCGAAATCTACGTGGCACGGCTGAAAATGCGCGAGCGCCCCCATCGACTGCTTGTTTCCCTATTCGATCCGGCCTCGGGCAAAGAGTTCACCACCCGCCTCGAGGTCAATCCCGGCAAAGACCGCTGACGCGGAGCGCGGGAGTCGTCCGGGCCACGGCTGCCCGCCGGGCCCGGTTGGGAAGGCCCGTTCGGGTGGTCGGTTGGTGCAGTTGGGGCGGGCATGGACCGCGGGAGACCTCTGAAATGGTACTATCCCCCCGCTTTCTCGGTTCAGACACCTGAAGCTCTCAGCCCCGCCCAATCCCGTCCCGGAGCCTCTCGCCATGACATCAATTCGTCCTTTGAAGTCCAAGCCTTGTCAAATAGCTCTCACCGCCCTCTTGATCAGTGTGATGGGATGCGGCACGCCCGCACCCGAAGCGCCTAAAGAACCTGGAGTTTGGCCCCAATTCCGAGGCCCAAACGGCCAAGGCATTGCCGCCGAATCCAAGCTCCCCCACCATTGGACCCCCGAAAAGGGCATTCGCTGGCGCACTCTGCTGCCCGACGGCATTTCGCAGCCGATCGTCAGTGGCGATCGAATCTTCGTCGCAGCAGGCAGGGATGAGGACCCGGAGAATCCCAGCCGAGTCGTGATCGGCTTGAACGCTGCCGACGGTGAGATTCTGTGGGAAACCGAAATCCTAAAAGCTCCAGAAGAGAAGTTGCACTACCAATTCAGCAGCCTGGCCATGGCGACTCCGGCCACCGACGGCGAATCGATTTTCGCCTACTTCGGCCCCAATCTGGCTTCCCTCAGCCATGACGGCGAGATCAAGTGGAATCTCAACATCGATGCCCAGTACTTCGAGCAGTCCAGATACGGTGCCGCCACCTCACCGGTCTTGGTCGACGATAAGGTCTTGATCCTCCGCGACCTCGAGCACGGCGATGCCGCCCACTCCAACCTCGGTTGGAAGTCCTGGTTGGCGGCCTACTCCAAAGCCGACGGCTCCTTGATTTGGAAAACCGAATGGGAAGGCACCTGCTGCTCTTACGTCACCCCGACGATCGCCGAAATCGATGGGCGAAAACAGGTCTTGATCACCTCGAGCCCCAAGATCAAAAACTTCGATCTCGAGACGGGAGAGGAACTCTGGACCCTCGACTATCCCTCGGTTCAAGTGGTGCCCAGCTCTAGCCTGGTCGGAGATCTCTTCATCGCCTCGGGCGCGGTCCACGATCGCTTAACGGCGGGCTTCCGCCTTTCCGGCAACGGCCCCGAAGCCAAAGCCGAGCAACTCTGGTCGACCCACAAACAAGCGCCTGAAATCGCCTCGCCCGTGGTTTACGAAGGCACTCTCTACCAGGTCACGGAAGGTGGAATCGTCTCCGCCTTGGACGCCGAGTCCGGAAAGCCTCTGCGCCGCTGGCGCCTGCCGCCCGGCCCCTATCGAGCTTCCATGATCGCCGGCGACGGCAAGATTTTTGCGCTGAGCGCCAGGGGCACGGTATCGATCTGGGAGCCGCGACCCAGCTTCAAAATGTTGGGTACGAATCACCTGCCGGTCAAAACCGGGCCTTATTTGGCCATGGGAGCGGCCAAGGATTGCCTGCTTTTCCGTTCAAGACGCGCCCTCTACTGTGTGGACGGGTTTGAGCCGGAGCCGGAAGCGGAGGCGGAAGCCGAAACGGCTGAAGAGGCTGCGAAACCCGGAGAGGCTGCGAAGCCTGCAGAGGGCGAGAAGCCAACGGAGACCCCCGGCGAGACCGTCGAGCCTGCCGGCTCAGGAGAATAACCCTGAAAAGGCCAGAGAAGAGGTTGCTAAAGCTGCCCTCTGGCCAACTCCCCCACCCGGCGAACGGCCTCTTCGACCTCGTCGGTCCAGCTGACCGCGCAATTCAAGCGCAGGCAGTTCGAATACTTTCCGCTGGTCGCCGAAAAGATCGGGCCCGGGATCAAGCTGATGCCCTCCTTCAACGCTTGGGATTGGACCTGAAAGGCGTCCACCCCGCCGGGCATTTCCACCCACAGCACATAGCCGCCACTCGGCCGGGTCACCCGAGTACCCGAGGGAAAATTCTCGCCGACGGTGACGATCATTCGGCGCACCAAGTCCTTGAATTTTCGCCTCAGTCGACGAAGGTGCCTATCCATGCCCGAACCCGACAAATAGTCGGCGATGGCCATCTGGGTGGGCATCGCAGTCGCCATGGAAGCGCTGAACTTGGCCCGACGCACTTCATCCATATATCGCCCCGGTGCGATCCAACCCACTCGATATCCCGGCGCCAAGGCCTTGCTGAAGGACGAAAGCAACAAGACCCGCCCTTCGCGATCCAAGGATTTCACCGCCCGGGGACGAAGCTGGTCGAACGGCAGGTCACCATAGGTGTCGTCCTCGATCAGGGGTACATCGCCATTGGCAAGGATCTCGTAAAGATCCTTGCGGTGGTCTTCGCTCATGTTGTGGCCTAAAGGATTGCCGAAACTCGGCACCAACAAACACGCTGCCACCTGACCTCCCGCCACCACCTCCTCCAAACGATCCAAGCAAATGCCTTCGCGCGGATCGGTAGAAATTTCCAAAGCCTTTAGATGTAAGGATTCCAAAGCCTGAAGAAAGCCGTGGTAAGTCGGTGTTTCGATGGCCACCGTATCTCCGGGACGAGTGACGGCCTTCAGAGCAAGGCTGATGGCTTCCATCGCTCCGGTGGTAATGACCAAGTCGTCGGGAGATAGGGAGCAACCGGCGTCCATGGCACGGCGGGCGATTTGTGCCCGAAGCTCATACCTGCCGGGAATGCTGTCATAAGACTGGCTGGCGATCGGATCCCGGCGCACGGCTCGGGCGAGCAGGGTGTTGAGCCTAGCCGTGGGCAAGAACTCGGGCCCGGGAACGGCAGCGCCGAACGGCACCACTAAGCCCGGCCGACTGGCTTCATTGACCCATTGCTCGATCATTTTGGCGACGGCGACCGGCGCCGCTTTTTCGCAAGAAAGAGTCCGAGTCGGCTCCATGGGAGTTGATTGTTCCACCAGCCTGACGTAATGACCCGATTGGGGCCGGGTCTCGATGATTCCCCGATCCTCCAGCACCCGATATGCCTCACTCACGGTGCTCAAGCTCACCGACAATTGCTTGCTGAGACGGCGCAGGGAAGGAATTCGCATGCCCGGAGCCAGGGTTCCTTCATCGATCAACGCTTCGATGTGGTCTGCGACCGAGCGGTACAAAGTGCCCTCGGTTTTTGATTTGAGCTGTGCCCCGTGATGCATCGTCTCTCTCTCCCTTGCCATCAAAATCTTCACCGTCGGCGACCCGCCTGCGGGCCTGTGGAATTAGCCCTGTGGAATTAGCCCCTCAAAACAGACGATACAACATCCAACTGTTATGGTACCAATTGATGGTATCTGCATCTGTATTCATCAAAAATGAGCTGTCATCGTCAGCCCATCATGAGCCACACCACAACTCGAACCACCCGATCTGTCCCTAATCGCCGACTTCCTCTCTTGGTCCTGTTGTCGTTCGGCGCTATTTACATCATCTGGGGATCGACCTATTTGGCGATCCGCATTGGAATCGAAACCCTGCCTCCGTTTTTACTTGCCGGCACGCGATTCTGCCTGGCGGGCAGCCTTCTCTACGGGGGTTTGCGTCTTTCCGGCTCGCCACGGCCAGAGCTGTCGATGTGGAAAAGCGCGACGATCATCGGCGTTTTGATGATGCTCGGAGGCAATGGCCTGGTGACCTGGGTCCAACAACAGGTGCCGTCGGGCCTGGCTGCGCTGCTGGTGGCGACGGTCCCCATCTTCATGGTCGTGCTCGACGCCACGGTCTTCGGCGGATCACGACCCGGAAAATGGGTCACCCTGGGATTGATCACCGGCTCTGCGGGTCTGATTTTCTTGATCGGGCCCAGTGAAGGAGCCATCCGGCCCCTTGGGGCATTCGTCCTGCTGGTCGCCTCTGCCGCATGGGCGACCGGCTCCTTGCTCAACCGCTCCGCCCACTTGCCCAAATCCCCTTGGATGGCAGCGGCGATGGAAATGATCGCGGGCGGTGTGATCATGGTGGTCATCGCGACCTTGAGTGGTGAGTGGTCGGGCCTCGACCCCTCCACCATTTCAACTCGATCGATTCTCGCCTTCCTCTACCTGACCTTCATCGGCTCGATCGTTGCCCTTTCGGCCTACGTCTATCTTTTACGGGTCACCTCCGCCGCCGCGGTCTCGACCTATGCCTTCGTCAACCCCGTCATCGCCCTCATGCTGGGCAAGCTGACCGGTGAGGTGGTGAGTTCAAGGACCTTGGTGGGCGCAGCTTTGATCGTCGGCTCCGTGGCGTTGATCCATTGGGCCAAACATCGTGCTCCGTCCACTGAGCCGGCCGCGGTGGGCACTTGGAAGGCTGCCGCCGATTCGGCCACCGGTTCTTGAGAAGTCGCCACGGGCTGAAGCCCGAGGCTACATTTGCCTCGCCCCTTCGGGGCAGCCCGAAGCAGCCCGGACGCTGAATCTAGGGCGTTTGGAGCTTAGGATCCCGCTTTCTCTCGGCCCGTGGCCTCCAGGACGAAGACTTCGGTGGTGCGCACGAAGGCGATGAGGTAACCACTGCAATCCATTTGCCCCTTGCGATGTTCCGGCAAGACGCCTTCAACTCGGCCCACGGTTCCTAATTGGGAGCCGAAGGACTCTATGGCCAGAAGCTTTTTGGCCTGCGGGCCCTCATAAAGGTCCGGAGGCAAGCACAGCTGGAGCGGATCTCCGTAGTCCGCGTCGTCGGGCAGGGTTTGGGGCCGAGAAGGTTGGAATCTCTCCGCCCGTAAGGCCGTCAACCAACCGGGCTGGTCGTCGACCCGCGGGTCGAGGTGGCACGGGCAAGAAGAAGAGAGCGGCTCGGGATACCAGCAATCCGCGTTGGCCGCCCCGTTGGCGGTGTGCGCATGGATGACGGCATAGGCGACGGTTCGAGGCCCTTCCAGCTGCTCCACCAAAGCCCGGACGAATTTTCCCAAGGACGAGTGGTCGCCGTGAAAATCGAGCCAATGGGTGGTGGCAATCAAGGTCCGAGGACCCGTGGTCGCCAAACGCTCGGCCAAAGAACTCGTCAAGGTTTCCGCGCTCAGCTCCGTTTCCGGACCGCCGCCATAACCTGTTCCACAGGTCGAACATTCGTCACAGCCGGTAAAGTCGGAGCGCCGGAGAGGCTTCAAGAGATCCCCGGCTTCAAAGTTGCGCCAGGCAGCTTTGAGGCCGGTATCGGGATAACCCAGGAACTTCGGAGTCGGAAGACCCAGCGCACGGGCCGCGGCGGTGCTCTCCAAACGACGGGCCTCCGCCAAACTATCGACTTCTGGGGTGGCGAAATTCGACAGGGTTTTCGCGTCGCAAAGCGTGCCGTGCATCGAACCCGTGTTCCAGAGGGCACAGGCTTCACAATAGGCATCGCCATCGGTGACGACCCAAGCTTCGACGGGTTTGCCTTGACGCGCAAAGGCGTCCGCCAAGCCACCGAAACCCAAGATCTCATCGTCGGGATGGGGGGCCAAGATCAGCAGCTCGTCGAAATCCGTCAACCGGTCGTTGTCACAAGGAGGTTGAGCCGGCGCCGGCTCATCGGCGATCGGCACCCCACCCGGATCCGCGACGGGAACGGACGAGCATGCCATTCCCCACAGGCCGAGACACAAGCCTCCCGTCAGGGCGACGAAGCGCCGTCGGGCCGGAGTTACGAGATTTCTTGAAATACGGCTTTCGACATCCAATCTCGACGGCATTTCGCACCTGTCCTTTTCTATCAGCAGCGGCTAAGGAGGAACTTAACGGGCTACGCCCGCAAACCTCCGGCGGTAGGGGCGGGGCTTGCCCCGGGCAAGCCCCCCAGGCTCACTCGCGAAGAGCAGCCGTTCTTCTCAGATTCTACTCGTAGCGAACAAGCTGATTGGGCCATCAACAGAGCCGTTAGTTTTGGAATTGTGGAAAGGGTGAATCATAGGAACGACCAGCGAAATAGCGTAGAATAGGATTCTCCTTCAACGAAGACTGCGGAGTAGTGGATGGAACCTGGGCCGGTTGAATTCTCTCAAGCCTTTCTAGATCAGTTGCGTCGAGATCTAAAGAGTCTTGCGCCTGGCCGCTTGGAAGACTTCGATATCGCCTTGGGAAGACGACCGGGATTCTTCCGGCAGCTGAAAGCCCACAGGCTAAAAATGAAAGATGCTTTCGCTGCTATTCGGTTTATGGATTTCTCTCCTCGGGAGTACTTCACCCGGCACCAGGCGAGTGCCATTTCTGTACCGGCGCCCGTCCCAGGATTTCTCGGCCGCTATCGAGCCTTACCGACTGACCGAATCAAGTTGGGAGGGTTGGCCCCGTTGACCGCTTGGGGGTTTACCGTACGGCTGAGTGAAAAAGCCCCGGTTCGGATGGTAGACCTTTCCCAAAGGCTCAAATCTTTGGGCGTTGAGGTCGGCCCGGATGAGATCTACAAGTATGCGACCCTCATTTTTGGGCTAATTCTCAAAGAGAAACCTGAGACGATTGATCCTGAAACCGCAGAGGGTTTAGTCCGCTCCTTGCTGCTCCTCGCCGAGATTTTTCCAAAAGATAGACCCCATCAGAGAGCAGCTGCTCAACTACTAGACCTTGGGTTCCATCTTGAAAAGATGCTGGATCTCCTCGACCTTCGGCATCGCCTATTTGCAGCTGCGGCAGAAGTGTGCAGCCAGCTTGGCCATCTCTATGACGGGATCTGGTGCGCTCGGCAAGCTTCGCATTGCGCTATTTTCATACCTGACGTTCAACAAGCTCTCGTTTATCGGGAGCTGATGACTCGAATTGCGTTGGGAGCAAAGAGATCGAATACGGCAACCACGGCAAGCGGAAATCTGCTCGGTCAGGCTCAACAAGATCAAGAAGATGTGTTGGCCACAATATTGGCGAATCGCGAAACCTCATCGATTCCCGCCGCGGAGTTGGATCGCCGCCTCGGCGGCCAGAGAGCATTCGCAAACGCCCTTGGGCACAGAGGGTCGATGCCCATTTGGAGATGGAAGGCCCTCGTTGACCTTCTCGACATCTCTCCTTTCGAGAATCTTGATCGCGCTGCGGCTTGGGCCGCCACTCCGCCACCGGTAGGCAGGCTGTTTGAAAACCTGAAGCTAGCCCTTAAGGGCAAACACATCCCAAAGTTCACGTTCCAGAAGAAACTCCTCGGCTGGTGCCAGGATGTTTGTGTCAGTGATTCGGAAGAGCCCCTTACTATGGACCTCTCCGTTTTTTCCGGCACCGAAGTTGAGTCCCAGTTCCAAGTAGCAGCAAGAGCCCTCGCCGATTATTCTTCGAATCTCCCCAAGGCTATTCGACCAGACGATATCGTGGAATTGGCTGAGGGTCTTTGGCGCCTGAGCTTCGCGCTCAGATGCCAAGGTCTATTTTCCGATTCCGCTGATTTCTTGTCGGCCAGCCTTGTGCTTCTAGAGCGATCTGGTCACCTGGCGAAGCTAGCGCCCATCTATCGATTGGGAGCTTATCTGGCAGTGGACTTAGGAAACCGCGAAATAGCGGCCATAGTAAGCAGGAGGGCTATTGAGATTGATCTGGCACTTCATTCCGTGGGTGGCTTGAGCCTATCTCTTTACTCAGCAGCATTTGTAGAACATATGGCGGGACGATTTCGTAAAACCCTGCATCTCTATGACACTTGCGCGGCCCTGACAAAGGAGCCAAATTCGCTGCTAGAAGAATGGCGGGTTCATTTAGCAAAGGCAGCGGTTCTACTAAAAACTGAGAAGCTAGAGGCTGCAGGCGTTTCCTTCAGACTCGCTGAAAGGGACATCGATGAAATTTCCGCCTCGGATCTGGACCTCGTCGAATTCTATCTGGTCAAAGCTGAGTTGCTGTCTCGAACGTTGACGGACATCCAGGAACCAGTCAAGCTCTTAGAACAGGCATCCCCGCTACTAATTGCTAAGAAACACGCAAGAGAGTTGATGCTTGTTGGGTTGGCAAAATGTGATCATTTCCTGCGCCACAACCAGCCAGACAAGGCAAGGCAAGAAGCAAGAGACCTCTTGCCTTTAACCGCCTATCTGGGGCGAAACCCTATTGGAATCAGAGCTGTTCACGAACTGGTCCGCCGATCACTCTTAGATTCCATGGGCCATCTGGACATCGAAACTGCCCGTGGTAAGTTACGTTTCCCTTACTTACCTAGCTGAGTTGCTCAACCCGATTGGTTCTGAATGGCCACCCAATTCCTGCCCGATGGGCACGGTATGGCCACCCAATTCCTGCCCGATGGGCACGGTATGGCCACCTAAGTCCTGGCCGATCGGTATGGTATGGCCACCCAATTCTTGCCCGATGGGTACCGTCTGATCGCAAAACTCTTCATCCTGGTATTTGGTAAATTCGGTGCCTATTTCTGTAAGTAGGGCTTGCGCAGCATCGGAGACTTGCTCCAGCGTTTGCCACAACCAGATGTTTAGCGGACGCGGCTGCAGTACTTCTTCTTCCGCTCCTGCCCAGGCGGCCGGCGCTGCGAAGGAAAGACAAAGCAGGGCGCCTAGCGCCCATGATATTTCTGTTTGTTTCATTCTTTTCTCCTTTTGATACTTGCTGGTACTAGAAGGCCCACAGGAAGGTCGATTTACTTCAAGTCGTTACTCTGCATTCTGATCAAAGAACTGAATGTGACGAAACAACTCGGTTTTCCGGAACTCCTTTCGTGTTTCAAATAAAAGCCACACAATCTCCCCACACGGAAACGATTCCTCCGGTTTTGCCGGAAGATCTCTACGCCTTGTGGGGATGGTTATGGAAAATGTTTTGGTTGGGG
>CBDUGP010000120.1:0-26543 GCA_965366625.1 uncultured bacterium
CGAAGCCCCGTTTGGCCCCACGTCCGGGGTTTCGTTCCGGCTCGTCCCTCGCCTCCTCGACCCCGGCCGGGTGCCAAACTCACCGGAGCATCCGCTCACCTGGACCTGAGGAGAGGCGGAAGCCAAGGTACGAGTCGCGGGAGCCGGGGGGGCGCCAGTGGCGGGACGCCGCACGCACGCTCCGCGCGTGCGATTCCCACGAGCCCCCGCGAAGAACCCGGGACGAGCCGCCCTTCAACACAGGATCGACACGATCGCCACCCGGATAACCAGATTCCCCGTCCCAAGTGTCCTCGCACCACTCCCAAACATTGCCGAGCATGTCTGAAAGCCCCCATGGATTGGGGACCTTGAGCCCGGCCTCTCGGGTACCGGCACGATCGTGTGGGTATTGCTTTTCCGGCCAACCCGACGAGTTCTCCCCGTTTTCGAGCTCAAAACCTAGACCACTGTTGCCGCCGTACCAAGCGATCTCGTCTAGAAGGGGAGCGTTGTTGCTCCCTAGAATCTCCAGCTCTCCCAGCCAAGTCGCGGTGTGCGTACCCGCCCGGCAGGCATATTCCCACTGCGCTTCGGTCGGCAAACCGGCATCGAACCCCGGCAAGCGCTGCCGAAGCTTCCCGCAAAATTCCTGGCAGTCCTGCCAGCTCACGTTGTCCACCGGACGCCCCGGTGATGGAAACTTGCTCGGATTTTGCCCCATCACCTCGATCCAAAACGCTTGCGTGCAGGCAGTGTCCGCCAGCCAAAAACCTTGAGTCAGCTCGACCCAATGCCGCGGTCCTTCATACTCCCATCGCCCGGCTTCAGTCTCCGGTGATCCCATGGTGAAGCTACCCGGCGGAATCCAACGCAAGGTTTGCACTGCCTTGCCGACTCGGATCTCGGTAAATACGCCAAACCGGTCTTTACCCCAACCCCAGGCCCAACTTGGAGGCCGGCCATCGACCAGCGGATGTTGGGCAGGACGGCTCATGGGTGATCGCCATCGGCCGGATTGAGGGCAGGTATTGCGAAAAATTTCACACGCATGCTAGCTCCTTTGTCTGGCCCGACGTCCGGGGTTTCGTTCCGGCTCGTCCCTCGCCTCCTCGACCCCGGCCGAGGGCCAGACTCTTCACTTGGGCATCCGCCAAACTGGACCTGAGGAGAGGCGGAAGCCAAGGGACGAGTGGCGGTTGCCGGGGTGGGACCAGTAGCGGTACGCCGCACGCACGCTCTGCGCGTTCGAATCCCACGAGCCCCCGCGAAGAACCCGGGACGAGCCGTCCGTCAACAAGGGATCCACTCGGTTTCCGATTGGATAGCCGGACTGGCCATCCCAAGCATCTTCACACCACTCCAAGACGTTGCCGAGCATGTCATAGAGCCCCCACGGGTTGGCAGGCTTCAAACCCACTACATGGGTTCCAGCCCGATCATGTGGATATTGCTTCTCTTCCCAATCGGACGAATCCCAGCCCTCGACGAGCTCGAAATCAATCCCACTATTTCCGGCATACCAGGTCATCTCGTCCAACAGAGGGGCATTGCATTTTCCAAGGATCTCTAAATTTCCCAGCCAGGTTGCGCTCTCAGTGCCCGCGCGACAAGCGTATTCCCACTGCGCTTCGGTCGGTAAGCGGCCCGAGAAACCGGGCACTTTGGGTCCCAACTGCTCGAAGAAACGCCGGCAGTCCTGCCAGTCCACCTTCTCCACGGGCCGCTCGGGTGACCGAAACTCGCTTGGATTTTCGCCGGTAACGGCTTCGTAGAGCGCTTGGGTACACGGGACCTCGCCCAGCCAGAAACCCTCCGTCAGCTCGACGGCATGAACAGGGCCTTCATCGCCAAATCGTCCCGCTTCGCTTTCCGGGGAGCCCATCTGAAAACGTCCAGGGTAGATCCAGCGCAGGCGATGTTTCACCCCCTCGACCTCGAACGCCGCCCACCGTCCGTGGGCATCCCTGCCGCCGTCGACCGCCCACTCGATCCGGTCCACCCAGGCGCCCGAACGACGGCTCCGGGCACGCGGGCTCGTCCCTCGCCCGACGGCCTTCGGAGCCGCCTCCGGCTGTTCACTGCTTGGCGCTCCGCGCTCCCTTGGACCTAAGGAGAGGCGGAAGCCAAAGATCGAGGTGCGGGAGCCGGGGGGGTTCCAGTTGCGGGACGCCGCACGCACGAGCCGCGCGTCCGATCCCCACGAGCCCCCGCGAAGAACCCGGTACGAGCCGTCGAGGGGTCCTTCTGGGTCGATCGTGGGCTCCGAGCGGTAGGAGCCCTGCCAATCCCAGCACCATTCGTGGACATTGCCCAACATGTCACCGAGCCCCCGTGGATTCGGCACCCGGTCGCCGACTTCTTTCGACTGCCCATCGCTGTTCTGACGGTAGATCGCGATCTGATCGAGCACCTCAGCTCTGTTGTCCTCAAGCCAAGTGTCCCCAAGCCAAGTCGGCCCCTCGGTGCCGGCTCGGCAGGCATGCTCCCACTCGGCCTCGGTCGGCAACCTGGCCTCAAGGCCGCGCACTTGGAAGCTCAATCGATCGAGAAACTCTTGCACCTCTTGCCAACTCACCTTCTCCACCGGGCGCTGCTCACCTTCGAAATGACTCGGACTCTTGCCGGTCGCCGCCTGCCAGAGCTCTTGGGTGCAAGGCGTTTCAGCCATCCAATAGCCTTCGGTTAAAGTCACCGAATGCTGCGGCCCTTCGAATTCGCTTCGTCCCGCCTCCTCCTTGGGCGAGCCCATCTCAAAGCGTCCGGGCGGAATCCAGCGCAGGCGCTGCTCGATGCCGCCGATCTCCAACGCCGCCCACAGGCCAAACCCGTCGCGGCCGACTCGGCTCGCCCATGGCGGACCAGTGCACGATTCCAGAATCACCTCTTCGATGTCGGTGACCAGGCGGAACCCGTCCGCCAAATCGGCCGGCAGCTCGAGTCCTGCTTTTGCGTCGATGAGCGCGGGAGCTTGGCGCTCGCTCACCCACAAGATCTCGGGCTCCCGTGCGGAAATCGATGCCAAAAAGCTGCCTTCGCCCCAGGCATTGGCCGGCTCGATCCGCAGCCGGTCGCCCACTTGCCGAACGTCCCAGCGCTCCACCGGTCGATGGGAAGCTCGCCCATCGAGCATTTCGGTCGTCACGCCCGGGGGTGGCGGTGCGTTTGGATGTTTCTCTTTGTAGGCGCGGTAGGCCCGGACCAGGGATTTGCTCAACCTGCCGCGCCAGACCGAAGGTGGGAGCTGGTCGGCGACCCGCGGCAGCCAAGTCTCCGCCGCCGAGACGATCGACCGGTCGGCCGAGCCGGCCTGCTCCAGGGCCGCTGCGATGCCTTCGAAAACCCGGCGAGCCTCAGCTGCGGTGACCCCGAGAGCTTCGTCGCACTGGAGGCCCGAGGACTGTATGCCCGAGGACCGTATGCCCAAAGACCGTAGAATCTCGGCGAGCTCAGCTCGAACCTCGAACGAAAGATGTCGGTGCCAAAGGATGACCACCTCGGCAGCAGCGCGCAGCAGATCGCGAGGCAACCGCGTCAAGCTCTGCCGCCACTCTTGGATGGCCGTGCCGGCGAATTGCCATGCAGAGGAGGATCCGGTCGAAAGATCTGGGTGAAATTGAAGCTCGACCTCGGTGCCACAATCGGCTGCGGGCACCAGACGGCGTAGGCTGCGCACTAAAGCCGGCTCGATGCGCACGGCCATGGACAGCAACCGCAGCATGTCTTGGATTGCCTGCTCGGCAGCTGTCGGACTCGTTCGGCCCGGCGCGACGTCAGGGGCGCTCCAATCCGTGGCGGACCAGGCTCGGGCCGTGGCGGCATGCCACAATCTCGGCGGACAAGGCACCAACGCCCAGAGGCGGGCGCCGGTTCTCCCTAGACGCCGGGCGAGCCGGAGCCAAGACTCGGAGCTATCGTCGTAAAAACCGAGATCCCCGAGCACTAAAACGACGTCGTTTTCATCGAAGGCACCGGTCGAGATCGCTCCGTCCTTGGGTGATCGTAGGATACGTAAATCGGTTGGGGGTAGGCTGGAGATCAACTCCAGGAGCAGGTCCACTTGGTCGTTAAAGAACGGAGCCAGCCGCCGATCCCGGTCGACGAAAACCGTTACCCTGCCCAGATGTCGCCGGATTTGCCGTGGCAGGCGTCGCGGAACGCGGCCACGGCACCACAGGGACGCCAACCGATCCACATCAACTCGCAAGCTCTCCCGGGGTGAGCGAAGTCGGTCGTCGAGGACCCGGGCCAGCACGGGCCACGCCACCAAGGGCGGGGCCTCCGGGGGGATCGGCGCTGGAGCTCCCTTATCCCCCTTCAACATCTTCCGGGTGAGCACCTCCCAGGCCTCGTCGCCCGGCTGGTGGTCCTCCGCTCGCTCGACGGCCACGGCGCGCCAAAACGGGATGTCTTTGTATTCGATTTGGGTCGGCGTTTGGGTTGAGGCGACCGGCGAGACCTTCTCAGAGCGATCCGCCGCTTCCTTTGTCGCGTCCAGGCGCAACGGTTCTTGATCGTCGAGGACTTCGACATAACCCAACAAATGGGCTGCGGCACGCAGCCCGTCGTCACCGCCGGTGGCGTAGGCATGTAGCAGGTCGGCGCGGCCGGTTCTGCACTGCTGGAGGATCGCGTTCACCGATGGGGCTCCGGCGGATGTTTGTCGAGCGCGAATTTGCCGATCCGGTCGAGCAGGGCCATTCGCTCGTTTTCTTCTTCGGCCAACTGGCTCACGGCCCGGAGCAGATCGAGGTATTCGGCCCCTCCGGGCGGGCCCACATCCCGTTGGAGACAGATCTTGCGATCTTTGACCAACATCTCCGCGGCCTTGTGCAACACGCCCTCGGAGAGCTGCCCGCGGAAGTGAGCCTGTCCGCGGTTCTTGAGCCACACCTTGAGAGCTTCGGATTCCGTGGGTAGGCGCAGCTGGTGGACCAGGCAGCGGCGCAGGAAGGCTTTTGGCAGGGCCCGTTCTTCGTTGGTGGTGACGATCACCAGCGGCAGCGGTGGGGTGGCGACGATCTCCACGCCGTCGGGACCGACAAAGCGCCCTTGGCCGAGACTTTCGAGCAAACCGTTGGGCACCGAGCTGTCGGCTTTGTCGATTTCGTCGATCAACACCACGACTCCGTTCCCGGCCGAGGCACCGGACGCCTGAACAGGCCCGGCGGTCGTTGCTTTGTGGTCACGCTGGAGGTCCGACGCCGACTGCCACTGAAAGGCCCACCACAGCGGCCCCGGAATGGCGAAGCACTTCTCCGCCAGGCGCTGGTCGAGGGCATCTCCCTTCAGCCGAGCGGCACCGGCCACCTGCGCCTCGGCCAGGCGTCGCACCGCATCGAGGGTCCACAGCAGGTCGCCCGGCTCGGTGCGGGCGTCGAGGGTCATGGAAACGAAAGCGCGTTTAAGCTCGTGGGCTGCGGCGCGCGCCAACTGGCTCTTGCCGGTGCCCGGCTCGCCACGGATCAGAAGCGGGCGACCCGCGGCCAAGGCGGTGTTCACCGCATCGATGTCGTCTTGGATAAAGACATGATGGGTTTCTGGAAGCTCGCCGATTTTCGGCAGGGTGATCGGTCCGTCGGGTAGCTTGAGCCAAGTCACTTCGTCTCCTCATGGTCGTCTGGATCACCCGAGAAAGCAGTTTGGAACGGGCTTTGGAGCTGTTGATCTTCTCTGTCGAATTGCTCCGAATCATTGCTGGTCCGAGTCACCTGGAGCAATGCGGGCAAATCTTTTCCCAAATATTGCAAGAACTGTTCACGGCGGTTCGAATCCGCCTTCAAGGCGATCAAGAGATAGAACTTTTCAGAATCGGCCAGCGCCTCAAGCCTCCGATTGACGGCACGCGCGGCCGCCTTTTCCCATGTCTCGTCGGTGGTCTCCAACTCGGCGATCCGGCGTTTGAGGCTCTCGGGCAGCAATTTGAGATCGTTGGCGAGATGAATTGTGTAGGCCCGCGCAGTGTGGGCGGGTCCAACAGGGGCCAGCTCGATCAAACGTCGCAAGTCCTCGACGACGTCATGTGAGGCGTCGACCCCGTCGATGTCGAGCCCAAAGACGCCGGGCTGCGCAACCGAGAACCGGGACGACGGAATATCGCCTGGCACAATTTCAACTTCCATCAAACGACACTGCATGGCGGCGACCACGGCATCGGCACCCAGGTCCGTCGCGACCTCCAAGTCGATTCGGCGGGACTTTGAATCGGGAGGAATCATGCCGCGGGAACGTAAGAATCGAATCGGCGCAAGGGCCGCCAGCACAGATCGGACGCGATCACCGGACTCTCGCCTGCCGTTTTGATCCAGGTTCTTGGCGGCTTTGGCCAAAGCCATGCAGACACCTTGAGTTTCCAAATCAAAAACGACCTTTTGGGCTAATTCTTTTGAAGCCGGCAGATTTGGGTCTAATCCAAAAATCATGCGAATGGCGCTCGTCGCATGGCCATCTCCTTCAAGTACCTCTTGGATCAGGGCAACATAGGCCTCGAACCAGTCGGGCTCGTCGCCTAGCAACGCGATTCGGAACGATCGCTCGGCGAGCAACGCGGGCAAGGTGACCGCCCAAAGCCGGTGGCCCTTGGCGTCTTCGGGGCCATCCACAATCACACCGGCGAAGACCCAACCCGCGCCCTGGATATTTAGGAATACCGGTGCGCCGGATAGACCTCCCCAACCCTCTTCAATCGCCTCGACGTAGGAATCCCGAACCGTCAGCTCACAAAAGCCCGCGTTGGGCGGAAATGCCTCGCCATAGAAACCTTTCCTCGTCGAGGGTTCATTCACAGGAAAACCACAGGTCTCCCACCTGTGACGGGCCGACCAAGGATTATCCGTGAAAGAAGCTCGATCGATCCCAGCGAGCTCAGGGGTCGCGAGAACGGCAGCATCGAGCGTCGGATTTGCCTCTTCAGTGGACGGCCAAACCACTCCGTGGCCGGTCTCGGGCCGAAGGGGCCCTGAATCTCGCCAATCGTCGCCGTCAGGATCGAGCACCCGAACGATCTCTGCGCCCTCGACCACATGAAAGGCCGTGACCACACGGTTCGACGAGAATCGAAAACCGGTGCCCTGGTCTACCGTCCCCTGTCTTTCGACGACAACCCGAACGACGCGATGAGATGGGATTCCAGAGGTGCTCATAAACATGAACTCAGCTTAAGTTGCCCTTGAGCTTTGCCCGCTTACTGCCTCCTTTTGAGTCCTCTTCAATAGCCTTGAGCTTCAAGCGCACAGTTTGTACTTGACGGGTCGAGTAGGCAGCTTTGGTCTCGGCCGAAGCGTCCCCTGAGAAAATGGCCAGCTTCAATCCGCCACCCCCCTTCGCGCCGGCAGAAGCGTCGACCGTAGCGGTCACTTGAAGCTCGACATCAAGCGCTTCGACATCGAAACGTAAAGTTTTTCCTTTTCCCTCACCGATCGCCGATTCGAGATCCGAGCGAAGCTGCCGAATAAAATCCGCCACACCGATTTGCTGGGTCATGAGCCCTCCTCCTCAATCGCTATTCAGTGGACACGGCTATCTTTGGACGCTGGTATCTTGTGGATAAGAGCTAGCCTAATTGTACCCTAGGCCTGATCCCTATACGTCCCAAGCTCGCCAACCCTTCAGATCTCGACGAAATCTCTTGCTCGGTCCCCAGCAGCAAGAACTATCTATGGATCAGCTTCGTCGAAGCCCGTCCGAGGGTTGCAGGCGTGGTGAGCTCAGCGCTCCAATGCCCTGTAAGCCGCGGGTACCACCACCAGGGTCAGCAGGGTCGACGCCAGCAGCCCGCCGATCACGACCATGGCCATGGGTGCCCGTAACTCGCTGCCTTCTCCCAGGCCGATGGCCATGGGCAGCAGTCCGAGCACGGTGGTGGCGGTGGTCATGAGAATTGGACGCAGGCGCAAGCGACCGGCTTGGGCGATGGCTTCCAGGTTGCCGGCTCCCTCGCGACGCAGTCGATTGGCGGTGTCGACCAGGATAATGGCGTTGTTGACCACGATGCCCGCTAGGAGCACCACGCCGATCAGCACCACCACTGAGATACGAACGTCGAAGAGTGCCATGGTGCAGATGACGCCGATCACCGAGAGGGGCACGCTGAAGAGGATGACGAAGGGGTGCAAGAGGGATTCGAATTGCGAGGCCATCACCAAGTAGACCAGGAAGATCGCCAGGGAGATCGCCAGCTTCATTGAATCGAAGGAGGTCTCCATTTCTTTTTGCTGTCCCCCCAATCGCCAGTCGAAACCGGTGGGCAGGTTGAGGGATTCCATCGCCGCTTCGATGGCCGCCGACGCCGAGGCCAGGTCCAGACCGTCGAGGTTGGCCGTGATCAAGGCGGCCCGCTCGCCATCGACCCGGCGGACCTCGGCCGGTCCTTCGGCTTCGATCACCTGCGCCACGGCCGACAGGGGCAAGGCGGTCTTTCCTTGTTGATAGACCACCAAATTGCGCAAGTCGTCGACGCTGGAGCGGTAGGTTTCTTGGGATCGGATCCGGATGTCGATGGTTCGATCCTGGCGCTGGATCTCGGTCGCCACCTCGCCTTGGACTTTGGTTCGCACCACCGAAGCGACGTCCTGGATGGAAAGACCGTAGGAGGCCAGGCGTCGACGGTCGAAGATCACTTGCAGCTCGGGCAGCCCGCCCTCGGCGGTGGATTCCACGTCGGTGAAACCCGGTGTTGCCGCCAAACGAGCGGTGAGGTCGTCGGAGAGCCGACGCAGCAATTTCAGGTTGAATCCCCGCAACTCGATTTCGATCGGCGTTTTGAAGCTGAAATAGGACGGTCGGCCGAAATTTGCCTCGAGTTCGGTGTCGGTGCTGATCAGCTCCCGCACCTGGACCATGAGGGCCTCTTCTTTTTCGCGCGAAAAGGGCGGCGCCACGGTGAAGGTCAGCTGACCGCGGTGCTCTCGGTTCTCACCGGCAATGCCGCCTTGCTGCGAGGCGCTGCCGGCGATGGCGTAGACCCGCTCCACCCCGTCGAGTTCCATGGCCTGGGTTTCCAGGGCCGCCATGCGTCGTTGGGTCACATCCAAGTGGGTGCCCGGCGGCATCTCCAAATCGGCGAAGAACTCACCCTGCACCAGCTCCGGCACCAGCTCGCCCCCCAGGTTGCCGACCAACGTCAGGCTACCCAACATCAACAATCCACCCACCAGCAGCACGGTCAACGGCCGACGCAGGGATCTGTCCAAGAGGCGGCCGTATCCCAACTCCAAACGTTCGAAACCCCATTGAAATGCCGCGGCGGGGCGATCCAACAGCCACGCCAGAGGTCGCAAAAGGGTCCCCAGGACTTTCTGGATCGACGATACGAGCCAAACCATGGCTCTCAACAAACGCCCATCCCGGCCATCGGTGTCGGATTCGGCGCGTGGCTCCGTCGGCGCCTGTCTCGACGCCAGCATGGGAATGACGGTCAGAGCCACGACCAACGACACCAAGAGGGAGAACGTCACCGTCAAGGCTTGGTCGGTGAAGAATTGGGCCGCGACCCCTTCGACGAAAATGATCGGCAGGAACACACAAATGCTGGTGAAGGTCGACGCAACGATGGCGGAAGAGACTTCCTTCGCACCCACCCGCGCCGATTCCACGATGCCCAGGCCTTCGTCCCGTCGGCGTTGGATGGATTCCAAAACCACGATGGCATTGTCGACCAACAGGCCGATTCCGAGGGTCAAGCCGCCCAAGGACATGATGTTCAGGGAAATGTCGAAGGCGTACATCAAGAAGAAAGTCGCCACCACGGAAATCGGGATGGCGATGCCGATGATCGAGGTGGTTCTCCAGCTGCGCAAGAAAAGGAAAAGCACCAAAATCGCCAAGGCCCCGCCCATGGCCGCGGTCTCCAAGACCTCGCGCACGGAGGCTTCGATGTATCGAGCTTGATCGGTGATCTTAGTGATGCGCAGGTTAGGGTCGATGGCGGCCAGGGTCTTACGCAGCTCGTCGACCCGGGCTCGGGCGCGTTTCGACACCGTCACCGTGTTGGTGCCGCCCGCCTTGTAAATCGCCACCTCGACGGCTTCCTCACCGTTCACCCGGGTCAGAATCTCGCGCTCGCGAAACCCCTTTTTGACGGTCGCCACGTCCGAGACTCGGATCAAGACGGCAGCCGCGCCGTCGGTCGACGGCAGGCGCGCCACCACCAACTCCTCGATTTGCTCGGGGCGCATGATCTCGTTGACGGTCCGCACCATGTATTGACTCTGGCCGTCGACCAATCGCCCGCCGGTGATATTGACGTTTTCTTGGGCCAGTCGATTGCCCACAGCCTCGGCGGTCAGGCCGAGATTGGCTAGCCGACGTTCGTCGAACTCCACTTGGATTTCTTCTTCCAAACCCCCTTGAACCACCACTGCGGCGATCCCTTCCAGCCGCTCGAGGGGCCGCTGAATTCGCTCCTCCGTGAATCGCCGGAGGCGGGTCAGGTCGGGATCCCCGGAGACGGCCAAACGCAGGATCGGGTCAAGAGACGGGTCGTAACGCAGCAGAACCGGTGGCTCGGCGTCTTGGGGCAAACGGATCACATCCAAGCGCTCGCGCACGTCCAAGGCTGCGAAATCCATCGACGTGCCCCAGGCGAATTCCAGCACCACCTCGCTGACTTCCGACCGCGAGCTGGACGAGACCCGCACCAAATTACCGACCACACCGACCGCGTCTTCCACTGGCCGGGTGACCAGATTCTCCACCTCCACCGGCGCCGCACCGGGCAGGTCCGTGCGCACGGTCATGGACGGATAGGTGATGTCGGGCAGCAGGTCGGTGGCGAGATTGCCGAAGGCCACCCAGCCGAATACCACCGCAGCGACGGCGAAAATGAAGATGGTGACCGGACGTTTAATGGAAAGGTCGACGAGGCTCATGATCCGCCTCCGCCCTCCCCCCGCTGCCGACTTCGTTCTTTCATGCGATCCAAACGCTCGTCGATCTCGGAATCGGTCAAGCCGCGCTCGCGCATCCGAGCTTTGGCCTTCTCGACCTGCTTCGGATCGTCAAAGTCCAGATCGCGGAAAGGGCCGCCTCGTCCCTCACCCCCGTCACCACGACGGGCCCTCCGCGGCTCGCCGCCATCGTCGGTCGAGCCCTGGGAAACTCGGCCGTCTACGGAGGTCTCGCCTCCAGAAGCGTCCGGCTCGGCCGGATCGCCGCCGGTCAAAATCTCGATCGGTGTGCCGTCGGTCAGGCCGTCCTGCCCCACGATCACGATTTGCTCTCCTTGCTCTACGCCGGAGAGGACTTCCAAGAGTTCATCGTTTCTAAAACCCAGCTCCAAATCCCGTCGTTCGGCCAATCCATTGGCGACAACGTAGATCGTGTTGCCGAGGCTGTCGAGGGCCAAGGCCACCTTGGGCACCACCAGCGCGTCGGGCCGGTTGGCCATTTCGAGGAAGACGTTGGCAAACATGCCGGGTCGCAACTTGCCTTGTCCGTCCACCTCGAGGGTCACTTTCACGGTTCCGCTGGCTGAGTCCACCACCGGTGACACCCTCAAAACCCGTGCCTCAAAGCGGGTGTCGAAGGACTCCACCGCCAGCTCCGCCCGCTGCCCGATCTTGAGCTTCGACAGCTCCCGCTCGGGCACTTGGATCGGGCACAACAGAGGATCGAAATCCGACAGGCGGAATAGGCGTGCTCCGTTTTGCAGGAACTCAGCAAATTTGACGTAACGCTGAACCACTAGGCCCGAAAACGGGGCGGTGATGCGGGTGTAGGCCAGCTGCACCTCCAGCCGTTCCAAATCGCCTTTCGCGGATTCGAAAGACGCGAACGCCTGGTCGTAAGCGTCGCGAGCGATCAGCTCTTTTTCGAAGAGTTGCTTGATGCGCTCAAAGGATTGGCCGGCTTCGTCGAGACGAACCCTGGAGACCTCGAGCTGGGCGACGATCTCCCGGTCGTCAATGGTCGCCAGTAGCTGGCCTTTTTTGACCCGCTGCCCTTCCTCGGTTTTCAGCTGGGTCACCGGGCCCGAAACACGAGCCACCAAATCGACTTCGTTCTCGGCTTCCAGGGTGCCGTGGGTTTCGAAAAAGAGCGAGATCGTTTGACGCCCCACCCTGGCCACTTCGACCGGCACGCCCCTAGAAGCCCCGGCGCCGTCACCGCCGAAGCCGCCAGATGAGCCACCGCCGCGCCCACCCCTGCCGGAACGATCTCCGCGGCCTGCCCGCTCGGCACCGTCACCTTTGCCGGACTTCTTCTCACCTTTTGAGGCGGAATCCGATGAGTCGCCCTCACCATGGGCCCCCTCCTTAGCCCCGTCTTTGGCACCATTGGAGCCGGAGCATCCGGTCATGGCCCAGGGCAAGGTCAAGAGCAACAAGATTGAAAAGGCCGGCAGGGCCGACCACAAACGCAAAATATTCATTAAGGAATCTCCGTTCAGATGACGCGAACCGCCACCCGCCTCCAGAATCGAGCAAAGTCGTCAACTACCGAATAGAAAGTCGGCACGATCAACAGGGTGAGAAAAGTGGACGTGGTCAAACCACCGAGAATGACGAGACCCACGGGGGCCCAAGTCGCGGCACGACCTTCGAGGGGACCGAAATACTGGGGAAAGAGAATCGGTGCCACCATCGGCAAGAGGCCGACGATGGTGGTGACCGCAGTCATCAAGATAGCGCGCAGGCGATCCCTGCCGCCGGTCAGAATCGCGTCCCGGCGCCGCATACCTTCGGCGCGCAAGCGATTGATGTGGTCTACCAACACGATCGCGTTGTTGACCACCACTCCGACCAGCACGATGAAGCCCAGCTCGGTGAAATTATCTCTGGGTTGAGAGGCCAGCTTCATCACCACGCCCACACCGATGAAAGCGAAGGGCACGGCCATCATGATCGCAAAGGGATGGGTGAAGCTCTCGAAAAGGGCGGCCATCAACATATAGACCAAGATCAAAGCGAAGATGAGGGCGAAATTCGAGCCCTCCTCGTCTTGTTGACTCATCCGATTCCAACGGCCAAAGCTCCACGAATAACCCGGCGGCAAGGACATGCTGCCCATGATGCCGCCGACGCTGCGCATGGCCATGCCCATAGCCTGTGGATCGTCGGTGTTGGTGGTCACCTGAATTTTCGCCTGGCGATTCTCTCTCTCGATCGAACGCGGCCCGGGAACGGCTTCGAAGCTCGCCACGGTTTCAAGAGCCATAGCGTCGACTTGAGTCGAGTGCATCTCGAATCCCCGCAACTGACTTAACGTCGCTTCTTCCTGGTCACGAAAGAGCATGGTCAGGTCGATCTCTCGGTCGTCGCTCGAAATATAGGAAAGGCTCCGACTCGAAAGTGCGTTTTGCACGGTTTGGGCCACGGTTTGGGTCGACAATCCGGCCTGCAAGGCTCGATTTCGATCGACGTGCACCAAAAGCTCTTGATCGCCGCTTTCCAGGGACAGGTCCACATCACTGATGCCCGGAATCTGCTCCATTTGAGCGGCAACTTCACGCGCTATCAGCTCCAGCACTTTAGGATCGTCGCCGGATAGCTCGAGTTCCACACCGCCGCCACCGTGCCGCCGCCTGGCTTGACCGATTCGCAATTCGACTCCCGCCTTAGTCGGCAGCAGCTCGCGCACCTTGTCCCGTACGTCGGAAGTCGAAAGTCGACTCTCACTTTCATCTTTGAGGTAGAGCTCAAATCGGCTGCCGCCGCGGAATCCGCCACGGGATCTACCGCCGCCTTCCTCGTAGCTCGAAGTGATGTCGGCGATGTCGAGATCTTCCTTCTTGGCCAGCAGCAAGGCTAGGATTTCGTTGAAGAGTTCGCGGGTTTGCTCCAAAGAATAGTTGCGCGGAGTATCGACGTTGATCGTCACCTGGCGTTCTTGGGTCCGGCCTGAAAACGATCTTTCGATGCCCGAAAAGAGGATCCACGAGCCCCACAACATGCCGGCCGCCAGCACTAGGAAAACCATGCGATAACGCAGGGTAAATTTCAGCGTGCCCACGTAGAGACGTTCCAGCCACTGCAGGAACCTGGGCGAAGACGGTTTCTCGTGGGTCAAAATCATCGCCGCCACCATCGGCACCACCGTCAAGGCCACCAACAGGGAGGCGATCATGACGATGCAGATCGTGGTACCGACCTCCACCAAATAGCGGGAAAAGAAACCGCCCGACGAGCGCAGAAAAATCACCGGCACGAAGACACAGAGGGTGGTCACCGTCGACGCGATGATCGGCAACGCAACGTCGGAGGCACCGCGCAGGGCCGCGGTGGCGGCGGATTCACCGAAAGTTTCCAGACGGCGATAGACCGACTCGATCACCACGATCGAGCTGTCCACCAACATGCCTAAAGCCAGCACCAATCCCATCAGGCTGACGACATTCAAGGTGATGGTCGACCAGCCGGCTTGGCGAATCAGGAAAATCAGAACGAAAGTAAAGACCACCGAGATCGGAATGGCGATGCCGACAAGTAGCGTGGTCCTGAATCGGCGCAGGAAAAGGAATACCGCTAAGACCGCCAATCCACCGCCCAGGAATCCGGCATTTCTCAGCTGAGACAACCCTTGGCGGACATCCTCCGACGAGTCGTGGAAGATCCGGGCGCGATGACCTTGCCAGCGGGGGTCGGCAGCCAACACCTCGAGTTCTGCTTTGACGGTTTGCACCACGTCGAGCAAATTCGCGTCGGATGTTTTATAGACGCGGACCCCGAGAGACTCCACACCGTTGAGAAAGTTGAATTCCTCTTGCTCAGGGAAGTCATAAACCACTTCGGCAACATCCCCGAGACTGAGCCCAGTGCCATCGATCGGCAGCTGTCGAATCTCTTCCAAGCTCTTGAGCTGGCCGAGGACTCGCACCTGTAGACGGCGCGATCCTTCGTCGATCTGACCGGCGGACACATCGAGGTGATTTTCCCGCAGCTGCGACGACAAACCGCGCACATCCACACCGTGGGCGGCCATGCGATCCGCATCGAGACGAATCTGAACCGCCCGGGTCCTCAAACCCCGAATCTGCGCTTGGGCGACGCCGTCCAGTCGCTCCAGTCGACGTTGCAGCACTCGCTCAGCAAAATCGAAGAGATCTTCTCTCGGCCAATCGGCGGAAAGATCGAAGCGCAAAACCGGGATATCGGAGGTTTGGAAACGCCGAATGCGGATCCGACGCACGTCCGACGGCAAGAGGTGCCGGACCCGGTCGACCCGGTCCCGAACTTCCACCGCCGCCATGTCCATGTCCGTGCCGTCGACAAAGGTCACGTCCAATCGCCCCTCATCCGCCGAGGCCGTGGCCGACAATCGGTCGAGATTTTGCAACGTGCCCAAGCTGTCTTCGAGGGGCCGAACAATACGCTGCTCCACCTCCTCCGGGGAAGCCGACGGAAAGTCCACCGACACCGACACGTTGCTCGACGAAACTGCGGGAAGGAATTCAAGCGGCAAGCGGTCCAGCGCCAGCGCCCCCATCACCAACACCCCCACGATCAACATGCACATGGTGACCCGGCGGTGGATGGCGAATCGCACCAGCGGATTGCCGTGTTTCGGCGTGGTGTCGTGCAACGGGTCTGGGAGCCCCTCAGGCGCGGGCTCGGCGGGCTCAGCTGGATCGGAGGAAGGCGGAAGCTCGCTCAAATCAACTCCTGAAAGCTCAGTTGCTGCTTAGTGGCGAAGGGCGGAAGCCGGCGGAGGCGGCCGGAATTTTCTCGACACACGGGTCTCAATCGCCCAAGACCGGACCCTTGAATTGTAGATCGACGCCGGCGGGCGGGGATCAGCTGGGGGTAAAGCCTTTGTAAGAGATGTAAGGCCGGTCTTGGATTCTTCCGACTTCGTCCTGTTCCGTGGTTTGCCCGTATATACTCTCAAAGAAAGACTGAGAAGCCGAACCATGCCGTCATCCCCATCATTCCGCTACCGCTCCCGTTTCGAGCTGGTCCTCACGGCGAGTCATCGAGCCGTGGTGTCGTTACCGGCGATGGATCTCGACCCGGGTGACCTGAAGAGCAAAGCGCTTCTGCCACGGGGCCATGTCCCCGACGACGGTAAATTTACCCTCGAACAGCATCTCGACTGGTTGTCTTCCCACGGTCGCATCGACCCCGGCCGGCCCTTCCTAGCGCTCGGGCTCCGCAATACCGCTGTCAACGCCCGCTGCATCATGGTGCAGGGCTCCGAGGTCGTCGCCGCCGACAACGAGATCCCTCAGGAGAGTGCCCGGCCTTATTTGGGGTTGGGGTTGCGCGAGGGAC
Organism: uncultured bacterium; assembly: GCA_965366625.1. Classification (GTDB taxonomy): domain Bacteria; phylum Acidobacteriota; class Thermoanaerobaculia; order Multivoradales; family J023; genus JAUIJL01. The sequence continues at coordinate 16,188 of CBDUGP010000120.1, forward strand.
GCTGGGCGGCGGGCACCGCCTTCGGTGACTCGCGGGAGACCTGGGACCTCTTCGTCTCGGGGGTTCCCGTGCTGTGGGACGGGGTCACGGACGAAACCCTGTACGACCTAATCCTGGTCGAGGCCGCCGACCATTCCCACGTCTTCGACCTACCGCGGGGCAACCATCCGCAGGCGACGGCGGAGACCCGCCGGATGTGGAGCGATCTACACGAAACCTTCCTCGCGCACCGGACCTCACCGCACCAGTCGGCGGCCGAGGCCATGCGCCGGGCGGTCGCCCGCTTCAACTTGGCGCGTTCCGACAACTATCTTCATTCAGTTCTCGGGGTCGACGATCAAGGACGGCTCGTCAACGTCGTTGCCCACGGCCGGCTCGAGGCCCTCGGACGGATGGCCGCTGACCTCGGCTGCCGGCACGCGATCTGCGTCGAGAATTCAGGCTCGGTGATGCCCACCCTGGTCCACCGGAACGACGACCAATGGCGGCCGACCCCTCTCCTTCGAGCCCCCAATCACCGGCCCAAGGGGCGAGCCCTGCTCGTCCTCGAGCTTGAAGACGAAAGCTTTGGGGTCCTTGAGCCGGCACGGCACGGGGATCCTGTCGACCGAGAGATTGCGGCGGAGCCGGCAATCCCTCAGCCGGTCTGAGGCGGCGTCAGGCGCAGGTCGAGCTTCTCGTAGTAACCTTCGTCAACTTGGTAGTAGATCCCCAACGACGCCAAGGCCGGTTGAAGCATGGCCTCGATGTCGGCCGGCAGGAGCGCTGAGGGGGTCTCGGTGCCGGTGTCGCAAAGCTCCTTGACCTCAAATCTGTCTCCAGCCTTGTAGCCCTCGATCTTGGAACGAACGTCCCGCAGTTCCTTCCCTTTCCAGGCCAGGACGAGGGCGTCCCGGGCGACGAAAGCTGCACCTCGGATCCCCGTCGGGATGCCGGTGTCGTCGACAGCGGGACGCTGGACCGAGATCTTGCGCACTTCGGCAAGGGCGTGCAGGTCGAGGGCCTTTTCCTCATCCCCTTCGTCCACCTCCAGGCCGTAGACTTCGCGTAACGTGTCGATGGCGCTCTTACAGACCTGTTCGCCGGTGCTCCGGGAGAGGGCTCCGCCGCCAAGCCGAATCCGGCGCGCCCGCAAGCCCTGGACGAGCAGCGCGAGGCAATCCCCCAATTGGCGACCCGCGAGAGCGGCGCAGAAAAGGGCGAGTTGGTGGACAGTCACCTTCTTGCCTTTCGGCATATTGAAGTGCTCTCGGACCTTCTGCTTGAGGCCCTCGTCGTCGAGAGCCGACTTCGCCCACGTTTCGACCAGCCGAATCCGCTCTTCTCCTCCGGCAGCCTGCAACTTCTTCACAATCTGCTCGAGTTCGGCCTTGGCTTCGGCTTTGAGCGCCCGGGCGATAAAGTAACCGATCTCTCGGGCGTCAATTGGAGGGTCCTCGGGTTTCCCGGGTTTCCAACCAAGCTGGGCAGCGATATCGGGCAGGGTCTTTTTTGAGCAGAAGAGGTTCATCAGCCCCGGGGGATAGGACTCCTGGTCGGGCATCTCCCCGTCTTCGGGTCCATGGCCGGGAATCCGGGCCGCTCCCAGGTCGACCAAGAGCTTGCCCGCTTCCGCCAGCATCGGCACCTGCTTACCCCCGATGTAAACGCCACAAGCGGTGCCGGTTCCGGCCTTGAGCACCAACGATACGTGTTGTTGGCTCGGTTCCGGAGTGACCTGGTCGGGAGTGACCCGGTCGGGAGTAACCCGGTCGGGAGTGACCCGGTCGGGAGTGACCTGGTCGGCAGTGGCCTTGATGTCGGCGTCCCCGTCGTTGAGGGCGACGATCACCGGTCGACTTGGCTCCTTTCCGGGTTCGTTGCGCGGGTTGAGAACCCTCTGGAAGGCTCGCCAGAAATTCGCGCACAGGTCGAGCTCATGCAGACGGCGGGCATCGACATCGATTCTTGGGAAATCTACGAAGTCGACGAAGTTGCCGAGAATGCCCGAGGCACCGGCCACCGTCGAGCCGTCGCGGACGGCACCGGGCCAGCCAATGCCGACCCCGATCACATCACTGAGCGGCCATTCCTTTTCGTGCAGGGCCCTGACGATCTCGACCATAAGATCTTCGAGACTGCGATAGACCAAGCCTTGAGCCAAGCGACCGGTGGGAATCTCGCATTGATAATCGCCACCGGCGAGCTTGACGCCGAGTCGCTTTGTCGCGGCCTCTTTGGAAGGGATTTCGAAGACCTTGAGAAGCCCGCATTTAACGCCAGTGCCCCCAATGTCGAGCCCGAGGACGTAGCTCTTTGGCTTGAGCTTATAGTTGCCGGGAAGCTCGGTCCCGAGCCTCCGCGGAAGCAACTGGTCAGCGGTGGTCACTGCGCAGGGTGCGGTGTGAATCTGCCGGAGATATCTGAGGATACCGTCGTGACCGAGCAGTCGTAGGCTCTCCCGGATCCAGGGCTCCCACTTCTTACGCACCTCATTCGACAGGAAATCGAGCTCCACTTGTCGAGGTCCCAGCATCACTTCCAGAAACATCACCATGGCCACCACGTAGCGGGCAATCAACCAGGCATGCTCAGGGTCCAGCTCTTTGGGGTCCGCCCGAGGCAAGTAGAGGGTGAGCGGACGAGCGATCAGCCCTTCACCTGCTATTTCGGCGGAGAGACCTACCGGCGTCAGGCGGACCTTGCTGAATAGGTCGGGATTCAACTGTCGGGCGAGGTCGAGGATACGGCCGATGAGCGGGGCCGGGCGGTAAGCCTCTGGGTACTGTTTGATCCTGCGATTGAGTAATTCTTTGAACATGGCGGAGAAGTCCGCATGGGTCTGGATCTCTTCGGGCAGCGTTGGACGCGTTGCATCGGTGATGGGCCCCCCACGGCGCAGCAGGCGGGGGAGACAGCCACGGGGCTGCTTGGGCTCCGCATCACGGCCGAAAGCGCTGGCCGGGATCTGCTGATCGTCGATCACGACACATAGCCCCACCGTGGCCTCAATGGCCTGGGCGATGCCGGGATCGTCCTGGGCACGGCCCGACCGTAACTGGGGATCAAGCTGGAAAGCCTCGAGATTGCCTTTCCAGCCGCAGCGAACAACTCCCTCTTGCCGCCCGCGTGCGGTATAGCGGTTGAACGAAACCGAGACGTTCTTCTCCGAGGACGCCGCCTTGTCCGCCCATTTCAAAAGATATTGGTTGCGGAAGTGCGTCCAGGAACACTCGTCTTGGGTGCGCATGACGTATCGGCCATACTGGCAAAAGACGAGGGAATTCGGAGTGCCGCTCGATTCTGCGATCCCGGCGATGAATCCAAGGATCTCCTCACGCCTCTCATCGATCCGCGGGTCGCGGGTCCGCAAATGCCGATGCTGCAAGCAGAGCGAGAATAGAACCTGCGCGGCGGCGAGCTGCCTCCGCCCGGTCATGATGTCCTCCTTGGATTGACCCTCAGTTGGGAGAAAAGGAAAGAGCGTCCGCGCCAGCCCCCGGGCGATTGCTTGATCCGTGGCCGAAGAATTGGCCGAGCCGCCGAAGTGGGGCCCCAGCTTACCCTTCTCAAAAGCCACCACCTCCCTGGCGTGCTCCTTTTCTGGGCCTTCTTTCGGGCTAAGGCTCCAAGAGGTGCGCAGAAGAGTCTGATGGGCGATGAGAGCGGCAACGAAACCCCGATCCCACTCGTCGAGCTGGGCGAGGTCCCGGTAAGCCTCGAGCGCCGAGTAGGCCTCATGGTAACGAGAGCGATACCAGGCCGCGTGGCTGAAGAGAATCGCCTGGATCACCAGCGAGGCCGGCGAGGTCAGCGCACCGTCCCGGTCGAGGGGATCGAAGAGGCCAAACCGGTCGAGGGGATCGAAGTAGCTCGGGGCGGCGAGGAATTTTCGGAAGGCCCGCAGCATATTGGCGATGCGGTACGACGCCAGGCGGTCGGTGGCACGATCGAGGGATTGAAGGATCGGGGGAAAGCGGTCGACCTCGCGCTTTTCGATTCGTGCCAGCAAGTCAGCGGCTTGATGGAGCGCCAGCTCGCGCAGGAGAACAGAAACCTTTTGCTCTCTGGAACTTGCGATACGGATATAGGGATCATCCTGTGGTCGAACCATGATCGGGTCTCCCTTTAGCGACGAAGAAACCTTCGTGAAGTCGAAACGCTGGTCGACATTTTGCGGAATTCACCGTTCAGTATACTCCATCGCGCCACGGAGTGGCTCTACTCGCAGATCGACACGTCATCGACACGTCATCGACACGTTATCGACACGCACTCTCGCCCAAAAGAAAGATCATAAATGACCGCCTTCACGCCCCAAGCCCAAGCCTGGACCACCTATTGGCGCGACTGCCTCGCGGATATTGAAATCCGCAACCCGGCCAACATGATCGGCGACTGGGAGCTGCCCGACGACGCCTTCCGCCAAGCGGTCATTCCAGATACCCTGACCAGTTTCATCTTCAAAAAGGCCAGGAAGGCTCGAGGCAACAAGACCGATGACGAGCCGGCCGAGCTGCAAGTCTTTATCTCCCCTTTTAGCGTCACCCAGCTCCGCAGTCATGGCCTGGCCCACACGGACGACAATATCTACAAGCCCTTCTGGATCGCCGCCCTGCTCGACCGCGAAGGTCATCTCCACGTCGACCCCACCCTTGGTGCCTGGTTTGTCCGCGAGCATCTCGAGCCCAGCAAAGAAGATTTCCCCATCCTCGGAACCCTGGCCGATTTCGACGACTTCATCACCGAGAACGACCCTCCCAAAAACGACGATTGGTCGAAGCTTCTCGAATACAGCAAAGATCTCTTCGCTGCCGTCACCGGTTCCAGCCTCCAAAACTTCATCCAGCGGAAAGGTGTCAGGCAAGAATGCCGAGTCGTGCTCGGCAACTCCAACCGGGGCATCAGCGCCAAGATCCTGGGCCTCTACGGAGCCATTCTTCGCGACCGACCCGATCTTCCGTTGCTCGAAAACATCGTCGCTCCCGAGGTGCCGCAGACCGCGCCCGAGCCCTATCCGGGGTGTGGCCCCCAGATTCCCACCGAGCACACTGGGCAGATGAGTTCCGCTTTCCCCCTAAACCCTTCCCAGCGCCGGGCCCTTCACGCCCTCACCCAAACCCCCGAAGGCAGCGCCCTCGCCATTAACGGGCCGCCGGGCACCGGGAAGACCACCCTCCTGCAGAGCGTCGTCGCCTCCGCTTGGGTCAACGCTGCCATTGAGGGCCGCGAGCCTCCCGTCACCCTCGCCTGCTCCAGCAACAATCAGGCCGTCACCAACATACTCGACACCTTTGCCAAGGCCACCGAGACCTACGACGAGGACCCCTTGGCGACCCGCTGGCTCCCAGGCGTCGACTCCTATGGTCTGTACTTGCCCTCCAGTGGTCGTTTCAAGAAAACCGACTACCTCGCTGCCCTATCGGGCTTCCCGGCTTGGCAAGGCCTTCCCGAGCGTTTAGAAAACGAAGACTACGTGCATCGGGCGAGCACCGACTACCTCGGGCACGCCCGCCGCGCGCTGGACGATCCGCGCATCCACCTCGACGGCACTGTTGAGCAGCTTTCCCAAAAAATTCGTGCCGGAGCCGAACTCCTGAGCCAGGCAATAGGAGCCGCTCACAAAGTCCATCTCCATCGCACCGAAGCTCACATCCAAGGCGCGGAACAAGTCGCCCGCCACCTCGAGGCAGTGATCACCGCGGCCGAAGACGAGATTCAGCGCCACAGCGGTGCCCTCGCCGACATCCGTAGCTCCATAGCCCGTGCTCCTTGGTACGAGAGGGCCCTTCTCGGCTTCGGCCCCACCCGCCAATGGGCGGCTCGGCAGATCTCCTTGCGCCTGGCCGAGGTCTTTCACCGGCACGGTATTTCCGAGCCTGAAATCGACCCCGAAAATTTCGAAGAGAACATTGAAGCTCACCTCGCCGAGCTCTCTCGCCCCCACCGCACCACCCTCGACCAAGCCCGCCTTTGGCAAAGGACCGAGAACGACTTCGCCGCCTACGTTCGAAATCTGCCCAACGACGAGGATCGGAAGGCAAAGCTCCTCGATGCCCCGGAGACGATCGTCGAAGCTCTCGACACGGGTTTACGCCGTCGGCTCTTTCTGCTCACCGCGCGCTACTACGAAGGACGGTGGCTGCTCGAAATGCGCGGTCTGCTCGACCAAGACGCCAAGCTGAGCGCCCAAAGCAAAGAAGCCTGCGAGGCTCGCTGGCGCCGGTTCGCCAAGCTCACCCCCTGTGCGGTCTCCACTTTCCACATTGCCCCGAAAGTTTTCGATTATTACGATCCCGAAGCCGGCGCATCACGGCCGCTTTACAACTACATCGATTTGCTCATTGTCGACGAGGCCGGGCAGACCACGCCTCAAGTCGCCATGGCGACGTTTGCCCTCGCCCGCCGAGCGGTGGTCGTGGGCGACGTGAAGCAAATCGAGCCGGTTTGGGAGCTTCCGGACTACCTCGACCATGCCAACCGAAGGACCCAGGGCTTGCCGGTTGAAAACGACTCCGCGGCCGAAGCCCGGAGTGTTTCGGCAGGTAGCGTGATGCTCCTGGCCCAACATGCCACCGCCTTCACCGCCAATCTTGGCGATCCGGGCATGCTCCTGACCGACCATTGGCGCTGTGTGCCCGAGATCATCGAATACTGCAACCGTTTGGCCTATCGCGGCCATCTCATCCCCAGCCGGCTAAAGCTCCACGAACGCATTCTTCCAGCCCTCGGCCGCGCCCACGTCCAATCGCCGGCCAGACGCCGGGGATCCAGCTGGATCAACCCCGGTGAGGCGGAGGCCATCTCCGCTTGGATCTCCGCACAACGCTCCGAGCTCGAAGCCTTTTACGGCGGTGAGAACATTGAGGACATCGTCGGCGTGGTCACCCCCTTCGCTGCCCAAAAACACGTCCTGGTCGAGACTCTGGCTGCAGCCGGTCTCGACGGGCTCACTGCCGGCACGGTCCACACCTTCCAAGGTGCCGAGCGTCCGGTGATCATTTTCTCGCCGGTCTACAGCTACTCTGGCAAGGGCGCCTACTTTTTCGACCGGGGCCCCAACATGCTCAATGTCGCCCTGTCGCGGGCCAAAGACAGCTTTTTGGTGGTCGGGGATTTACGACTATTCGATGCTACGAATCGTAGCCTGCCGTCAGGCCTTCTGGGCCACTACCTCTTCGCCTCAGAGGAGAACGAAATCGGCGGCATCCCAGCCTTGCCCATTTCAAGAAAAGCGGCGGTTGAGCATCTCACCGATCTGGGTTCTCATAGGGCGACCTTAGCCCGTGCGCTGAACGAGGGTCTCGAGACAGTCCTGATCATCTCTCCCTATCTGCGCCCGCGTGTGCTCGACGCAGACGAAAATATCGAGCTGGGGATTACATCTGCCAGGCAGCGCGGCGTCGAGGTCATCGTCTTCTATAACTCTGCTTTCCATGAGCGAACCGAGGAACGCGCTAAGGCCGAGGAGGCGGCTCAACGCCTCAGCCGGGCCGGAGCCGACGTCCGCGCCATGGAAGGTATTCACCTGAAGACCCTGGCAGTCGACCGCCAATGGCTGACTCAGGGTTCGTTTAATTGGCTTTCAGCTGAGCGATCGGTGAAACGCTGGCAGAATGCAGAAGCATCATTCCTCTACAGCGGTGAAGAAGCCGGAGCCTGGATCCAGAAAATTTGGAAGGAAATTATCGACCAAGATTTCGACGAGTCCCCAAAAACCGTGGAAGCCCCGAAGTCAGCACCTCAAAAGTCAGCGCCGAGATCTGATGCACCAGAGGCCCCCCCTGAGAAGGGGGCTCATCTGGAGCGGAAGCAAAAGAACGGTTACACACACCTGTCTTTGAGAAATCTCGCCGAAAGACATGGCGTGGGACCAGAGACCCTCCGCAGACGCCTCGTCGAGCTGGGATTGGCTATGGATACCCACAACAAAAAGCTCGAGCTCACGAGCGCCGGTAGGCTCGCTGGAGGCGAGCTGAAGCATGGAAAGTACGGCCCCTTCCTAGTCTGGCCCCGCGATCTCGACTTGCAAGGTGACGAATAGAGCGCCCGCTACCCGAGCTGCTCGATGGCACCGTCCTTAAAAACCCAGGCGACGCATGACGAATCGCGGCAGGGTACGGATCACCAACATGATCCATCCCCACGGGAACGGTGTGTAGAGGATCGGTTTCTTGGCGTCGATGGCTTTGATCACTTGGCGCGCGACGGCGTCGGGCTCGCCGGCGAATGGCGGGGCTTTCAGGCCGGCGGTCATGCCGGTTTTGACGAACCCGGGTTTGACGTCGAGGGTGACGAGCCCGTCACCGCGGAATTTGTGGTCGAGGGATTCTAGGTAGAACGACAATCCGGCCTTGGCTGCACCGTAAATGGCCACCGGCTTTCGGCCTCGATCCCCTGCGACGGAGCTGAAGACCACCAACGAACCGCCGCCACCCGCGAGCAGCCGCTTGCGGGCTTCTTCGCAGAAGAGAATCGTGTGGGTGAAGTCGATGTCGAGCAGCCATTTGATACGGGTTGGGTCCGATTCCATGTCTTCTTGGGAAGCGAAGACGCCGGCGGTCACCACCACGACATCGATTCTTCCTAGGGTTTCGATGGCAGAATCTAAAGCAGCCGAGAACGTCGCGGGATCCGCTAAGTCCGCTTTGGCGTGCGCAAAGCTACCGGTCTCCGCTGCCGCTCGCACTTCCAGGTCCCGGGCGCTGCGCTCGAGATCTTCCGGATCCCGTCCGAGCAAAAACAGCTGATCACCTCGTTCTGCCATCCGCCGCGCCAGGGATCGCCCCATGCCTTTGGTGGCGCCAAAAAACACGACTTTCCGCTGCGTCTGCTTGCTCACCGATTTTCCCCTCTTGGAGTCGAAGCCGAAGTTGTGGCCGCCGCCGATGGGTTATCCCCGAGAATCCGTTCAGACAAGGTGCTACGCAATCGCGACTCTGGATCAAAACGTCGTCGGATCTCGAGAAATCGCTCGAGGCGATCGCCTTCCATGGCCCGAAAATGCTCTTGCCAAGTGAACGTGTCTTTTGCCAAGTAGATACGTCCTCCCTCGGAGATCACCTGCTCGTTCAATCGAGCCACCACCTGCTCGGTATGTTTCTTGATCGGCAAGTCGATCGCCAAAGACGTGCCCGGCCGAGGGAAGGACAGCACTCCTTCTCCCTCTGCGCCACAATCTTTGAGCACGCAGAGGAATGAGGCTGCTTTCGCTTCGGTCAGCAGCTTCAAGACCCGTCGGGCCCCGTCTCGGGACGGGACCACGCATTGATATTGGGTGAATCCGCGCCGACCATAGCCCCGATTCCAATGCAGGATCTTGTCCAAAGGGTGGAAGAATTCTTCGGGGTGCACGACGTCCCGGGTGACCCGGCGCCAATGGCTGCGATAGACGGCTTCGTTGAATAAGCGCATCGACAGGCTGTTGAGCAGGAAGGACGGCAAGTCGATCGGCAACGAAAAACGCGGTTTGCGCGTAGGAGCTTCCGACGGCGCCTCGGAAGGCTGAGCCCAGCGTCCGCGAAAGAGGATTCCCCGGCCCATCGACGCTCCACCTTTGAGGCAATCGATCCAGCCCATGGTCATGGGCCAAGACTCCGCCGCCCGATCCAATGCGTCGAGAAAAAGGTCGAGATTCTGGACCCTTTCGGTCTCTTGGTAGACCCAAGGAGAGGGCACGGTTTGAAGTCGAAGCTTCACCTCGAGCACATGGCCCGTCAGCCCCATGCCGCCCAGGGTGGCGCGAAAAAGATCGGGATGTTCGTCTTCGGCTCGGCTGGTCCACAGGACTTCGCCGTTGGCCAGCCGCATTCTCAATCGCTCAACGTGGCGACCGAATGTGCCGGAAATATGGTGCTCTTTGCCGTGAACGTCGGCCGCCACCATGCCGCCGAGGGTGATGTAGGCGGTACCGGGCATGACCGGAGAACTCCATCCCCTGGGAAGAAAAGTCCAGGTCAGATCGTGCAGGGAGAGGCCGGCCTCGGCATGCAATAGGCCGGTTGCAGGGTCGAAGCTCAGGATCCGATCCGCCAATCGAGTACCGAGGGCCAATCCGCCGGCCACGGGTAAGGAGGCGTCGCCATAGGAACGCCCCAATCCTCGGCTCAGCTCAGCGCCTTCGGACCCGACTTCGAGATCCTCGGTCAGCCGCTCCACGCCGTTCACAGTGGGATGACGACCCCAACCGGTAAGCTCTTGTTTCGATCCAGCCATGGTAAAGAAGCTTACCCCAGGAACATGAAAAAGCCTCCGAGCTTCGGAGGCCTTTTCATCAGAGATCTCGTTCATCAGAGATCTCGACGATTCTCGGAGCTACTTGACCGGTGCTACTTGGCCGGTGCTACTTGGCCGGTGCTACTTGGCCGGTGCTACTTG
>CBDUGP010000121.1:0-26515 GCA_965366625.1 uncultured bacterium
AATCGGTTCCTCGGAATTGATTCCGTGGGCGCGGCTATCCTGGGTCAGCAGATCCCGCGTGAGTCCTTCACCACCGCCACCTCCGCCACCGGAATCGCAGCGTCCACCGACGGTTTCCATGATCCCGTCGGACGCACGCACCCGACGCACGCAGCCCAGGTCGCGGTCGGCGATGTAGACGTCGCCGTTGGCGGCCACGCCCAGACCGTAGGGGTTGAGCAGTTGGGCGGTCTCGGCCGGGTCGCCCTCGCCGCATTGGTCCAGGGGATCCCAATCGGGATCGTCGCCCTGCTCGGTTTGGCACTCGGTGCCGTCGCCCGCGAATGGGCTGACCTGGCCGTCGGCGTCGACGGCCCAAACCCGGTGGCTGCTGCCTTCGGCGACGTAGATCGTGCCGTCGGGTCCGAGGGCGATGTCGCTCGGCGCGTCGAATCCCGAGACGTGGCGCCTCACCACCGGGCCTAAGGCCCAGGCGCTTTGACGGTTGCCGTCGCCTTTGTGCACGGTTCGGCCCACCGGGTCGTAGGCGTGATGGGCGTCGAGACTGAAACCACCCAGCTGCTGACCCCGGGCGTCCCAGCGGCCGAGCTGGACTTTCAGCACCTGATCCCACGACGACGCCGTATCGCGCCACATGACGAAGCGCACACCCGCGCGGGTCCGCTCGAGGGTGTAGGAATCCCGGGGATAACGGGACCAGCTGCGCTCGAAACCGCGCCGTGACGGTCGATATTCCAAGGCGTAGGAATAGCCGCGGCGGATGCGCACGGGCTGGGTGCCGATCAGGGTGCGGCCGAAGCCGTCCTCGGCCGAGAGGTTGACCTCCCAGGTCTGATCGGGGTCGGGTGGGAAGCTCTGACGCAGCCGTTGGCCGGCCATGACGACTTCTACTTCTACCGACAGCACGTTGCCGGGCACGGATTCGCCGGTGACGGGGATACGAAGGGAGAAATCGGCGTTGCGGCCTTCGACTCGGTCGGAGGAATACCACAGCTCCACGGGCGCGCCGACCAGGGGGAACCGCTGACGCAGGGTTTGGTTTTCGCATTCGATGATCGAGCCGTCGACGGTTTCGGCGCAGGGGTCGGGCTCGGAGTCTTCGTCTTCGTCGTGGGCATCGTCGGGGTCGGGCTCTCCGCCACCGCCGCCGCCTCCTCCGCCTCCACCGCCTCCGCCACCGCCGCCTCCGCCTCCACCGCCTCCGCCTCCACCGCCGCCGCCTCCACCGCCTCCACCGCCGCCTCCGCCACCGCCTCCGCCACCGCCGCCTCCGCCATCAGCGGGAGGGTCGTAGGGCTCGATGGGTGGGTAGGCCGCAAACGGCGGTCCAAAGGGCCAGTTGAAGTCCCAGGGGGAAAAATGGGGGATCGGCACGCGCCAAAGACGGGTGCCGGGCGCGTAGAGACCAGAGAGCGCGGCACGCTCCGGTTCGAAGATACCGATGTCCGCAAGATCGTTATCGTGGGTGGGGGTGCCGAATCCTTCGAGATCGATCAGCGCCAGCCCCCCTTCGTCGACTCCGAGGATTTCGAGCACGATACCGTTGGGATAGCCGATCCAGCGGCCGGACTCGCGGTCGTAATAACCCACGGGCACGGGGTCGTTGACCGGGAAATCGAGGAAATTCTCGACGTAAAACGGAATCGGCGTCGACAGCTCCACCCACTCCGCCCCGGCCGCCAGAGCCTCGTGGACGCTCGGCTCCACAGCGTAGGTATAACCGACGTTGCTCGGCAGGCTGCCGGGCATGGCCGACGGGCCGTTGGGGCCGACGGTGTATTCGGTCGCTCGCAGGTCGAGGCTCGGCAAGGGCACCTCGGAGCCATCGGGCATGAGCATCGACGCGCTCACGCCCGGCGGAAACAGCACCGTGGCCGTGCGCGTGCCGTCGTCGTCGGTTTGCGGGGTGCCGCGGGCGATTTGGGTCGTGATCGCGTCCGACACGACCGTGGTGACCTGGGGATCGAAGGCGGTCAACACCACGTCGTCCAACCACACGGACTCCCGCCACGGCACCCGGACCTCGCGCTGCACGCGCAGGAAGTCGGACCGCTCGAAGTCGAGCACCACGGCGCCACCGCCGTTGACCACCAGGTCGAAGACCCCGTCGAGCCGCGTACGTGTCCAACCCAGCTCGCCGGACGCGGGGGTGCGCACGGTCACACCGGGAATCGGAGCGCCGTCGCGGTCGACGACCCGGCCGCGGATCCAGGAGATGCGCCGTTTGTCGATGGCGTCGGGTCCGACGTCGACTTGCACGGGATCCGGCCCGGTCCAAAGGAATTCGAGGGCATCGCCCATTTGGGTCGCGATGGTCGGATCCAGGGGCGGAGCCACGTCCGACGGATCAGGCGGCAGATCGAAGGGCGCCGGGATCGAGACAGATGCGCTTTCGTTGTCGGCAGCGTCGATCACCTCGAACGACAGCACATCGCGGAGTTCACCTGCCACTGAGGCAGAGAAAGAGCCATCGATGGCCGCTTGCACGACCACGGATTCACCCGTACGCGAATTCGTCACGCGCACCCGCGCACCACTTTCCACGGTGCCCTCGGCGCCGACGATCTGGAGCGAGCCGGAGTCCAACTCCACGGTCAAGGTCGTGAGATCGAGCGCCTCCGGCGCAACCGTGTCGACGAAAAAAGTGACGAGCTCGGCGGGAGAGAGGTTCCCTTCGAGATCGGCCACCACCGCCGTCAACGTTACGCCGCCCTCGTCGAAGGGGATGTCCGGCGAACAGGTCGCGGTGGTTGGGGTGGAATTGCAGCTCACCCCTAAGGGGGCGAGGTTGGCGTCGAAGGTCAGAGTCGATGGATTCACGGCAACGCCCGTGGGGGTGCCGTAGGTCACGAAAATCGCCGGCTGATCCTGGCCGACAGAAGATCCGGTGCTCGGTGCCTCGATCCACAGATTGACCGGCGGCTGGGTTTCGGACCAGGCGGAGGTGGTGCCGGACTCGAAATCGTCGACAAAGATCGCCGGTCCAAGGGCTGAGGGAACGTCACCGGAGGACTGGAGGCTGGGTCCGACCCAAGCTAGGCAGAACAGGCCACAAAGAGCCAGGAGAAAAAGGTGAGTCCGCGAGCCGAGCCGAGATGTGGAATCGATAGGGGCCTTTGGCAATGTCTTGCTCGGCGTGCCCATAGATTACCTCCCTTTTTCAAGTCATAATCATGGATTTTTTCTCAGAGTTACATCTTCTCTTGCCTCTCGTTACAAGTGGAATTAAGAGTCAAGAGTCAATTATTTCGGAATGAAAACCAAGCTAACTAAGAGAAGACTTCGACAAATTTGTAAACTTTGGAGGGCGGGAGAGAGGTTGTGCGAGGCACTTCGTCCAGGCAAAAAAATATCGTACGAATCGAAGCCTTTTGATCTACCCAGGGAGAGGAGTGGATGGCTGGGTAGATCAGCTGCGACCCGTACGATGGAAGGTCCGGTCCGGTGGCAGATGCCACCGAACACGCTCTCGTCTATTTTCTTAACGCGCGAGGTGCGCGGGATTCCCGCAAACTTTTTTCGAGCTTTTTTGCGCGAGTTTGTAGTGGAGACTTCTTGGGGAAACGGGTCGGGTTTCGACCATGAAAAAGGCCCCTCGACCGCAAGGGGCGAGGAGCCTTGATCCGACGGGGTGTGTCGAAAGGATCAGCCGGCGTTCTCTTTGGCGGCCTTGATCAGCGGCTCGAAAGCGGTGATCGGCTGGGCGCCATTGAGGAATTGACCGTTGACGAAGAAACCCGGGGTGCCGGTGACACCCATGCTTTGGCCGAAAGCCATGTCTTCATCGACGGCTTTGGACGCTGCCTTATATTCGTCGGTGTCCTTGTCTTCGGCGCAGGCGGTCCAGGTGGCCATGTCGATGCCGCTGTCGCCCAGGTACTCACGGCTCTTGTCGAGCACGTTTTCGGGAGTCAGCTCTTTCTGGTGCTCGAAGTATTTGTCGTGCAGGGTCCAGAAAGCCTCATGGTTCTGATTGGCGGCGCAATTAGCGGCAATGGCGGCGGGTTTGGCCCACGGATGGAAGTTGAGCGGGAAGTGCTTGAAGACGAATTTGACGTCGTTCGGGTACTTCTCGAGGACCTCTTCCATGGTGGCCGCACCGCGGGAGCAGTAGGGGCATTGGAAGTCGGAGAACTCGACGATGGTGATCGGCGCGTCAGCGTTGCCGCGGAAGGGCAGGCCTTCAACCGACTCAGCGATCTTGCTCACGCGCTCGGAGGCTTCTTTGGCCTCCTGCTCGGCGCGCTCAGCCAGCTCGGTGGCGATTTGGTCGGAGGTCTTGCTGACGTCGATCGGCTCGCCTTGGATCAGGAAGAGCTTGGTGTCGTCCTTGGAAACGAGGAATTTCTGGTCGCGGCCGCGAACTGCGAAGGAGCCTTCGTCGAGGCCATCGAACTCACTGGCTTTGAGGTCGCCCATCACGGCGCCCATTTTGTCCAGCTGCGGGAATTGCAGCTTCAGGTTGGCGAAAATTTTGTCTTTGCGGCCGGCGTCGCCGTCCTCAGCGTTGGAGCCGAGAGCGAAGCAGCCGAGCAAGAGGGCCGCCGCCAGCACGGGGGCCGTCGATCGGATGAGCTTTTTCATGGGAATCTCCTGTAACAATAGGGTTCTTATCAGGTTGGGAGCCAACGGAAAAAGAAGGGTCCCCCCGAACAGAAAGTGGGCGGGCCTCAGCTCCGAGGCAGAGGATGCGTATGATGCCATACCAGGCAAGGCTTGAAAATCCGTGAAGCCGGGCACGGTCGGAGTTTTTGTAGCTTTTTTACGTCCGAGGGCTCATCTGGCCCGAAATTCCCGGATCAGTTGCCAAACTCGGCTCAACGAAGCGGGCGAGTGACCCATCTCTCGGTTACGTCGGCCGATTTCAAAAGCCAATCGCCATTGTTCGAAGAGGATTCTCCAGGCCTGCCAAATTCGATGTTTTGGATCGTAGATGTGGGTGGCTTCGGAGGTGACGCCGTTGAGTTCCAAGACGGAAATCTGCTCCCCCCGTTGAAAGTGTCCGAAGGAAGGAGCCCGCAGGTCGAATCGGCCGAAATAGAATCCCTCCATTCGGTTGGCGATTCGGCCGACGGCGGCTTCCATTTCCGGGGTGACGTATTGGCTGCCGTCGACGAAAACGGCGCCGAGGCAGTGGGTGCCCACCTCTACCAAACGCAAGCGTTCTCCGGCTGCCGGAACTTCCCCGAGCCGGCTCTGGAATCTTCGTAAGTAGGTGTCGGCCATGGCGATCGCACGGGCATCCTGAAGGATCAGCTTTTCGATCGTGGATTGACCGTCGCCGATTACCGCCGGAAGCTGTTTGTGGGTGACGGAGAAGATCCGTCCGCTCGGCTCGTCCGGCATGCGGACCCAAAAGACCCCCAGCTCCACCCCTGAAATGTATTGCTGCACGATAGCGGGGCCTTGGGTCGACGACAAGAAATTGGCGATGTCGGTGGGGTCGCGGGCGATGGTCACGCCGGATCCCCGTTCGCCCACATCGGGTTTCAGAACCACGGGCCAAGGGTTTTCTTGTGCCTGCTGGAAGCGCTCGATGGCCTGTCGCCGATCTTGCTCCGGTCCGGGTTCTAAGGCTCTCCAGGGGGCGACGGCTTGCTCGCCTAAACCGGAGAGGATGTGAGTTTTGGACTCGCCGACTAGACCTCCGGCGGCCGGCAGCCCTGGGTTGGCGGCGGTAAAAAGGGTCAAGCTTCGGTACCGGATCGCCAACATCCCCACATAGAGAGCAACCGGCGGGTAGAAAGCCCATTGGGGCCAAAATTCCCATTGGGTCCAGCGCTTCCACTTGCCCAAGAGCAGTCGTCGGCCCCGCCAGGAAAGCAGGGCTCGGCTGAGCAGGAGCCCGACCCAAAACGCCACCAAAACGGCGAAGAAAAGGGGTAGGGCCCGATCTTCGAAAGCCTCGAATCCCGAAAAGACCCGGTCCCCCAGCCACGAAGCGAGACCGACGAGCAGAGGGGTCCACAGCAGAATAGGCAGGAAGAGCGACAGGGTGAACCAGAAGAGATTCATGCCCAGGAGACCTGCGGACACATAGGTCGGAACCCGCAGACCGGGCAGGAAACGAGAAATCAGGATCGCCCAAGCCCCCTTGCGATCGAACCAGGCGCGGCTGCGGTCCAGATCCGATTCACTGACCAGCCATCGTAGGGGGGCTCGATGGAGAAAGGGTCGACCCAGAAGGCCGAGGGCGAAGAGCCCCATGTCGCCAATGAAGATGCCCAAGGCGCAACCGAAAACCGCCGACGCAAATCCCAAGCTGCCCTGAGCCACTAATAACCCGGCGGCGAGGCAGGTGAGGTCCTCACTCACCAAGGTGGCCACCGCAAGCAAGAAGATCCAGACCATCAGGGTCGGTCCCACGGCTCGGGGAAGCTTTTGTGGAGCACCTTCCCGGGCTTCAACGAGACGCTGGGGCGGGGCCGTGGCACGGGTGCCGGCCGCTCCGCTGTCGCTCGCTCGGAAGTGTTCTACCAGGGGTGGGACCAGGGCTTCGGGGCGACGGAAGACCAGAAAGTGATTGCCTTCGTCGAAGCTCACCAACTGGCTCTGGGGCACGATGCGGCGGTGCTCGAGAGCCGCTTCATAGGGCACCAGGAAGTCGTCGCGGCCGTGCATGATCAGCATGGGGCCTTGGTAGGCTTCCAGCAGTCGACGCAAAGGGCGCTGGTCACTGTCGTAGAAATTCCTGGCGTAAGACAGATGCGCGTGGCTGCGATCCAACAGGCCGAAGTGGGGGAACCCCTCCTGCAGCAATAGAAGGGCGGCCAGCTGGGCTCCGTGGATGGCGTGGTTGACCGAATAGCGCCCCAATAACTCGAGCTCTTGGACGCCGACCGCGGATAACAAGGTCAAGGACCTCACCCGTTCGCGCAGCTGCTCTTCGAGGTGTATCACCACCCCACCACCGAGGCTGAATCCCACGGCGTGAACGGTTTCGATGCCCAGATGATCCACAAGGGCGGCAAGATAACCGGCGTGGGCGTGGATGGAATAGTCGGCGATTTGCTGACTGGAGCCGCCGAATCCGGGCAGATCCGGGGCTAAGACGCGAAAACCTTGCTCTGCCAACAGCGGAGCCAGCCGGTGAAAATTCGAGCCGTCCCCGGGGCTGCCGTGTACCAGGAGCACTACTGGCGTTTCGACCGGCGATTCGGATGGCGAGGCGGGTGATAGTGCCTGCCATTCCCACCAGGCTAGGCGAATCTGGCGAGAGCCGGCTATCAGCTCCGAGTTCGGACCGACCCACAGCTCCGTCGTTTCGAAGCTTCGCCGGCCTTCGGCGGGCGCGGAGTCTTGAAATCGTCCGTTGACGAGCCGAAGGCCGTGGGAGGCGATGAGCAGGACCAAGTACAGGCCGATCACGATCCGCCAGGCCGAGACACGGGATCGGATGGGTCGATCGGGCAGCCTGCGAGGGCCTTGGGCGGATGCTTGGGGCGCCATCAAGCGGCGTTGACGTCGGCCGTTCGGCGCAAGATCGATTCAGGGGTCGAAATAAGCTCGGCCCCACAGGGTGGACCGTCCGCATAGGCCATGGAGATGTTTTGATCGTCGACCACTACGTGGGTGAGGCTCACCGTTCGAGCGTCCGGACGGTGCATGCACGGCGATTCGGCGCCCCTGGTCGGGGCATGGCTGCGGTGGAATGCCAGGCAGGCCTCACGGTCGATCGCAGGCAGCCGGGTCCAAAGCTTCTTGCGCGCCGACGGCACACCGATCGGATCGTGCCCCGAGGAAGCGAGCGGTGCCACCGCAAGCCGTGGCTCTGAAAGCCGGCGCCCGTCCCAGAAGATACTAGTTCCCGGGTCGTTGGGTGTGACCACCAAGAGGGTGAACGGGGCGTAGATTTCGACCGGGTCGGCCCGTAGACGCTCGACGATTTGTTGCGAATTGGAAACGCCTGCTAGATCCTTTACCAACAATCCCCGGCTGCGTCGTGAATCGGCTGTGGTGGGATCGGCGCTGTCCTGGTACCTATTGAGCAAAGCGACGGTAAGGCCGGCCGCATTGGTGGCGATCCAGGTGCCTCCGGCGTCAGCGTCCGTGGGAGCCAGAAGGGCCACGCCCGAGGCGCTGTTCAGTTCCCGTGGGGGTAAGGCTCGGCTTCGGGTTCGCAGCTCGTCGCGGTTGAAGAAGAGTTCGTAGCCGTCCTCGGTGTGAAACCAACTCACAGTACACATAGTCGACGACTCAGGAGTTGCAGGAGGCTGCGCCTACATTGACCTCGGCCTCTCGGTATTCGAGGGTCGAAGGCGCCACGCCGAATCCCGAGCCGGGCTCGAAACCGATCACGCGCAAGGTCATGGCAATCAAAGCGTAGTGGTGCACGGTGTGGCTGAGAAGAAATTGCAGCTCGCGGCCCAGGGTGGAGCGAGTCCAAGGATCGACCTCGTTCCAGGCGGCCGCGTCGACCCGAACCAGAGCTTGGCGATTTCGGTCGCCTGCTTCAAGTTGTTCGAGAGCTCGGCGAATTTCGAGCATGTTACGTCGCGCGATCTGACGATCGGTTTCGAGATCGGCATTGCGTTCGCGCGCGTCGTAGTCGATTCGACCGGATTCTAGGCCGGCCAGGAAGCACCGATAGCAATCGAGCACATGCCGAAGATGAGCCCCGACGCAAGAGTGTCCATGATCGTCACATGATCGGTAAAGAGAATCGTCCAGGGCGTCGAGCAATGCAATGCCTTGGTCGAGGAAGTGAATATTCTGGTGGGCGAGAATCAATGAAAAATCTCCTGGGACAATCAAAGCGGCCGGAGACAACCGAATCCCCGGCTATGGAAACCGGTACGGCCGGCGATCTCGGCCGGATCAGCCGAAGAAGGTGCGCATCCGTTTTTCGTCCATGGCAGCAACGTCGAAAAGCACCAAGAAGTCGATTGTTTTGAATTCTCGGTCGATGGCCGGTGGGCCACAAACCTTGGCGCCATGGCGGAGGTAAATGCGGAAGAGCTTGGGAACCTTGATTTGGCCGTCCCACTGACTGTCTGGTGGTGACGGGCCCTCGCATCTGAGGTCGGGTTGGGGCTCGATCCAAACGGATTCGTGAAAATGACCCTTGGCTCGCAGGTGTTCGAGCATCGCGTGGCCCTCTGCCGGATCTTGGCTGGTCAGCGAGCAACAACCGAATAGAAACCGCAGCTGGTTGTGGGCCATGTAGAGGGCTAGGCCTTTCCACAGCAAAAATAAAACCTGGGTGTTGCGATGTTGCTCTGCGACGCAAGCGCGACCCACCTCGACCGCTCCGGCCATCAACGCTGGATCGACATCCGTGAGATCAAATTCCAGAGCCGAGTAGAGACCGTGGTGGTTTTGGGCCATGGCGGTCGTCTGCATGCGATAGGTTCCAACGATCTGCCCGGAAACCTGTTCGGTGACGATCAAATGATGGCAAACCTCGTCGAAGGGGTCCCGGTCTCGGCGGGTCTGCCAAGACTCGTCGAGCCCTTCTCCAAGCTCGACGTTGAAGATCTCAAACCGCAAACGCAAGACCTCGTCGAGCTCTGCAACGGTGGTCGCGAAACGAACTTCGTAGCGACCTTCGGTTAGCACAGCGGTCGGAATGGCTTCGGCCGCCACCGGATAGGTGACCGCCGGCTCGGGCGTGACGTCGGTTGTCGGTTGGGTTGCGGGCTGCTTTTCCACGGGTTTTCCTTCCACGGCCAAGGTTTCCCCCTCGGCAGGCAGCTTATACCAAAAAGTTAGGGGCTCTGTTCAAAGAAAGCTATTGGCTCCGTTTGAAGCTCTTCGGCTCGGCCTTGAGCAACCACCGGTCGTCGAGCCGGATGACTTCACCGTGGATCTCGACCGGCTCAGCCACCCAATCGAGAACCTCCTGGTTGAGGGCTCTACCATCGGAGCCCACCAACAAGAGGTGCTCGGTGACGGACCCGCCCTCGCGGACGATGAATACCGGCGGCACGCCGCCGCGAATGCAAAGAGACGCACAGGCGCGATGGGCTTTGCGGTTGCCGGGTTTCATGACTCCGAGATGGCATTTGCTGTCGACAATCTCCCCGATCAAGGTGTGGATGCCGAGGGAAACCGAGCGTCCGGAAGCAAGCGCGGGGTCCGAGCTGCCCGCTACTTGCCCGTCCTTCGGCTCCACCCCTTCGACGACGACCGTGCCGGCGACCACTTCCAACATGGTTTGGTCGTCGCGGTAAATGGGTGTCGCCTCCAGCCGCACCCGTTTGCCGTCCAGGTTCGATACGTCGGAATCGACGCCTTGTTTCCCAAAATCGTGTGGTCCGAAGCCACGTTTCCCGAAGCCGACTAGGTAATAGGATGAGCTACCCGCCCCGCCAGGGCGATCGACGAGCAGCAGCGGGTGGGGGGAGAGCTGTACGACCCCCTCATAGGACCGCGTCTGGCCGAAGTCGAAAAACGAGACCGCGAAAGGTTGTTGCCATAGAGCGACCAGGGCCGCGACTGCCCAAGCCACGATCAAGGTAGCGATCGTCCAGCGGCGGACGTGTCCGGCGACCTCGGTGGGAGCTTCGGGCAAATATCCAATATAGAAGTCGTCTTGATCAGCCACGGCTCGGCCCCCGCTCTTCAAGTTTGAGGTCTTCGGGGTTTAGGCCGGTCACCAGGGACGGCGCCACTTCGGTGCCCGGCGGTAGGGGACGCGGATCCACATAGACCCTGCCGTCCACCACCCGAGTTTTGAACGTCGGTACTTTTTCCGTAAACGGTGGCGGTGACGAGCCGTTGGCGGGCAAGTATTGGTAGCCGTGCCACGGGCAGACCACGCAGCCGTCGACGACCTTGCCTTCTCCGAGAGGGCCGTTCTGATGTTTGCAAACACTGGAAAGCGCCGAAACCTTACCGTCGTATTTGAAGATCGCGACCCGTTCGCCTGAAAGGCAAACCGTGCGCGCACGATTCTCTGGGATGTCGCTCACGGAGCACACGTCGACGAATCCGTCGGAGCCGGCCGCTCGTTCCACGTCACCGGCTTTCTCCTTGAACCCCGAATATAAGTGCAGGCCGACGATCCAGCAGAATCCGAGCACCAGGAAGAGGGTCAGCAGCGGATGTTTTTCCACCTGCAAAACCCCGAGAGCTACGTGGGCCACTACCAAGCCGTAGGCCACATAAACCAGCATATGCAGGGCCTTCCAGGTAGGTGCCGAAAGGTTGGCGAGCCAAAAATCGTGGCTGGTGGCGGCCATCAGGAAGAGAATGCCGAGGGCCAGAAAACCCAACGGTTGAAACGGGAATTGGCTCAAGCTGTCGTAACGGGAGTTGCCCACCCACACGTTGACCAGTGGGTTGAGGTTGCCCAGCACATGGAATTGGATGATCGAGAACAATCCATGGACCAAGGCGGTGACGAACATCGCCACTCCGAGGTGCCGTCGATTGTAAAGCAGGGGCAGAAATCGGGGATTCAATCTCGCCAGTGGGCCGATCGAAAGAATAACGTGTAGGAGCACCAGAGCCAGGGTGCCGAAACCGCGAATGATCAGGGTCTCAACCGTGATCTCGGGATGGGTGGCCAAGGTCACCGCAGCGAAAATGCCGAGGTATCCCAACATGCCGACCAGCATCGTACGGTCGTAGATCTTTTTCTGTCGATTCCATCCAACGGCCTGGTAAGCGACGCTCATGATTCACCCCTCGAGTCGGCTGTTGAGCCGGCCGAGCCGCCGGCAGGTCCGACGGGGGCCGAGGCGACGACTTGTTGATGGCCGAGGCTGTAGAGGATCAAAAAAGCGTCGCCGCCGCTCGGTGGGGGATGAAAAATGTTGGGTCTGGCAGCCGAAACGGTGCCGAGCAGGTGGGCGCCGGCCGGCAAATCGGTGTCCGCGGGCTCGGCGGACCCATAAGCGAGCACGTCCGGGTGGCGCAAAGGGCTGCTCAGCTCGAGAACCCAACGCTCCGGGTAGATTCGCAGCTCGGCGTCGAGTTCACCGAACGGGTGGTAGGTGGCGATCGGTTGCCGATCCGATTCGCTCCACACCCCCGCGGCTCCTTCGGGCAACGGTTGGGATGGAATCGATGGGCGATCCGACAAAGCCAAGGCGAGCAGCGGCAGGACGACGATCCCTAGAGCGAAGAACATGAGCCGGTGACGTCGGCGTAAGGGCGCGATCATGATGCTCCCCCGGCCTGTGCGGCACGTCGATGTGCATTGGTTTCGTCGACTGGCTTCTGGGCTAGGATCCAGCGTTTCAGCAGCCAAGGCCAGAAGGCCGCGCTGCCGGGAATGATCAGCAGCTTGAAACCCCAGGTGCCTTCACGCGCCACAGGATCGATCACCCCGACACCCCGCCAAACAAAAACAATGGCGAAGATCAGCCCCAGGGCCAGGTAGATCAAAAATAGGTTGACCAAAAGAGAGACGACGGGCAGTGGCATGTGGGCTCCTTGCAAGGGCGGTTGCCCGGATCGGCGGATCCGGACACGGCACGGATTCGTAGAATCATTTGACCTGACGATACGCGGCATCTAACACGCCAGATGCATTGGACTTTGCTCAGATTCGCTAAAGCATGCCACAGCACATAAGATTTTTCGACCGCAGCCCTTAATCAAGGGCTACCCGATAATTTCTTCTTGCGGACCTGGAAGGCGCGGTGATGCGAGCACGGGAGCGGGCTTGTCTGAGCGAGATGCCCCAGGAATGTCGTAAGTTCCTACCCATCAGCGCTTCAGAGCAGCACATCAAGGGTGGCGCGAGTTCGAGCGAACGCGCGCAGGACGCCGCGCCGACCCGACAGGGAGTAAACCTCGATGGACTCTGATTAGGCTATTGGTCAAGTGTGATTAGGCTATTGGTCAAGTGAAAGTTGTAACCGTTCGTGTCGGCCCTCATCCAAGACACGAACCCTATTTTGGCCGAGACCGGTGCGACCGGTCTGAGGAGGAGCCCCGAGCATGTTGAAAGTGAAGATCGCCGAGTGGGACGAGTTGGAAGACCGCAAACCCGCCGGCGCCTTAGTTGCCGACGTCGATTTGGTGATCATCCGTTACGACGATCAGGTTTCGGTGCTCTACGGCCGATGCCTCCATCGAGGAGCTCTGCTGGCAGACGGTTTCGTCCGCGGCGACGATTTGATTTGTGGTGTCCATGATTGGGACTACCGCTTCGACACTGGAGTTTCGGCCTATAAAAACGACGATACGCTGGAGAAATTCAGCACCTGGATTGAAGATGGCGGCGTCTGGGTCGACGAGCATGAGGTTGCCGCCTGGGCCAAGGATCACCCGCAACCCTTCGACCGCGATCAATATCTCGGTACCTATCAGGACCCCCACGGCGCCCCCGAAGAGCCTCACAACCCTTTGATTCAAGAGCTGGCCCGCAACGGTCTGGAGAAATTCGGCCATCACGGTCCGGTGTCGGCCATGGGCGTCGCTCGCCAAGATCTGCCGACTTGGGACGACTTGCAGTTCGTAACCGCCCAGCTCTGGCGCGTGCCCAAGTTGGACGATGCGCCGGTGGGCACGGAATTGGTAATCGGTCCCAAGGCAGCTAAACCGTTGCGTCTGGACATTCCGATTTTCGTCTCCGACATGAGCTTCGGAGCCTTGTCCGAGGAAGCCAAAGTGTCGTTGTCCCGCGGAGCGGAAATGGCCGGCACCGGCATCTGCTCCGGAGAAGGGGGCATGCTGCCGGAGGAGCAAGAGGCGAATAGCCGCTACCTCTACGAGCTTGCATCGGCCCGTTTCGGTTTCTCCATGGACAAGCTGCAGAAAGTCCAAGCCTTCCATTTCAAGGGCGGGCAGGGAGCCAAGACCGGCACCGGTGGACACCTTCCCGGGCATAAGGTCAAGGGCAAAATCGCCAAAGTCCGCGGTTTGAAAGAAGGGGAGTCCGCGGTTTCACCGTCTCGCTTTCCGGAATGGACCCACACCTCGGATTTTCGCTCGTTCGCCGCGGAAGTCCGTGAGGCCACCGGCGGCATCCCGATCGGTTTCAAGCTGTCGGCCCAACACATCGAACAAGATCTCGACGCCGCCCTCGATATTGGCGTGGATTACGTCATTCTCGACGGTCGAGGCGGTGGCACGGGCGCTGCGCCGTTGATTTTTCGGGATCACATTTCCGTGCCCACCTTGCCGGCCCTGGCCCGAGCCCGTCGGCATCTGGACAAACGTGGGGTGTCCGGCGAGGTGACGCTGATCATGACCGGGGGTCTGAGAACCCCCGCGGACTTTGCCAAGGCTTTGGCGCTCGGTGCAGACGGTGTGGCGGTCTCCAATTCGGCCCTGCAAGCGATCGGATGTTTGGGCATGCGCGCCTGCCACACCAACAATTGCCCTGTGGGCATCGCCACCCAGCGCGAAGATTTACGACGAAGGCTCGACATCGCCATCGGCGCCAAACGGTTGGCCAATTTCTTCAGCGCCTCCGTCGAGCTGATGCAAGTGCTCGCCCGCGCCTGCGGTCATGAGCACCTCAATCAATTCCATCCGTCGGATTTGACCACCTGGAAGCGGGAGGTCGCTCACCTGACGGGCATTGCCTATGGTGGCGTTTCTCCGATTTGAGACGTCGAAAGGGGAGGCGGATATTCCCGCCCACATTGCTTCCGCGGATCGCCATTGGCCGGAGTTGCTCAAATAGGTCGGCGCGCAAGCGCCTCAGGCCACAGCCGGTCAACAGGCTGTTAAGATGTCGTCGCCGACCAGCTATGTAACGGCCCGACACCTGACCCGGAGTGGCTCTTGGAATCAGCTAGCACGTCTTCTCGAATGGGCTCCGACCCACCGGACCCCACTGTTCTCTCCGACGAGCGAACCCTCGTATCCGGTTTGAAAGCGGGAGATCCAGCGGCTTACGAGCGGTTGGTTCGAAGTTACGGTGGCCGAATGTTGCAGGTGGCACGTCGTTTTCTCGACGAGGAAGACGCGAGAGACGCGTTGCAGGAAGCCTTGCTCAGTGCTTGGAAGTCCATCGGCCGATTCGACGGGCAATCCAAGATCTCGACCTGGTTGCATCGGATCGTCGTCAACGCCAGCTTGATGCGGTTGCGCAAGAAGAACACCAAGCTCGAACAAGCGACCGAGGCCTTGGAGCCTCTGCTACCCAAATATCTCGAAGACGGTCATCGTGCCGATGCCGGGCCCGCCTGGGGTGAAACACCCGAGCAGCTCCTGAGTCGGCGGGAGGTACGGACCTTGGTTCGACGATCTATTCTCAATCTACCGGAGGGTTATCGAACCGTGGTGTTGTTGAGGGATATCGAGGGGTTGTCGGGTCAGGAAACCGCCGACGCCATGGGGCTGACGGTTTCGGCGGTCAAGGTCCGCCTGCATCGCGCCCGCCAGGCTCTGCGCAAAATCCTGGATGATCATCTGGCCGGCAACGCCGACATTTGATTAGATGCGGAGGTCTTGGCCGTTCCGCTGAAACCCTCGACATGAATTTGCATCTAAGACGTAGGGGCCCGACCGTCGGGTCGCCGCAGATGCACAGGGCCGGCCGCGCCGGACCTGCCTCGTTGGATCCCTTGGGGAAGCCGATATGTTGACCTGCGAACAATTCATCGATCACCTACTCGATTTTACCGAGGGTGACTTGCCGTCGGAGACGAACCGTCTCTGTCGCGAGCATTCCGCGCTGTGTAAAAAGTGCGCCGGCTATTTGGACAGCTATCAGAAGACCATCGCGGTGGAAAAAGCGGCTTTCGATCCGGATCTAGCGATCGGATCCGCCGCCCACCGGGATCCAGCTTCGAAGGATAGATACGAGCTGCCCGAAGAGTTGGTTCAATCGATTCTGACCGCCGCGGGAGCCGTCTCCTGACCCGAGCCCAGCCGATGTACGGAATTCTGCGGGGCCTGCGTTCCCGCTTGCCCCACCCCCTAAATTGCCGAACGATCCCACCGGTTCCTTTTCGAGTCCACGTGGCGGACTCCATGCTGCCCAATACGGATTGGCGCAGTGTGGCGAGCTATGCCCAAGCCGGTGAGTCCGGGCTGGAGGCCATGGGTTCGGCTTTGAATCTGACCGGAAAATCATGGTCGGACATCCGCAGCGCGTTAGATTTGGGCTGCGGATATGGACGGGTCTTGCGTTATTTGTGCGGTGTGCTCCGTCCGTCGGCGATCACCGCCTGCGACTTGGACGCCCGAGCGGTGGCATTTTGCGCCGCAGAGCTTGGGGTCAAACCGCTGGTCTCCCAACCCGACTTGAGCCGGGTTGCCTTCGAAACTTACGACTTCGTGTGGTCGGGCTCCTTGCTCACCCACCTGCCACCCGAAGCCGGAGATCGCTTCTTGGCCCTACTAGCCAAGGTCCTCAACCCCGGCGGCGTGGCGATCGTCTCGTTCCACGGCGACCACAGCCTAGAACGCTTGGGTAACCTTTACGGCGGCGATCATGCGGACGAAGCCGAATCCATCCGCCAAGAGGTCCGCACCACCGGCACCGCCTATCGCCCCTACCCAAGCCGTTTCTCCTCCTACAAAGAAGCCGACTACGGCATGGCCTGGCACCAACCGAGCTTCCTACGCCGTCGATGCGAAGAACTCAACGGCCAATCCGTGCAATGGATCGGTCACCTGCCCAGGGGCTGGGACGACCACCACGACCTAGCCGTCTTACAGAGAACCTAACCCGCAAACCGAGACTATGCGGTTCCCACGGGCTCTCGACGCAGGTCGTCTAAGCTTTGCCGACGCGCTCGTTCGATGCGTTTCAAACGCCGTTGGAATTGACTCATGGCAAAGTCGGTGAAGGTTTCTAGCTCCAAGCCAAAGGGCATGTCGTCATAGGCCTCAAAGAGCTCGTGGATCAGGCCGATGGCCGGCGGAAGCATCTCTTCCATGCGCTCTTCGATGATTTGCCAAATCGGCTCGCCGTGCTCTACGACGAGCCGCGATAGCAAGTAAACGCCGTAAGCCAGGTGGCGGGATTCGTCGGCCTTTAGATAACCAACGGTTTTCTGCATACCCGGCATCAGCTGGTTGCGCTCCAAGATGGAGCCGTAGGCGTGGTAACCGGTTTCCGCCAAAACGCCCTCGACGATCATGTTGTAAGTCACCGACGCCTCGGCTTGGGCTTCGGGAGTGCTGTCGTGGCGCAGGCGTGCCATGGCGGTGGGCAGGCGGTCGTAGAACACCAGGCGGTAGTTGTCACCGTGGAAGCGGGAAAGATCGCTCTTGTCCTCGGCCACCTCATCGAGGAATCGGCGGAAGACCTCTACGTGTTTGGCCTCTTCGAAGAGGAAAGACGTGAGATACATCTCCTCTTCGAGTCGGCCTTCGCCGGCGATCACCTGGATCAGGGGCAGCAAGTCTAGAGTCACGGACTCCTCGCCGGCCTGAAACAGGCTGGTGAGGTGCAAGATCACCTCCCGTTCGAGGTTCGTCAGTCGCTTCCAATCGGCGATATCGGTGGTGAAGTCGATATCCCTCGGATCCCATACTCCGAGCTTTTTGCCCTTGTGCCACAAACCCATGACCGGCAGACCGTGGTCGAGGCCGCCAGGGCTCGTGGTGTGGTAGCGCCGTCCTTGGTTTGCGGTGGGCCGGTCTCGGACCTCCGAGCCTGCGGTGGCGCCCGCTCCGTCCGGGATGCTCGTCTCGGTCGCCTCTACCTTGATCTCTTCGTCGGGGAAGTGGGTGGGCACCCGCGATGCGGCGCGCACCAGCTCTTTGCTAGCGGAGATATAAGGAGTCAATCGGGCAAGGCTGCCACGGGCGAGCTTGAGCTTGCCCGACATCAAACCGAAGATCGGATCCACCTTGCCGGCCATGACTTTTTTCCAGATCGGTAGGTCGGCGCAAATCACGTAGTCGGCGGTGGTGAGGTCTTCGTGCGTGGCGGCGCGGGCCGTCCGGCATTCTCCATGCCACAGATCGGCGAACACCGCGCCCGCCGATTCGCCGTTGTGGGTGGCTTCGAGGGCGATCGACCCTTCCCACTTGGCGGCTGCCTTTCGGTAGGCCTGGTCGTCGCGTAATTGATCGGCCCACGCTTGGGCCCACGGTTCACTGAATGCTTGATGGCTCATGCCGGAAAACTATCAGATCCACGGACCCGCATCGTCTGTCCAGCTCACCCCACGGTTTCTTGGCGAAGAAGCATTCAGGGCGATATCTTGAACCTCTTTGATAAACCCAACTGCCGACCGGGTCGGCTGGAGCCCTTCGATGCCCGAGCCCCTGAAGAATCTATACAACCAAGAGATGATGGATCATCTCTGTGGTGAGATCACCGCCGTTTTCCCAGCTTTTGATACCCAAGGATTCAACGCCGAAGTCTTTCGGAATCCCTGGAAAGAACGGGAGCTAAAAGATCGTATGGGGCACATCGCCTCGACCTTGCGTCGATTTTTGCCCCAAGACTACCGAGGGGCTCTCGAAATTCTGAAGCCGGTTTCCAGCAAGAGAACCGGATTCGAATATATGTTCTTTCCTGGCTTCGTCGAGGCCTTTGGGCTGGAAGATTATGAAGCTTCGATCCCGGCGCTCGAGCACTTCACCCCGTTCGCCAGCTCCGAATTCGCGGTGCGCCCCTTCATCAAACGCTACGGCGATCGCATGATGGCTCAGATGGCGGCCTGGGCCGAGTCCGAAAATCACCACGTCCGGCGCTTGGCCTCCGAAGGCTGTCGTCCGCGATTGCCTTGGGCCATGGCCCTGCCGGAATTCAAAAAGGACCCGACGCCGGTGCTCGAAATTCTCCACAAGCTCAAGGACGATCCAAGCGAATACGTGCGCCGAAGCGTGGCCAACAACCTGAACGATATTTCAAAGGATCACCCGCGCCGGGTTTGGGAAATAGCCCGGCAATGGCTGCGTGCCTCGGCGGAGCGAGACTGGCTGGTCAAACACGCCTGCCGAACCCTGCTCAAACAAGGCGATCCAGACACCCTCGTGCTTTTCGGTTTTACCTCCCCAGACCACGTCACCGTCGACCAGCTCATGGTTCAAGATTCCGTGGCCGTGGGCGACGACATGGAATTCTCGTTCCGGCTCAGCTCGAGTCAAGGCGAGTTGGGCAAGCTTCGGCTCGAATACGGAATCGATTTCATGAAAAAGAACGGCGAACCGTCGCGAAAGATTTTCAAGATCTCCGAAGCCCACTATTCCGACCCAGAAAAACAGGTCACCAAGCGCCATTCTTTCCGAATCATCACCACCCGCGTCTACTATGCAGGCGCCCACGGCCTGGCCGTCCTGGTCAACGGTCGGGAGAAGGCATCGGCCCAATTCGAGCTGCTTTGGGGTGGGAATCCTTCCGGGCCGCCCCGTTAGGGGCAAGGCATGTTGAGCCTCGGGCTTCAGCCCGTGGCGATCGGGCTGCGAACAAACTTTCTCGGTCTAACCGCGGCGAAACCAAACCGCAGCGAACCCAAACCGCGGCGAACCCAAACCGTGGCGATGGGTCGCGGACGAACTCAATCCCCATCATAAGGGGTCGCCTGCACGGTGGTGGATCGGCCGAGGGTGACTTTTCCGGCGGGGAATCCCCTGGGTTTGCGGACTTCGGAGCAGCGGGTGACGTGCACGGCGGCTCGACCGCCGTCTTTGCCCTTGGAATGGCGGACCGCGAGCGAGGCGGCTAGCTGTTGAGTGGCGCGGGGCAGTCGGCTGAGGTTGTCCGGATTGCGGACGACCACGTGGGAGCCCGGTCCGGAGGCGATGTGCAGCCAGAAGTCACGGGGTGACGCCAGCTTGATCGACAGGATGTCGTTATCGGCGGCGGTCTTGCCCACCAGCACGATCATGCCGTCCTCAGAGGTGAAGCGACGGGCGATGGATCGTCCTTGCCAAATCCCTTTGTCGGGGTCGGAGGGAGGGGGCGGACCGTTTTTTCGTTTGCTCATGTTTTGGTGTGGATCGATCGTGGCTCAGGGCCAATCGAGATCGGTTTCGTCGCCGGTTTCCGTGCCGTGAAGGTCTAGCGGATCGACGATTTCGGGGGTTGGGCCGGGGTAAATCCAGACCGCTCCGCGGTGCAGGCCGCCGGGCCGGGTCGTCTCGACGTTGGGGCTCAAATCTTCGGCCGGATGAAATTTCGTGCCGATCGAAGGGATGGACTCGAGAATCGCAAAACCATCGGGTTGATGGACCTCAGCTCGGGCATCTCTAGCGTCTTCGGGAAATAGCGGCTGCCACAGGCCGAAGAATCGATGGTCGTCTTCCAACACCCATTGGATCTCCCCCCGCCGAGTATCGAGGGTGCCTCGGCGGGCGGCGTAATAACCTCCAAATTGGGGCTCGTGGGCTTGGTGGGGAGCCACGGCCGCGGCGGCGAGGTTTTGATGTTTGCCCCAAATGCCATGTACCCGATTGCCCCAAACTCGGGTCGGACCCAGGCCGGTCCAACCCCAACCGTCGATTTCGTCCACGGGCAGCGGGAAGACGATACCGGGCAGGACTCCTTCTCGGGTCTGAGTCTGCCAAGCCAGGCGAATCCAACCGGAGGGAAAGACCTGCCAGCGCAAATACATCAAATCGCCGGCGTAGCGGGTTTCAACGACCGCCGACCGGCCTTGCAGGAAGCGCCGGCTCGCCGTCGCCCGGGGTGCTTCGGTTTGACCGGCGGGGTGGGGGCGAGGCAGGGGCACGGTGAGCGTTCCGTTCACTAAGCTGTGTGGATTGCCCTCGGAGTCGAGCTGCAGGCCGGTTTGGCCCGCCAAGACCCGTGTGCCGCCGTTCCAGTCTTCGAATCGAGGATCAGGGCCAATAATTCGGGCCAGGCTCCGGGCCTTTTGGGACGCACTCTTGAGCGGCCGCCGCCAGTCGACCGGAGGCACCCGGGGCGGGCCGACGATGCGCACGTGCAAGGCCTCGGCGTCACGAAAGTCCTCGGGCAGGGCAAGTTGGACCGTCAAATGGCCGCCGGGGGGAGTCGGCGGTGGGCTCAGCAGACCCTGAGGCACCGGGCTCGGAGGTTCGATGGAGGCCAGCTGGTTGTCGTTCAACAACCACCAGAAAATACGGATCTCCGAGAGGTCCAAGTGGCTGAAGTGATTCTCCAACGTCAACGACCCATTCCACGAAGGGTCGAGAGGTTCGCCGTGGATCTGCACCGGGGCAAATACCTCGCGGACCGCCACCTCGTTGCCCGACGTCTCCCGATAAGGCCCCAAAATGCCGTCGGGCGCGTGATTGCCGTCCGTATCCAGCTCAAAATCTCGATCCGTTCGTTCCACGGCTTCGTCGGTGTAGGCCCACAGAAAGAGGCCCATGGCCCGAGGCGATCGGCTCAAGGCACTCCAGAAATCGAGCAGACCCGCGCCCGATCCACCGTCGTAAAGCCCGTGCAGGATTTCGGTCGGCATCACGAGCGGCAGCGGACCCCAAAGATTTCGCCATCGATTGAGCACGCTCTTGGGATCCAATCGGTCCGTCAGCTCGTCCCACGAAAGGTAGTGCATGGTGTCGATCCCCTGGTGCAGGGATCGGGGGTGCAGGACCCTCCGTTGCTGCGGATCATAAAGCGCGAAGTCGTCGTCGAGGGAGGTGTTCCAGCCATCTTCGTTGCCGTTATTCCAAAAAAGGATCGACGGATGATTGACGTCCCTTTCGACGGTCGAACGCACCAATTTCTCGCCCACCTTCGTGTCGTAGGCATCGTGCCAGCCGGCGAGCTCGTCGAGCACGTAGAGGCCGATGCGATCGCAGGCGTCCAGGAAGGCCGGGTCCGGGGGATAGTGGGCCAGCCGGACGGCGTTCATGTGCATATTCTTGATCCGCCGGGCGTCCTTCTCGTCGAGCCGGCGGGGCAGGCTGCGGCCGGTGGCAGGCCAAAAAGCGTGACGATTCACTCCCTTGAGCAGCACCCGCTGATCGTTGACGAAAAGCCCTTGCCCGGGGCGGACCTCCACGGTGCGGAAGCCGATCCGGTGCTGGACTTTGTGCAGCGGCCAGCGATCTCGGATCAACGACAGCGTCGCGGTGTAGAGGTCGGGAATCTCCGCGCTCCAGGGTCGCGCCGCGGCAAAGCGTCCTTGGATTTCCACCTCACGGGTGCGGGGCGGAATCAGGGTGCGGATGGACGGTCCGGCGGATTCACCATCGCGATCTCGAACTGTCAGCTTTAGCTCCACGGGCTCTCGCAAGGCATATCGAAGTCGGACCCGAGCCGAGAGCGTGCCGTCGTGCCGAGCATCATAGGCCACATGCTCGATGGCCTCGTCCGGGAACGCCTCCAGCCAAACCGGCCGATAGATGCCGCCGAATACCCAATAATCCGCATCCCGCTCAGCATTCTCGACACTGCGGTCGGCGGACCGCTTCGACACCTTCACTTCCAACAGGTTCTCGTCGTCCGGTTTCAGCAGCTGGGTGATGTCGAAACGGAACGGGTAGAAACCACCCTGGTGGACCGGTCCCGCGAGCTTGCCGTTGACCCAGACCTCGGTGTCGGTCATGACCCCGCCGAAGACCAAGTCGATGCGGTCGTAGCGCCAATCGTGCTCGAGCTTGAAACGGGTCCGGTACTCCCCGATTTCGTCGGATTTGTCGTCGTCGTGGCCGTAGTTGTAGTGGCCGAAACCCTCCTGCTCCCATTGGGAAGGCACTGGAATGCGCGTCCACTCACCGCATTTTCGACCTTCGCTGCAACGAAAATCCCACAGCACGGTGTGGTCCGCGTCGGTGCCGGATAGGTGGTAGGTCCGGGTCTCTTGGGCCGGAGTGGGCGGGGCGAGCAGCCCGAGGATCAACAGGCCGAGCGCCGGACCCAAGCGATAAAGGTGACGAATTTCCATCGCCCAGACCTTATCGTTTTCGCGCCCCCGAGAGCCAGAGATCCTAAACGTCAGGGCGCCAGAGCAGGCTGAGGCTCACCTCTTAAATGTAGGGGAGGACCTTGTGCCCTCCCGCTCACCTCTTAAATGTAGGGGAGGGCCTTGTGCCCTCCCGTTCTTCTCGCGTCAGAGCAGGCTGAGCTGTTTGGAGGTGGGTTCGGTCGGCTTGCGCTTCGGCCCGGCATAGAAGCGACGTTCCAACAGGTGGGGCCCAAGGGTTTTCAAAAAGGGTGAAGGCTCGGTTGAGCGGGCCTCTCCACGCCAAAAACGCTTCTTGGCGCGGGTCAAGATCAGCAGCCGCCGAGCTCGGGTGGCGCCGACGAAGAAGAGCCGTCGCTCTTCGTTGATTTCTTCGGGATCCGCCGCTCGATCCGGCCGATTCCAGGTCATCGGCAAGAGACCGTCATCGCATCCGACCATGAACACCACTGGGAATTCGAGACCCTTGGAAGCGTGCAACGTCAGCACAGAGATGCGCTCAGCCCGAGGATCCCAAGTGTCGAGCTCGGCGCCGGTCGCCAGCTCGGCTAGGAAACCTTCGAGATCTTGGGGATGCCGTTCGATCAAGGGCTTCAACAGGTCGAGGGCCCCGCCGCGGGATGGCTCGCGTCCTGTGCTTTTGCGTCCTGTGCTTTTGTTCCCTGTGCTTTTGCGTCCTGTGCTTTTGTTCCCTGTGCTTTTGCCCTTGGGCTGCTCGGCCTCGGGATCTCCCTCTGGATCGGTCGCGAGCAAGGAAGCCAGGCGATGCAGATCTTCGGGCACCCAAGCCTCGCCCTTCTCGAGCCGAGCATGAAGCTCGTGGATCAGCGTTCGGACCTCGGGGTGATTCGCCAGACGTTGGTGGGTGCGGCTTTGGACCGGCATGGCGGCGCGCTCGAAGGCTTCGAGCAGCGGACCGGCTTGAGCCCGGGTGCGGGTCAGCACGGCGATGTCGTTGAACGAGATATCTTGGTGCAGACATTCGGAAAGCTCGTCGACCCGTCCGCTGTCGAAGGAGAAATAGGACGTGCCGCCGAGCAGTTCTTCAAGGGTGTGCACGACGAATTCCGCTTCCGCCCGCTCGCTCGCGGCTTCGTGGAGGATCACCGGGCTGGGATCCTGCACCATGGGCTGAAACTTGCGCCCGGGCACCAGACTCGTCGGGCGAATGACCGCCTCCGCCGCCCGCACAATGGTCGGTTGGGAGCGGTAATTCCGTTCCAGTTCAATGACCTCGGCAGTTGGAAAATCCTGCTGAAATCGGAGGAAGAATCCCACGTCCGCGCCGCGGAAGCGGTAAATGCTTTGATCCGGGTCGCCGATCGCACAAAGGTTGCCATCGGCTGGTGCAAGGTGGCGTAATAACCGATATTGCACCGGGTCGACGTCTTGATATTCGTCCACACACAGATGTTGAAAACGTGCACGCTCGCGCTCCGCGAGCTCGGGGAAGGCGTCGAGCAGCTCCACGGGTCGGGCGAGCAATTCATCGAGGTCCACCAGCCCCTCGGCGCTCAGTACCTGTCGATACGCCTGGATCGAAATCTCGCCGGCGGGTTCGCGCTCGGTCTCGACCGTCGAGTCTGAATCCACCTCGTCCGACTCGGAAGCTTCTTCGGCGAGTCGCCGACCGCGGCTTTCCACCAGGGCGTTCACCGTCACGCCGGCTTCTTTGGGGCTCAACCCAAAGCGTTCCGCCACCAGCTTTCGGCGGGTCGTCTCGTCGGCGATGCGGAATCCGTCGGGCAAGCCCGCCTCGCGTGCATAACGGCGCAAAAGTTCAAGGCCCAGGCCGTGGAAGGTCGTCACCTTCAGGCGCCCTGCCAGTTGCCCCAACAATCCTTCGAGCCGCTCGCGCATCTCACCGGCGGCGCGACGGGTGAACGTGATGGCCAGGCACGATGCCGGATCCACACCGGACTCCACCAGATGAGCGAGTCGGTGGGTGAGGGCTCGGGTCTTGCCCGATCCCGGTCCAGCGACGATCAAGAGCGGACCCTGGAGATGGCAAGCGGCCCGTCGTTGGTCCGGGTCTAGGCGATCGAGGATGGGTAGGTCTGCCTTATCGATCGTTGGGGCGGCCGTCGGAGTCGTGATGGTAGCTGTCGGCTCTGGATCGAAACCTTCCGCAGGAGCTGTCGCCGGAGCAGGGGCGGCCGCGAAGTCTTCGCCGAAAAGGGGAGCCAGGGTCAGCTGAGGCACGATCTCGTCCGGTTGAAAAACTCGGATCGTGCCGAATTGCCCGTCGTAGCCGCCCTCGGCGCGGACCTCACCTCGGCGTAAGCGACGGATGGCTTCCGCCATCAAAGGATCCCCGTGGCGCTCAACGTCTTCGACCGGCAGGCTTTGCAGAATCTCCAGCTCGGGGCCCAACTTGGCAGTCAACGCCATGACGATGCCCGCCACGGTTTTTGATTTGGGGCCCACGCCGCGGATCTCGCTCACCACTTCCGGCAAGGGAACCAAGCTGCGGAATTCCGCCGGGTTTTCTGGAAGATAGTCCAGCTCGCGGTCCGCCAGCTCCTCAACCCGATGCAAGACGCCCACGGTAACGGGTTTGCCGCAGGTGGGGCAGCGACCGCCCCGTCGTCGGGTTTCGGCCGGGTCCAGGCAAACCCCGCATTTGCGATGGCCGTCCAGGTGGTATTTGCCCTCGTCGGGAAAGAACTCCACCGTGCCACCCCAGCCTTCGCCGGTTTCGAGCGCCCGGCGCATGGCGAAGTAATCGAGTTCCGTTTCGAAGAGGTTGGCCTCGCGGCCGAGCATGGGAGGCGAGTGGGCGTCGGAACTCGAGACCAGGGTGAATCGATCGAGGTGGGAAACCCGCCAATTCATCGGCGGATCCGACGACAGACCGGTTTCGACCGCGAAAATGTGCTCGGCCAAATCGCCGTAGCAATCGTCCACGGAATCGAAACCGGACTTCGAACCCATGGCCGAAAACCACGGAGTCCAAATGTGGGCGGGGATCAAATACGCGTCGTCGCCGGATTCGAGCGTAATTTCGAGCAGATGCCTGGAATCCAAGCCCAGAATGGGTCGACCGTCGGATTTAATATTGCCGATCGCGCCCAGAGCATCGCGAAATCGTCCGGCGGTTTCCAGGTGCGCCGCATAGATCAGGTGGTGAACCTTGCGGGTTTTGTCACCCTTCTTGTAAATGGTGGAAATCTCCACCTCCAACAAGAAACGCACGGGTCGTCGGCAAGACGGCGGCAGCTGCGCGTCTACCGCCCGTTCGAGTTCAGGTCTCAACCGAAAAAGCCCAGGCTCGGCCGGCTTGAGCTTGTCTTGGATCTCTTGCCACCAAGCCGGATGGGTGAAATCCCCCGTGGCCACCACCGTAATACCCTTGCGTTTAGCCCAAAGCGTCAAATGCTCGAAATCACAGTCCCGGCTCGTGGCGCGGGAGTACTTCGAGTGGATGTGCAGGTCGGCGTAAAAACCCATGCGTGGCCTCCGGGTGGCGGAAATCTCGGCGGGCCGAAAACTTACCATGTCGGAGGGGAAATCTCGGTTTTTTAGAGATTCTTCGGGTCGATCTGGCGGGGAAGCGTGGAGGCATCCAGTGCACCCATCTCTTTGCTTGTGTGGGATCAAGCCAGGTGCTTAAATCTAGGGCACAAAATTTGTCGACATAGGTCCTATCGTGCTTTTTCATAGATGCTTCTCTCTTCGGAGGAGATTGCTCATGTGCCCTTGCCGTGCTTTCTTGTGGTTTTCGGTAACCTTCCTGTTCTCTTTTGCTTCTGTAACCCAAGCCCAAGTCTGCCAATCGAACCTCGACCTCGGCTTCACCAACATCTCGG
>CBDUGP010000122.1:0-26284 GCA_965366625.1 uncultured bacterium
TCTTCCACGTCGGCGCCGAGCAGCTCGCCGACGCCAAGATCGTGCTGATCAACGTGCCCGAGACCTCGACCGCGGTGGTCGTCGTCGACGGCGCGTCCGTGGTGCTCGACGACCTGGTGATCAAGCTGCGCGGCGGGGCCGACGCGGCGCGCATTGCCTGGGCCCTGCCCGACGCGCTCGACTTGCTGATCGCGGTCGACGGCGTCAGCCTGCCGGGTGCTGTGCTGGCGCCGCGCGCCCTGGTCGACTTCGCCCACGGCCGCGTCGACGGCACCTTGGTCGGTGCCGCGCTCTACGGCGACGGCAAGCTCGACCACGTGCAGTTCGAGGGCTGCCTGCCGCAGCCCTGATCGGACGTTGGGCGCGGCTCGGCACAGGCTCCCTCGACGGCCCGACCGTCGAGGGAGCCTTTTTTATTTTGCTCTCCGCCATCGAAGGTTCTGAAGCGGAGACGCCGTGCCCGCTAGTCGCCGAGGCCGGCCATTTGAAGCCGACGCTTCGGTGAGCTGAATTTGACCGAGCCGGGGTCAAAACCGGTGTCTTGCCACACGGAGCCGAACCATTCCACCAACTCCTCGTGCCGCTCGTGGGTCGGATCCGACATGGCCTCTTTGAATTCAAGGAAACCATGAGGGCCGCCGACATCTTCCGGGGGGCACATCCCTTGCCCGTCGACGCACCGTGGTCGGCGGGGTGTGTGCGTCACACTTTTTCGCTCCTGAAGAAAGACTTTGTGCTGCCAGTCGTCACCAAAGTCGTAGATGTACAGGCATTGCCCCGGTATTTTGGGGAACCAATCTTTTAGGTGGGTGTCCCAGCTCGCCAGGAAGCTGGGATTGGAACCATAATCGTATTCGGGTATCCCGATCTGCGTGTCGGTGTCTCCGATTGGGAAGCGGAATTCGTGAAGATGGAGATCCTCCCACGGCATTGCATCCTGGATCGCGCAGTGGAGATCCCAAAAACTAGAGTCGGCTCGTATCTCGAGCTTGCGCCAGACGGTTGGATGCACGTCCATCAGCTCGACGTGGACCCCAAAGATTTCATTCATGTTCGTTTCGCTTTCCATTCGTCGGTTAGCAGCCCTTCGTAGCGGCCGGGCGTTCTTACGGCTCCATGAATTTGCGCAGCTCGGGCAGGATTGGATCGTCGCTGTTTTCGCCGATGTGTACCATGAAGGACTCCACCTCTTTGTGGTAGTCGTGGCTCGAAAGCTTCCAATAAGAAATGCCGTGCAGGAAGGGTTTTTCCAGCCGGCTGTGGGCCTCGTGCAGGGCGCGCACGGCGAGGGCTCTCTCTTGGAAGTCGTCCGGTTGCTCACGCCAAACGATGACGTGTTTTTCCGGCTCACCCGCGCTGCCGTCGGGCAAGGTGGTGGGGTTGGAGATCATGGAAAAGCCGGTGTGGGCCCAAGGCTCGAGGGTTGATTGGCGACGGAAGGTATAACCCATTTCGGTGAAAATCAGAGGTTTCGTCAGATTCTGGTGATCGCGAAAGTCGGCGATTCTGTCCAGCACTCCACTCCATCCTTGCACCAGCAGCGGGTAAAGACGGTCGGCTCTTTGGTCTTCGCTGACGCCGTTGAGCACGTCGGTTCGCAGTTGGAAGTAGGCGTTGATGCCCATGAAATCCAGCTCGGGCCAAAAACCCACCTCGTGGTATTGATCGAAGTTGGCGGCATAACCCAGGGGTCCGGTGTAGACCTGTCGAATATCTTGGATCAGCTTGACCCAATGGGCCTGAAGGACGGCCCGACGAGCGTTGATCGCTTCGACACCACCTGTTTTCAAGTCGGCGGTAGTTTGGGCTGCCCAGCCCTGCTCGGTTTCGATGCGCGCTTCCAAATACTGTTCGACGGTGCTGAAGGTCTCGCGATCTTCTAGGAAAAGGCCCTTCTCCTCGATCAGCTGCTTCTGGGCCATGACCTCTTCGCGACGCCGCTGTTGCTTCTCGTCGTTGAGGAAGTATTCCTCGAGGGCCGGAATCTCCTTCACCGGGAGTGTGGACGCCAGGGCGTTCATTTCACTGCCGATCATCAGCACGTCGACCCCTTCGCGTTCGGCGATTTCCGCCCATTTGCGACAGAAGCGACCGTATTGCTCGAACCAGGAGGCCAATAACTTCTCGTCCTTGGGCATGATCATGCCGTGCCACAAGAACTCGTTACGATCGAAGGCGTGGTCCAAGGCGACCCTCAGGACCAGGATCACGTTGAGGCCGTGTTTTTTCGCACCTTGGATCTCTTTCAAAACATAGGGCGCCTCTTCGTCCCACCACATGTGATCCGTATCCCACTCGCCCTGTTTGGCGTATTCGGTAACCTGGACCATATTCATGCCCTGGGCCTTGAGGGCCTCAAACCATTCGTCGTGATCGGCTTCGTTGACTTGGATGCCGCCGAGCAGAAAGTCGGGCATGGGATTGCGCTCCGCGGTTGGGGTCGTGGTTTCGGTTTGGGTTGAGTCTGAAGGGTTGCAAGCGACCTGCGTCAAGGCGATCGGTAGCCAGAGGAAAACCATGAAGAGCGGCAGGAATTGCCGAGACGAAGGTTTCGAAGGCGCTTTCATGGATGGGCTAGGCAAGGGAAGATCCTCTT
The DNA here is from genome assembly GCA_965366625.1 of uncultured bacterium. GTDB lineage: Bacteria > Acidobacteriota > Thermoanaerobaculia > Multivoradales > J023 > JAUIJL01. Next base: position 2,597 of record CBDUGP010000122.1, read on the forward strand.
GAGCAATACGTCGTTGAGCTATAGGTCTTGAGCATGGGTCGCGATCAGGGCAAGGGTTCTTACGGCCGATGGCGGCGACGGGATCTACGTTCGAAATCGGGATTGGACCACACCTCGGGCAGGTTGTCGCCGTGGCGCAGGGTTTCTCGCAAGTCGCGAGCCAATCGGTTGATGGCCGACTCAGCGGTGTCGAATTCACCGTTTTGCACTTGGTTGGAGATGGCCTCGAAGCTCTCCGCCAGGGCTTCCGGCTGAAGCTGCATGCGCAAGGAACGAATCTCCGCTTCGGCTAGGCGTCCCAACAGGCGATTTTCTTGCAGATTGCGTTGGTGTAACCGGGCGGCCAATCCGGCGATGTAGTGGGCGCAGAGGATCAGCAAGTAGCTAGACAGGCTGACCATGAAAACCGGTTGCAAGAGGCTGCGCAGGAAGGATTCGGTATCAACTTCCGGTCGGCTGAATACGGGAAATAGGCTACCCCACATCAACAGCAGCCACATGTGCACGGCGGCCATGAAAATCGCCAACAAGGCGTGCAGACACCACGTCTTAGGCCCGGGCTCCACCACCGGTGGACGATCGGGCTCATCGGCGGCCGGTAGTGTCTCCAAATCATCGGAAATGGGCAGCTTGTCCGCCAAGCCGAGTACCACGGGGGTGGCGGCGATCCAGGGCCACCACCAGGGCACGTAGAAGAGGAAGATTTGCACCGGGGAAGCGGTGGCGGTTTCGAAAACCCAACCTTGGAGGGCGTGCATCAGCCCGGGCAAGCTCCAGATCAAAAACAGCAGCTTGGCGTCCAACTTGCCGGCGCGCAGGCCGACGATCGAGGCTTCGGTCTGACGGGCTGGTTGGGCTGGTTGGGCTGGTTGGGACGGTTGGGCTGGGTCAGACATCGCTGCCGTCCTCCTCAGCGATCGGGTCCGTTGGATCGGCCTTCGCGGATGGGGCTTGCTCTTCGGAGCTGGACGTTCCGGACCGGAAGGGTAGGTCGAAGAAAACCCGCGTTCCTTCCCCCCGCGCGCCGCTGAGTTCGAAGCCGAAATCGTCGCCATAGAGGTGTTGAAGTCGATCCCGGGTGTTGGAAAGGCCGATTCCGCCGTCCGTGCGACGCCGGATAGAGGGTCGAGCACCCGGTAGACCAGCGCCGTCGTCGGATACCTCGATGCGGATTCGGTCCTCGTGGCGTGAGGCCCGGATCTCGATATGCCCGCCTTCGGCTTTGGGGGAAATGCCGTGGCGCACGGCGTTCTCCACCACCGGCTGAAGCAATAGCTGTGGCACCAAAGCGCGGGCAGCTTCGGGATCGACCTCGACCGTAAAACGCAAGCGGTCCTCGAATCGAACTTGCTCGATGGATAGATATTTCTCCGCCAGCGCGACGTCGTCCGCCAGGGCGATTTCTTGTCCGGAATCGCTGAGAGTCAAACGCACGAATTCCGCCAGCTGACCCAACATGCGCCCGGCGCTGGACCCGTCTTTGCGGATCACCAGGGTCGACACCGCGTTCAGGGCGTTGAACATGAAATGGGGCTGAAGCTGGGTTTTGAGGGCCCGGATGCGAGCCTGGGCCAAGCGGTAGCGCAGGCGTGAGTTCTCCTCCTCGCGGCTGAGCACCTCGCGATAGACCTCTTGGGAAGAGACCACCGCCAGCACAGCCCAATAGGCGAAGAGGTCGGTTTGCAAAGCAGAGGATCTCAGCAGACCGATCATGGATTCCGTGAACGCGCCGTCGGCAGTTTGGGTCGGCCCCACCGCCCGCCACCACAGCCAGCTCAACGCTAGGTGGGCCGTCGCCAACACGAAACCAGCCGGCAGATGCACGGTGAGGGCAAAGAATCCTCGACGGCGGGTCACCGGGAACCGATGGGCCAGGGCCTGGATGGCGGGGGTGAGCGGCAGCCACAGCCACCACAAGGGCAGGTGATAAAGCCACAGGCGCCACCAGGGTAGATTCGGTCCGTCGGACAATAAGCCGTAGAGCCAATCCTGGGTGGTGGGAATGGTCGCCACCAATGTCCACAGGGAAAGCTGCAATCGCCAACCGGAAAAAGCAGAGCGTAGGGGTGTGGGTGTTTCGTCGGGGTCGGAGACCGGCGGGTTGACGGTGGATGACCGGCGTTGGGTGGGGGAACGGCTCATGGGTGGTGAATTTTGTCAGGAATGCCGGAGATTGTTCTATGCGGGGAGTCCTGTGAAACGGAAATCTCGAATTCGGCGGGCAGAATCTTACGCCTTGTTCGCGCTTTTCTGCTAAAGTCCCCGGGCCATGGAAAAGATCATTCTGCGCGGAGCGCGCGAGCACAACCTCAAGAACATCACCGTCGAGATCCCCCGCAACCAATTGGTGGTGGTGACCGGCGTTTCAGGCTCTGGTAAATCATCGCTGGCATTCGACACCCTGTTCGCCGAAGGTCAGCGGCGGTACGTTGAATCTCTGTCTACCTACGCGCGGCAATTCTTGCAGCAAATGGAGAAGCCGGACGTCGACTCGATCGAAGGGCTATCGCCGGCCATTTCCATCGAGCAGAAATCCGTGTCGAGAAATCCGCGCTCGACCGTCGGCACGGTGACCGAGATCCACGACTATATGCGTTTGTTGTTCTCGTCCGTAGGTATTCCCCATTGCCCCAACTGCGAGTTGCCGATTCAGCCCCAAACCGTTCAGCAGATGGTGGATCGGGTGATGTCCTTGCCCGCCAAAACCAAATTGGTGTTGATGGCGCCGTTCGTGCGCGGCAAAAAGGGCGAGTATAAAAAGCAGCTCGAGCAGATGGGGCGCGAAGGTTTCGTGCGCGCCCGGGTCGACGGTCAAATCTACGACCTCGCCAATGACGAGCTGCCGCAGCTCGACAAGCAGAAGAAACACAACATCGACATTGTGGTCGATCGGCTGGTGGTCAAGGAGGGCATCGAGAAACGGCTCGCTTCGTCCTTGGAAACCGCCCTGCGCGTCGCCGACGGCCTGGCCATTCTCGCCCCGGCCGACGGCGAGGAAGAGCTGTTGTCCCAGAGTTATGCCTGCACCCATTGCGGCTTTCAGCTGCCCGAGATGGCGCCGCGTCTTTTCTCCTTCAACAGCCCCTACGGCGCGTGCTCGGAGTGCTCGGGATTGGGCACCCTGATGCAAGTGGATCCCGACAAGGTGGTGATCAAACCGGGGCAATCGATCAGGAACGGGGCGATCGGTCCGTGGAAGCCTGGTTCCGGTTCGTTTCAAATGAAGATGGTGGAGAATTTGGCGGATGCGGTGGGATTTACCCTCGACACGCCGTGGAAGAAGCTGCCGGAGAAGGTGCACCACCTGCTGCTCTACGGCTCCGGTGCCAAGGAGATGCAATTCAAGCTCGAAGGCAAGAAATCGAGTTATGCCTGGAAGGGCAAATTCGAAGGCATCATCAATCGATTGGAGCGCCGCTACAAAGACACCGACTCCATGGGAGTGCGGGCGGAAATCGAGAAATATATGTCCATTCAGGAGTGCCCCTCCTGCACCGGACAGCGCTTACGCCCAGAAGCCCTGGCGGTCAAAATCGACGGCAAATCGATTGTCGAGATGGCCACATTGCCGGTGGAGAATCTGCTGGACGTGGTGCGCGGTCTCGAGTTGACCGATCGCGAAAAAGCGATTGTTTCCAAAGTGCTGCAGGAGATCCGTGATCGCCTGGGATTCCTACACGATGTGGGAGTGGGTTATTTGACCCTCGACCGGTCCGCCGCCACCTTGAGCGGCGGCGAGAGTCAACGGATTCGATTGGCGACCCAAATCGGCTCCAAGCTGATGGGGGTGCTCTACGTGTTGGACGAGCCGTCGATCGGCCTGCACCAGCGCGACAACGAGCGATTGATTCGCACCCTGAAAGGCATGCGTGACCTCGGCAATTCGGTGCTGGTGGTGGAGCACGACGAGGATACCATCGCTGCCGCCGATTACGTGCTCGACCTGGGGCCGGGCGCGGGCGTGCACGGGGGCGAAGTGGTCTCCGCCGGCACCCCGCAGCAGATCCTCGACGATCCCCGTTCCCTGACCGGCCAATATATGTCGGGCGCGCGCCGAATCGAGATGCCGACCCGTCGCAAACCGCTGAAGACAAAGCAGATTGTGGTCAAAGGTGCCACCCACAACAATTTGAAGGGCGTCGACGCGGCCTTCCCCCTAGGTTTGTTCACCGTGGTCACCGGCGTATCGGGCTCGGGCAAGTCGTCCTTGGTCAACGACATCCTGCACAAGGCCTTGGACCAGCATTTCTACCGCGCCTCCGCCAAACCCGGCGCCCATCACAGCCTCAAGGGATTGCAACATCTCGACAAAGTCATCGCCATCGACCAAAGCCCGATCGGCCGGACCCCGAGATCGAACCCCGCGACGTATACCAATGTTTTCGGCGCTATTCGCGATCTCATGGCCAAGACCCCGGAAGCGCGCATGCGAGGTTATAAACCCGGACGTTTTTCCTTCAACGTCGCGGGTGGACGCTGTGAGGCCTGCAAGGGTGACGGTCAGAACAAAATCGAGATGCACTTCCTGCCGGATATTTATGTGACCTGTGAGATCTGCGGCGGTAACCGTTACGACCGCGAGACTTTGCAGGTGAAGTACCGGGACCTGAATATCGCCGAGATCCTAGACCTGACCGTCGAACAGGGCCTGGAAGTGTTCGAGAACATCCCCAAAGTGCAGCGCATCCTCAAAACCTTGAACGACGTCGGCCTCGGCTACATCAAGCTCGGCCAGCCGGCGACCACCCTATCGGGCGGCGAGGCCCAGCGGGTCAAGCTCGCCACGGAGCTGTGCAAACGCTCCACGGGCCGGACCCTCTTCCTGCTCGACGAGCCCACCACCGGCCTACACTTCGAAGACATACGCAAGCTGCTCGAAGTGCTGCACCGCCTGTCGTCCAAGGGCAATACGGTGATCGTGGTGGAGCACAACCTGGAAGTGATCAAAACCGCCGACTGGATCGTCGACCTAGGGCCCGAGGGCGGAGCCGGAGGCGGCGAGATCATCGCCGTCGGTCCACCGGAAGCGATCGCAGAAGTGGAAGGTAGCCACACCGGCCGTTTCTTGAAGCCGGTGTTGGAGCGGGCCTCGGTGACGGTTTAGCCTGGCCGGCTCGGCGAGCATAAGCCGTCAGGGGAAGCCGACGAGATGCCTACGCTCCCAGTAAATCCGAAAACTGGACGGAAGCTGTCTAGGCTCATCAGCTCCGCACGTCCACACCGTCAGTCGACTCGCAGGTAGGTAATCACCTTGTCGCAATGGCCGTCGATCCAAACATCCAACCCGGACAGCTTGTCGGCCCATCGCGTTGTCATTTCTTCCGCGCAGGCGGCGACCATGGTTTCTTGGTAAAAACGGAATAGCAGGAATTTGTTGTCCCAGCCTACCTGGCTCGCCGCCTTGGCCATGGTTTCGACCATTCCTGTACCGGTAAATGCCCGACGACCCGCTTCCAAAAGCTCGTCGGTATATTGCACGGCCAGCTCGACCTCACGCCGATTTCCGAGCTGGGTCAAGTGGCCTCCCACAAATAGATCAAAGTCATAGGCGAGCAACACCTCACCGATTTTCAAATACTCGTGGACATTGGCCGTGAGGTCTAGATTCTGGAAAGTTACCCAACCCGGGGTGACCGAATCGATGGCATAGAGCACCTTCTGCCGCGGAAAGAAAATCACAATGTCTGCTTCTGACGAGTGATAGGGCCCCTTTGCGGAAAGCTCGACCTCCTGATCACCGATTCTTAAGGTGAAGCTCTCGCCGAAGGTGCGAGTTGGCACCGGACGACTGGGATCCTTGAGTTCCCTCAGGTAGCGGTCTACCTCTTGATGGGCCAAGATTTCGAGATTCGGTAAAGATTTAAATTGTGCCGCGCCCGCAATGTGGTCCTTGTGGCCGTGGCTGTAGACAAGGTGGGTAATCGGTTCTTTCGTTTTGCTACCGATGGTGGCGATCAGCTTTTCTCCATAGCTGGCGGGGGCGTCAAAAACCACCACGCCCTTCCCGGTGGTCAGGAAGGCGGATTGCCAGATGCCGTCGGTCACGACCCAAAGATCGTCCTTAACCTCCTCGACCCACAGGCCTGTCTGCGGGTCGAGGGGTAGCGCCCTTTCGAGGGTTTTTGCCAGGACGGGTCGATAGTCGCGAATATCTTTTCCGCCGACCGTCAAGGTCTCGCTCGGGGTTTCCTGGCCGAGAAGCAGGGTCGGCAGCAAAAAGAGCAGCAGCGTTGTGCTGGAGAGAAGTCGGCAAAACGTGGATTCAGAATGGGGCATGGGTCTTTCCTTAAGGTTGGTATCGGGGTGGAAGTCCGGGGATTCGGCTGGGCGGCCGGGACCCTCGCTAGTACGAAGTCAACTTATAATTTCCTTATGCGGGAATTAACCTGGTTTTGTGGAAAGATCTTTCCTAAAATTGGGATAATGATCGACTTTAATGCCTTAGCCATTTTCGTCCGCGTGGCGGAAGCACAGAGCTTCACCGCGGCCGCTCGGCGGTTAGACATGCCGATCTCGACGGTCAGTCGGCGGGTTTCTGAATTGGAAAAGGTGCTGGAGGTTCGACTTCTCGAACGCTCGACCCGTCGTCTTCGGTTGACGGAAGTGGGTGCGGAGCTATTTGAAGCGGCCCAAGGGGGCCTTGAGGCGATGGAAGGAGCATTGCGTGCTCAGCTCGACGACCATGGGGACGGCTTGCGCGGCATGCTGCGGCTTTCCGCACCGCCCAGCCTTTCGGACACGCTGCTGGCTCCGGCATTGGTCGACTTCCAGCGGTTGCACCCAGAGGTTCGAATCAGTTGCTCCATCACGGATCGGCGGCCAGATTTCATCGCCGATGGACTGGACTTGGCGATCCGGATCGATCCGAGCGATAGACGTCGAAATATCCAGAAACCTCTTCTGACTTACCGCCATATTCTGGTGGCGTCCCCGGCCTATTTGGCCGCCGCCGGGCCGCTTTCGGAGCCGGCTGACCTTGCCCACCATCGTATATTGGCGTTTGCCGGTTGGCCGGAGGACAACGTTTGGATGGCGACTGACGGACGGGTCAAGCGCTACATCCGGCTTGAGCCGATCCTGGCCCTCAACGATTACGCGGGCGTGGTCGCCGCCGCCCGCTCGGGCCATGGCGTTGCGGAGGCGCCGCCGTTCTCCTGTCTAGAGGACCTCAAGACCGGCGCTTTGGTGGAGGTGCTTAGGCCTTGGCGACTGGAGGCCGTGACCATGTCGACGGTTCAACCGCGGAAGCCCTTCCCCTCCCGACTGGCAGAAGCCATGTGCGCTTTTCTCGCGGATTCGCTCTCGCGGCGATTTCCCGAGCTTCCGTCTTGACGATCGATCGGCCTACCGCAGACAGCCCTGCCTGCGCGGCAAAGGCTTGGCTGAAGCCGCGAGAGCCTGCGCTCCCAGGGAGGAGAAGGCGAGACGGCTGCGCTCGCTGTGAAGAGGGGTGTGTATTCCCTCAGCTCAACTGACCGACCAGCCACTCACGCACGTGCTCGACGGCTTCGGGCACTTTGGAGGCGTCTTTGCCGCCGCCTTGGGCCATGTCGGGGCGGCCGCCTCCGCCTCCGCCGACGATTTTTCCCGCTTCTCGCAGGATCAGTTTGGCGTCGAGGCCTTTGGCCAGCAGGTCTTGGGTTAGGGCGGCGAGCATGGGCACTTTGGATCCGCTTCCGGGGGCGAAGAGCAAGACCGCGGCGGAGCCGCTTTTGTGCCGCAGCCAATCGACGGATTCCCGCAGTTTGTCCATCGGGGCGTCGGGCATGGGGCCGACGATCACTTTGGTGCCGCCCACGTCGGTGGCGGATTCCAAGAGTTCGGCTGCGGCGTCGAGAGCTTCGGCTCCCTGCTCGGCAGCTTGGGCCTTTTGCAGGCTCTTGATGTGCTGTTGCACGTCTTGGATCTTGGCTGAAATCTGTTGTTTCGCCGTGATTGGCAGCAGGTCGCGGTTCAAGGCCTCCAGCAGATCCGACACCCCTTGTTGCAGGGATTCCGGATCGTCACCGGTCAGGGCTTCGGCCCGGCCCATGAGGCTGTCCGCGGTCTGTTGGGCTCGACGGGCGGTGTCGCCGGTGATGCCGACGATGCGCCGAACTCCTTTGGCCACCGCTTCTTCCGAGACCAGGGCGAATTCGGCCACCGCAGTGGTGTCGGCGGTGTGGGTTCCACCGCATAACTCGATGGAATAGTCCGCCCACTGGGCATTGTCGCGATCGGCCAATAAATCGTCGACCGGCACGCCGATCGATACCACCCGCACCCGGTCGGGATACTTTTCGCCGAACACGGCCCGTAAGCTATTTACGGATTTGGCGTCCGGCAGGGGGATCTCTTGGTCGAAAACCTCCAAGCCTTGGTCGATTTGACGGCTGACCTTGCCCTGGATTTCCAGCAGCTGCTCGCTGTTGAGGGACTTCTTGTGGGAGAAGTCGAAACGGGTCTTTTCGTCGTCCACCAACGAGCCTTTTTGCTGCACGTGTTCACCGAGCACGTCGCGCAGGGCGTGGTTGAGCAGGTGGGTGGCGGTGTGGTTGGACATGATGGCTCGTCGACGGCCTTCCGCCACCACCGCCTTCGCCGGGTCCCCGCAGCTCAGCCGGCCTTCGGTCAAACGACCGATGTGCAAGACGGTGTCTTGTGCTCTGCGGCTGTCGATCACCTCAAAGGTGCCGTGCTCGCCTTGGATTCGGCCGCGATCTCCCACTTGACCGCCTTGCTCGGCGTAGAAGCAGGTGGTTTCGAGCACTAATCCGATGTCTTGATCGGACGGTAGGTCCGTCTGGTGGAAGGAGCCGGTGGCGTCCACCCAGCCCACCACCTTCGAGGGTGTTTCAAAGGCCGAAAATTTGGGTCGGTCGTCGGTTTTGGTGGTTTCAAAGAAACTCGACTCCAACTGGGCCACGGCGTCGAGAATGGCCTGGGCGGCGTCGGCCTCGCCGGTTTTGCCCGCCGAGCGGGCTTTTTGGCGCGCCGCTTCCATCAATTGATCGTAACCGTCTTTATCGACCTTCAAACCGCGCTCACCGGCGATGATTTGGGTCAGATCGATGGGAAAGCCGAAGGTGTCGTGCAGCTTGAAGGCAGTTTCGCCGTCGATGGTCTCGGTTTTGCGCACGTCTTCGGAGTCGGCGGCGACTTGGAAGAGTTTGAGGCCCGTGTCGAGGGTGCGGGCAAAGGATTCCTCTTCTTCGTGGATCGCCTCGACCACCCGGCTCTGATTCGCCTTGAGCTCGGGAAAGACGCCGCCCATTTGATCCACCAGGGCGGGTACCAGGAGGTGCAGGAAGGGGCGATCGGCACCCATGTATTGGCGTCCGTAGCGGTAGGCGCGACGCAGGATGCGGCGCAGGACATAACCGCGGCCTTCGTTGTCGGGCAAGGCGCCGTCGGCGATGGCGAAGGACAGACAGCGCAGGTGGTCGGCCAGGATGCGATAGGTGATGTCGCGCATTCCCTGTTCGTTCGGTCGTGCCGTGGGCATGGTCGCGGCATAGGCCGGCGCACCGGTTTGGCGACGGATCGCTTCCATCAGCGGCGAGAAAACGTCGGTGTCGTAATTGGATTTCTGGCCCTGCAGCACGGTCACTAGGCGCTCGAAACCCATGCCCGTATCCACGTGTTTGGACGGCAGGGTGTGGAGCCGCGAGCCCTGATCCCGATTGAATTGAATGAAAACCAGGTTCCAGACCTCGAAAACCCGGGGGTCATCGGCGTTGACCAGCGGACCGCCGGAGAGATCCGGGGTCAAATCCACGTGGATTTCCGTGCACGGCCCGCAGGGCCCGGTGTCGGCCATTTCCCAGAAGTTGTCCTTCTTGTCGAAAGCGTGCACGTGTTTGGGATCGATGCCGGTAGTGTCCAGCCACAGCTGGCGGGCTTCGTCGTCCGCCGGCAGGCCGTCCGCTTCGTCGCCGGCGAAATAGGTGGCGTGCAGGCGCTCGGCGGGAATGTCGTAAACCCCGTGTAGCAGCTCCCAAGCCCAGCGGATGGCGTCTTCCTTGAAGTAGTCGCCGAACGACCAGGAACCGAGCATTTCAAAGAAGGTGTGGTGGTAGGTATCGTGGCCGACGTCGTCCAAATCGTTGTGCTTGCCGCCGGCCCGGATGCACTTTTGGGTGTCGGCGGCGCGCAGGAAGTCGCGGCTGCCGGTGCCCAAGAAAACATCCTTGAATTGATTCATGCCCGCGTTGGTGAACAGCAGGGTGGGGTCGTCGATCGGCACGACCGGCGACGGCGGCACGATGGTGTGTCCGCGTTGTTCAAAAAAATCGAGAAAGCTCTGGCGGATTTCGTCGGCGGTTTTCGGCGCTGTCATGGCAATGCTTCCGGGGTCTTTTTTCGAGGTCTTCTTCGAGGTCCGAGGGGCGGATCGGGGCGCTGGGGCTTCCGTTTGGAGGGGCGGAGCATAGCAGGTTTGGGCCACGGGCGGGCCTGTCGGGCGGCCTTGACCAGCTGCTCCGCCGACCGGTCTCCCGGGCTGTCCTGTCGCCGGGTCAGGTGACCAGCAGGTCGATCAGATGGTCGGGCAGGCGCCAATCTTCGAGTCGAATTCTGCTCCAATCGAATGCGTCCAGCAGCTCGTTCGGGCTGCACGGCACCGCGCGATCCAACAAGCCGAGGCTGAAGGCGAGATAACCCACCAACTCTTCGGGCACCACGCCGGCTTCCCTCAACGAGCGCAGGGTCAGGCCGTCGTCTCGCTTGGAGAGCTTTTCGCCGTCGGCATTGAGCACCATGGGCAGGTGCACGTAGTGGGGCACCTCTCCGCCGAGGGCCTCGATCAATTGAATTTGCCGGGCTGTGGAGTCGAGTAAATCGAGCCCGCGCACGACTTCGTTGACCCCCATGCGAATGTCGTCGACCACCACCGCGAGTTGGTAGGCGTAGAGACCGTCCCGACGTTTGAGCACGAAATCGCCGACGGTTTCGTCGACCCTCTCGGTGATCTCCCCCTGCAAGCGATCGTGAAAGGTGACGGGACGATCGTGAACTCGAAATCGAAGGGCGTCGACGGTGGCGGAATTGGAGGAAGAATCCGCTTTGAGGAGGTATCTTTCGTACCAATCCGGCGCTAAGATCTCGGGCCGCCAAGCGGCGGGATAAGGCGCGGTGCTCGGGCCATAGCTGCCGTGGGGAGCCACGGTCAGTTCTTTCAGCTCACGACGGGTACGACCACAGGGAAAAAGCCGTCCCGAGTCCGCCAGTTGCCGCAGGGCCAACTCGTAAACATCGTAACGTTTGGACTGAATATAGGGTGCGTGGGGGCCGCCGAGGGTGGGACCTTCGTCCCAATCCAAACCCAGCCAACGCAGATCGAAGATCGCCGCCTCGGCCGCGCCTTTCAAAGCTCGCGGTGGGTCCAGGTCCTCGAGCCGCCAAATCAGACTGCCGCCGCGTGATCGTACGGAAAGCCACACCACCAGCGCAGTGCGCGCATTTCCCACATGGATCCAACCGGAAGGTGTAGGCGCCCATCGGCCTCGGGGCTCGGTGCTCATGGCCGAACCCTATCTCATAACGACAGGCCCGCTTTTGCGACTCTCTAACTCGGCAAAAAATCTGTCCGAGATGGTAGTCTCTCGCCCGGAGTTCCACTATGTCCAAACACGTTGTCTTCTTGGGTCCCGACCTCTTCTCTGCGTATGTCGACCTGGTCCGTGGTTTAAAACGCGCCGGTGCGCGGGTGACCGGCGTCGGGCACACGCCGATTCAGAAGCTCGACCCACGCCTACATCGCTATCTCGACGGCTACGAGCAAATAGCCAACACCATGGACGCGAGCCAGGTGCTCAAGGCCGTGCAGGTCATCGGCAGTCAGGCGCCGGTGGATTTGCTCGAAACCGGGGACGAATCGTTGGTGCTGTCGGCAGCTCAGGCGCGCGAATCCCTCGGGCTGCCCGGCCTCACGGTGCGGTCCGCCACCCTCTGTCGCGACAAGCCGTTGATGAAAGATGTGTTGCGCGAAGCCGGAGTGCCGACCGCGGCGTCTGCGGCGGTCAGCTCGTTGTCGGAGCTGCGGCAATTTGTGGAACGCGAAGGATTCCCGGTGATCCTCAAACCCCGGGCAGCCTTGGGTAGCCTCGGCACCCACCGGGCGGACAACGTCGGCGAGCTGGAGAAAGCGGCCAAAGCGCTGCGGGTCGACCAGGGCATGTCGACGGCGGTGGAGGAGTTTGTGGAGGGCCACGAAGGTTTTTACGACACCCTGTCGATCGACGGTAAACCGGTGCACGAATTCGTGTCCCACTACTACCCCAACGTCTTGCCGGCGTTGAGCGATCGTCGGGTGGCGCCCCAAATCGCGGCGACCAACCGGATCGAACTCGAAAGCTACGACGAACTCCGGGAGATGGGACGCAAAGTCATCGAGGTGCTCGGCATCGGCACGTCCGCCACCCACATGGAGTGGTTCTTCGGCCCCAAAGGGCTCAAATTTTCGGAAATAGGTGCCCGCCCACCGGGTGAACGGATCTGGGACCTCTACTCGGCGGGCAACGACCTAGACCTGTGGACGGAGTGGGCCATGATCACGCTCCACGGGCGTCCGGCGTCGACTCTGAGCCGTCGCTTCGCCACCGGCTCGGTGCAGATCCGTCCGGATCGCGACGGCCGGATCGCAAGTTACGAGAATCTACAGCCGGTTTTGAAGGCCTTGCGTCCTTACCTCTTCGAGCATCGACTACCGGTCCGCGGAACGCCGACGGATCCCATCTTCAAAGGTTATTACAACAACGTCTGGTTCCGTTTGAGGCACCCGGACTACGACGAGCTCCTCAAGCTGATGAGCTTCGCCGGCGACCATTTGCGCGTCCGTGCGGTCGCCTGACCGGGGCTCCAGGATTCCATTTTCATGAGATATCTCTTACTCGATCCGATCGGCGATTACGCCGCCCGTCAAAAGACCTTCCTCGATCGCCTGGCCATTGAGTCGGTGGCGATCTTTTCGTCCAAGGCCAGGTATGGAGCTTGGGAGCATAAGTGGAAACACTCCTTGGGCGAGCACGTGGTAGATGCCTTTCTCGCCGATGACGGCACGGACCTCGTGGAGCTGTGTCGGGAGATCGACCGAACTTACCCCGAGGGTTTCGCCGGCATCGTGCCTTGGGACGAGATGCACACCGTGCTCGCTGCGGAGATTTCAGAGCTCTTGGACCTCAACTGGAATCCCAAAAAAGTCGTCGAGCGTTTTCGTGACAAATACGTCATGAAGGACCACCTGCGTCGGGTGGGCGGGGTGCGGGTCAACGCTTCTGCGGTCGTGCACAATGCCGATGAGGCTGAAGCATTCCAGGAGAACCTGGGCACCTGGCCGATCGTGGTCAAACCCACCGGCGGCGCCGGCTCCATGCAAGTGGTGGTGGCGCGCACCCCCGGGGACCTGTTGCGCGGCTGCCAAGACGTGCTCGAAGGGGGTTGGGGTGCCGTGCTGCTGGAGGAATATATCGGCGGCCAAGAATTTGCGGTCAACGGCATCGTCGATCGTGACGGCGACTTTTTGCCCACCGACGTTTGGGCCTACGACAAACGGGAAAGCCACGGTTTTTCCAACCTCTACTATCAATCGATCAAGGTTTCCACCGACGAAGAGCCTTTCTGGGAGCTGGCCCGTTACGCCGCGGATGTGGTGTCCGCCATGGGTCTGCGCCGTTCGCCGGTTCACATGGAGGTCAAGATTGATGACCGTGGACCTTGCCTGATCGAGGTCGGCGCGCGCATGGCCGGTGGGGATCAACCGGTCCTGGCCTCCAAACTGCATCACCACAGCATGTTCGAACTCGCAGCTTGCCACTATCTGAGCGAGCTGCCCTCGTCGCCGCGGGATGTGGATTACGGTCACTACGACCACTACCAAGCACGCATCGTTTCCGGCATTCAAACCCATGAAATCCCGAGGGTCCGGGCGGTGCACGGTATCGACGAAGTTCAAGAGTTGCCTTCTTTTGCGGGCATCGGTTCGCTGCGGCTGCCGGGCAGTCGTGTGCCGGTGACCCAAGACCTCAACACGAAGTCCTACGAGATCTACTTGCTGCATCCCGACGGGCGGCAAGTGGAGCGCGATCAGCAAATGGTCCGTCGCCTGTTGCGCTACGAGTGAAGCTATGACGTATGTGATCGTTGATCCCTGCGGGGAGTACCCCCGACATATCGTGGAATTCCTCGGCCGAACCGGCCGACAAGCCATCGCCGTTTTCAGCAGCCGGGGTCGGCACATGTTGTGGCGCAACAAATGGTCCCGAATTCTCGGGCGTCATGTGCTCGACACCTTTCCGGCCTACCTGGCGCCCTCGCCCGAGATCTTGGCGGCCGCCATCGTCCGCAAGTGGTATCGCCTCGACGGCATCATCGCCTGGGACGAAGAAACCGTGCGTTTAGGCGGCGCTCTTTCGGACCTTTTGGGCCTGGGGTGGAATTCCCGCAAAGTGATCGAACGTTGCCGCGACAAAGCGGTGATGAAGGAATGGTTGCGGCATCAAGGCACCGTGCGCATCAATAAGAGCGCGGTAGTTGAGGACGCGGCCGGCGCCACCGAATTTCAACGGTATGTCGGCAAGTGGCCGATCGTGGTTAAACCCACCGCCGGCTCGGGTTCAGAAAATGTTTTTTTCGCCAACGATAGTGATGAACTTCTAAAATATTGCCAACACGTGCTGACCCGCGGCTCGGGCGAGGTGCTGTTGGAAGAATATATCGGCGGCCACGAAGTTGTGATCGACGGGCTCGTGGACGGCAAGAGCGATCTTCTCATCACCGATGTGTGGATTTACGATCGACGCGAAAGCCACGGCATTCCGAACCTTTTTTACCAAACCTTCAAAGTACCCACTAGCGCATCGATTTTCCACAGTGTGTCGGAATACGCCGGCGAGGTGGTCGAAGCCCTCGACTTACGTCGAGCACCGATTCACATGGAAGTCAAAGTCGACGACGACGGACCTTGCCTGATCGAAGTGGGTGCCCGTTTCGCCGGCGGCAGCTTGCCGATCCTGGCGTCCAAACTACACGGGCGCAGCCTGTTGGAGCTGGCAGCCTGCCACTACATCGCCAATTTGCCCCTGAGCGGTGGAGACTTGGACTACAGCCGTTACGATAAGTTGGAAGCCAGGGTCCTACACGGCGTCCAAGATCACGATATCCGTCGAATCAAAGCCGTGCACGGCGTCGAAGAGGTCATGGAGCTGCCGTCCTTCGAAGGATTCGGCGTCCTGCGCACCGCCGGAATGCGCGCTCCCATCACCCGCGACCTAGATTCGGCCTCGTGGGAACTCTACCTCATCCACAAGGACCTGGGCCAAATCGAACGAGATGCCCGCCTGGCCCGCCAGCTGCTCAAATACGAATAGCTCCTGGGGTGCGGACGAAAGCTCGAAGCCTTCGTCCGCGATTCCTTCTCGTCCGAAATCAACCCCCGCCTTGCCAGGGGTATTCGTTCGGTCCTGCTTGAATGTGTGTGGTCACGTTCATGGGATCTCCTTATGGGTCGGTCAATGGTAATCGGCTCCGCCGTGGCGCCTAATAAGGATACGGCGGGCGTCGGGTTGGGGTTGCGTTCGGAGGTTGGTGTGGGATGTGCTCCTTGAGCAGTCTTGGAGTACGCATTCGAGGCATGGATAAGAGCCGATCGTTGATGCCGAGAAAGCGCTCGGTAGTCGCTCTACGAGTTTCTCTAGGTCGATTCACTGCCCTTTTTGATGTATTTGTCAATTCCCGATACCTGCCGATTTCGCTATTATGAAGGGACTTGGGACTTCGTGTCGGAGAGCTGGTCATCTTGAACGTCGTTGGGGATAGTGTTCAAATTCAGGTGACTTCCGTCGAAGGGATAGAGGATGGGGTTATCAGGGTGCTTTTGATAACCACGTGAAGGAGATTGCGATGGTGTTCTCTTGTGCATTTGAGTCTCGACGCGGCCTTGCTGAGTCCCGGCGACCATCTCTTGGTCTTGGAGGGCGAGCAGGGCGAATCCTGGGTGGAGGTGGCACAATTCCCATTCAGGGCCAGGGATGAACGATGACCGTCGCTTGATCGACGCACTTTTCGACGCGGCTTTAGACCAACCTATGGCACAGCGGCAGGCCTTTCTCGACCGGGAAGCACCGGACGGTCCAATTCGCGAGGCCGTGGAGCGCTTGCTCGAATCCACCGCCGGCATTGAAGATACCCTTGAGCTTGCCGACGTTGCCTTGATCGACGTTTACCGTTCAATCACCACGGATTTGCGTCCAGAGCCCGCCGAAATGGGAGACCGAATCGGTCCGTTTCGGGTCGTCCGTGAACTCGGTCGAGGTGGCATGGCGGCAGTTTATCTAGCGGAGAGAGCCGATGGTCAGCTGGAGCAGCAAGTGGCGCTCAAGCTTTCCCAAAGCGTTGCAAGCCCGGTGACCCTGCAGAGGTTCCACCAGGAACGTCAGATCCTGGCCTCCCTCGACCACCCCGGAATCGCTCGTTTGATCGACGCGGGTTTGACGGACGACCGGCGTCCCTATTTCGCCATGGAGGTCGTCGATGGCGAAACCATCGACGAATACTGCGATGGCCGGCGGTTGTCGGTCGCCGATCGCTTGGGGCTGTTCATTGAGGTGGGTCGCGCGGTGGAAGCAGCCCACCGGGCGTTGGTGGTGCATCGCGACATTAAACCCGCCAACGTGATGGTCAGCTCCGAGGGGCGGGTGAAGCTGCTGGACTTCGGCATTGCGAAATTGCTCGACGAGCAAGCCGCGCCCGCGATCACCGCCACCTCTTCCCTGGTGATGACGCCGGATTACGCCAGCCCAGAGCAATACCGAGGCCAACCGGTGACGACCGCTTCCGATGTCTATCAATTGGGATTGTTGCTCTACGAGCTCTTGGTGGGCAGGCCACCCTATCGGGTTTCGACCCTCTCACCCCTCGACGCCATGCGCGCGGTGTGCGAGGACGAGCCCACGCGACCGTCGACCCACCTGCGGCAAATTTCGATCGCGGTACCTTCCCGAATCGAGCCCGACCCCGACCCCGAACTCGGCCGTAGCCTGGCGGATCGTCGACGGGCGACGGTGGATGCCCTGTCGCGCGAGCTCAAGGGGGATTTGGACACCATCGTGCTCAAGGCGTTGCGCAAGGAGCCGGAGCGTCGCTACGGATCGGCCGCCGAGCTGGTGGACGATATCGAGCGATATTTGTTGGGGCGTCCGGTTTCGGCCCGCGGAGACAGCCCGGTTTATCGGGGGCGCAAATTCGTCCAACGCCATCGGCTCGGGGTGGCCCTTGGCCTGAGCGCGCTCCTAGCCTTGGGTGGTCAATTGACTTTTTATACGGGACGATTGCAAGAGGAGCGCAATACCGCCCAGACCGAAGCCGCGCGGGCGCGGCGGGCCCAATTGGAGGCGGAAGCGGCGAAATTACAGTCGGAGCAAAGTCGAGATGAAGCGGAAGAAGTGGTCGCCTTTCTCCAAAGCCTATTTGCAGGTTCCGAATCCGGGGTCCAAAACGCCCACGAGATCAGTGCCCGGGAGCTTTTGGACCGAGGCACGAAGCGGGTCCGAGAGGAACTGAAGCATCGACCCCTGACCCGAGCCAGGCTCCTGGCGACTATTGCCGTGGTCTCCCGCCGCATCGGCCTCTTTGAGGAAGCGGAAGCAGCGGCCGAAGAGGCGGCGGAAATTCGACGTCAGGAGCTGGGCATCGAGAATTCGGATACCGCCACTAGCCTGCACGAGCTGGCGGCAATCTATCGGGCCAGGGGCAAGCTCGACCAAGCGGAGCCGCTCTATTGGCAAACTCTTGAGATACGCAGGACTCTGGGGCAAACCGCGGGCCCGGCCTACTTGGATCTGCTCAAGAGCTTGGCCCTATTGGAGCTGGATAAGGGGCGATTCGACAAGTCGGAGGCTTTTTTCCAAGAGCTGGGCGAGTCCCTGGACCAGCTGCCCAAAGATGAGCAGGCGGACTATTACAACAACTACGGCAATCTGCTCAACGGCCAGGGCCGGTATCAGGAAGCCGAGGGCGTCCATCGGAGTGCCCTAGAGCTGCGCATCGAACTCTTTGGTCGTGAGCATTTGGACGTTGCCGTCAGCTACAACAATTTGGCGATCGTCGTCGACCGGCTCGGCCGTGTCGACGAGGCCCGAGACATGCAGCTCAAGGCTTTGAAGATCAAAGAAAAGGTGTTGGGGCCTTCCAGTGCAGCGGTGGCGAGTACTTTGGTCAATCTTTCGACCTTGGAACGGGATATCGGCGAGCGCGCCCAAGCCCGAAGCTATTTGCGTCGAGCGATTGAGATCATGAATAAAGAACTCGGACCCGATGCGCCGCGTCTAGCGAACGCTTATACCAACCTGGCGAGCTTGGACCTCGAAGATGAACTCTACGTTGAAGCCGAGGCCGGGTTCCAGCGCGCGCTCGACATTCGTCGAGCTTCCTTA
The DNA here is from genome assembly GCA_965366625.1 of uncultured bacterium. Lineage (GTDB taxonomy): Bacteria > Acidobacteriota > Thermoanaerobaculia > Multivoradales > J023 > JAUIJL01. The sequence goes on from CBDUGP010000122.1 coordinate 21,004, forward strand.
GGTGATCAGCACCGGGATGTGGGAGCGGCCTACTTGAATTTGGGTGAGGTCTATCGCCATGTCCAACGTGGGGGCCCGGCAGAGCGGTCCTATCTGAAATCCCTGGAAATCTTGGAACAGTCCGTCGGCACGGCCCACCCCTACTACGGTTACGCCTGCGCCTCGCTCGGCAAGCTCTATCAGCAGGAGAAACGCTTCTCGGAAGCGGTCGACGCCTATCAATCGGCGGACGAGGTGTTGGCGCTGAAGCTGGGGGAGCAACACGCCGACGTCCTCGAAATTCGCGAGCGTCTTGAACAGAGTCGGCGTGCTTTAGATCCCTAGCAGGCTGTGGATTACTCCCCGGTCCAAGCAGAGGTATTCCCCGATTCGAATCCGTCCTCGAAGATCGTGCCCGGCGGCATGTAGTCGGTCACGCAAGCCGGGTAATGGGAATTTCGGAAGCCCTCCAGCAGGCTGATCACGGTCGGGTGAAATTCGAGCAAGTTGGCGGTGTTGCAGCCGGTGTTGAAGTTGCAATAGCTCATGACGGTGCCCATGCCGCCGGCGGGGCACGAGGTGCTGCCGCTATAACAACCATTTTCGACGCCGTAGCAAGTGTCGATCGGGGGGTCGTAGCAGTGGGTGTGGGAGGAACCGAAATTGTGACCCAGCTCGTGACCCACCAATCGGGCGTCGTTGGAAACGGCCACGTTGCCGGTGAAAATCTGGTTGATGCTGTAACCGCCTCCAGTGGGTTGGGTTTCGCAATACCCGTCGACCCAGGCGATGCCGGAGGCGGAAAAACCGCTGGAGGACTTGCCCGAAAGCAAGGCGGCCATGACCCGCTCGACGCCGATCATATTGATCGACCAATAGGTGCCGAATTCAGCGAGCTGGGAGCTGCTGGCCCCGGAGCCACCCACGGTCCATGGGTCGTCGTCGTAAGTCGGCGAGGGATCCGTATCGAGACGGAAGGTGGTGTCGCCGATGATCAATCGCAGGTCGAGATCTCGCTCGTAGAGCACGTTCATGGTGGTGAAGAGGCTCTCGATCCAATCGGTGGCTTCGGTGGTGTCGTTATCGAATTTCTTGTCGTGGAATTCGTTGTCGGTGTCGAGGGCGATGATCGCTTGGTAAGTAGGGTCGCCGCCGAGCTTGGCGCTCGGCAGGGCGGCCGTCGGTGCGATGTCGAGGATCGGTTGGCCGAATGGGTGGCCGGACCCGGCCGAGGTGGAGCTGCGCAGATCCGCTTGATGGCAACTCTGTTCGATGCCCAATGACTTGGAGCGGATATCGAGCGCAGAGATCTGGTAGGCGCCGCCCTCTCGGAAAATTTCGAAAAAGGCTCCGGGGCCTCGGCTGATGCCTTCGAGCTCACCGGTTTGGGGGTCGAGCATCAAACCCATGCGCCAATCGTTGTCTGTTGGATCTTCGCCGACGAAGTGCAGGCGTTTCCCTTTGGGCAGCTCCGACACGAAACCGCCGGTGCTGATTTGGGTCAACCGGGCTCCCGCAGCCCAAGGATCGCGGCGCTCCAACACGATTGTGCGTCGCTCGCCAGGAGCGGTGGGAAGCCCTAGCACCGACAATTTGGCGCCCAACGGCATTTGGCGTAGCGCGTCTACCAGCTCGTCCGGAACAGCAAAAGCTTCGCCGTAAATACCATCCGTTTCGGTGGCGAGCAGCACGCCGTCGGCGACGTGGATCGACACCACTGCGGCTTGGGAAGCCTGCGTGCCCAGGACGAAGATGCAGGCCAGGCCAAAGACGAGTGAGGGTAGGAGCAACGGGGAACGAAGGATCTTGGGGGAGTCGAACACTGGCACCTCCACGGTGTGAAAACGGGCTGGATCCAGACGGAATGCGAGAGGCGACGACCGATGGGTGAGGCTATCAGAGCGAAGCTAGCGATTCGTCTTACGAAGTGGGACACGAACTCGGGCGGAAATGGGTGGGGTGGTCGGGGTGCTGCATCCAGGCGTCGATGCTCATGGCTTGATGGTAACCCCTGTACCTTGGCAGCTGAAGGTCGCGGTTGGTATCTTGAAACCCAAAAGGAGCATTTAACCCTATGTCGACGCGGCCAATCGGAAAAGCCTCGGAAAACGCACCCCCGCAGGGAAGTACCCAAAGCGAGCCGCCCACCGCCCCGGAAAAAGGAGAAGTCACCGAGCTTTTGTTGAAATGGAGTTCAGGCAACGAGAGCGCTTTGGAGCAAGTGACTCCCCTGCTCTACGGCGAACTCAAACGCCTGGCCCACCACTACATGCGTGACGAGCGCAAGGAGCCGATCTTGCAGACGACCGCGTTGGTTCACGAGGCCTATGTGAAGCTGGTGGGGCTGGACATGACCTGGGAAGGCCGGTCCCACTTCGTCGCCGTGTCCGCCCGCCTGATGCGTCAGATCTTGGTCGACCGGGCTCGGCGTCGAAATGCCGACAAACGGGGCGGCGATCGAATCGAAGTGCCGCTCGACGGATCTGTGGCCCAACCCGGACCCTCCGACGACCCGACCTTGGCGTTGCATGAAGCCCTAAAAGACTTGGGAAAGTTGGATGTTCGCAAATACCGGGCGATCGAAATGAAGTATTTCGGCGGAGCTTCGGTGGCTGAAATCGCCGATATCTTGAAGGTGGGGCAGCGCACCGTGGAGCGTGATCTCAGGCTCGGCCGGGCTTGGCTGGCGGATGCCATGGGTGCCGCTCTTCCCCTATGAATGGGTCCGTCGGCAACGGGGTGCCGTGGCAGCGAGTGGAGGAGCTATTCCATGAGGCGGTGGACTTGGCGGGCACCGAGCAGGAGGCCTTCTTGGGCCGGGAATGCGGTTCGGACACCGACTTGCGACGTCGAGTCGAGGCTTTGCTGTCGGCGGACCCGATCTCGGAATCGGTGGTAGAGCAAGGGATCGTCGCCGCGTTCGACCCCTTGGACGAAGAAGAGCGACAGGCGGTGCCCGATCGGGTCGGGGCCTATCGGGTGGTTCGGGAAATCGGCCGTGGCGGCCTGGCGACGGTTTTCTTGGCCGAACGCGACGACGAGCATTTTCGCAAGAGCGTGGCCCTCAAGGTGGTCCGTCGTGGGCTCGACACCGAGGACGTCTTGCAGCGATTCCGCTACGAGCGACAAATCCTCGCCCGCTTCGAGCATGCCAACATTGCCCGCCTCTTAGACGGCGGCAGTCTGCCGGACGGTCGCCCCTTCTTCGTCATGGAATTCGTCGATGGTCAGCCGATCGACGTCTATTGCGCCGATCGGGGGCTGAATTTACGTCGTCGGCTGGAGCTTTTTCGCGAGGTGTGCGCCGCGGTCAGTTATGCCCACCGCAACCTGGTGGTCCACCGAGACCTCAAACCGAGCAATATTTTCGTCACTTCCGACGGCGAGCCCAAGCTGTTGGATTTCGGCATCGCCAAGGTTCTGGACACCGACGACGGTCGGGCGACCCAATTGCATACCACCGAAGGGCTGTTGCTGCTGACCCCGGAGTTCGCCAGCCCGGAGCAGATCAGCGGCCAAGTGATCACGACCCTGACGGACGTTTATTCCCTAGGCGTTCTGCTCTATCGACTGCTCACGGGAATGCCACCCTACGCGCTCGAACGTCGACGAATCGCCGAGGTCGCCCACGCGGTATGCCACGAGCAACCGCGGCCGCCGAGCATGGCGGTGAACGGAGAGACCCTGGCGGAGGCAGGCGTCGGTGATGAGGCCCCGCGCTGGCGACGTGCCCTGCGAGGTGATCTCGACACCGTGGTGCTCAAGGCTTTGAGCAAGGACCCCCAACGGCGATACGCGTCCGTGGACGAGCTGTCCGAGGATTTGCGTCGTTACCTCCACGGCGAACGGGTTTCGGCCCGGCCCGAGAGCCTCTCCTATCGATTGACCAAATGGGTGGGGCGCCATCGCGGGGTGGTGTCGGTGTTGGCCGCCGGTGCATTGGTGTTGGCGGCGGTGGTGGTTTTCTACACCGTGGAGCTGCGCCGCCAGCGGGACGAGGAGCGGCATCAGGCGGAAAAGGCCGAGAGGGTGTCGTCGTTGTTGGTGGGCATGTTGGAAATCGCCGATCCCGATCGCACCCGGGGGGAAAACGTCACCGCCAGGGAGCTGCTCGACCGGGCGGCCGAGCGTCTGGAATCGGAACTCGCCGACCAACCGGAAATGCGAGCATCGTTGATGGAGCTGATCGGCTCGATTTATGGCAATTTGGCGCTTTTCAAAGAGGCGGAGCCGCTGCTGGAGCAGGCTTTGGCTCTGCGTCGAACCCTGCACGAGGCGCCGAGCACGGAGCTGGCGGAAGCCGTTGCTCGGCTCGGCAATCTACGCTATTTGAAAGGAAGCTATCGGGACGCCCAGAATTTGTTGACCGACGCCTTGCAACAACGGGAAGCCTTGCTCGGTCCGGATCACCCGTTGGTGGGAAAGAACCTCAACGACTTGGCGGCCGTTTCCCAGGCCTTGGGTCGGTGGCGAGAAGCGGAGCAGCTCTATCGTCAAGCCCTGGGAATTCAGCAGCAAACCAACGGACCGGACGATCAAGAAACCCTGATCACCCAAGCAAATCTGGCCACCGTGCTCTACCAAACCGGACAGCTGCCCGCCGCCGAAACCTTGTGTCGTGAAACCATGTTGCGTCAGCGCTCGGCCCTGGGTGAGAAACATCCCGATCTGGCGGTCACCGAGAACACCCTGGCAGCTGTTTTGGTGGCGCAAAAGCGTTTTGCCGAAGCGTCGGATCTGTTGGAGCGAGTCCTCGAGCGCCAAAAGAAACTCTACGGCGACCAACATCCGAAAATCTCGGGCAACCTCACCAACTTGGGCGCTTTGTTTTACAACCAGCGCCGATTCGACGAGGCAGAGGCCAAATTTCGAGAGGCCCTAGCCTTGCAAACCAAACTCCCTGGCCGCCACCACCAAGTGGTCACCACGTTGCTGAATCTGGCAGATCTGCAGCTGCACGGGCGAAAAGACCTGGACGCGGCAGCAGAACTCCTAGAACAAGCCCAAGAGCTGCAAGAACAACTCCTGGGCCCCGACCACATCAAACTTGCCGGAATTCTGCTGCGAAAGGCGGTCGTGGAGCTGAACAAGGGAAACCGGACCCGAGCCCTCGAGCTGCTGGACCGCTCGAAAGCCATCCACCGAAAATCGGCCCAACCCCTACCCAGCGACCATCAGAAGTTGTTGGCCAGAATCGATCGACTGCTGGATTAAAGACAGGCTGTTTCCTGGCGCGGTCCAGGGGCTCTAACCCAACTTCCGCAGTTGCCTCTCCAAAACGGCAATTTTCTCCCGGAAAATC
>CBDUGP010000123.1:0-26005 GCA_965366625.1 uncultured bacterium
GGCCTCTTGGATCGACACCAAAACCCCTGCTAAGGGCGAGCCGTCGATGCGGTGGCTAACCGTGCCCGAAATCTCGTAGTGGACGGGATCGTCGGCCCAGCTCCAAGATACCGACACCAGCAGCGACACAAGCTGTAACACCAGACAGGCAAAGACCGAGCGCAAGCGGAAATCTGCAACCCACATGGGAACCTCCGAATATCGACGAGCAGCGGCCACGACCAGACCCGCCAAGCTTCGCAATGAATGTTCTGAACATCAAGGGCTGGTGGCGCCGTCGCCGGAACCACTCGCCTTCTTGATGGCCGGAGATCGCTCCATCTCCCGACAAGGTGTAGGGCGCAAACCCTGGAATTTTCACACCATTGAAAGTGAGGCTGGCTGTCCTTACTTCCCGTCTGCGGCGGCCGCGAGATCCTGGAACCCCTGCACCGCGCCATGGTCGAGCACGACGTTCGACCGGGTGCGACCCGGAATCCCATCGTGCAACGTCATCATTGTGCTAACGTTAATGGCCGGGGATTTCTGGCTAGGACTTGTCCTATGTCATTTTCGTACAGTGGGGGCTCATTGAGCCTCGCAATCAAATGAATCGAGAAATGGGAGATGAGAGATGGGAAATCGCGACCTGCTTCGACCTTTAATTTTATGTCTTGCGCTAATAAATACTTTCTCGGTCCACGCGGAAGATATATTGAATCAATCTCCGATCTCTATATTGGAATGTGAACATTCCTCCGCGACCATTTCCAACACAGCGAGTGGCGCTTTGGGAGGCGACAACTTCCTCGCAGCAGCCGATTCCATTCTGGTCTCCGGCTCCGTGTGGCAAAGAGCCAATGACGCTGCAGTCGATAGATTGCACATCGAGATCTGGAGCAACGAGGGGCTTCATCCGGAGTCCTTACTTTCGGCCTATACCGTGGAGCCTCTCTTCACCTTGGAGGAGGAGATTGTCGGCAGGTATGACTTCGTTCTCGACTCGCCGTTCGCTTTTCCGGAAGCCGGCATTTACTGGATTCTAATCTATGCCGACGACGGTCTCTTCATTCCGCACTGCGGAAGCAACGATCTTACCCGAAGCGTTTCCTCAAGCATCGCGCTGAGGCTCTCCGACCAGATTTGGATCTTGCAGGGCGCCCACTATCTGCCCATCGTGTTGAGCAGCCAAATGCCAGATACGGACAACGCCTCGTTGCTGGCCCATTGGAAGCTGGACGAAACCGCCGGCTTCGACGTGCTCGACAGCTCCGGCAACGGACACCACGGCACGTTGCTCGGCGATCCGGAGCGCCAGGTCTCAGGGCCGGTGGGCAGCAGCCTGAGCTTGGACGGGCTGGACGATTTCGCCCGGATCGCCGATCCGGGAGTCGGCTGGGATTTGGACCTGACCACGGGCTTTACCCTCGGCCTGTGGATTCTTCCGCGCTCACTCTCGGGCCAAGAGATGTTGATCTCTAAAGACAACAGCTACGAGCTCGAGCTCGGACACGCAGGTCCCGGTCGCTATAGCGTGCGCCTCAACAATTTTCGCCGGGGTTTTGGTGAAACACCGCTCGAGGAGGGGGTCTGGCAATACCTTGTGGTGACTTGGGACGGCGACACCGTGAGCTATTACTACAACGGCGATGCGGACGGGTCGGCAATCTTCGATGAAGCGCTCCAAACCAACAATTTACCCATCGGTCTCGGTGCGCGACCCGCGTTTCATTTCGACGGTGCGATGGACGATATAAGGATTTACGATCAAGCCCTGGATGCCACGGAAGTCACGGAGCTTTTCGCGACCTTCGAGGTAGACGACCGGATTCCGCAACGAAGCAACGGACGTCCCGATGCCGTGGCCGCAGGCTCAGTATCGGCCCTGCTGGAGCTGGCGACGAATCTGGACGCACAATGCCGATACAGCGAAACGGCGGGCACGCCTTTCCAAGAGATGCCCGGGATCTTCTCCGTCACGGGAGGCCGGGACCATTCCGCAGAAGTTACCCTGATCGATGGAAGCGGTAGTGCCGACGGTCAAATCTCGAGCTACTTTGTACGTTGCATGGGAACATCCGGCCTTGCCAATATCGACGACTACGAAATCAGCTTCCTGGTCGGCGAGCTTTCGAACTTGATAGCCCACTGGCCTTTTGACGCGGACGACGCGGCGACCGCGGCGGATGTATCCGGAAACGGCCGAGACGGAACCATTTTCGGAGCGACTTGGATCCCCGACGGCAAAGCGGGTGGGGCTCTTCGCTTCGACCAGCTCGACGACTACGTCCGCATCCCGGATTTCACCTATGGTGATTCTTTCACCGTAGCGTTCTGGTTCCGCAATACGAGCACCGCCGGGAACACCTACCAATATCTGTTCAGTCACGGCAACTACAGCGTACCCCAGAGCTTAAACCTCTATTTGACCGAAAACGACTCACCCGCGCCCGGACGACTGAGATCCCTGTTCCGCGATGCAAACGACGCGACTCTGCCGAGCGACGCGGTGGGGACTTTTGACGACGGACAATGGCATCACCTGGCCTTGAGTGTCGGCGGCGAGGGTTACACACTCTACGTCGACGGCATCGATCGTGGTTCTCTCGACTACGGTGGTGACGCCTTCGATCCAGTGACCGACCTATTCTTTGGAGGCCGCGCAGATCTGAACGGTCAACGGTTCTTCGGCGGGGACCTAGACGAGATTCGTCTTTATTCGAGGGCCCTCTCCAGCGCAGAGGTCGTTGAACTCTCGACCGTTGAAGAGCCGGTTTGTAATCCTGGTGAAGAGGTCAAATTGCTGCCGTCGGACGGCGCCGCCCTCCAAGGTTTCGGTTGGTCGGTGGCCTTGGCGAGCGACCAGGCTTTGGTCGGATCTCCCCGACCGGGAGAGCTGGGAACGGGCACCGGCTCGGTCTACAGTTTCTCCGCGAGCTCGTCGACCTGGCCACAGCTACAGAAATTCACCGCCGCCGATGCACTCGCCGGTGATCGATTCGGACACTCCTTGGCGGTTGCCGGGGACACGCTTCTGGTCGGCGCTTTTGGCTCCGACGCCGTGGCCTCCAACTCGGGCGCCGCCTACATTTTCGAACGCGACGCCTCGGGATTTTGGAGTGAACAACAGAAGCTGCTCGGAGACGATCTCACGACGAGATCTCGATTCGGCTGGTCCGTAGCGCTCTCCGGAGACACGGCCCTGGTCGGCGCCCTGGGCCCAGCACCCGGCGCTGTCTTTGTTTTCGCCAAGGACTCGGCAGGCGGCTGGGTTCAGCAACAGAAGCTCATTCCTATCGACTCCACCTCTGGATTTGGGACGTCGGTGGCGCTTGCCGGAAACACGGCCTTGGTCGGGGCGACCGGAGATTCCGATCGAGGTGCTGGATCGGGAGCGGTTTATGTTTTTGAAAAATCGAGTAGTGGCCCATGGCTCCAGACCCAAAAGCTCTACTCCGGAGAGCCGCTGGCTGGAGACGAATTCGGTTATGCCTTGGGTGTCTCCGGAGAAACTCTCCTGATCGGAGCGAGATTCGACAACACGGCCGCCGCAGGTGGAGGCTCTGCCTACGTCTTCGAGCGCAATACCGAAGGGGTTTGGCAAGAGGTGCAAGAACTCTTACCCGATGGAATTCAGGCTGGGGACGGCTTCGGATGGTCGGTCGCGATGCTCGACGACACCGCACTTGTCAGCTCCATCTATGCCACTGCTAGCGGCCCGAACTCCGGCTCGGTGCGACTATTCTCGGCAGATGCTTCGGGAGTCTGGTCTGAAAAACCTGAACCGGCGACGGGCAGCGGCGCGTTTGCCGATCACTTTGGATACGATCTGGCCCTGGGTGAAAATGTCGCCCTCGTCGGTGCCCGGAGTGACGACGACAACGGCACCGATTCCGGATCGGCCTCCGTCTTTTCCGTCTGCAAGGACTGATTGAACCGCTCGCTCCGACCGAGTCCCGGGGTCTCCGGAGGCCTATCCTTCTTCCGGCCTCGTGATCGTCGTCGTCATCCAGGGCTGAGAGACCTTCACGAACCCTTGATCGGACGGCAGCTGCCGGGTGACCTCTTCTTCAGGTTCGTCCAAGAATCGCCTTCTATATTAGGCCTCGGCGACCAGGATTCTATCGACTCCCAATATCTCGTCCTGGAGCTCCTCAACCTCCTCGAGCAATGAGGCGCTGTCGATCGTTTTCGACGAAGCCGGTAAGCTTGAATGCTGGACGGAAACTAGCTCGGTTCTGTCCAGAAATGGGTTTTCCGAGAGGCGAGGCGGAACGAGGACGGAAGCGGGCGCGAGCTAGAAATCCTGGGAAAATGCGATAGGCCCAATTAAATCAGCAATTTGTGCGATCTGAGAAATAGCTCTGCGAGCTTCAAGCGACGCCCGCAGTCCGCCTCGCCGGCACGAAAACGGCAAAACTGGACGAAAACTAACTCACTTTCTTATCAACAAAGCTCGCCAGGATCCCGGTACATACGCTGATCGCCAGACCCGCGAACAACCATTTGACCGTCAGGTCGAGCGGAAGCGGATAGGTGGCGTAGGCATGGGTGACGGCCTGGAAACCGGAGAAGAAGTAGGCCACGAAGCCGAACCAGGCTCCTTCCCTCCAGCCGCCTTTGCGTGTCGATTTGGCAAAGAGGTAGGCAAAGATAAGGCAGAAGACTGCGGAGGTGGATTGCGTGACCCAGGCCTTCGACATGAGGTCCGGCTGCGCCCGCCAGACATCGCCCATGAGAGCCGTGTAGCTCGATCCCAGCCAGACTCCATGCACCACGATGGCCATCGTCATGTAGAACACGAAGAGCACGAAGCCCGTCAAGAGAACACGTTTGGGATGGACACCCTTTCGCCTCGGAGTTTCAGTGGTCTGACTGATCGTGTGGGTCACCGGCACATCTCCTGGATTAGCTTGGTCTCGGGATGATTCCAAGCTAGCCGAGCTTCGGAGGCGGCAACAACATGCGTGGGCCGGACCGCTGGGGATGCGGGCCGGTCCGCGAGCAGGTGATCAAAGCCCGTCTCCGCCGAATCTTTGTCGGAAACCTCGACGATTCCCGACGGTCGTTTTGAGCTCCGCGTTCTTCAGCGCCTTCAAGGTTTGATGGACCCTTCCCTTTTCGGACCACCCATTGGGAGGACGGCGAGCACGGTTCTTCGCGGTATGTTTCCGATTGCCTAAACGAAGATGGCCGCCATCCTCGACGGAACGGCGGCCCTCGCTCCTTGTACGGAGCCAACATCAGCAGCAGCTGGGCGGTTACTTCGCGACCGTCAGGTAGGTCTCGGTGTACCACTCGGTCTCGGCGGAGCAAGTCGCCGGAGAGCTGTCGAGGGTGAGCTCAGAAGTGGGCAATGCGAAGGCGAAACCGAAGAACCAATCCCAAATCTGGCAGTTGATGCCCTTGCCCGACCACGGAATCGCACAAGCGGTGCTGCCGGAGACGCCCGGTCCGCACACTTGGTCGCAATTCTCAACCGCCATGGCCGGGCTGACCATCAACACCAACAAGGTCGCGATACTGAGGGCACAAGCTAGTCGTTTCTTCGTCATTATTTCAGTCCCTTTTTGTTTCGAAGCCTACGTTTGGAGAGGAGGGCCGCCATGGTCGGAGCCGTCGTCGCCGTCCTAGTTTTAAGCTAACGATGATCACTCAAGCGATGACTGAGCAAAGAGCAAGCAACGTGCCAAGCACTGATAGGCATGAAAGCAAGGGTTTTCGAAGGCGGAAGGCATGTTTCGGGTAGGCGGATACCCGGGGGCGAGAACAGCTTTACCCGAATACATTCACCACGGAATGGAATTCGCCACGGAATGAATTCCGAGGCTATCTTTGCCTTGCCCCCTGCGGGGGCGGCCCTGCATCCCGGGCTCCGGGCTGTCTCACCAGGGACGAGGGGTTTTGGAACGAAAGGCGAGGGAAGGAAAAGGGTAAAAGGGTCAGGGGCAGAGAGGGTAGCGAGATTTGCTCACGGGGGCGAGGGATATTCTCTGGCGACCTCAAGCCTCAAACTATCTCAAAGGAGCTGACGGCACCGCCGGGGGACCGCCGGCATCATCGGGCAGATCGAGCGATTGAAACAGCCCCTCGTCGATATGGACCTCGAGCTGCCGGCGAAGCTCCTCCTCGAAAGAGCCCCTTTCCGCCGTTCGCTTCGTTCGAAGAAGACCGTGGCGAATCCCCGCGGCGACTTGCTCCAACGGCTGCAAACGCTTTGGCTCTCGATCCACGAGACGAATCAAATAGAAACCCTCTGGGATTTCCACCAACGGGCCGAGGTCACCCGCCTTCTCAAGTCTCAAGACAGCATCTACCACTGGCCGCGGCAGGGAACTCGACACTTCCGGAAGATGGGCCAACCAACCGACCACTCCACCTTGGTATCGGCTTGAGCGATGGTTCGAGTCACGCCGGGCGATCTCGCCGAAATGGAGGATCGAGGGATCGAGGGAGGCCGCTTCCCCGAGCGCGCTCCGGGCTCGCTCTCGGACCGCCGATCGTTGATCGGGCGCGGCGTTTCGGGGGATCTCATAGAAGACTATCGCCGGCTGTGAGCGTGCTGGGACGGCATAACGCTCGGCGTGCTCGAGATAGTGCGCTTCGACCTCGGCATCGCTGACCTCCAGCTTTTCGAGACGTTGCTCTAAATTCTCGCGCAGGTAGGTCTTGATTATCATCTGCTGCCATACCTCGACCACGTCGGGGTGGTCCGCGTAGCCGAGCTCCGAGGCGCGAGCCAGCAGCATACGGCGACGGACCATGTCTTCGAGCACCTGGCGTTGTCCCTCGACGTCGAGGACCCTAGCTGGTGCCTTGGCCCGCCGATTCTCGAGCTCTTCCAGATAGGCATCGATGGTGATCGGCTGATCGCCGATTCGGGCCAGTGTCTCTTTTTCCTGAAGTGCTCTACGAGCCGGATTTTCGCCCGAGAGCGGGCTTACGACCAGCAACAGCAACGCCCAAACGATCGACGGCGTTATTTTAGACATCGATATTCCTTTCGGTTAGGGCACGGCCCATGCGCTGGTGTCGCCGGACTCGAAACCGTCGCTGAAGAGTACCGACCGCAGCAACACGCAGCGATCGAGATCGACATCGGCATCTGCGGCGGCATCGTCCGGCACCGCCACGAAGCCGACGAGCACCGACTGGGCCCCTGCCGGAACCCGAAGGCCGACTTGCAAGTCATGCCATTGCCCCGCCGTATCCCCGGCCACTTCCTCAGAGGCCACCAGTCCCAGATCTGTTCCCGTACAAGACGGTTGATCAAAGGGGGTCAAAGACGCCGTCATGCGAACGGCCGTGGCAGCACGCTCCGTGATCCGTGCTCGTCCCCGCAGCTCGAGGTAATCGAAGGGCTCGTTCAACGAGGATCCGTCCACACATTGAGCAAAGGTCTCGGCTTGGTTCGTCACCACGCTCCGAGCAGCGCCCGAGCCCGCGGCCCCGTCGGCATCGTCCTGCAGGAAGATCGCCGAAAGATCGCTCAAGGTCCACCCGGAAAGATCCCTATCGAAATTCGGATTCATCAAATGATTTCCGAGGGAAGCGAAATCGAGCGCGGTATTGATCAGCGCATTGTCGCGCAAATCCTGAATCGCTGAGCACGCAGACAGGCGATGCTCGCCACGGCTGAGAGAAGCCACTTGCAGAGCTGCACTTCGAGCCTCGTCGTCATAGGAGAGGCCTACCAGAGGAACCGAAATATCGTCCCCAGCGAGCGTGCATGCCGAGCTTTGGAAGATCCCATCGGAGCCGGGCCCCGCCAGTAGGTAACTGGCGGGATCTTCGGCTCCTGCCGGCTGAACAGACTCGCTGAAGGACACGATGAGCTGGGTGATCGCGCCGTCGAGCAACTCACCCGATTCGACCACCCCGTCCGCGCTGCGCGCCACGCTGTCGATCGTCACGATCTCGGGCGGTGTGCTGTCGGGGAGAATCTCCCACGGGCCCGAGACCGACGTCGCGGTATTGCCCGCCCCATCGATCGCGCAAAGGTGGAAGTACCACGTGCCGACCGGCAGGATTTCACTCCTCACGGTGGCTGCGGATGGATCTGAAAGGTCGACCGTGCCGTCGCATTCCGGTGTGACGGCAGGGCTGAAGCTGTAGCCGTAACCCACCACTCCGCTGGCATAACCGCTCGGTGACGGCGGATCGATCGACGGGTTCCAGGTCATGACAATCCGCGAATCCTCGCTCGGCGCGTCGTGGCTCGGGCTGGTGAGCCCGCCCGGTGCGGAGGGCGAGAGCGTATCGATCGCGAAGGGGCCGAGATGGGTCGGGCTGCAATTGCCGATCAAATCGCAGGTGGTGACATGGAGATGGAAATCGTCCGCGTCCTCGGTGACCGAAAGCGATGCCGTGTGCGGATCGGCTCCGTGTTGTACGAAGAGCGACGGCGGCTCAGGCGGCGCCATGGTGTCGGGCTGACGGTCGAGCAGCAACCAATATTCGGCCACGCCGAAGCCCTGATCGCTCGCCCCCGACCATTCGAAGTCGAGGGCGGTCAAATTCGACGGCGCTCCTACCCCATGGCTCGTGCTCGTGAGCGCGAGAATCACCTCCGGCGCGATCACATCGCGCTCGAAGACCGCGACTTTCGACTCGCCGCTGCCCGCGACGTAGACGTTGTGATCGTCTGCGCTCACCGCCAAGGCGTTGGCGCCGTCGATGCCGTCGACCCCACCGACGCCGTCACGGGCCTGCTCCAGGTGCACCAGCCTACCGTCGGGTTGTCGCTCGAAGACCGCGACCGCGTCGTCGCCGTAGCTCGTGGCGTAGAGATAGTCGCCGAGCAGCGGGTCTCGGGAGAACGCGAGATCCGTCACTTGGTGTAGGCCGTCGACCCCGCCGACGCCGTCGATCACGTTGCCGACGTAGGTCAGAGAACCGGTCGCATCGTCGCGCGAGAAGATCGCGACAGCGTTCGAAAGCTGCCCGGCGATATAGAGATACGCGCCGTCGGCGTCGAGGCGAACGTCGAGCGCGCCGTCGAGACCGAGCACGCCGGCCAAGCCGTCGGAATGGATCTCGCGGAAGGTGAGAAAGCCGTCCGTGGGGTTGCGCGTGTAAAGCGCCACGGAATCGTCGAAATAGCCGGTGATGTAAACGTCGGTGCCGTTGTCGGCGATCTCGATCGCCGACGCTTGTGCCAAGCCGTCGGCGCCGAAGACGCCGTCCTCGGCGGTGGTTTCATATTCCAGCTTGCCGTCGCCGCGAACGCTAAAGATCGAGACCGCGTCGTCGAGGAATCCCGCCACGTAAAGATGGTGCGCCGTGTCGCTCGTTTCGGCCAAAGCGGAAGCGCCGGCGAGCCCGTCGACCACACGGGTGCTCTCGGCGTCGACCTGGCTGTCGAAGTCGGCGTCGACGAACACGAGGGTGCCGTCGCCGTTGCGGGTGAAGGAGACGACCGCGTTGTCGTCGTAGGAGGCGGCGAAGACCTTGGTGCCGTCGGCCGAGACGAGCACCGCTTCGACGCCGTTCAGGCCGATCACGCCGCCCGTGCCGTTTTCGTAGGTCGCAAGATGGGTCAAGGTGCCGTCGCCGTTGCGGGTGAAGGCGGCGATCGCGTCGGACGCGCGACCCGCGACGTAAAGATTCTGCCCGTCCGGGCTCAGCGCCAGATCGAACGCGCCCGTCAGCCCCGGGGTGCCGGCGCCCGCTTCACCGGAGTCGAGGGAATCGCCGTATTGCTCGACCCAGCGCAGGATGCGCACGAATTCGCTGATCGTCGCTTCGCCGACACCGTCGCCGAGGGAGGCATTGGCGGGATTGCTGAGATGCAGCTCGAAGGTTTCGTCGTCCTCGTTGTCGAGATCGCCGTAGATCACCACCTCCACCTGCACGCTGACATGGCCTGCGGGAATCACCGCCGAATCGGGATTGAGCAAATAGTCGGTGCCGTTGATCGCGCCGCCCGGCAGGTCGACCGCGGCGTAATTGAAGGCGACGTCGGCGTCCCAGGGGTGGGAGAGCTGGGCGGTGAACGAGGCGTTTTGGGACGCACCCGGGTTGGGCTCGGTGACGGTGAGATCGCCGACCGAGATCGACGGCGGCGTATCGTCGTCGAGAATCGCAACCCGGCCTTCCGGATCGAGCAGCACACCGTTCAAGGGATTCGAGAGGTCGACGAAGAATTCCTCGTCGGCCTCGAGATCGGGATCGCCGTGGACCTCTAAATCGATCGTGGTGCTCAAGTCGCCGGCGGGAATGACCGCCCGTCCGAGGCGTGGAACATAGTCCGAGGCGGCCGACGCCGAGCCGTCACGGGTGATGAAGTCCACCTCCACGTCGGCCGGTTGGGTCTGGGTCAGGGAGACGGTGAGGGTAGCGATCCGGATGCCCGTGTCGCCCTCGAAAAGCTCGGCGTCGCCGAGGTAAATGCCCGCGGCGAGCTCGCCCGGATCGAGATCGAGCGATAGGGCCTTACCGGCAGGGCCGAGGGTCAGCACGGCGGCAAGCTCACCGTCGACAAAGATTCGGGCTTGATCGCCGGTGCGGCCGTGGCCTGGCAGACGCTCGCCCACCGCGTCGAGGGGCACGCGCAGGGCGTAGAGATTGCCCAGCTCGGCATTCTCACCCATCCCATAGGAGACGAGCTGCTCGCCGTCGACCTCCAGGACGATCCGGGTCCCCGGGGCGGCTGGGGCTCCGTCGAGGCCAACCGTGCCGTAGAGCACGTAGTGGGGCTCCACGATCTCGGCGAACGCGGGCAGACTCACAAGCAGCAGAAGCAGAAATCGAGTCGCAATCATTCTCATCGTCGTTTAGCTCCGCTAGAAGCCCTGGTAGGCATAGGTTTTGAAGAAGATCAAGATGTCCGAGACTCCGGGAGTCGTGTCGTCGCCGATGAAGGTGTCGATGCCCTCTGCCGGGTCGAAGAGCAGCGTGCCACCCGGGATGATCAGCAGCCAGCGCGTATTCCACACCGAGCGTGCGATCAGACGGCTGTCGCTGGTCGTTTGGTCGCCGATCGGCCCGGCGGGGTCGTGGTCGTAGGCGCGGAAGCTGCCGAACCGCCGGATCTCGGTGAATCCGCCGGAAAGCGTGTCCTGGGGCGTCCAATCGGGATCTTGCAAGTCGTCGCCGCCGAGGTCGAATGGAACCGGAACGAGCTGGTCGACCACCGACCATTCACGGGTGGTGAACTCGCCCGCCGTGGGCGGCCGCAGCACGTCCGCTCCGACCGGGATCAAATAGACCCGGGGCGTTTCCGAAAGCGGCAGCGAGCCGTAGCCGTCTAGCCACACTCCCACGCTGCGCACTCGGGTCGAGAATTGCGAGGGATCGTAGGCACTGTCGCCTGCGGCCAGCGGCCAACCGAAGAAGTTGAGACCGAAGGTGACGGTGGTCGAGAACGGAACCACCAGGCCGGGTTGCGGCCCGAGCGCTTCTTCGGTGAAGGGGCGAGCAAAGCGGCGGAACTCGGGCACGTCCCAGAGATTCTCAACCCGGTAGCGCAGCAGCTCGGCACGCCAATCGTCGTCCGCCTCGCCGTCGGCGTCGTAGCGGAAGAGGCCCGTGCGCAGCGAGAAGCGATTGGTTTCGATCTGCGGATTGTTAAAACCCATCTGGGTCTTGAGCACCTGGAAGTTGGCCTCCATGCGCCCCAGCGGATCGGCCAGCCCCGGCGAGCCGGGCACCGGCGCGCCGCCGAGCAATTGGCCGAGGCTGCGCTCGCGCACGATGTCGGTCAAGAAGCCGCGGCCGGCGTTCGCCTGGTTGCCGAGCAGGTTGGTGTCGAAATCGTAGGCGGTGGCAGCGAGATAGGTAAAACGCGCCGCGCTGTCGAAGGCCGCGCGATACTTCTGCAGTGCGTCGTTGCGGAAGATGCGGAAGGCCATGTCCTCGTGGCGATACTCCTGCACCGCCGCGGCGGTGCTCTTGCGGAAGGCGATCAGCTCCTCGAAGGTGCGCAGCCCTTCGGCCAGGGCGTTGCGGTAGCGCTGCTTGGCCTGCTGCACCATCTGCGCCCGGGAATAGACCTCGTTGCGCAGCAGGGGCTCGCGGCGCACCAGCGCTTCGATCGTGCCCACCACGCCGTCCATTTCCTCGCGAAAGCCGAGAACCTCCATCTCGATCGCCGCCTGCAAGCTGACGTCTTCTTTGGCCGACTCGGTGATGCCCTGGGCGATGTCGATCGCGTCGGCCGCGGTGTCGAGCCCGAGAGTCACCGCGACGGAAGTGGCGAGCACGCCGCATTTGACCCCGGAGAGGGTGTCGCCGCCCGCGGCCACGCCCGCGATCGTATTGTCGGGCACGCATTCCGAGGCGGCTTCGAAGGCCGCGGAAACCCCCGCGTTGACCCGGCGCAGGGTGATCGCCGTGGTGTTCATCGCCTGGACCGCGACGGTGAGATCGGCCAGCTCCTGGCGCTCTGCGTTGGTGATCCGCAGCGCTTCGCTGCGCAGGTTAAAGACTGCCCGCAAGCCGTCCACCTCGCCCTCCACCGACGCGCGCAGGGCCTCGTATTCGTCCACCGCCTGGCGCAGGCTGAGCTGCTGGTTCAGAATCTCGTCGAGGGCCTCCTGGATGCGACCCGTCGCCGGGCGCACGCCGCCCCAGGTCGGCGGCTTGATATGGGCGAAGCTCGCCAGGATGGGCACCTCCCAGGTGACGTAATCCACTTCGAGCTGGGTCGCCGGCGGATTGCCGAGCGTGCAGCCGGGGCCGAGCGGATTGGCGCCGCAATCCAGGCTTTGGTCCTCGCCTTCGAAATTCAGAAATCCGACGCCGCCCGGCAAAGAGTTGAAGGTGGCGGTGAATTGCCCGAGCCGGCCGATCCGGTCGAGCTCGTCCGGAGCAAAGCCCGCCATGGTCGGCGCGTCGACGTAGGCGTAGTGGTAGATATCCGGGCCGGCGTAGTCGGCGGGATAGGTGCCGCCGGGGCCGAGATCGTCCTCGTAGGGACGGCCGAAGACCTCGATCAGGCGGTTCTTGAAGTCGCGCTCGCGCTGGGCCGTATTGGCGGTCAGGTCGTCGACCTGATCTTGGTTGGACCGCAGCATTCGCCCCAATTCGTTGGCGAAATTCCAGACTTCGACAGCATTGTCGAGGGCCGCGGTCGCTCGATCGTAGATTTGCTCGAAATGGGTCTTGCCGGCGTCGACCAGGGCCGGGTCGAGGTCGAATGGCACCACTCCCTTGGCTAGGCCGAGGGGATTGAGCCCGCGGTCGGCTTCGTCGATCTGGTCTTGCACCACGTCATAAGCGGCGGAGATTTCCGACAGCGCGTCGACCGTCGTGCGGTCGATTTTTTGGATGCCCACGTGGCTGGGATCGGGATCGACGTCGGGCAGCAGGGAGTTGGCGGTGAGCCAATCGAGGTAGGCACCCTGCCCTGCGCGGCGTCCCCAGGCGGCCAAACCCCAGGCGCGCTCCGGATCGGTGTCTTGATAACCCTGCCATTGCCCGGCGGGATCGTCGACATATTCGGCGCGGTAAGTAAGATCGACGATCTCCGCTCCGGCCCGCGCGCGAGCTGCGGCAGCCCGAGCGAATTTGCGCTCGTCGAGAAAATCGACCTGCAGTGGCACGCCCGCCACCGGCACCGCTTCGGGCCGCGGATTCCAGGTGTAGAAGGGATGGCGCAGCAGGCCGTAATAGACCTTGGCCGCGGTCAGATAATGCCCCCAGGCGTCGCCGTGGCCCTGGGGATATTGGATCCGCGCGTCGAATTCGTTGATGAAGCCGTCGTCGTTCTGGTCGGAGATGTTGTAGGAGAGCGCATAGGCCACCTCGCCGTCGCCCTGGGTGAAATTCCAGAAGTAGCGGTTGTAAACCGGCCGGGCCGCGGTCGGTCCCTGGGCGTCGTCGCGGCCGCGCAGCAGCGTGAGCTCCTCTTCGAGCAGCGACGCGCTCTGGTTTTGGAAATTGAAGATCGTCGGCGCCAGGGTGCCCAGCGATCCGGAGGTGGAGATGCCGATGGTCGGGTCCTGGGCGTCGGCGAAGGCTTCGTTGCCGAGCAACATGTAGAAGTCGGAGATCCGCGAGGCGATGTTGAGCAGCGCCGCGTTGGCGGGCTCGTAATTCACCGGCGGCACCGAATCGATCGACAGGGTTTGGGCCCGGCGGAAGACCGTTTCATAGGCTTCGATCAAACCGATCTCGTTGAGGTTGTCGGGATCGTCGGAAAAGGCGATCGGGCCCTCGTAACGCTCGCCGAGCTGGGCGATCATGCTGGCGAAGGTGTTGGTTTCGCTGGTGTGGAAGGCGCTCACCCGGGCGTCGAAGGGATTGAGCCCGGCGACCACCCGTTTGACCCAGCCGAGGGAGAGCTGCGCCCGTGGATCGTTGGGCGTCGAGCCCGGCTGCCCGGCGACCACCGTCCACTCGGTGTCGTTGTTGCACACCGGCAAGCCGCGATAGCGCGCCAGATACCAATTGTCGGACAGCGTCTGGATGTTGGCGCCACCGAGGGTGATCTGCACTGCACCTTGGGGTGCGACCGGGATCTGCGACCAGGAGCCGAGGTTGCCGCCGTCGATGTCCGGCGGCGGGCTCGGCGGTGTGCCGTCGACGTCGGGGTGGGAGAACCACTCGAATTCGAGCTGCTCTACTCGACCGCCGAAATCGCCGTTATGGCGCAGGGTGACCTGCTCGTCAAAGACGTTGGTCGCGCCGATCACGTTGACCTGGCCGATGTAGGGAGAGACCAGCGTCGGCGGAGCCGGCGGATCGGGAAAGGTGAGGCAGTCGACGCGGATCACCGCTAGGCTCACCGGCAAGGCGAGACTTTCGCTGTCGTTGAAGACCAGGGTGACGTAACCCGTCGACTGGGCCGAGCCGGCGGTCAGTCCGGCGTTGATGCCCTCGGCGCGGAAGGGCTCGAGAATGCCGTCGTCGTTCTCGTCGATGACGCCGATCAGCACGTCGGTCTGGGGATCGACCGGGCGATCGGCGTCGCATTGCAGCACGCCGCCGACCACCGAGGTCGTGGTGCAGACCCGCTGCACCCCCTGGGGATTTCGGCTGAGCTCGAAGATTTGTTGGATCGCGCCTTGCCAATCGAGATCCGTGGAAAGGGCGAGCAGCTGATCGCGCTCGTCCACGGTCATCACGTTGAGCAGCAGCAAGGGATCGCCGGCGCCGCTTTCGTCGAAATGGCCGTCGAAGCTCAACTTTTGGGTCAGCGGATCCCAGCGCAGGCGCTCGTAGAGGGCGAAGGGCAGACGCAAATCGCCGGCGGCGTTGCCGGTGATCACCGTCTTGCCGGTTTCGTCGAGCGAGGTCGCCAGGGCCTGGGTGCCAGTGGGCAGCTCGACGAGCTCCACGGAGCGCGGGTTCAGCGGATCGATGAGCTGGGTCAGGGTGGCCGACGGATCGAGGGGGTTGGCTTCCTGGTATTCGTCGAAGACGACGCGGACCGCCGCCTGGTTGAAGATGTCCGGCAGGCCGCGCTTGGGTTTGAGCAGCGTCTCGCCGACGGTCAGAAGCGGCGCGTCGGGCCAGGTGATGTTGTAAGCCACCTCGATCGGCGTTTGGGTGCTCGCCGTGCCGCCTTGGGCGACCGGCAAACGTGCCATCCACGGAATGCAGGCGCCGACCTCATTGCCGACGACGATGTCGCCGTTGAGATCGTCCATCACGTCGTTGCTATCGAGGTCGACGAACCAACCGGGCTGCACGGGATAGTAGTAACGCACCGAGCCCGCCCCGGCGGCGCGCGCCCAGAGCTGTTCGTTGGTGTCTCGGAAGAACGGCACCGGCGGCTGCTCGGCGCCGTCGAGCTCGCCCACCACCCGGGTCTCCGGGCACGGATTTTGGAGCCGCACCGGATACGGCGGCTCCACGGTACCGCCCGCTTCGCCCGCGAAGCTGAAGGCGCCGAAGCCGCCACCGAGGGCGTCGACGCGATAGACCTCGTACCTCCAGAGCTCGGCGAGCTGGTCGAAATATTTGGCGATCACGTAGGGCTCGGAGGCCGACGTCGGAGCGATGGCGCCGCCGAAGTCGCGGCGCAGGGCGAAGATCGCCTGAAAACCGCTGCCCGTATTCGACGGCGCGAAAAGGGCGTGCTCGTCGTTGGGGTTGTAACCCGGCAAGCTCGGATCGTTCTGGCGGTAGATGTGGACTTGCGGAAAAAGTAACGGATCGAGCACCGGCTGGCCGAGCACCTCGCTGCCGTGCTCGCTGGCGATGATGATCTGCCGTGGCGAGCCCGGCCATTGGCAGTCGTATTCGATCGCTTTCTGCGGCCAGGCCACGTTCAGATCGTTGAGCTTGTACCAAGCGACGGTCATCTCCTTGCCGGCATCTTGCGGACGGTTGAGATTGACCCGGTTGACGGGCACGATCTGCCCCAATCGCGCGTCGCGATTGTAGGGGCTCTGCGCGCCCACACCGTCGAAAAAGGCCCGGTTGCTGAGTACGTAACCGGAACGGCCGGGCTGGTCGTGGTCCGCCGGATTCGGCACGATCTCACTGCCGATGGTACAAGCCGCACCGCGCACCAGGTGCGGCGCTCCACCGTCGGGCGGCGCCTCCGTGGGCAGCACGGTACGCACCACGCGCACGTCGAGCGGGAACGCGGTGGGATCGGGAGTCGCCCCCTCGACGTAGACCAGGGTGCTGAACAGATTGGCGGTCGCCTTGAAAACGGAGCCGGCGGTGACGGAGGCGTCGCTTTCGTCGGGTTTGTGCAGCTCTAGGAAGGAGCGCGTCGGGCCGCCGGCGGCGGGCAGGATCTCGACCGGCGCGTTGGCGAGGTGAATCTGGTAGCAGGCGTTGGTGATCCCGCTGCCCGAGTCGCAGCGCCGAGTCGGCCAAGCGGGAACGCCGAAGGTGGAGATGCGCTGCGGCGATTCGAGGGGCTCGCCCGCCACGCGCCAACGGATTTCGACGGCGGTGGGCAGGGCACGGATCGGCACGAGCTGCGCCACACCGCCGTTGGCGGCCGGCGGGCTCCATTTGAAATACGACTCGAGGGCGTCGAAGCTCACCCCGCCGAGGATGAAGTCGGGCACGAAAGCGGCCTGGGTGAGCTCGGCGCCGAGGGGCGGGGTGATCGCTTCGCCGACCACGAATTGCCCCACAGTGAGCTCGGCAAAGCGGCCCGTATTGTCGAGATTGGCGATCACCGCTTCGTCGCCGTCGAGGGCGGTGAGCGCGCCGTTGGCGGCGGTGCCGAAGCTGGCCGAGCCGGCGTAGCGACCGGCCACGTAGAGGCGGCCGGCACCGTTGCCGGTCACGGCGTTGCTCGCGTCGCGGCTTGCACCGCCCGCGCGCACGGCGCTGCGGCCGTCGCCCCACAGGCTCGTCGGGCCGCCGGGGAACCAGGTGCCGTCGGTGTCGAGACGGGCGACGTAAATGTCGTCGTCGCCCGCGGAGCTGAGCATCGGCGCGCCGGCCTCGCGTTGGAACGTGCCGCTGAACGGGCCGGTGAGGTACGTAGCGCCGTCGACGTCGGCATAGACGCCGCGGCCTTCGCCGCCGACCGTCGAGCGGGCCCATTGCCAGAGACCGCCGCTGCCCGCGTCGCGCATTTCGGCGACGAAGGCGCCGTCGGTGGCGGGGAGCACCGTGTTGCCGCCGCCTTCGAGCGGGAAAGTGCTGGGATTCGCCGGATCCTTGTCGCCCACCAACACGATGCGGTCGTCGCGATCGACGGTGAAATCGCGCGGATCCACGTCGTCGGGCAACCTATCGACCCATTGCCAGCCGTCGACGTCGGGAGACAGCTTGGAGATGAAATGACCTCGGTCGGTGGAATCGATCGGCGGTATATCGGGGAAAGAGTAAGTGAGAATCACCGCGCCGTTCTTGCGGATGATGATGTCGTCGAGCCACCAACCCGCCTGGGAATAGGCGGCCGCCGATTGCCCCCTCCAACGGTATTGCATAAAACCCGTGAATCCCGAAGTCGAGGTACCCGTCTTGGTGAGGGTGAAACCGCCGCCGTTGCTTCCGCACCACGCGGCTCCGGCCACCCCCGTGGGACCGTCGGTATACGAGGGAGCACCGAGCGCGAAGCCGCCGCTCATGGTGATCCAGAAACCGTTGATGTTCTGCTCGAAGATGCCTCCTCCGGTCAGGCAAATGGCACCGCCGAGCGGAGCGTCGTAGTCGTAGGAATGCTGAAATTCAACGACCAAAGTGTCGCCGGGAACGACGGAAATCGTCGGCGTCGTTAGGTAGTTGGAATGGACCCCGGGCGGGTGTGGGCTGTGCGCGGAATAGGTCGGCGAAACGCTGCGGGCGTTGCTCGTCGTCCACGTGGAGCTCGAGAGTCCGCCCAAGCCGGGCGGCGGGCTCGGGGTGCTCGGGTGAAAGACCTCGGTTCCTCCTCCGGCAAGTTGAAAGGTCGCCTCGGATCGCATCTGCCCGAAAGCGAAAATCCGGTCGGAAGCATCGGCAACAAACCCCTCGATCGACGCGCCGACCGGGTCGCCAGGACCGACTCGCAACGATTCGAACTCGCGGAACCGAGACTGCCAGGTCCCGTTGGTGGCGATCAATCCAACCACCGGCAGACGGCGCCCGTCCAGGTTGTCGCCGCAGCCGGTGGCGTCGCCGAGAAGGGTCGCGTCGAGGCTCTCCGTGCCGTCCTCGTCGAAGAAGCGCAGGTCGCATTGATACGAGCCGCCGAGCGCCACCCGTTCCGGAATCGGCGGAAAGGCATCCGCGTCGCCGGGAATGAACGAGAGGCCGGTGACCACGTCGTTACCGTTCCCAGAAGCGCGCGCAGCCCACTGCAGGTCGCCGTCGGCACCGTCGTATTTGGCGATGAAGATGTCGCCGTTTTTGTCGCCCGATTCGTCGAGGGTGGCCTGGTTGAAATCCTCGCCGAAGATGGCGTCATCGAAGAACACACCGCCGATGTAGACGTTTTCCGCCGGATCGAGAACGATCACCAGGCCGCGGTCTACGTTGGTTCCGCCCGCCGCCCGGAGCCACACCAGGTCGCCGAAAGCGTTGATCTTGGCGACGAAGACGTCGGTCAGACCTTGGGCGCCGATAATGTCGTCGCCGATACCGATGTTGCCGCCGAAGGTACCGACCACGTAGGTGGCACCGCTCGGACCGGTCACCATGTCGGTCACCTCCTGGTTTCCCGCGCCGCGCAAAGCGACCGGAAAGACGGCATGTAGCGGCGTCGCGACCAGAGCGACGAGCAGGGCGAGCAACGCGGTGCGCAGGAGATGGATCGTCGTATTCATGTGCTTCAAGCTCCGTCTCGCCGTTTAGCCGTTGAGCTGCGCGGTCGCCGCCACGCGCGTCAAAAAGAAAATGCCTTCACCGTAAATGGTGTTGCGGTGTAATCCGTCCACGCTCTCCAGGTAGGTGCCGCCGACGCGATTCGAGCCCCACCCGGGGGACGGACGTCCCGCGGGATGGATGGGAGAAAATTGCAGAGTGAGGGTCCGCGTGAGCTCGAAGGCCTCGATTTGAGGATTGAGGAATTCCGCGTCGAGATTGTCGTGATCGGGGTGGTAGCGATGTTTGTAGGGATTGGTCGGGCCGTCGGCGGGCAACGGCAGGATGATCTCGAGCTGGCCGGCTGGATCGAAGGCGCCGGTCATCGGCAAGTCGTTTTCCGGGAAGTCGTAGGCGATCGTGCTCAGTCGCAGCCCGACGGGCACGCCGTCGCGCAGCGCGGCGCCCCGGTAGTTGGGAATCAGGCTCGGGTCGGTCAGCCACACGTAACGACCGGGCACGTCGACCACTTGGCGGCTCGGATCCTGGGGATCGGGCTTGGTGGTGCCCTGTTTCCACATCTGGGTTACTTCCTTGAGCAGCCGTGCCTGGCCGCCGGCATCGACGTGCATGAGGATGCGGAATCGAAAGGCCTCCCCCACCGGCGAGGGCACGGTGCCCGCGGATTGCGATTCGCTGACCTTGCTCACCGACACCTCGCCGATCCACAAGCCGGCGAAGGGATTTGCGCCGGTGATGGCGTGGGTCCGCGCCTGCTCGCGCCCCGAAACGAGCGGTAGCGGCCCGGCGGGCTGCACCCGCGTGACGCCCGTGAACACCAAGCGACGGCTGCCGAGCCCGTCGGTGATCTCCAGCAATTGCTCGCTGCGATCGGCCGTGAGATCCGCCCGCCGGACCCCGAGCTGGACGAAAAGGTCTTGCCCCGCGAGGGCGGAATAGGTGGAGTCGGGCGGCAAGTCGTTCCAGAGGATCGCTCCCGTGGCGTTCACGGAACGTTCCAGAAACGGAATCGCCGTCGGCGACGCCAGCGTCCGCACGCGCATCTGGGTGTCGACCAGGCCGCGGTTGCGGATCGTCAAGCGCTGCTGATCGAGCGCAGCGCTGTACTCGAGTCCGTCGTAGGCGCCGGTCACCACTTCGAGCGGCCCCTGGAAGGCGGAATTCCCTTGGGTATAGATCCAATACGCCTCCCCCGATCGGATCTGCGCCGAAAAGGGAGACGGCAGCTGCTGCCACTCGCCGGTCGGGTCCAGGCGGTAGATCGGTTGCCCCGCGTGCGCCGACGACGGCGCCAGGAACGAGCCGAAGGTCGGCGGTGCGGCGGGATCGACCTGAAAACCCACCAGGTTGAACGAGTCTGGCACCCAGTCGAGGTCGAGGTTGAGCGGGCGTCCGGTGATGTTCAGGTTCACTGGCGTGTTGCCGCCCAGCTCCACCAGATAGGCGCGATTCGCCTCGATCGCAAACACGTTCGACAGCACGGACTCGGGACGCGGCCGCGGAAACCAGCCGCGCCATCCTTCCAGGTTGAGCAATCCTTGGGCGGGATCGTCGAGGAAGTCGATTTGCCCGACTGGCGGAAACCAGCCCCAGACGCTTCCCACCGGAATGCCACCGAACACCGCATCCATGTCCGGAAGGTCGGGATCGACCTCCACGAAGATTGCGTTCCAACCCGGTCGCAACTCGATCGACTGGGTGCGGACGCCCCCTTGCGCCGATATAGGCTCAGGGACGGAAAGCAGGAATAAAAAACAGAGAGGCAGTAAAACCGGTCTCGGTTTGAGGCGACGATGCATTACGGATCTCCTGGTCGGGACACCTTGCATTGAGGAATTGTCTGCTCAGGTTATCTCGTCCCAGAAGGGATTCGGATGGCCCGAAATGGGCCAAAAACGGGCCAATTTTTAGGCTGGGGGTGTTGGCTGGTCAGCCCGCCGGCAGTCCGCGATTTCGCGCCAGCACCACTACCGCACGCCGACCCGATACACCGAGCTTGCTGTATAGATTGGCGGCATGGCGTTTCACCGTCGCCGCCGAGATCCCGAGCTCCGAGGCGATCTCTTGATTGGTCAGCCGCCGGGCCAACAAACGAAACACCTCGTGCTCGCGGCGGCTCAAGAGGTCAAGGCCTGCGAGATCGCTCGATGGGGTTGCGAACGGCTCCTCACCGTCCTTTGCCGACGGATCCGCCGCCTCCAAGATCCGATCGGCGAACCGTCTCATCTCGGGGTCGAGCTCGAGACCCCGGAGGAGCTCCAACAGGGGTGGCCCTAAATCGACGAAACATCGGACGATGCCGCTGGGCAACGCCGATCGCAGAGCCTTCTCCAGCTCCGACTCCGCTTCAGAGAGACGTCCCCTCGCTTGATGGAGAAGGGCCTCCAAAGCCCTTGCGGCGATCACGAATAGGCGATTGTGGCTTCGCTCGAGATCGGCCCGAAATCGAGCCAACAGCTCGCCGGCCTGCTCGAGGCTCGCCGGATCCCCTCGTAAAATCCGGATCTTGGCCCACGTCAACTCGGGAGCGTAGAACATGCACATCGGAAAGAACGGCTGATCCCAATCTTTCGAGGCCCACTGCTCGGCCTTGATCATCCGACCACAACAGGCGTCGAGCTCCGCCTGGAAGGCGCGAACGACGGGCAACACCTCCGTATTTCCGATCTCCAACAGGTGTCCGACGATTCTCTCGCTCAAATCCAATGCATCACGGGTTTTTCCCCGTGCCAGGTGATTCAGAGCCAAGGCGAAAGCTCCGTGGATCCAAATCACCGCTCGGGTGAAATAGGGCTCCGCCGTCAATTCGGAAAGGTGCTCTTCGGCCTCCGCGAGCTCATTTCGCTGGTAGTGGTAAATACCGAGAAAGTAGCGTCCAAAATCCGAGCTTTCTCGGAAGCCCAATTTCGTACCGAGATCCACCAATCGGAGAGCCGCCTCCTTCAGCGCCGGAAAGTCGGCCGCCATCCACTCCACCCAGCACAATCCTGTCAGCGCTCGCGAGTGGTAAGTGTCTCGCTTGGCCGCGCTCTCAGCCAGCGCTTTGTAGAGAAGCGCTCGGCCTTCGGCCAGCTTGCCCACCATCTGCAACGAGGCTGCGAGCAGCACCGCGTGGTGACCGCGGACCCCCAATGCCTGGGCTGGCAGCCAATCCAGGGCTTCACACCCTCGGCGAACCGCTTCGTCACCCCGGCCGGAGAGATAGGCTTGCTGCATCCGCAGGGTGCCGATTTCTCCGAGAAGCTGGGGAGGCGGAGCTTCAGAGCTCGTCGCCAGCGCCACCTCGGCCCGGTGGAGCGTGGTCATCACGCCGCCCAAGCGAAATCGCTGGTCGTAACAATAGGCCCGCCAAATCAACAGCCTCGGATCGAGCTCGACTCCCGAAATCTCCAAATAGCTCAGCCAACGTTCCAGCCTCTCCCACTGCTCTGCGTTGACCAACTCCTCTCCATTCTCTGTGACCAGCCTAATGGCCAAATCCGTATCTTCAGCCTTCAAAGCATGGCGTAGAGCATCTTCCATCCAACCGGCTCCCGCCAGCCAGACAGAAGCTTTTCGATGCAGCTCCGAGAGCTCCGCAGGGCTCACGCGCTTGCTCAGCTGCGAGCGCAAGAACGCGCTCAGCAGGTGATGAAATCGATACCACTCGGAGTGTCCATCGAGGGAAATCACCAAGAGCCCGGCCCGTTCTAGGAGCTGCTCAAAGCGTGAATCGTCTTCGATTCCACACATCGCCGTGCACAAAGGCGCGCAGAACCGCTCCAACAAGGATATTTTTTCCAAGCCTTGCCTAACGGTCGGCTGAAGCCCCGAAAGAAGGCTCTCCAAATACAAATGCATCGGACTGGGGTTGTTGCGAGCAGCTCGGACCAGGTCGTCGACCGTGGTCCCGCCACGCAAAGCCTGTACTGCCATTCGTAGGCCGGCCGGCCAGCCTTCCGTTAGATGATGGAGGCGGACGGCCTGCTTTTCCGACAATCCGAGTTCGGGTGCCCATCGGAGAAATCTCTCGGTGTCTTCTTTCTCGAAGCGCAGATCTTTCTCGTGGATCTCCGTCAATCGCTGGGAGGCGCATAGGTCCTGCAGTCCAAGGGGGGGCTTCCAGCGACCGATGATCACCAGATGCAACGACTGAGGAGCGGCGTCGATCAGGCTGTCGACCACTTCATGGATTTCTTGGTTTTCGATCAGGTGAAAGTCGTCGAGCACCACGACAAACAGGATCTCGAGTTGAGCCAGCTCCCGGAGAAGCGAATCGATGAGCACCCGGTTGGGTGGGAGTTCCCCCGCATTCAGCAGACGTGCCGTATGAGCCAGGCTATTCGGCGCCACGGAAAGAATCCCATGGACCAAATATCGGAGAAAGTCTCGGGCTTCGTTGTCTTTTCTCTCCAAAGAGATCCAAACCCTGGGAAAACCATGGCCAGTCAACCAAGAGCTGATCAGTGTCGATTTGCCATAACCCGCCGGAGCCGACACCAAGGTCAAAGAAAAGCGAAGGCCTTCACTAAGACGATCGAGAAGATCCTGCTTGACTATCAGGTCCGCGACCGGCCCAGGAGGGTAAAGCTTCGTGCTCCATAGCCCCCATGATTCAAGTCCCAGCGGCGATCCGTCATACCGCATCAGTGATCTCTAGTCTCCGCTGTGCCGATGGAGATTTCTCTGGAGGTCGCCCTGGCATATCCCTATGGAATCAAATCGAATGGGCGACAGCCCTTAGCCCCCGAGACGCTGATCTCGCCCAGCGTAAGCCCCAGTGCGTTCTCTCCTTGTTTAAGAGGGGTAATCGTTTCATAGATTCCTTGTCTCGTCTGCTGGACGGCAGTACCCCCGACCGGCAAGTGCTTTCGATCGGTCAATTCGATCGGTCAAGCGGTGTATCGGCGCCTGGTAGCACCTCCTACACCCACCGAGCTCGAGATCACCGTCGCCGAGGTCTTCAGGTTTGCCGTCCGGATTCCTCGCCGTCAAAAGCAAGCGTTGAACGCTTGGGTGTCATGGATCGGCTGGAAGGCGTTGCCCTGGTTATTGGTGTAGGTGCGGATTTGACCGGTTTCCGTGTCCGTGACCTCGAGGCGGACCTCGACATCGGTCAGGCCGGCGGCGAAGACCCAAAAGCGATCGGAGAGAAGGCAGGCGTCGAGCACTTTGATCAGCACCTCCACGTTGGCCGCATGGAAGAACCAGAAATAACCCGAGTCGTCGGTGAGGTCCACGGCGGCGGCTGTGCGCTCGGGGCCGCCGGCCACCCGATAGAAGGCGCGGACGGAGAACCGGCCGTCGTTCAGGCACAGCTCGCCGCTACTGCCGGGACAATTCTTGGTGGGCGAATCCGTGGACGGGGGTTGTGATGTTCCGAGATCGAAGGCTTGAGACACGGTGTCCGCTCCCCCGCCGAAAGCATAAACCCCGCAAGAATCGAAGCCTTCGGTGTCTTGGATCGGCAGGAAGGCTCGACCCTGTGGATTTTCGTAGACCCGGGTCTCTCGGCTCGCTAAATCGGTGACCCAGAGGGTCGTCTGAACGTCCGTTAGACCGGCGGCGAAGACCCAATATCGATGGGAAGGACCGTCGCAAGCGTCGAGCACTTTGACGATGCCTTCAATATTGTCGGCATTGAAATAGGAGAAGACGCCGGAATCGGAGGTCAAACCCCAGGACGCGCCAAAACCGTTCGCACCGGCGGTGTCCTGCCACTTAACCAGGGTCCGAAAACGACCGTTTTTGCCGAGACAAAGGTCCAGACCAGGGAACAGGCATTGGGTGGCCTGAAGGTCCAGGCTGACAACCGCCAGATCATCGTCGGATCCCAGGACGATCGGGGTGCCGAAAAGGGGATCACAGTCGTCACCGTCGCCGTCGTCGCTGTCGTCACAATCCCCCGAGCCGTAGAGGTGGCGGACCGTGCGGTCGCCGCCGGCGATCAAGAAATACTGCCCCGCCGGTAGGCCGTCGAATCGGTAGCTGCCGTCGGCGGCGCCAAGCCTTTCGGACACCGGCTCGCCAGAAACGTCGAAGAGCGCGACTTTTCCATGGGGTACGCCGATGCCGCTGAGGCGGTCGGTCAGGAAACCGGCGATGCCCGTTACGCCGACCGGTCGCAAGGTGATCTGCACCTGCTCCGTGTTGCCCGACGTGATCTCGATTCGCTCACCGGTCGAGAGATCGCAGGTTTCGGAGGGGCAGTCGACATCCCCGGAAAGCGCGGGCACGTAGTCGGCCGGGTCAAAGGGTTGAGCCCTGAGAACGTATTCCCCGGGTTCGACCCACGGAACGGTGAAAAATCCTTGGGCGTCGGTGATCGGTTTATGGGGGGCCCGGGTCAGCGAGCCTGCCCGCCAGACCTCGATTTCAATGCCGGCCAGCCCCGCTCCGGTGAGGCGATCGGTGACCCGGCCGGACATCTCACCCAAGGGATCGAGGGTGAAGTCGATGCCCGAGGTTTCGGCCTGACGCTCCACTCGAACGGAATCCCCCTGCTCCAGAAAACAAGGGTTCTCATGGAGACACGGTACTTCGCGGTAGAGTTCTCCAATGTGGAGGAGATTGAAAACCCTCAAATAATAGTTGCCTTCCCAAAGCCCCTCGATCACATACCGCCCCTGCTCATCGGTTCTGCGCACACCGACAAAAGTCCCGTCACTCTGGTGGAAGAGATCTACAAACGCCCCATGAATGGGGAGACCGGACGGCGCGTCGGTGATCGTTCCCGTGATCGAGCCGCCTTCGTCCAATTGGAAATCGACATTCGGTGTGTCGGCCAACGCATCGACCGCCACCGGAGTGGCCAGATTTCGGGGGCAAGAAACCGCGTATTTATCGAGGTAGCAGGTGACGTCGTCGTAGATTTCCGGAATAT
>CBDUGP010000124.1:0-25309 GCA_965366625.1 uncultured bacterium
GGTGTATCGCTCAGACACGCTCGCTTCCGTCCTCGGTCCATCCGGCCTTGGTTCACCGGAAAATCCCATTTCTGGATGGGCCTAACTAACGGTCGTTAGTTTAGGTAGATGGCGAAAGTGGGTCAAGGAAAAGCGGCCTTTTGAGGTGGAATTGGGGGGAGCGGGGCTAGCAAAGCCCTCCGAATTCTCGGTCGGCGCTGATTTATGGCAGAATTGCTAACAGTCGAAATATTCGCGAAGTTATCTAAATGTGATGTCTATTGGATTCACGGGGCCGGCTCGATCGAAGGGGCGCACCCCGGGCACCCGGACCAAAGGGGATCAGCAGTGCGGTGGGAGCCTTCCAGCGCGGGTCTACTGGCGACGCTCGATCGCCTTTTGCCCGAGACGGCTCGGAATACCGACGAGGGGCTGCGACGGGGCCGCTTGTTGGTGGGAGCTGCCTTTCTGCTCTGTGCGGTGGTTTTTGTCGACGCGGCCTTTCAAAGCCTGCGCGAGGGATCGCTGTCCGCGGTCGAGCCGCTGCTGTTGCTCATCACTCTGGCGGCGGCGCTGGTCTTGTTGTTGGTCCCAATCTGGCTGCGGCTGACGAAATCGTTGGATGCCTCCGCCTTCATTGTGGTGCTGACGGTTCTGCTGTGGATCCTCTCCGTTGGCTGGACCGGTGACCGGTTGCGTGGGCCGGTCCTCTTGCTCTTGCCCATGGTGCCGATCTTGGTCACTTTTTTGTGGAACGAGCGGGTCGGCGGCACCGTGACCCTGTTGCTTTTTCTCGGTCTGTCGCTGGGGCGAGGGTCTTCCGAGACAAACTCGTTGTTGCACGGCTCTCAAGGGGCCTTGACCACCCAGATGCTCGCCTCGGTCGTTCTATTGGCTGGGGGATTCGCCTGGCTCTATGAGCGCCAACGTCTGCGGGCCGAGCGTCGATTGCGCTACAGCACCGACCTTTATCAACGCCTCTTCGAGCAATCGAAAGACGTGGTGATGGTGGTTTCGACGGAGGGCGAGATTCGCGACATCAACGCGGCCGGCCTAGAGCTTTATGGTTACGACTCCCTCGAAGAAATCAAACGCCACAACATCGAGAGTTTCTACGTCGACTTGGCGGAGCGTCGAGAGATGTTGGCGCGGTTGGAGCAAGAGGGCTGGTTGCAGGCCCATGAACTGAGGCATCGTACGCGCCAAGGTCGGATCATTCACGTCCAGGGCACCGTGTCGGTCATGCGGGGCTCCGCGGGCAAGGTCTCCGATCTGATGGTGATCCTGCGGGACGTGACCCAAGAGCGTCGGGTCCAGGAGGGCTTGGTCAAAATGGCCCGCTTCGACTCCCTGACCGGGCTCGCCAATCGCTACACTTTTCAAGACCAGCTCGAAAAAACCCTGGCCCGAGCGTCGCGTTTTCGGCGCCGGATGGCGTTGCTGATGCTCGATTTGGATCGCTTCAAAGAAGTCAACGACCAATACGGTCATGACGTGGGAGATGCCTTATTGATGGCAGCTTCCGATCGTCTCAGCAGTTGCATTCGGAAAGTCGACACCGTCGCCCGTCTGGGTGGCGATGAGCTGGCGGTGATCAAAACCGATTTCGACGAGCCGGAGCATGCGGCCATGCTGGCCCGTCGGTTGCTACTTTCCCTCGAGCAGCCGTTTGAGATCGACGGTCTGCAAATCCAAACCAGTGTCAGCATCGGCATCGCGGTGTACCCGCCCGGGGAAAGCGATTCTCAAGCTCTGATCAAACAAGCGGATCTGGCGCTGTATCGCGCCAAACGGGATGGTCGCAATACCTTTCGCTTCTACGACCAAGACATTGGCAACGAGGTCAAGGAGCGCATGGAGCTGGCCCAGGACTTATCGCAGGTGCTGGACGAAAACGAGCTCTATCTTGAATTTCAGCCCCAGGTCGATCTCGGCTCGAAGCGCGTCACGGGCGTAGAAGCGCTGCTGAGATGGCGTCATCCCCAACATGGAATCATCAGCCCGGTACGATTTATTTCCATCGCCGAAGACAGCGGCATGATGGGCAAGATCGGCGAATGGGTATTGCGTACCGCTTGTCGAGAGGCACGCCGGTGGCGCGAGGATCTGAAGTTGCCGGTGCCGGTGGCCGTGAATCTCGCCGGCTCCCAGCTGCGGGATCCTGAGCTGCCGGAACGGGTGGCGGCCATTTTGAGCGAGGTGGGTTTGTCGGGCGATGCGGTGGAGATGGAAATGACAGCCGGCCAGCTTCGCCAGCTACCTCGAGGATCGAGCCGTCGTCTCCAGGAACTCGGTGAGCTGGGGATCCGATTGACCCTGGACGATTTCGGCAGTGCTCCCGTGGCTCTCGAAGAGCTTCAACGTCTGCCCATGGGCAAGGTGAAAATCGATCCGAGCTTTGTGCACCGATTGGAACGGGATGAGGATGCCGACGCTCTGGTGAAAGCCGCCACTTCGGTGGCCCAGAAATTAGGCTTGACCCCGGTTGCCGAAGGCGTTGAAACCGGACGCCAGGCCCGCTTCTTGGAGAACATCGGCTGCTATGACGTCCTCGGGCATTTGATCAGCCGACCCCTCCCATGCGATTCGCTCTTGGAGCTGATCGCTCTGGGCAGCGAGCAGTTGCGTCCGTGGAGCCAAGAAGACAGTGGGCCGGTGCGTCTGCCGGGCCCAGCTTCGGATCCGGTTCGATGACTCCTGGAGGCATTGATCACGAAGGCTCAGCCACTGGGCCTTCCGAGTCTGAAACCTCAGCCTGGTTCGAGCAAAACTTCGATCCAATCCTGAAGCTCGATCTCGAAGGCGGTTTAGAAGCGATCAATCCCGCCTGTGTCGCGCTCTTAGGTGGACGACTGAGTGCCCTGGGAGTCCGTCGACTTGCTGACCTCCTGGTGGAGCACCAACAAAGCGCGCTGGATCAGCAATGGTCGCGATGGTTGGATGGAATATCGGGAGATTGGGAAACCGAGTTACGGACGCGGGAAGGCGAGCCCCGGTCGGTGAGGATTCGTGCTTGGTTGGAGCGCTCTGGAGGATCGGAGCCGTCGCGGATGCTGGTGTTGATCCGTGATCTGACGAAAGACCTGAGGGCCGCTGCCCGCTGGCGCCGTTCCGAGGAACGGTTCGACAGTCTCTTTCATTTTGCCGGTGATGCGATTCTCATCCACGATTTGGCCGGGCCGATTCTCGATGCCAATCCTCGGGCGTCCGAGATGTTGGGCAGCACGGTTTGCGAGCTGCGCCAACGGCAGATCTTGGACTTCGCGCCCGCGAGCACCCGCCGATTGATGCGCGGGGCTATGGAGCAGCTGGAAAAGCTCGGCTCCTATCGCTTCGAAGCCGATTTGGTGCGCAGCACCGGCGAAGGCATGGCGGTGGCCGTATCTTCCAGCCTACTGTCCCTCGACGGACGCCAGGTGGTCCAAAGCCATCTGCGGGACATCAGCCGTCATCGCAACGCCGAGCACCTGTTGCAACGAGCCTACTTTAACGACCCCCTGACCGGTCTGCCCAATCGCACATGGTTGGAAGATCGACTCGCCGTATCGATTGATCGGGCCCAGCGTCGCAGCGACGAAGGGTTCATTCTCATGTTACTCGGATTGGACCGATTTCAGACCGTCAACGATGGGCTTGGACGCCGGGTCGGGGATCAGATCTTGGTCGAAGTGGCGGCCCGGCTCAGTCGGACGGTGGGAGATGGGGATGCGGTCGCCCGGGTCGGCAGTGACGAATTCGCCGTGATCATGCCGCGATCCACGGGCTTAATTCGAGCTAGGGAAGCGGCGGATGCGTTGCAGGAGACCGTGGCCGAGCCGTTGGACTTGGAGGATCGCAAGCTGGTGGTGACCACCTCGGTGGGCATTGTGCAATGCAGGGATTCTTACCGCCGAGCCGAAGATTGTTTGCGCGATGCGGGCTCTGCGCTGATGGAAGCCAAAGCAGACGGGGTTCAAGGGCAGAAGGTCTTCACCAAGGCCATGTGGAACCGCGCCTTGCGTCGGCTGGACTTGGAGCAAGCCCTACGACGGGCCGTGCAAGAAGACCAATTGCGGCTATACTTTCAGCCGATCGTTGATATGCGCACCGGCAAAATCCGCGAGCTGGAATGTTTGGTGCGCTGGCAACACCCGGAGCGGGGCATTGTGCCACCG
This sequence comes from uncultured bacterium, assembly GCA_965366625.1. Lineage (GTDB taxonomy): Bacteria > Acidobacteriota > Thermoanaerobaculia > Multivoradales > J023 > JAUIJL01. Next base: position 4,134 of record CBDUGP010000124.1, read on the forward strand.
ATGGAATTCCTGCCCCTGGCCGAGGAAACCGGACTGATCATGGCGTTGGATCAGTGGGTATTGGGGGAAGCGGCACGGGCCAATCGAAGATTTCGCGATCGCTTGGCGGCTTTGGCTCCCGACGCCTTGGCGGTGAACGTGTCGAGCGGTGGTTTTTGCCGGCTGGAGCTGGTGGGGTTGGTCGATGAGGTTTTGCGCGAGAACCGCCTGTCCGGCCGTTACCTCAAGGTCGAGGTCACCGAAAGCGCCATGATCGGCGAGATCGCCCTGGCGGCCGAGGTTTTGGGAAGGCTGCAAGAACGGGGCGTCCAAGTCTGCCTGGACGACTTCGGCACCGGTTACGCCTCCCTGGGTTATCTCCATCGCTTCCCGGTCAGCACCCTCAAAATCGACCGCTCCTTTGTCAGCGGACCTTCGAGAGGTTCGAAGATCATCGAGGCGGTGGTGTTGATGGGGCATAACCTGGGCATGAAGATCACCGCCGAAGGCATCGAAACCGCCGACGATCTAGCTCGGGTGCGCGCCCTGGGCTGTGAGATGGGCCAAGGTTATTTATTCTCCAGGCCCCTGGACGAAGCGTCGATCATCGAGCTCTTGGCCCAAGATCCGACTTGGTAGACCTCACCGAATCTCCAGGCCCTCACCCCCTCAGTCCCCTTCTCCCATCCGCCGATGGGAGAAGGGTTGGGGGTGAGGGCTAGCCCGGGCTAGGGTCCTCACGCATAGGGCATCGGCGGAACCTTGTTCAGCAGCCGTGCGTAGACCGTCAACACCCCGCGGTGGTGGGCCGTGTGATCCACAATGCCGTCGATGATCGCGGCTTTGGGCAGGCCGCCCAACACCGGTCCCTCGGGCAGCGAGGCAGCCCAAAAATCCTCGGATTTGGTGCGCAGCAGGTTAAGGGCCCGGCGATAGGCCTCGTCGAGGCGGGCACGGGCCTCTTTCAACGAGGTGACTGCCATCGGGTCCTGCTCCAAGGATTCGAAATCCATGTTGAATCCGTCGTCGTTGAGGGCGCCGTCCATGAACCAATCGATGGACCATGCAGTGTGAGCTACTTGGGCGGCGGCGCTCATGCACTCCTCGGTGGGTTTGAAGCCGGAATCGGCTTCCGTCAGCTCGCTGGTCGAACGGTTGAAGTAGGTTTGGGATCCCTCGAGGGAAGCGATCAGGGCTGGGACGTTGACGGCGGATAGGGTATCGGTAGGCATTTCAATCTCCTCGATGTTGAATTGGTCGGCTTCTAGCAGGCCACCTCGTGAACCGCAGCGTGAACCACGGCGTGAACCACGGCGTGAACCACGGCGACCCGCGATGGCTCGCCCGTCGTGATGAAGGCATCTTAGGACTTACGCCTGACAGCAGAATGTCAGTGATGATTTACCGCGCTGAGATTTTGAAGCGTTGCCGGGTCAAGGTTGGGCGCCGAGGGCGGAAAGGGCGAAAGTGTGGGGATAGAGTTGCTCGAAATACCACAGGTTGGCGAAATAGAAACCGATCGGTGCCGGGCGCTCGAATCGGGCCGCATCCCAAGCCGAAACCATGTATCCCAGCCCGCCTTGGATTGCCCGCTGAACCACTGGGTCGAGCCGAATCTCGGGGTTCTCTGCCAAGGCAGAGATGGTCAATGCGGTTTCCTCCACAGAAGAGGCAAGCCCTGGGCCGCCACCCCAGCCGCCGTCGGCATTCTGTGCGGACAACAGAAATTGGCGCGCCGGCTCCACCCAAGAACACCGTTCTGAACGGCCGAAGGCGCGCAACACCCGGGCGGTGCCGAATACTTTGTTTTCCCGTTCGGGAGCTTGTTCATGACCGAACCAAAGGGGCACCCAAGAGCCGTCGTGTCTTTGCTCGGCTTTCAAATAGCGGATGATTCGCTGCACACAGCGGTCGAGTCTACGCACCGTGGAATGTGAGAGGTGGGGTCGCCAAACCTGGAAGGCTCGCAGGGCATGACCGCTGAGGTCCGGGGCGCTGCTGTCAAAGGGTAGTCGGGTCCAGCCGCGACAAAAGGTGGGCATGCCGCCGTCACGATTTTGTAGCCCGATCAACCAGCCGATCGCGGCTTCTGCGGCAGCGATGGCCTGAGCGTCGATCGGTCCGAGGTGGTGCAGGGCCAGCAGCGCGCCGGCCGTATCGTCGGCGTCGGGCACCCCGCCGGGCAGGTCGGTCCAGGCCCAGCCCCCGGGATCTGCGCCGGTAAAGGGGTGGCGCACCCCATATTGTTGATCCAACAGCCAGGTTCTAATGCGATTCCGTTCGTTCTCCGGCAGGCCCGCCAATTGGCCACTATCCCCCAAGGCTTGGACCGATAGGGTGGTGACCCAGGTGGCGAGGTCGATGTCGATCGGCCATGCGCCGTCCGGGCGTACGGAATCCCTCAAAAACTTCAGGCATTGGGTGGTCACCGTATGGTCGTCGAGTTCGGTGCCCACCAAGCTCAGGGTGACGAAAGCGGTGAGCGGAATCGCTTCGAGGAATCCCCCGCTGGAGGGCAGGATGGATTTGAGGCGATTCAAGGTGGCCGAACGACAGACGTTCCGTAGGCCACGGGCGAATGGGTTGGACGACGGATTGCGGTGGTGCTGAACCTGGCCGACCGCGATTAAGGCGGGCAGGGCGTAGCTGACCACCGGTAGGCCGAGGAATCGGAATAAAGATTGGGGCAGAGCGGCCAGCTCGAACGGCAACGCCGGCGGACCGTGCCACGCCTCGGGCTCGGGCCCCAACACTCCGGCCAACGCGGCCAGGGTCAGGATGGGCACCGAAAAAGTCTTGTCGCTGCCGTAGAGGGACTCGATGCTTTTCTTCAGGGCGGCCGGCTCCAAGCTGCCGGTTTGGCTGCGAATCCAATGTTCCGCGTGTCGGATCGCCGCTGACCGTGGCCCAGATCCAGACGCGCCCTCCGATTCCGCCTTGAGCGCCGCCCAAGCCAAAAGGGTCGTCGGCAGGTTGGTGGCGCTGCGCACCGTGTCGCCCCAACCACCGTCCCCATTGGCGTTGGCGGCCAGCCAATCGAGCCCGCCTTCCACCCAACGCCGGTGCTCTCGGGTGCCCCGCGCTCGATCGAAAAGGCCCAGGGCAAAGGCCGCCACGGCGGTGGAAAGGGCGCTCGACGACAATTGCCCGCGCCAATGTCCGAGCGAATTTCGACGGCTGAGCAAGTCGTGGGTCAGCTCGTCACGCACCCGCCGGACTCGGCGATCCAGGTCGCTTTCAGGGGCGCCGAGGCTCACGGGTTGAGCACACTTAAATGCCCCAAGGCCAAGAGGCCGTAAAACGTGTATTCGCAGTCCACGTCGTCGTCCGCCCAATGTCCGTGGAACGCGCCTCGATTGGTCCACAGCGAGTCGACGAAATCGAGGGTGACCTCCACGTGATCTTCCGGCGGATGCCCCAACGCCGACAGGGCGTGTAAGGCCACGGCGGTCGATAGCAGGTCGGGCATGGGAGCCCCTTCGGCGGCCAGGAATCCACCCTGGGGATGCCGCCGTCGGCGCAACCAGGAAACGGTCTTTTCGTGGGCCTCGCCGCCCAAGCTGCGCAACATCACAGCCGCTGCGGCGGTCGTCGGGGTGGTGGCCACGGGCAGATCCGGGCTGGTGGCATAACCGCCGTTGTCGAGGGCGTTGCGCAGCACAAAGTCCACCGTGCCTTCAGGGTCCGGCAAGGGAATGCCCAGATCCTCGTGGGCACCGAGGGCGAGAAAGGTGCCGTAGACGGAGCCGCCCGTCTCTTCCGGGGTGGCAGCAAAACCGCCGTCGCCCCGCCGGAACGACGCCAAATGGCGTCGCCAGGGCGTGTCTTCGTGGTCTTGGCTCGGGTCGTAGAGATCCGACTCCGTAAAGGCCCGCAGCCAACACGAGAAATGCACCAAGTCGAGTTCGGTGCCGTGCCCATGGCGACGCACCAAGGGGGTCATGCGCTGCGGGGCGACGGGCATGTTCAACGCCTTGCAGGCGTCTAAACCAAAGACCGTGTAATACAGGTCGCTCTGCCCGTCGCGATCCGCGAAACCTCCGTCGTCTGCATAGCAGGTGAGTAGGAAGTCGCGGACTAAGTCGGTTGCGTTACCCAGCAGCTGCGGTGACAACTTCGCCACCTGCAGCATTTCGAGTCTCGTGCTCACTGCACCACCCCTCGATCACCAATTCGTCGAAGATTTTGCCCACGACCCTGCGCAGCAGGCCCTTGACGTTGGCGTTGTCGAGGCCGCGCAAGGATCGAATGGCTTCGTCTTTGTAGGCTTGGTAGAGCTCGGCCGAACGGCCCGGGGCTTCCAAGGATTCCAACAGATTGTGGATGACCTCAGCTTCACCGCCGGTAGTCCACGCCTCAGCGACCACTGCTCGCTGGTCTTTTTTGGCCGCCTCATGGGCCAGGGCCCAGGGGATGGTCGGACGGGTTTCCGGCGCCACGCCGGCCTCGCGCGCCGCTTGCAGATCGTCGAGGTCGTCGCGGATCTGGTAGGCAATACCGAGGGCGTCGCTGAAGGTTTCTAGGGTGCCGTGCATGTCCTCGCCGGCGCCGCCCAAGGCCGCGCCGATGCGCAGGGCGGTGGAGAAGGCCGGCGCGGTTTTACCGCGGAAAATGGCGACAACCTCTTGGGGACGCAAGGGTTTGGGGTCGGTGCTCCAGAGCAGCTCTTCCCCTTGACCGACGGAAAGGGAACGATGCCCAGCGGCGGCCAATCGCAGCATCTCTGTCCGACGATCCGCCGGCGCCTCGCATTCGGCCAGCAGGCGGTAGCCTTCACCGAGCAAGAAATCACCCAAATTGATGGCGACCGGCACTCCGTGACGCTCGTGCAAGGTTTTGGCGCCGTAACGCTCTGCGTCGTCGTCCTCGATATCGTCGTGGATCAACGAGGCCTTGTGGAAACATTCCACGGCAATCGCCACCCGACGCAGATCGTCGGTCAGCTCGTCGAGGGGTTGGGGCTCGTCGAGCAATGCTTGATAAAGGGCCACGGTCAAGAAGGGGCGCCAGCGCTTGCCCCCCTCCGCCAACCAAAGTTGACCGAGCTTTTCGGTTTCAGTGGTGGGCGCGCCCAACAACCGTGCCAGCACGTCGGCTTCGAACCATTGATCCACTTCGTCGCGCAACCCGCCCAAGTCCAGGCGTCGGGTTTTGTCGTCTGAGGTGAGATGCACCGAGTCCCAAACCCAATCGAGGTCGACGTTGGTGTCGATGCAATCGTCTTGCAGCAGGGGCAGAGCGATGCCGGGAATCGCCGCGGCTTCCATGTAGCCATAAACTTTTTCCAGCACATTCAAACAACTGACGCCGACGATCGCTTCGATCTGACCGGTTTCGATGATCGCCATGACGATCGGAGAGCCTTCGGCCACCAGCACCGCATAACCCATGCGCTCGGCTTCTTCTTGTAAATCCTCAATCGAGCATAGGCCGCACTTCTTGCACAGCAGGCCCAGCTCGTCGAACGGTGCCGGGCATTTATCCTCGACCCGCATGCACTTCGGCAGCAGCAGCAAGCGCCGCTCGAAGGGGATCGACGCCAGGGTGTCGCGCCACAGCTCGTTGTTGATGATCAGGGCGATGAATTCTTTGTGGGCGGGGTCGAAACCGTAGCGATCACAGATCACCAAGGCTTCTTGACGCAGCTCGTCCATGGGCATTGGCGGAACCATTTGGGAGCCGTCCAAATAGGTTCGGACCTTGCTCAGCACCAAATCGCGCTCGGCCTTGGTCGGTGGAATCTCGGGCTGAACCGGTCGATCCGGACGTTCGTGCATGATCCGGGGCAAACCGACAATGGGAAGGCTCATGGGGACGGCTCCTGGGTGTCTGAGGGGTTGACGAAAAGAAAGGACGGCGCGCGCTGTGATCTCGGATCATCGCCGCGGTGTTTTTTGATATTCAGTTTGTTAATTCTCACCTTCGCCTCCCGCCTTGGCGCTGGTTCTGGCGGTGGCTTTGGCTCGGATCGCCTCGGCGGTGGGTAGCTGGGCCAGGACCTCGTCCGGGATGTCGAGCTGCTTTTGCAGTTTGGCCAGGCAGCGCTGACGCTCCTTCAAGGCGCGGTCTTCGTCGCGCTCCTTGGAGAATCGCGAGGTCGCATGGACCGAGCGTTGGCGCAGCAGGCTGTAGATGTCGCCACCCAAAAGCGAGGAGATGTCGGTTTTCATCTTTTCCCGCGCCAGGTCGGCGTCTTGCACCACGTCGCCGTTGATCGGTCCGTTCTTGTACTTCGGAAAAAGAATTGCCACTTCCGGGCAGACCCGGGAGCAGGCGGGGCAATTGGTTTTGCATTTTTCCGGATGTTTGACGTCGATCTGTTTTTCGGCGTCCACGTCATAAACGCCGAATAGGCAGAAGCTCAAACACTGCATGCAATTGGTGCAACGATCGTAGTCGATCACCGGGAACCACGGTTTCCACTCACCGGCCGGCTCGCCGGTGGATTCGGTTTGCACCAGGGCCAGCACTGCTTCGCTTTCGAGGCCGGCGATGCCCCGGAAACGGGCTTCGATGTCGCCTTCGAGCGCTTCGGTTTGCACCGCGCCGGGGTGCTCGCCCAGGCGCAGAACCACGAGGTTTTCGGCGTCGTCCAAAGGAGCGACGGGGCCCTGGCCTGCCCGGGTGACCGCCACTCCTCCGTCGAGCAGCGCGGAAAGGACCTCGTAGCGGCTTTCGTGATCGGGCTCGACGGCGCCGGCATCCAGAATCACCCGTTGCCGTTCGACGGTCATGGGGTTGGAACTCGGGCGGTTGAGGCTTCCGGGGTCGGAGGCGATCATGCTCATGGGGACACTTCCTCGCTCACTGATTCGTTGACGGATTCGTTGACGGATTCGCTGACGGATGCGGTGATGGATTCGTTGTCTTTAGGAGTTGAGGAGGGCGCTGCTGCCAATCCAAGCTCTCCGAGAATCGATTCCGAGGTGTCGGTGCGCATGTTGTGGATGCGAACCCCCTCTTCCGGCAAGGGAGATTCGGCGGCATGAAAAAGCCATCGCACGGCGCGCGGATAGCAGGCGACGATATCGACCGGGCCTTGGCCTGGGTCGACGAGTTTCTTCAGGCTCGGGTCGCAGCGCGCCGCCAGCTCACAGAGGTCCGGCACAGCGTCAAAGGCCCGTCCGGATTCTGCCAAAACTTTGAGCACCTCGCCCTTGACGTCCTTGGGTACCACGCGGGAGTAGGTGCAGTGGCAGTAGAGCAGTCGACGGTCGGTCGATGCGGAGTCTTTCGTTGGATCGCTCATAGGGTGCAGACCTCCCCGTCGGCGTCGAGGCGATGGGTGGGTTGAGGGGGTGACGGCTCGAAGCATTCCACGTGGTCGAGATGCAGCTCCGGGCGGCTGTCGACCACGGCTTGGAGGGCTTGGCTGAGTTGTTCGGGCGGTGCCTCGGCGCGTAAGTTGATCACCAGCTGACCACCGGTCAGCGGGGCATTCAAGCGCTCGGCGAGCTCGGGAACCACGTGCTCGCCGACGAAGTGCACGATCGCCAGATCGCCCGGTCCGGAGTCGGGGGCCAGGGTCATTTTCAGGTGCGCCACCTCGGAGCTTTGCAGATGCCGTCGCAGTTGCTCGGCGATCTTTTGGGTCCAAGCGTTGCCATCGATTTCCTCGGCGGAGTCGAGCCGCAGGGTGGCGTTGAGCCAGCCCAGCAGAGCCTCGCCCTCGGCGTAGACTTGATAGTCCACTTCCATGGTCGGGCCGGACGGAATGGATCGGGTCTCAATGTATTTGAACCAATCCTCGAGGCCGTCGCCGTCTTGGGCCGAAACCTCGAAGATCTCTTTGTCCGGCCAGCGGCGGCTGAGTTCTCGGCGCAATAGGTCGCGCCGCTCGGCATCGATCATGTCGATTTTGTTGATCGCCAGCACGTGGGCTTCTTCCAGCTGTTTCAGATACACGTAGCTGACTTTGGGTGAGAATTTGCGACCCTCTTCGATCCCCAGGATGCGTGACGCCCGAACGGGATCCATCAGCACCGTCAACGGCGCGACGTCGAATTGATCGCCGTAGAGACGTCTCAGGGGATAGCTGACGGTCGCCACCAGGTCGGTGCAGCTGCCCACCGGCTCGGCGAGAAAAATATCCGGTCGCTCGGCGGCGGCCAGCTTTTGGGCGGCGTCGCGCAGGGAGTCGAAGCGGCAGCAGAAACAGCCTCCGGCGATTTCCTCCACGGAGAATCCCTGGTGACGCAACTTTTGGGTGTCCACCAAACCCCGGCCCTGGTCGTTGGTGATCAGGCCTACTTTCAAGCCCTGGTCGTGCAAGCGGCGCGCGAGGCGTCCGACCGCGGTGGATTTTCCGGCCCCCAAAAAGCCGCCGATCATGACGTAACGTGCGCGTTTCGAGGGTTCAGTCGAGGTCACAGAAGGTGCTCCTAAGATCGCCACGGTTGGTCTTCCATGGCGTCGATGGTTTCTCCGAGTTGGGCCAAATAGGCCTCCACATCCACGGTGTCGGGATCGGGCTCGCCGCGTACGGCGTAGAGCCAGCCTTCGCCGTAGGGGTCCTTGCAGACTTTCTCAATGTCTTCGAGGGCCAGGGGGTTGAGGCCCAAAAGCTCCCCGGAAGCGACGCAGAAAAGGTCGGTCACGGCCTTCATGCCTTCGATCCAGCCGATCACCGTGCCGGTTTCCACCCGGTTGCCGACCGGTGTTTCCACATCGAATTCCACGATTTCCCCAAGCATCCGGGTCGCGAAGTGGGTGAGCCCCACCCGCCATTCCCCCGGCTCTTCTTCGGCCAGCCAGAAATGGGCCAAGCTATAGCGATACAAGCGCGGAAAGCGGGCGACGAATCGATTGCGTTTGAAGCGAATCAGCTCTCCGGTGGCGGTCGGGCTCATGCCGGCACCCCGCATTCGACAGACCGTGAAGGCATTTGGGCGGCTCGCTCGGCTGCCCGCCGCACCGCGACCACAGCCCGGTCGATCTCGGCTTCGGTGGTCGAGCGTCCCAGGCCGAAACGGAGGCTATTCTCTGCCCAAGCCTTGGCGTCGGGCAGAGCGGCCAGCACGTAGGATCCGTCCTGGGTCGCCGACGAGCAAGCCGAGCCGCTCGAGATCGCCACGTCGTGCAGCTGGTCGAGCAAATCCAAGGAATCGACTCCGGGCAGGGAGACGTTGAGATTATTGGGCAGTCGGTGGGTCATAGAGCCGTTGATTCTCAGGTCTGGAAATGCGGTGCTCAGGCCGTCGAGCAGGCGACGGCGAAGCTTCAGCGCATGCTCGCTGTCGGTCTCGCGGCGCTCGCGGACCAGCTCACAAGCGACCCCCAGGCCGACGATGCTCGGGACATCGAGGGTGCCGGAGCGTCGGCCCCGTTCGTGGCCGCCGCCGTGCATTTGGGCGCTGAGCCGAACCCGAGGTCGCCGACGTCGCACGTAGAGGGCGCCGATGCCCTTGGGCCCGTACATTTTGTGGCCGGAGATGGACATCAAATCGACCCCGGCGGCTTGCACGTTGCAATCTAGGTAGGTCATGGCCTGGGCAGCGTCGGTATGCAGCAGCACCCCGCGGGAACGACAAATCTCCGCGATCTCAGGGATCGGTTGAACGGTACCGATTTCGTTGTTGGCCCACATTACGGAAACCAGGGCGGTGTCGTCGCGCAGGGTTTCTTCGAGCTGTTGGGGGTCTAATCGTCCGCCATTTGCCACCGGTAGGTAGGTGATTTCGAAACCCCGTCGTTCGAGTTCGGCGCAGGTATCGAGCACGGCTTTATGCTCGGTTTGTTGGGTGATCAGGTGGCGTCCGCGCCGAGCCGGATTTTCCATGGTGCCGAGCAGGGCCAGATTGTCGGCCTCGGTCGCTCCCGAAGTAAAAACGATCTCCGACGGCTCACAGCCGACCAGGGCCGCTACGGACTCGCGGGCCTTGGCCACATGATCTGCGGCAGCGCGTCCCCAGGCATGGGAACTCGACGCATTACCGAAAACCGACGAAAAGAAGGGCAGCATCGCATCGACCACCCTGGGGTCGCAGGGGGTCGTGGCGTGGTGGTCGAGGTAAACCGTGTTGGGAGTTGGGTCCGCTTTCGCGGTCACGAAATGGCTCCCATACCGAAGAATACGTTCTTCTTGAGCAATCGGTAGAACCAGAAGTCCTCGGCGATCTCACGCCCGGGCAGGTGGTGGCTGTGGCGCGGGCTCAGACCGTTAAGTTCGGCAAAGGCAGAATCGCGGCCACTGTAATCCTTAGCCCCGGCGTCCTGAATGTAGTCGTGAAGCTCTTGGGGGTGCTCCAAAATCACGCAGCCGTTGGTGCGTTTTTTGACGAATTGCTGAAAACCGCGCAGGAATTGGCTGTTGTTGAAGGCGTCGTAGAGGTTTTCGCTCTCTTTGACATTCTCCGCCGCGAAGGAAAGGGCGGGGCAGATCTCGATCGAGCCCCGCGGCCCCACGTGATAACCGAGGCCGGTGGCCGCTGGGCAGAAGGCTTCGCCGTCGGCGGTCCAATAGGTGTCGATCAGCAGGATTGGATGCTTGCGCCGCAGCTCCAACAGCCGCTGGCGCATGCCGACCAATTGATCCTCGCTGACGCAATATTCCGTGTGCGGCTCAGGGCTCATGGGTCGATAGACGTAATACCAAAGATACATCGCGCCCTGGTCGATGAAGTGCTGCACGTATTCGTCCGACATCACCTCGTGCATGTTGAGGGCGGTCGCGGTGGTCGCGTTGCCGAAGAAAATCTTGGCCTTCTTGAGCCGCGCCATGCCCTCCATGGCCGATTCCCAAACCCCTTCGCCGCGGCGTAGGTCGTTTTGCTCTTGGAAACCGTCGAGACTGATCAGCGGGGTCACATTGCCGGCTTTTCTCAGCCTTTCCACGTTTTCTGCAGTGAACAACATGCCGTTGGTGATCACCTGGAAATAACAATCCGAGTGACGCTCGAACACGTCCCAAATGCCTTTGAAGAGGAAAGGCTCGCCTCCCAACAGGGTGTAGTAGTGGGACTTCTGTTTTTTGCCTTCGACGATCAAGCGGTCCAAATCCGTTTCGTCGATGAAATGGGCCTGGCCTTCTTTCTCCACCCAACAACCATGGCAGCGCAGATTGCAGGTATTGGTGAGAGCGATGAACAAGAAGGGGGGATAGAGCTCGTTGCGTTTGAGACGTTTCTCATAGGCCCGAATCGCCCACGCGCCCTTCCACGCATAAAGGTGAGCCATCTTCCAAAGGATGCGGGGCGACAGCTCCGTGCCCGCCCGCCAGGCCATCTTGGCAAGCACACCTTGCTCACTGAGAAAAGACCGGCGCTGGGCCTTTGGACGTGGAGGGGATTCAACGATGGCATTCATGCGTTCGGACCTTTCTGGGGCAACAGCAGGGGATCGGGATCGAGCTCATGGGACGAAGGGGTGTCGTCGGCCGGATTCTATGTCAGGGATCTAGGGGAATGGATCTTACGTCGGAAATTTTACGCCAGACCGCGCAGGTCTCTCATGGTGCCTCTGATTACGAAAAGCCGGACGGCGGGTTTCGTCTTTCTTTCCAGGATTTACCCGAGTGGCAAGGAATCGTTTTCGAAAGGACTGCGTTTGAGAGATTCGGTGGTGGGGGCGGCTTGGATTCTTCATTTAGGAAAGGGGGCCCACTGGGGGTCTATTTCTAAAACTCCATGACCCGGTTCTTTGTTCGTGCGGTCTTTGGTGATGTTAGATTTGTGCACGAAATGCTAGTTGTATTAGTCATTTGTGCCGATAGTGGCAATAATGAATGGTATTGACGTCATGAATTTGTCAATTGTGCAGAAATTCTGAGTCGCCTCGAAACATGGGTGCTAAGCTGTGGCTGAAGAAAAAAGCACCGCTGAACTCGACGAGGATCAAGTCGTTAGGCGATCCAATCGATATTGGAGAAATCATGGAAGAAGCCGTTGAAACTTTTGAGGGTGTGGTTATGATTTCCGGCTCGGATACGGCCTGGATGATTGTGGCCACGGCCCTGGTGTTGTTGATGACGCCTGCCCTGGCCTTTTTTTACGGCGGATTGGTCAGGCGGAAAAATGCCCTGAATACCATGATGATGTCCTTCGGCTCCCTTGGGGTGGTTGGTGTGTTGTGGGCGATCGCGGGTTATAGCTTGGCCTTCGCTCCGGGCTCTGGCTTCATCGGCGGTTTGGATTACCTATTTCTGAACGGTGTGGGTTTAGAGGCCAAGGGCTCAATTCCACATCTCCTCTTCATGGTGTTCCAAGGAACCTTCGCGATCATCACGGCCGCGCTGATTTCGGGAGCCGTGGCGGAGCGCATGCGTTTCGACGCCTACCTGGCCTTTATTTCGTTGTGGATTCTGGCGGTCTATGCGCCTATTTGCCATTGGGTTTGGGGCGGGGGCTGGTTGGCTCAAATGGGCGCTTTGGACTTTGCGGGGGGCACGGTGGTGCATGTGAATGCGGGAATTGCGGCGGTGGTTGCTGCTCGGATGGTTGGACCCAGGCGTGACTACGGGCGCCAGGCCATGCTGCCCCACAATGTGCCCTTCGTGCTGTTGGGTGCTGGTCTGCTGTGGTTCGGCTGGTTTGGATTCAACGCCGGCTCGGCCTTGGCGGCCGACGGTTTGGCCGCGCTCGCGTTTGCCAACACCGTGCTCGCGCCGGCAGCAGCCTTGGTGGTCTGGATGTCTTTGGACTATCGATCCACCGGCAGCACCACGGCGGTTGGAGCGGCGACGGGTATCGTGGTGGGTCTGGTGGCAATCACCCCGGCAGCAGGGTTTGTGGGTCCGATGGCGGCCATGGCTCTCGGGGGCCTGGCGGTTGTGCCGTCGTATTTCGTGATCGCTAAGAGCCAGACCATGAAGCTCGACGATTCATTGGAGGTGGCCGCGGCGCACGGGCTAGGTGGCCTCGTGGGTGCGGTGCTAACCGGTGTCTTCGCGGCGTCGGCATGGGGCGGTGTGGACGGTCTCCTGGCGGGCAACGTCAAACAATTCGCGGTCCAAATCGTGGCTATCGCCGCTGCATTGCTGTACAGCGGAGGAGCTTCCTGGGTTTTGCTCAAGGGGCTTTCCTTGGTCATGCCCCTGCGCGCCGACGAGAAATATGAACGGACCGGGTTGGACGTGCCCATGCACGGCGAGGAAGCCTATTCCCACGGCGACGGAGCTTTGTTGGTAGCTCCGAGGGCTACGGCAGGCACCGTCTCAGTGCCGCTGTCATCGCCGGTCGCGGATCAAGTTTTTTGAGCCGGCCGCAACCCATGGCATCATCCAAGATTTTGGAAATAGAAGATTGGAAACACAAGGTTTTGGCAACAAAAGAGGAAATTGAGTGATGAAGTTAATCATGGCAATTATTCGTCCGGAAAAGCTCAACGAGGTGCTGGCTGCACTCTATGAGGTCGAGGTGCGCGGGCTGACGCTGACGCGCTGCATGGGCCATGGGGGAGAGCTGGAAACGGTGGAAACATACCGGGGGTCGACGGTCAAAATGGCTTTGGTGGAGAAGGTTCGATTGGAGATCGGAGTGTCCGAAGCGTTTGCGGATGCAGCAATTCATGCATGTATGCATAGTGCTCGGACGGGTGAGGTGGGTGATGGCAAGATCTTTGTCACCGACCTTGAAAAAGTTGTGCGTATTCGAACCGGCGAGCAAAACGAAGCTGCCGTGACCCCTTTGTCGTTCTCTTCGGCGTCCGATTTAGAGCATAGCGCCGCCTGAAAAGTTCGGTTCCAAAAATCGTCTGTTATGGGGTTAGACCTGATTTTCAAGAGGTGGGCTCTCGCTTTTGTCACGGAGTGTCACGGAGGATCGTAAGGGTCTGAGATCTTGCAGGAGTTGACGTCGCCCGGGCATGTATTTCGCCGAGGGTGAAAATTTGCCTATCTTTCATCCATATATGCGTATATAATGGTCATTAAGCCATGTCTTCGAAAAAGAGAGACTTCTGTGTTTGACCGACTTCGACGGTTTGGGCGACTTAAAAATTTCGAGATATTCATGATGTATTCCTGTATGGAGCCAAGGAGGCTCACCGATGATCTATATACAACCCAGCGAGGCCGGAGAGGCGGAAGAGGCGCACCTAGACGGCTCTGATTCTGAGCAGCCATACCAGCAACATTCTCAACAACATTCACACCAACCTCCAGTAGGCCTGTGGGACCAACGCGAGCAGGACGCTTGCGGAATTGGTTTTATTGCCGACATCGAGGGGCGAGCAAGCCATCGGGTTTTGAAGATGGCCCTGCAAGCCCTGGAGCGACTGAGCCATCGGGGCGCGGTGGGTGCCGATGGTCGGACGTCGGACGGCACTGGGGTTTTGACCCAGATCCCGTGGCGTCTGCTGAAGCGACGATTCCCCCACCTCGATGCCGACACCTCGGACATGGCGGTGGCTGTGCTGTTCCTGCCGATCGATGAGCCGGGCTCGGTGGTGTCGGTCAAATCTTTGATCACCGAAATTCTGAGCCGCAGCGGGTTGTCGACCCTGGCTTGGGCCGCAGTGCCCATTGAGCCGGAGGTGCTGGGAGACGACGCCCGTGCGACGTTGCCGCGCATCGTGCAGGTGGTGGTGGAGCGCCCGGCGGACGTGCCCCGTGGCGACGCTTTTGAGCGGCGTTTGCTCTTGGCCCGCAAGCGGCTCGAAACCGCCGCCCGACAGCGTGGATTGGACGATCTTGCGGTGGTGTCGTTTTCCCATCGGACCTTGGTTTACAAATCCATGGCTCTGGCCCGCGACTTGGCCGACTTCTACCCCGATCTGTCGGATCCGGATTTCACCACCGCCATCGCCCTCTTCCACCAGCGATTCTCCACCAATACTCGGCCGACCTGGCGCTTGGCCCAACCGTTTCGGATGTTGGCCCACAACGGTGAGATCAACACCATCCAAGGCAATCTCAATTGGATGAAAACCCGGGAGTCGCAGTTGGAAAGCGAACTCTGGGGCGAGGATCTGGCGGAGTTGTTGCCGGTGCTCGACGAACGAGCCTCTGATTCGGCCATGCTCGATCAAGCGTTGGAGATGCTTTACCTCTCGGGTCGCGACCCATTGCACGCGATCATGATGCTGATGCCCGAAGCCGGCGCGCGCACCAGTGCCGGACACGATCCGGCGCTGCAAGCTTTTTACGATTACCACGCCGCCTTGATCGAGCCGTGGGACGGACCCGCGGCGGTGGTGCTGACCGACGGTCGCATGGTGGCCGCAGCTCTGGACCGTAACGGCCTGCGGCCCCAACGATTTTGGCTCACCCAGGACGGCTTGATTATCCTGGGCTCGGAAGTCGGCATCGTCGATTTGCCGGAAGGCTCGGTGGTGGAGAAGGGGCGTCTCGGTCCCGGAGAAATGCTCGCGGTCGATACCGTCGCCGGGGTTCTGCTGCGCAACGACGAGATCAAGAGCGAGATCGCCCGCCGCAAGCCCTACGGCCAGTGGCTCGATCAACATCGCATTTTGCCCCCTGAGATTCCGGCGCAGAGCGGTGTTCCCTCAGCGGATCCAGCGGTTCTATTCCGGGCCCAGCAGGCCTTTGGATATACCAAGGAAGCCCTGGAAAAGATCGTGGATCCGATGCTCAGCTTCGGCAAACCGCCCGTGGGCTCTATGGGCAACGACGCGCCCTTGTCCGTGTTGTCGGTGCAGCCCCAGCTGCTCTATGGATATTTCAAACAGCGCTTCGCCCAGGTCACCAATCCGCCCATCGACCCGCTGCGCGAGCGTTTGGTTTTCTCCCTGGATACCTTCGCCGGCGGCTGGTCGAATTTGCTCGCCGAGGAAATTCCCGAGACCGCCCACGTGGTGCGGTTCAAATTCCCGATTCTCACCGGCGGCCAATTTCAATGGTTGATCCAGCTCGACGACCCCAGCCTGCGGTGTTTGACCCTGGACGCCACCTGGGCGATCGACACGGGCAACGAGGGGTTGCGCGCGAAGGTGGATGAGCTGGCCGAGCAAGCTGAAGAAGCGGCTCAATCGGGGGTCAGCCTGATCGTTTTGTCGGATCGCAATGTCGGCCCCGAGCGAGCGCCGGTGCCCATGTTGTTGGCGACCTCCGGGGTGCATCACCATTTAGTGCGTCGCGGGCAACGGATGAAGGTGTCGTTGATCTGCGACACGGCCGAGCCGCGGGAAGATCATCACTACGCTTGCCTGTTGGGATTCGGCGCGACGTTGATCCATCCCTATTTAGCCCTCGCCACGGTGAGGGATCGAAGCGCTGAGCTGGGCGTGCCCGAGGGCACGGCCCTAGCGAATTATTTACGCGCGTTGGAGCAAGGCCTGCTCAAATCCATGTCGCGCTTGGGGGTCTGCCCCATGACCAGCTACCACGGCGCCCAGCTCTTCGAGATCCTCGGTCTCGACGAGGACGTGGTCGAGCAATATTTCACCGGTACCCGCAGCCGGGTGGGGGGTGTCGGCCTCAAGACTTTGGCGGAAGACATGCTCGACGTCCACGCCCAGGCGTTTGGGCAGCCGACGCCGGACGAGTTCAAGCTTCAAGATCGGGGACTCTTCCGATTCCGCAAGGGCGGCGAGCACCATGAACTCCGGCCGAAGGTCTTCAAGAATTTGCATAAGGCGGTGAGGACTGGTAGCACGGAGGCCTTTGCCGAATACTCGGCGGCCGTGGGTCAAGCCCAGCCGGCGCGGCTGCGGGATTTGTTGGCGCCCAAGAGGGTAGAGCAGGCTCTGCCGTTAGCCGATGTCGAACCGATCGAGGTCTTGGTGCAGCGATTCTGTTCCGCGGCCATGAGCTTGGGGGCGTTGTCGAAAGAAGCCCATGAGGTCTTGGCGGTGGGCATGAATCGCCTGGGAGCCCGTTCCAACTCGGGCGAAGGCGGCGAGCACGAAGTGCGATTTCAACCCTACGACGCCGAGACCTCCGAGCAGGATTTTTTCGGCCATTGGCAACCGTCGGCGGGGGATTGGGGCAATAGTGCGATCAAACAAGTGGCTTCGGGGCGCTTCGGGGTGACCCCGGAGTATTTGCGCTCGGCTCGGGAAATTGAGATCAAAATGGCCCAGGGCTCGAAACCGGGAGAAGGCGGCCAGATTCCCGGTCATAAAGTGACGTCGGAGATCGCGGAGTTGCGCCATGCGGTGGCCGGCGTGCCTTTAATCTCTCCGCCACCCCATCACGACATTTATTCCATCGAGGATTTGGCCCAGCTGATCCACGATCTGAAGCGGGTCAACCCGGAGGCGCGAATCGGTGTGAAATTGGTGTCCCTGGCGGGCGTCGGCACGGTGGCTTGCGGTGTGGCCAAGGCGGGCGCGGATTACATTTTGATTTCCGGTGACGACGGCGGCACCGGGGCGTCGCCCCTTTCGTCGATCAAACACGCCGGCATGCCGTGGGAAATCGGTTTGGCGGAAACCCAGCAGATGTTGGTGCGAAGTGGGTTGCGCGGAAGGGTGAGCCTGCGGGTCGACGGCGGTCTGAAAACCGGACGTGACGTGCTTTTGGCCGCCCTTTTGGGCGCCGAAGAATTCGCCTTCGGCACCGCGCCGCTGATAGCGATCGGCTGTGTGATGGCTCGTCAATGCCATCTCAACACGTGTCCGGTGGGCATTGCGACCCAGAGGCCTGAGCTGCGCACGAAGTTTCCCGGCACCCCGGAGCACGTGGTGGCTTTCATGAGCTTCGTGGCGGAAGAGGTACGGCACGGCCTGTCGGTGATGGGGGCGAGTCGGTTGGACGACATCATCGGCCGTTTCGATTTGATCGAAGCCCATGAGGATCGCGCCCCGGTCAAGGGTTTGTTTCTGGACCGTCTGCTGGTCGATCCGGATCCCTCCGGTCGACAACCTCGCCGGCGCACGGAGGAACGCAACGGACGGGTGACCGCGCGGCTCGACGAGCGGGTCTTCAGCGTTGGCGCGTCAACGTTCAACGACAAGCTCGGCGAGCTCCAAACGATGACCGTCAACGGATCGTTCCACATCACCAATCAGGACCGTTCGGTCGGCGCTCGCCTATCGGGGCACCTAGCCTCCCAAGATCGCCTCTGGCGTCGCCGTGATCGACCCCTGCGGTTCGATTTCTTCGGCGTTGCCGGCCAAAGCTTCGGCGTCTTCCTCGCCGAGGGGCTGGACTTCCGCCTGACCGGCGAGGCCCAAGACTACGTGGGCAAGGGATTGAGTGGCGGGCGCATCGTTTTGCGTGACGCGGAGCAGACCTTTCACTCGGATGAAGAGCCTGCCGGGGTCCAGACTTCAGGGCACCCGGCGTCGAAGGTTCAAAAACCCCGGAACCAAGTCATCGCCGGAAATACCTTGCTCTACGGCGCCACCCGCGGCGAATTCTTCGCAGCCGGCCGGGTCGGGGAGCGGTTCTGCGTGCGCAACTCGGGGGCGTCCGCGGTGGTGGAGGGCTGTGGCGATCACGGTTGTGAATATATGACCGGCGGCGTGGCCGTCATTCTGGGCACCGTTGGCCGAAACTTCGGCGCCGGCATGAGCGGCGGCCAAGCCTTCGTTTGGGATCCGGACCGTCGGCTGGAGGCGCTGATCAACCCTGAGATGGTGGAGCTGAAGAGCCTGGAACTTCATGACGACGCCATCTTGGAGCTACACGCCCTGCTCGAACAGCACCTCGAGCTGACCGGCAGCCGCCGAGCCGACGAGATCCTGGCTCAATGGCCGAGCCAAGCCGATTCCTTCGTCAGAGTCGTGCCAAAATCGTCCAACGTCACAGGACTGAGCCGCGACGGGCAGGAGAACTCCCGAAACGACGGGCCTCGGGCCGTTCTGCCGGTCTGATTCCTCGGCTGATCCATCCACTCCGAGTCGGTCTCCGATTTGGCGTGTAAGGGCATCAATGAGCCGAAAGAGTCTGCAAGGGTGAACCGCGCGTATCCTGCCGGGTCCGCGTGCCTGTTAGAATGGCGTCTTCTGGGGAAAGCTGTGGTCGCTGAACCAAAAGATAGGAACCTCGCGTGACGGGTGCTTGCCTCCATCGCCTCGCCGTGCAGCTCTTTTGCCTGTGGATGGCTCTCTACGGTCCACCGGTGCTGGCGTTGCAAGAGGTGGCTGCGGAACGGCAGGCTCAGGAGGCTCGACAGAAAGCGGAGCAAGCGGAGCGGGCGCGTGGAGAGGAGTGGGCCCAGCAGCAGATCTCCGCGTTTCTGGCTGAGCAGAATCGGATCGCAAGCACTCGGCTCGCTCCTGCCTCTGCTGGGAGCGCAAGCGTCCCGCCTGCTTCTTCGGATCCAGAGCCGGCGGACGTTCCACCCGCCGCCCATTCAGCGATCTCGTCAGCCGTGGCTGCCTCCGTCTTCGGTGTCCAAGAAGAAAAGGCCCGTCCGACGCCACCATCACCCCCGAGCTTCGTCGGCTCCCAAACGCCTGGCGCCCCAACCGGACCGACGACCCTCACCAAAGCCGACCTGGACTCGATCCCATTCCTGCCGTCCTGGAATCTGATTTCCATCCCGGAAACACCGACTGTGAGCACCCCGTCCGACGTCTTCGCATCGATCGACGGCAGCTACTCCACGGTCTGGTTCTACGACGCCTGTGATCCATCCGCCGAGAAATGGAAAGTCTACGACCCGTCCAACCCAGGCGGCTCCACCCTGTCCACCCTCAGCCCCACCCAAGGCCTGTGGCTCGGCGCCACCGCAGCCGGTTCCCTGCCGTCCACCGGCGAGCTGCCCGCCACCACGTCGTGGCAGCTGTGCACGGGCTGGAACCTGATCGGCTTTCCTGCCAGCCAAAACCGGCACATCAAGACCGCCCTTCAGACCATCCGCGGCAAATACTCGATGGTCTACGGCTACGACCCGTCCGACGCCGAGGACCCCTGGGCGATCCACGACGTCACCGTTCCGGATTGGGCGAACGACCTCCAGGTTTTCGAGGTCGGCAAGGGCTATTGGATCCTGGTCAATGAAGACGTGACCCTAGAGATCCCCAACCAAGGGGACGCTCCGACCGTCGCGTTCACACACCGATCGATCTCTCAGAAATCACCGAGCCCACGGACCTCCTGGGCACAGTGTCGAGCCCGATGCTCGACTTCTGGCGAGTGTCGAGCCGATTGATCGGTCAAACGGACTGGAAAGAGCTGGCCCGCGGTTCCCAACCCCGCGACGGCGAGAAGCTTGCGACCTTCGACCCGACCCTACTGCTCAACGGTCTGCACGAGCTCAAGCTCGAAGCGGTCGACAGCCTTGGCCGCATCGTCGAGGACCGGATCTCCGTCGTCGTCGACGGACAGATGAAAATCGGTCACTTCACCCTCAGCTTCGTGGACCTGCACATCCCGCTGTCGGGCCTCGACCTGCAAATCGTGCGCACCTACGACAGCCGCGATACCCGCCTCGGTGATTTCGGCGTCGGCTGGACGCTGGACATCCGTCAAGGCTTCTACCAAAACAACCGTCCGCCCGGCGACGGCTGGCAAATCCCCGCGACCTCGGGTCCGTGGGGCCTGCCGTGCTCGGTGGTCCAAGAGACCAAAAGCCATCTGACGACGGTCCGACTCTCCGACCAAGAGGTCTACCGCTTCCGCCTGGTGCTCAAGCGCCCAAGCACCCTGATCGGCGGCTGCATCGCCGACGCCGAATTCGAATGGGTCGACGGTCCGCTTCCAGGCACCACCCTCGAAATCCTCGGCAATACCGAGGTCTTTTACCCCAACAACAGTGACGGCGTGCTCGATCGCCACACCCAAGAGCCGTTCGTGCCGGACGACGTCAAGCTCACCACCCGCGACGGCCGGATCTTCCATTTGGATCTTCAAGACGGTGTCACCCACTTGGAAGACCTGCACGGCAATGCCCTCGAAATCACGCCCGACGGCATCACCCATTCGAGCGGTCGGGGCGTGGAATTCATCCGAAGCGCTGACGGCAAAATTGAAGAAATCGTCGATCCCAGGGGCAAGCGCAACGTCTACAGCTACGATTTCCAGAATGACCTAATCCAGCACACCGATCGCGCCGGCGCAAAGACCACTTTCACTTACCGAGACCACTACCTGGAAGACATCCACAACGCCTACGGCATCCGCGCCGTGCGCACGGAATACGACGAAAACGGCCGGATGGTGAAGATGATCGACGCTTCGGGTCGCGAGATGCTCTTCGAGCACGACCTGACGGAACGTCGCGAGGTAATCACCAACCGCCTCGGTTTTGCTCGGGTCATGGACTACGACCCGCGTGGCAACGTGACCCTCGAGATCAACGAAAACGGGGAGAAAACCACCCGCACCTACGACCGTGACCTCCAGCGCACCG
>CBDUGP010000125.1:0-25296 GCA_965366625.1 uncultured bacterium
ATCGCCCAAGTCACTCTCTTGGGTTATTGGGGCGATGGCCCCACATAGCATCTAGCAGATTCTGTCCAGAAATGCCTTCGCGTCTGTCGGTCGGATGGCCTGCGGGCGTCGCACAGGACGCCGCGCCGACCCGGCAGAGAGCAAAACTGGATGGAATCTACCCAGCAGGCGATCAGGTATCGACCTCCCAGCCAGACACTTTCTGATGTTTGGACCCGCCCTGCTTGATGAGGCTTTCGAATCGCGCCAACAGGGGTGATGCTTCCGTGGGGTCGATCGTGATGTCGATCACGAACGGGCCTTCTGCGGCCATCGCTTGATCGAATGCCGCATCCAACAAATCTTCGGATTCGACTCGCACGCCGTTGGCACCCATGGACCGGGCCATGGCGGCAAAGTCGACCCGTGGCATATCGAATTGGCTGTCGGTCAAGCTCAAAGCCCGGTGGCCGTCGCGGCACATGCCGTATCCCGCGTCGTTGAGCACCACCCAAACCGCCGGAACGTTGTATTGCGCCGCCGAGCTGACCTCTGAATTCATCAACATGGAGCCGTCGCCTACCACCGCCAATGCCTTGCCTCGGCGGGCCAAAGCCGCTCCCACGACGCCGGTCGCCGCGTGGCCCATGGAGCCGAAGAGGGTGCTGACCCGATACCGTCCCGGTTTGTCGAAACGCAAATGATGGTTGCACCAAGCAAATGAGTTGCCACACTCCGCGAGCACCAAAGTATCTGAGCCGTCGACGACCTTTTTCTGCAAGGCGTCCATGATGACCTGCGGCCGGACAGGAGAACGACCTGCTATTGGAAGCGTGACGGTTTCTCCCCAACCACGATGGGCGCTGGGCAGTCTTTGCAGCGGTTTCACCGGGAAATGCTCGATCAGCTCGGTCAAGAACGAGCCGATTTCAGCGTGCACGGCCAAGGTTTCGGCGGTGGGATAGGCCGTACCGGGAACCTCAGGGTCGATGTCGACGTGAATGATCTCTTCGTCGGGAATCAAGTCTCGATCCCAAAATGACGTCGCTTCACCGAGACGGGTACCCAGCACCAACAAGCGGGCCGGCTTGTTTTGGACCATGTATTCGGTGACCCGGGAGTGGCCACCGAGCCCGGTGACTCCGAGAAATTGAGGGTGATTCTCGTTGATGATCCCCTTGCCACGGGGGGAGCAGAAGACTTTGACCCCGGTTCGCTCGACGAATTCCTTCACCAGCCTGGCACACCGAGTCGCACCGAAACCCACCCAAACCGCGAATCGGTCGCTTCTCAGCAAACGGGCAATGTGAGCGATTTCGTTGGGCGGCGCGGTGGGCATGCTCATGGCTGAGAAATTACGCTGCGGCAGATTCTCGATCCGGCCGGCCTGAATGGCCATCGGAATGCAAACGTGGGCAATGAATCCGCCCGGGCGGGACAGGCCGAGGGCCAAGCGACGCATCACCTCAGGGTATTCCGCCGGGCTTTCCACCCGAATGGCGTAGTCGAAAATCGCCCCTTTGGCGTAGAGGGCGTCCTGGGGAAGGGTGTAGGAGCTGGATTCTTGGGTTGCCCAACGACCGCGCTGGGCCACGCTGGTGGCGCCGGTGATCAGAATGACTTTGGCACCATCCCATTTCGCCGCGGTGATTCCGGTCAGGGCATTGAGCGCACCGGGCCCGGTCGTAGCGAAAACCATCGTCGGATGATTCGAGGCGAAATACGCCTCCGTGGCTGCAAAGGCGGCTCCTGTTTCATGGCGGAAGTGATGCAGCGCGACCGAGCTGTCTTCAATCGCGTCATAGAGCAGGGCGATCGCGCCACCGCTGACCCCAAACGCCTGCCGAACGCCCAAATCTGCCAGCTGGCCGACCAACGAGCGAACTAGGCTTCCGCCTTCCACGGTGGTCGGCTGCCCCTGGGGCTGTTGGTCGACCCAACCCGTTTTGATCGCTTGCGCTCGTTTTTCGGCTAAATTTCGCATCGTGCAGCTCCGAATTTAAAACCCGGTGGGGGGAATGGCTTCGTCAGGGAGCGATCGCTGAGCCAGACCTCGATCCGTAGCTCAACATTGTCAATTTCGGCGGCTGAATAAGAAGGTAAATGAGGCCCAAAGCTTGAGCTTTTTCGGCCCGAGCTGATCGATCGAATCGACGGCTCAGCGAGAGAATGATTTGCATTTCTCTCAGCAACGTTATTAGAGCAACGGCAGCTTACAGGGCTCATTACGACCTTTCTCCCTACTCCTCTACTCCATCCGCCTTTTCGTCCGAGACGCCCGGCAGCTCGACAAAGAAAGTGGTGCCTTTGCCGATTCGAGTGTCGAGGCTGATTTGCCCGTGCATCCCTTCCACCAATCCCTTGGCGATGCTCAGACCCAATCCCGAACCTCCCGAAGCTCGGGTTTTTGACGGGTCGGCCTGAGTAAATTGATCAAAGAGTCGACTTTGGAATTCTTCCGGTATGCCGGGACCTTGGTCGGACACAGTCAATACCACCCGTCCTTCCAGCGCATGGGCAGACACGGTGACGACTTCATCGGCCGGGGAGAACTTGATCGCGTTGGAAAGCAAATTGTTTAGAACTTGGATCAAGCGATCTCGATCTCCGACCAAGGTGAGTTCGGGTGAAATCTCTCCCAACTCAAGGCCTACCTGGCATTGATCCGCATAGGCCTGAATGCCGGCGACGGCTTCATCGAGGATCGAATCCGCCAAAATGGGGTCTTCCCGGAAGGTCATCTTGCGGGCGGCCAGCTTCTGCAAATCCAAGAGATTGTTGATCAGCTTGAGCAAACGTGTGCTGTTGCGGTGGGCCACGCTGAGCAGCTCTTGGAATCGATCCGGCTTGTCCGCCAACCTACCGCTATTCAGAAGGCCCAAGGACGCGATAATCGAGGTCAGCGGAGTTCTCAGCTCGTGGCTGACCGTAGAAATAAACTCCTGCTTCATACGATCGATCAGACGCCGTTCGGTGATGTCCCGGAAAATTCCTTGGGCAGCGATCGGCAAGCCGTCTTGGTAACGACAGGTGACCGCTCCTTCGACCGCAATTTCACCGCCGTCCTTGCCCGCAAAGACCGCTTCGAAGCGTCCGAGGCCATCGTCGATCAACATGCTCTGCAACACGTCTCGACCGGGCTCACTTTGGGTCGGCTGCACTACGTCCCAAATCGTCAGTCCCTTGATCTCTTGGTCGGAATAACCCAAGGCCTCTTTCCAGGCTCGATTTACGAATTGGAATCTGCCGTCGGGGGAAACCGACTGCACCAGGTCATTCGCGCTCTCCAACAGCTCTCGGTATTTGGCTTCGCTGGCCGCCAAGGCCTCTTCATCCTGCCGCCGTTGGATGGCGACGCCGAAGGTTCGAGCCGCGGTCTTGAGCGCTTCGAGTTCGGTGTGGGACCACTCCCGCGAGTCCACCGCTTCGAGACAGAGATAACCCTGCCACAGTGATCGCACAAAGAGAGGCACCAAGGTGAACGACTCCACGCCCCGCCGGCGATGCTCCTCGCGCTCGGGCGACGGCAGATCGTCGACCGAGCCGGAGAGAGCTTCACCGCTTCTCAACACCATTGCCCACTGTTCTTCGAGCACAATGTGGCTGTATTCGGACAGCTCTTCATCTGGATTTCTGGACCACGAGAACGCGATGTCGTCGACCCCGAATGGATAGGCCTCATTGATCAAATCCAAATAGACTCGATGCACTGCCGTCGCTTCGCCCAAGCGCGCCAACACCCCACCCACGCTCGCTTCCCACGAGCTTTCGTATAGGAAACGCTCGGCGGCGAAGGCGACTGCTTCCAGGGTACGATCCCGACGCTCCAAGGCTTCCCGGATTCGAATACGTTCCCGAATGTCCTCGCAAATGGTGACCGTGGCGATCGGCTCGCCCACCTCGTTGCGCACTCGGTCCGACACCAGTCGAACCGGGAAAATCTCTCCTGACTTGGTGCGATTGATCCGCTCGCGTGCCCATGGCTCAGTTGCCTCGTGATCCCTCCGAATCTTCTCTCCTGCCGAATAAATGCGCGAATCCCTACCCAAAAGTTCGGGCACGGAGTATCCGTGAACCCGAGCGTCCGCCGGGTTGACGTAAATGATTCGACCTCGCATATCGGTAATCGTCACACCCAGGCTCATGGTTTCAACGGCCTTCGACAACATGCGCCGCTGCTCCTCAGCTTCACGATGTTTCTCGGCGTGGACCATGCGCTGGAGGTCGAGCCTGGCGAGTTCCGCGGTCTTGGATCGCAGCTCCTTGGCCGCATCGTCGCGCTCCTGACGCGCACCGTCTTGTGCCCGCTGGGCTCTCGAATAATCCACCAACGCGCCGCCCAAGATCGCGGCGTAGGCCAGTAAATGCTGCCAATGGCCAATCACCATCGAACCCACCAGCATTTCCAATTGGCAAAGTATTAGAGGTGGAAAAGCGAAGAACAGCCCCTCATTCAGACCGTGGCGACGCTCCGTCAGGAGAGCCGGCATCCAGAGAAATCCACCGAGCACGAGGATCAGCAGCGGCCCGACCTCCCAAGGGCGAAAACTAAAAGGCAAGCTGCTGTCGAGCCGCAGACCACCCGCTAGACGACTGGCCAGCAGGAATAGCACACAACCGGCAAAGACCCAGGCGACCGAACGAAAGCGGAGCTTGAGCGGGCTGGAAGACAAGCTCCAAGCCACGACAATGCCACCCACCACGGTGAGAGCGAAGAACCACCGAGAGGCATTCCAGGTCAGGCTCAGAGCAAATTCGACTCGATCCGGAGCCGCCAGCCAAGGCACTAAAGCGTGTAGCGCGTCGAGCACCGCGACCGCCGGCAAAGCGAGTGAGAGGGCCACGGTTTCCAGCTCAGAACTGGAAACAGATCGCCAACGGATATAGGCGAAGAGGCCCGCAACAAGGGCCATCACCGAGGCCGTCCAAGCGATCAATGCATGGGTCGAGGGCCGCAAGAACTCCGAAGACATGGTCCAAATGCCGTCGATACCCGCCAGCCTAAAACCTACCGCAGCCATGGACGGCAGCACGGCCATCACCAAGACCAAAACGATCGGCAGCTTGGAGCGCGCTCGGTAGCGGGACGGGTCAAAATTGCGCATTGCGCCCGAACCGGAGGCGGGGCTCGAATTCGGCTCGAGCGGAACGCTCTCACTGTCCCTGGACTCGGGTTCGAAACCCGTGGGCGATAACGGATCCGATGGCTGAACGGGGTCGGGTGATTCGCTCACAGGATCCCTCAGAGGTTTATTCACAATGCTCCCGTGCTCTCACCTCAGGATTGAATTTCGGGGACTCGGGGCACTCGCGTCGCTCCACTCGATTCAGAGGGAGGCGGTTTGTTGTGGAACGTCTCCCAAACCTCGATGACCTGCTGCGACAGGCTCATGGGGTCGAAAGGTTTGACGATTACCTCAATGGCCCCTTGCCGACGATATTCGGCCACCTCGCTGAGCTGCGCCCGGGCGGTCAGAAATACCATCGGAACCTTGGAAAGGCTAGAAATCTGCCTCAGCGCCGCCATGGTAGTGGTTCCGTTCATGCCGGGCATCATGAAATCCAGCAGCACGAGCTGGGGGTCGAAGGCGGGCGCGCGCTCCAAAGCCTCGGCGCCGGAAGCGCAGACCTCTACCTCGAATCCGCCCACGTCCTCCAAGGCCAGCTGGGCGACCATCTGAATGTCGACTTCGTCTTCTACCAAAAGGATACGTTTGAGCTTCGGTGACACCATGGATTCCTTTGGCACTGAAGGCCGATCCTCCGGTTCACCGCTACGCCTCCCAAACCTACCGCCAATTGGTAGCTTGCGGGCATAAACCGTCGACACATCCAAGTGTCGTGAAGCTCTAGAAGTCAGCCGAATGTCCTGGCCGAAGTATACTCCAGGATTTGCCGAAATCGTTGGCTCAGGCCTCGGTGTCGACAATCGGCCGTCGAGCCGCGGTTATTCCCAGGCTTCGAGCTGGCGGAGGAACGTCTCTTTGACCCTTTTATTCTCGGCGGTCAGCTCGGCGACGACCCGATCGGCGTCGCAACCTTCCTGGCCTTGAGCCCAAGACACCAGAGACGCGCACATGCCGGCCATGCGCGCCGCGCCGAGGGTGCCACAGCTGCCCTTCAAGCTGTGGGCGGCCTGCTCAAGCGCCTGTTTGTCACCGTTTCCAACCGCAGCGCGAATCGCTTCCAATCGATCTGCGGCACTGGAAAGGAAATTGTCCACCAAACCCGAAATCACCTGGGGTCGCAGACGCCTAAGATCCGCCAGGACTCCGAGATTGATGCCGTTATCGTCTTCGGTGGTCATTTCAGGCTCGCTGCGCAGACCCTCGCGACTGGGGGCGCTCAGCCCACCGGTCCGCATCAGCGCAGCTTGGAGCTCCGAGGCTTGCACGGGTTTCGACACATAGTCGTCCATCCCCGCGGCCAAGCATCTTTCTCGGTCCCCGCGCATCGCTCCCGCCGTGACCGCGATTATCCGAGGGCGATCTGCGGGGGAAGTCTCGGCAACAATCTTCTTGGTGGTCTCCAGGCCGTCGAGTTCCGGCATTTGCACGTCCATCAAGACCAGGTCGTAGCTCTGTCGTTGCAGCGCTTCCAAAACTTCCAAACCATTGGCTGCCAGATCAGCGCGATAGCCCATTCGCTCCAACAACAGGCGGGCGACCTTTTGGTTGACCACGCTGTCGTCGGCGACCAGAATCCGCAAAGGCAGCTTTTGGGCCAGGCCGCGATCGATTCCGCTCGACGCTCGGTCCAGTGGATGGCTTGTTTGGGCCTCTGCGGAAATGGACCCGGCCTTGACGGTAAAATAGAAAATCGAGCCTTGCCCGAGTTCCGAGTCGACCCAAATTCGTCCGCCCATCAGCTCGGCCAAATGTTTGCTGATCGCCAACCCTAAGCCGGTACCGCCATAGCGACGAGTTGTCGAAGCATCGGCCTGGCTGAAGGACTCGAAGATGTAGTCGATTCGGTCCGCAGGAATGCCTACCCCCGTGTCGCGAACAGCGAATTCGATTTCGTAACGGGTTCCTTGAGGTTTGTGGGCGGTGAGCAGCACCTCCACCGAGCCGTTCTCGGTGAATTTCACCGAGTTGCTCAGCAGGTTTACGAGGATCTGACGCACCCGGGTGACGTCACCAATGACCTCCTCCGGCACCTCCCCATATTCGGTGACTTTCAGCTCCAGGCCTTTTTCCGCCGCCCTGGCTCCGACCAGATCCACACAGCTGTCCACGCACTCGCGCAGACGAAAGGGTTGGTATTCCAATTCGAGCTTGCCGGATTCGATTTTGGAAAAATCGAGAATGTCGTTGATCAAAGTCAGGAGGGTGTCGCAGCTCGAACGAATCGTCTCCACATAGTCGAGCTGCTGGTCGTCGAGTTCGGTCTCCAACAGCAAGCCGCTCATGCCGATAATGCCGTTCATCGGCGTTCGGATCTCATGGCTCATATTGGCCAGGAACTCGCTCTTCTCCCGGCTCGCCGCCTCGGCAGTCTCTTTGGCCGCCCGTAAATCCCGCTCGGTTTTGTCATGGTGGGTATTGTCCCGGGCAATGCCTAGGATATGGGTCACCTCGCCATGATGGATTTGGGGTCTCACAATAAATTCAGCGCTGCGATCCTCGCCGGATCGGGTACGGATTCGAAGCTTGAAGGTCCTGCTGGTTTCACCCAACAACACCTGATGGATGGAAGCGATCGCCACCGACGAGTCGTCCGGCAGGCTTAGGGAGGTAAAAGGCTGGCCGAGCCAATCGGCCGGCTCCCAGCCGGTCAGCTCTCGGAATGCGGGATTGAGATAAGTAAAGGACCCGTCACCGACACCGAGGGTGAAAATCACCGCCGGGGCGGCTTGGACCAGACCGCGGAAGCGCTGTAAATCGATCAGCGGCTCAGCCGTTCCCAATTGCTCCTGCAACATGCCGATTTGCTCGGCGGAGCGGCTCAAGCTTTGCTCGAGCTGGAATCTGGCTTGATACGCCTCGGCGTAGGTATTGCTGATCTGACGAAGGAGGTCCTGCCATTGTTTCTCGGTTGGAGCTCGATCTTGATCGAGTCCCAACCTTTCGAGCTGCCTATCCAGCAACGGATGTCTCAATGGCGAAAACCTCGGCAGAAACCAGAAGCAGCACGCTGCTTCGCTCTGCTGGCCGGTCCCAGCGTCACGTCAGCTTAGGGGTCGGCAATTACATTCATGATTACGGTGCACAGACCAAGGTACAGAACCACAGGCAGGACCACGATTAAGGATCACGATTCAGACCACCATAAAGGACCACAGTGCTGGAGCTAATTTGCCGGACGGCCATCGGGTCCCAATCCGCGCAATCCCAGCTGCACCATTTGAGCGATCACCTCGTCGGTGCCCAGCGGACTGCTCTTCGGCTTGTACCAACGCACAACACCCTCGATCATGCTCAACAGGCTGCCCGTCGCCACTTCGGCGGAGATCGGATCTGGGGTTCTTTCGATGTCCATCAGCTCGGTGACCGTGGTTTCGAGGACTTCCGAGTAACGGCGGCGGCGGCTCAAAACTCGCTCCAAATGCTGCGGTGTCAGACCGTCGAGTTCGTCGTTGAGCACGATCATCGCCGCGGGCTCGTCGAGCATCAGCCGTAAATGACCGGCCAACATTTGAGCCAGGCGCTCCCGCGGATCGGAGATCTCAGCTCCAACATGGAGGACCCGCGTTTCGAGCAACTCCAGGGCGAAGTTCATGATCGCGTAGAGGAGAGCTTTCTTGCCCTTGATGTAGTAGTAGAGACCACCCTTGGTGAGATCCACGGCTTCCGCGATATCCCCCATAGAGGTGGCTCCAAAACCTTTCGCCCGGATAATGACAGCGGCTTTGCGGTAAATGTCGACCGCTCTTTGGTCGTCATTGAGCGTTGGAGGTTTGGCGAAATTTGCCATGTCGAAGGTCCCCTACATCTTAGCTTCACCGGGCAATCCCCAGTGATGTTGAGTGCGGCTGATACCGAGGTTGAAGAAGCTACTGACTTACTCCAGCTCGGTCGCCTGAACACCTTTAGCCGCACATCACGACACGGCTTCGTTTCGATGACTCTAGCAGCCCATGTCGCACGAGAGACCTCGCCGCCAGTGCAGTGATGTTTCGCCGAGCCGAGACGGACACACCACCGGCGATTTACGACCTTCGTGAGCTGTCGGTCGCCGGCCGCGAGCCGGCCCGTATCGCGGCATTTTTTGCCACACTGTTAGGTTACCTTATCTCTGGTCTGCCGAAACAACCCCCGGGTGGGTCACTGCTAATCTGCGGCAGAAAATACCAACCAGTCGGTCGGATTTTGGCCCTAGGGCCCGATCATGTCAAGATCGCCGGCTCATGAGCCAACCACTGGACATCGGCACCCTTTCCACCGTGGATCTGGTGGACTCTGCGATCCGCCAAATTTACGGTCCGATTTTTCCGGCGACGGGGGTCCTGCACGTGACTTCCGTCTGGCGTCGGGATCCATCGACCCATTTGACGATTCGGATAGGCCGGGATGCTCCGCGCTGCGCGGTGGACCAATTCGCCTTGAATTGGGCCCGAGCGCGGGCCGACGCGATCATCACCACCGGTCGGACCCTGCGTCAAGAGCCCGAACTCGGCCATCATCTGCAAGGGCCGGGTATGTTGGCCCAGGGCCTGGCCCTTTGGCGCTCAGAGGTGCTCGGCAAGTCACTGCCCCCCATCAGCTTGATCCTGACCTCGGGTCGTGAACTCGACTTCACCCATACCCTCTTTTCCGGAGCCGGGAGATACGTCGTATTGACCGATCGCCAGGGTGCGTGGAACCTAGAAAGCCGAGCTTCCGACGCCGGCGTCGAGGTTGTGGCCATGGACAACCCGACCGCCCACGACGCCATCGAACTGCTGCGATCGGAATTCGGCTCCGCGACGATTTCCGTAGAAGCAGGCCCTTCGGTTTCGCGCCAATACTACGAGCCGCCCATGGTCATCGACGAGCTACTTCTGTCGATCTACCGCGGCGAGCCGCTTCCCCCCGGAGCCCGGGGTCTACGCCAGGTGAGACCCGAACAAATCGAATACTCGTTTCGACAACCCTATCCGGCTTTCTCGGCGCTCGGCGACGACGGCAAAGCCCCGTGGGAATTCCGTCGCTATCTGCGACCTTGACCCGCCGACTTGACCCGCCGATTCGACCCGCCGATTCGACGAGGTCCATTGCGACTATTTCAATTGGACGAGGGCTTTCCTGCGGAGTTCGCTGGATCGGAGACCCAATGGGGCAAAGTCTCCAACTCCCACGGCCAAACCAATCCACCCGCGCTCTTGTCGGCGTGATCCTTGCCGTAGAGCTTTTCCACCAAATAGAACGCGGGTTCATAGCTCATGCCACCGCCGACCGAGGTGATGAATTTGCCGTCCTCCACCAAGCGCACATCGAAACGAACATCGATCTTCGGGAACATCTCCTGGAATCGCTGCCGGTCTCCGGGAAAGGTCGTGGCGACGCGGCCGTCCAATAGACCGGTGGCTGCCAAGGGAAAGGCACCGTCGCAAACGGTGATCACCCACTCCGCTTCTTCTGCGGCACGGCTCACCCATTTCATATACGCCTCGTCTTTCAAGTCCCGATCCATCGAACCCTCCGTCGAGGGAATCACCAAAATGTCGGGGGAAGGGGCGTCGGCAAAGCTGTAGTGGGGATGCACGGTAATGCCCTCGAAGGTCTCGAACGGCTTGCCGTCCCCATTGACGATCGCGGTTTTTACGTAATTATTGGGATCGCGGAAGATCGTATGCTGCAAAACGTCATAGGGCGCCATCAGCTCGCTGTTGTAGACCTTATGTGCCACCACGAAGAGCGCCAAACGTACCTTGGGCCCGGTCGGGTCCGGCTGGGCGACAGCTCGTACATCAGCCGTCGGCGGGTCCGCGGCGGATGCCGCCCAAAGGGCAGGCACGCACATCCAAGCGACGGCCGCGATCGTCAAAGATCTGCAAAAGGCTCTACTCAGGGTCACAGTCATCAATGGCTCCTAGCTCGAATCGGTTATCGTCTTCGCATGCTAACCCGATTCTCCGCATCCATCCGAGTTTCCGCCGCAGGGCCCAACATCACCCCGACCCCTTGAGGATTTCTCCATGCTCGATGCCAAGCAGCTCAGCCCGCCGATGCTCAGCGCCCTCGCCCTCGGCGCCCTGAGCACCTTCGGGGATTGGCTTTGGACCCACTTCATCCCCGACGGCGCCGTGATTCCCGGGGTCATTCACGGGGTCGTTGTATTCGCCGCCCTGGCTTGCGTGTTGGCCACTTGGGCCGGCACCCGAAGAGCTTGGCGGATCCTGCTGCCGCTGCTCCCCCTCGTCGGTCTTTTGATCGCCGCCGCTTTTTACCCCATCGCCATGACCGTGGGATATCTGAACGGCCTGCTGGTGACCTGGGTGGCCATGTGGTTGAGCTTGGCCTTGCTCCAGCGGATCGCCAGGGACCGAAGCGAGACCCAAAAGAAAAGTCTGATCCGAGGGGCCGTCGCCGCAGTCGGCTCTGGGCTTGCTTTTTGGGCGGTTTCCGGCATGTGGACCCAGCCGTCGCCGGGCGGGGTCAACTACCTCTGGCACTTCCTCTGCTGGACCTTCGCATTCATTCCCGGATTCGGTGCCCTGTTGATCGGCTGGCCAAACACGCAAGCCGATGGCTCAACCAGCGACGGAAACGGATAGGATCCGGCCATGGAATGGCCCCAGCTTCTAGACTCCACCCGCCTGCGTGGCGAAGACACCCCCCGTCAGCCGACGCGCTCGCATTTCGAGCGGGACTACGACCGCATCCTGTTTTGCGACGCTTTTCGGCGCCTCAACGGCAAAACCCAGGTCTTCCCACTGTCCGAGGACGACCACGTCCACACCCGCTTGAGCCACAGCCTCGAAGTGGCGAGCGTCGGACGTTCGTTGGGCACCCGAGCCGGCGAAATCCTGCGCAAACGCAAGCTCCTACCCTCGGGCATTCATCCGAGGGATCTCGGCGACATCGTTTCTTCCGCCAGCCTGGCCCACGATTTGGGCAACCCGCCCTTCGGCCATTCCGGCGAGGACGCCATCTCGGAATGGGTGCGCAAACGAACGGCCGAGCAGCTCAAGCTGACAGAAGACCAATACTTTGAGCTGAGCCGATGTGAAGGCAATGCCCTCGGCTTTCGAATCCTGGTGCGCCACCAGCGCCGACGCAAGGGCGGCCTCCGGCTTTGTTGCGCAACCTTGGCAGCGTTTACCAAATATCCCAACGCCTGCCTTCAAAATCGACCCCGGGCGCGCGGGGTTCAACACAAAAAATACGGCTTCCTGCGCGACGACGCCGCGCTCTTCGCCGCCGTTGCCAACAATACCGGCCTCCACCCACTCGACGATCTGATGTGGACCCGGCACCCCCTGGCTTTCCTGGTCGAAGCCGCCGACGACATCTGCTACTCCATCATCGACCTCGAAGACGGCTTCCGCCTCGGCCACATCTCGCTGGAAATGGTGCGAGACTTGCTCTTGCCCTTGGCCCGCAGTGTCGACGGATTCGAGCAACGGCAAGCCGAATACGAAGCCGAAGGGCGCGATCATCCCCAGAGCTTTGTTTCAGCCTTGAGGGCCCATGCCATCCACGGTTTGGTCAGCGCCTGCCTCGACGTCTTCGATCGCTTCCACGACTCCATCTTGAACGGCGAGCACCGAACCACCCTGGTGGACGACTGCGAGCTTTCCGATGCCGTGCAGGGAATCCAAGCCGAGGTCGTGCCACGTTGTTATCGCGCCACCGACGTGGTGCAAATCGAGCGGGCCGGCTTCGGCGTGCTCGACGGCATTCTCGACGTCATCTACGAGGCCATCCATGCTCCCGACGATCAAAAATCGGCCCAAAAGACACGCCAGGTCTTTCCACGGCTCGAACGTATCCGCACCTCGGACCAATCCGACTATTGGAAATTGGTCTCGATCATCGAATTCGTCGCCGGCATGACCGACCGCTTCGCCCTCCAAACCTACCGGCGGCTCCGGGGCATGGAGCTGCCGGGACGCGTATGACACAGACAACCCAAGAATTCGTCGCCTGCTTCAGGCTCAGCTCTGCCCGAACCCGTTCGGTGCCGCTGATTCTGCTCACGACACTACTTTGGCTCCTTCTCTCGTCGATCGCCCTAGCCGGCGTCGATGAGCAGATCGAGAAAATCAGCGCTCAGCTCGAAGCCGAATCCGACAATGCGACCTTGTGGCTGCATCGCGGCCGGTTGTTTATGGAGGCGGAACGTTGGACCGAGGCGGCTGACGACCTGCGACGGGCTTACGAACTGGAGCCGCGGCAGAGTTCGACGTTGTTTTTCTTGGCTCGAGTTCAGATGGAGCTGGACGACGCTCCGGCCGGACTGCTGACAATCGGCACTTATCTCGATTCCCTGGGTGAAAAGCAGCAAGGCGCGCGATATCGCGGCGAGATGCTCAAAGGAGATCTACTCACGGCGCTCGACCGGCTCGAGCCTGCCTCCAAGGCCTATGGACGGGCCCTGGCTGTCGCGAGCAGCCCCAAGGCCGAGGACTTCCTGACCCACGCCGAAGCCCTGTTGGCGGCCGACCGCCCCGACGAAGCCGTGCAAACCCTCGACGCCGGCTCGGCGCGTCTGCGCTCAGCGGACCCGCTGCAGCTTCGCAGCCTGGAAATTCTGGTTGAACAAGGCAAGCTCCAGGAGGCCATCGGCCGAGCGGTGCACCTGACGACCCAATCGAAACCCGCCATGCTTTGGTGGGTGGAGCTCGGGGACTTGCATCACTTAGCAGACGACCTGCCTTCGGCCGCAACGGCCTACCGCAAAGCCCTCCAAGAAATCGGCGAGTTACCCGCCGGGCGCCGTGGCATTCCGGCCATGGTCGAACTCGAAGCCCGAGCGAAGTCCGGCCTGGAAGAGACCTCGGAGAGCGGTCCAGGGGAGCGATCTGGAGAAAACAACCGGTGAGCGGCCCTGAGCAGTTGCTTCAGAGAATGGTCGATCGGTTGGCCCGAGGGGGTCCGATTCGCAGCCCAGAGATCGAGAAAGCCTTTCGGCAGGTCCCACGCCACCACTTCTTGGCCGATATCCCCCTGGCCCAGGTCTATCGCGATCAAAACGTCACCACCAAAGAAGAAGGAGGCGTACGGCTCAGCTCGTCGACCGCGCCTTGGGTAATGGCCTCGATGCTCGAACAGCTCCAGCCCCGCCCTGGCCAACGCATCTTAGAAGTGGGCACCGGAACCGGCTACAACGCCGCCATTCTGGCCCGTCTGGTGACCGACTCCGGGCAAATTCTGACCGTCGATGTCGACGATGAGGTCGTTCAAGGTGCTGTGCGTGGTTTAGCTCGAGCCGGCCACGACGGCGAAAACGCGCCCCCCGGCGCCGCACGGGTAGAGGCGAGGGCCTCGGACGGATTTTTGGGTGACGCCGCCGGCGCTCCCTGGGACGGTATTTTGGTGACCGTGCGCACCGCCACCATCCCCCGAGCTTGGGTGCAGCAGATCGCCATCGGCGGCCGATTGGTGGTCCCCTTTGCCTTGCGATCCGTGCGCCACGGCCAGCTCTCCGTGGCTTTTGAGGTACGCAAGGATCACCTGACCAGCACGTCCTTCGTCGACTGCGACTTCATCCTTCCCCGGGGCGAGATGTCCATGGTCGGCCGTGACCTCCAACTCTTGGAGACTGCCGGTCTGTTGTGGAGCGACGCCGGCGGCCCCCATTCCGCGGACCAGATTCTCGAGCACTTCGAACGACCGCCGACCCGCTTGCCAACCTCGATCCAGGTTGCGGTCAGGGAGTTGATCGAAGACTTCCAGATGTGGCTGGTGGCTCACGATCCGAATAGCTTCTCGCTGGTGGCTCGCGGAGAATGTTTGGCTTGGGACAAACTCACGCCGATGGTCGAACGCCCCGGGCTCTTTAGGGGCACCGGCGGCCTATTCGATGGTCGAGGGCTCGCCATGCTCGGATTTGTGCCGGCCGATTCAGAGCGTTCTGGGGCTGAAGTGCCCCGCGAGCTGGTGATCATCGCCCATGGCGATCCGGGCTGTGCCGAGCGTTTGCGCCATCACCTGCACCGTTGGCACCAAGCGGGTCGGCCTGGTCGCTCGCGGATGCGCATGCGCATTTTCGCGCCGGGACGGGCCCCAAGCCCCGAGCCGACCCACGGCGGCGTGTTGGTCCGAGAGCCGTGGGGAGATGTGTGTGTCGACTGGCCCGCGCCTAGGTAATGAGGGCCCATCCAGTTTGGCCTTTTCGAAGATCTGGAAGGCGCGGCGCTCCGAGCACGGAAAGCGAGCGTGTCGGAGCGACACAATATATAGATCGGCTTAAGAATTTACACATCAGTAATTTGCGACGACACTGCAGCGGTGGCGCGAGTTCGGCCTGTCGAATTCGATCACGGGCTCAGCTCCCGAACGACCAAGACGTTGCTCCTTGCTCGGCGCCTAGCACCGCAGCCCTGAAGCTGCCGAAAAGCTCTCGGCCTACCCCCGAATGGTTCGGTTCCAGATCGACCTCCGCCGCATCTCGCCGATCCAGCTCCTCGGCATCAACCTGAACTTCCAACCTGCCCTGATCGGGATCCAACAGAATCACGTCACCGTCGCGCACCTTGGCCAACGGGCCGTCCAAGGCCTCGGGAGTGATGTGAATGGCCGACGGAACTTTGCCCGAAGCCCCGGAGAGCCGACCATCGGTGACCAGGGCGACTCGGAATCCCCGATCCTGCAAGACGCCCAAAGATGGCATGAGCTTGTGCAGCTCCGGCATGCCGTTGGCCTTAGGTCCTTGGAAGCGCACCACAGCGACGAAATCCTTGTCGAGTTCGCCCCGCTCAAACGCCGCCGTCAGATCCTCCTGGCGAGAAAAAACCACCGCCGGAGCTTCGACCCTGCGCCGCTCGGGTTTGACCGCCGACACTTTGATCACCGCCCGTCCTAGGTTGCCTTGCATCAAACGCAGGCCGCCATGGGGCTGAAACGGGCGATCCGCAGGGCGTAAAATGTCTTCGTCACGGCTCGCTTCGATCTCGTGGTAGGCCAGCTCTCCGCCGGGGCTTAGGGAGAGTTCGCGCCGATAGGGCTGCAGGCCGCCCTGCTCGGCCACCGAACCCACATCCCCGTGCAGCAGCCCGGCGTCCAAAAGCTGACCGATCAAAAACGACAATCCACCCGCGCGATGAAAGTGGTTCACGTCGGCAGAGCCGTTCGGGTAAATCCGGGTCAACAACGGCACGACGTCCGACAGCTCGTCGAGATCCTGCCAGTCCACCAGAATTCCTGCAGCCCGGGCGATAGCCGGTAGGTGAAGGGTGTGGTTGGTGGAGCCGCCCGTGGCGTGTAGGCCGACAATCGCATTGACGATCGCCCGCTCGTCGATCATTTCTCCGAGCGGTCGAGGATCGTCACCAAGGGCGGTCAGAGACGCGACCCGGCGGGTGGACTCGCGCACCACCTGTCGTCGCAAGTCGGTGCCGGGGGGCACGAAGGACGAGCCCGGCAAGTGTAGGCCCAGAACTTCCATGAACATTTGATTGGAGTTGGCGGTGCCAAAGAAAGTGCAGGTTCCGGCGCTGTGATAAGCCGCCGACTCTGCCGCCAACAGCTCCTCGCGACCGATCTCACCGACAGCGTAACGTTGCCGAATCAGGGCCTTTTCCTGATTGGACAAACCCGACGGCATGGGCCCCGCGGGAATGAAAATGAAGGGCAAATGGCCGAAGGAAAGGGCCCCGATCAAAAGCCCCGGCACGATCTTGTCGCACACCCCCAGACAAATGGCCGCGTCGAACATTCCATGGGAGAGGGCGATCGCGGTCGACATGGCGATCACGTCCCGTGAGAAGAGTGACAGCTCCATACCCGCTTCACCTTGGGTCACACCGTCACACATCGCCGGCACGCCACCGGCGACTTGGGCCACCGCCCCCACCTCGCGGGCTGCCTCTTTGATCCACGCTGGGAAGGCTTCGAGCGGCTGGTGGGCGGACAACATGTCGTTATAGGCCGACACAATGGCGATATTGGCCTTGGCGGTCGAGCTAAGGGCTTGTTTGTCGTCCAGGTCGCAAGCCGCAAATCCGTGGGCGAGGTTGGAGCAAGCCAATTGTTCGCGCCTGGGGCCTTTGGCGGCCGCTCGGTGGATCTTCGCCAAATAGGCCTCTCGGGTATCGGCGCTGCGCCGTCGGATTCGTTCCGTTACCCGCTCAATAACCGGATTCATTTCAGAATTGTTGTCTAACATCTCATAAGCCTTTATCTCTTCAAGTCGCCGATAGCCGCCCGTCGATCTGCGGTTCTTGGACCACCCTATTTCACCACTCCTGTTCGATCACTCCTGTTCGATCACTCCTGGTCGATCACTCCTGTTCGATCACTCCTGGTCGATCACTGTATCCCGTACCATTCCCCCGGAGATCTGCGATCGTGAATTCCACAAGAATTGTACAAAAATTTGACTAAGAGACCGAATCCCATGACCCAGCCGGTTACTAAATCGTGTAAATTGGACGCCGTGGAGGAAAAACTTTGACAGTCAGAGCCATGCTTTCCACAGTGCCGGTCTTACCGGTGCTGACCATAGACCACCTCGATCAAGCGCTTCCGCTTGCTAGAGCTTTGGTCGAAGGTGGTTTGACCCATCTCGAAATCACCCTGCGAACGCCTGTCGCCCTATCGGCGATTCGGCTGATCGCCGACGAAGTGCCCGAGGCCGTGGTCGGTGCCGGAACCGTTACCCATGCCCGTGACCTGGAAGAAGTCGCGCGGGCCGGAGGCAAATTCGCCGTCAGCCCCGGGGCGACACCCGCTCTGATGGCCGAGGCCGCGAAGGGAGACCTGCCGTTGGTCCCGGGCATCATGACCCCGTCCGAGGCCATGGTGGCCCACGATGCGGGATTCGAGGTGCTGAAGCTGTTTCCTGCCGAACCGGCGGGCGGAATTGCCTTGCTGAAGGCTTTGTCCGGCCCCTTGCCCGGGCTGAGCTTCTGCCCCACCGGCGGCATTGGACCGGCCACCTTCCGGGACTATCTCGCCCTCGACAACGTCATTTGCGTTGGCGGCTCTTGGGTCGCTCCCAAAGACGCCATCCAACACGGAGATTGGTCACGAATCACGACCCTTGCGGCGGCCACCCGAGAGCCCTGAGGCAAACGATCAGGACCTCGCCGTGGCCCCAACTTCGCTAAGCTCGAACCCTCACCGCCGGGACCGAATCACGGACCCGGCACCGCTTCTCAACTCCCATTGGAGGAACGGATGAGCCAGACCGCCCATCCCTTCGACATGATCATCATCGGCGCGTCCGGCGACCTCGCCCGACGCAAGCTGGTGCCTGCTCTATTCAATTTGCACCAATATGGCGCACTACCCGAAGGCCGAATCTTCGCGGTCGCTCGCAACTACGACGATCCTGAGGGCTATTTGGCCCACCTGCGAGAGTCCTCCCAGGAACAATTGGGGTCGAGCTTCGACGCCGAGCATTGGCCCGAGTTCATCGGCCGTTTTCGGACCTCTTTGGTCGCGGCCACGGAAAAAAGTAGCTGGGCCACCGTGGCCAAAGCGCTGAAGAAACATCCGGACCGAATCCGGGTTTTCTATTTGGCGACCCCTCCCAGCCTCTACGGCGACATCAGCCAGACTTTGTCCGAGGCGGGATTGGTCACCGACACCACCCGCATCGTGTTGGAAAAACCCATCGGCTCCGATCTCGAATCCGCTCAAGAAATCAATCACCGGGTCGGCAAGTATTTCGACGAGCCCCAGATTTACCGCATTGACCACTACCTGGGCAAAGAGACGGTTCAGAACCTGATGGCTTTGCGGTTCTCGAACGCCCTCTTTGAACCCCTCTGGCGCTCCCAGCACATTGACCACGTGCAGATTACGGTTGCCGAAACCCTTGGCATGGAAGGTCGTGGCGGCTATTACGACCATGCCGGTGCCCTGCGGGACATGGTCCAGAATCACTTGCTGCAGCTGCTCTGCCTCACCGCCATGGAGCCGCCCGCCCGTCTTGACCAAGACGCCATCCGCACCGAGAAAATCAAGGTCCTCAAATCCCTGAGGCCCATGGGCATCGAGGACGTCAAACGCAAAACCGTCAGGGCCCAGTACCGCCCAGGTGTGGTGGAAGGCAAAGAGGTCGAAGGCTTCCATCAGGAAAAAGACATCAACCGCAAATCGACCACCGAGACCTTCGTCGCGGTCAAGGCGGAAATCGAGAATTGGCGTTGGGCCGGAGTCCCCTTTTATCTGCGCACCGGCAAACGCATGGGGCATCGGGTTTCCGAGATCATCATCCAATTCAAAACTGTGCCCTACCTCCTCTTCGAAGACCAAGTGAATCAGTTGCACGACAACCGCTTGGTGATTCGGCTGCAGCCGGACGAAAGCATCAAGCTGTGGTTGATGATTAAAAAACCCGGCTCGAAACTGGTGCTCAAACGCACCCACCTGAATCTGAATATGGCCGACACCTACGAAGGCAGAAGGCCTCCCCTCGCCTACGAGCGCCTGTTGATGGACGTTATTCGAGGCAATGCGACCCTCTTCATGCATCGCGACGAAGTGGAAGAAGCTTGGCGCTGGGTGGAACCTATCCTCCAAGGCTGGGAGGAGTTGGGCACCCGCCCTAGGGTCTACTCCGCCGGATCTTGGGGCCCGACGGAGTCCATTGCCCTGATGGTGCGCGACGAGCGCGAATGGTTGGAGCATTTGGTATGAGCCCGACGGAAAGGCGTTTTCCGGATGCCGAGACCCTCGCAGACGCTCTTTCCGCGGAGCTAGAAACATGCCTGCTCCAAGGAATTCAGGATCGCGGGCGCGCCACCCTCGTGCTCTCCGGCGGCAGCACACCGTTGCCCCTTTTTCGTCGCTTACGCGACCGGCCTTTGCCGTGGTCTGCGATCACCGTCACCCTGGCGGACGAGCGCTGGGTAGACCGTGAGCATCCCGACTCCAACGCGGCCTTTCTTCACCGAGAGCTGCTGGTGGGCCATGCCGCCGCAGCGACGTTTGTCGACCTGAAGAATTCCGCGCCCACCCCCGAAGCCGGCCAAGCGGTCTGCGAAGCCGATTTGGCTCGGCTGGATTGGCCCGTCGACGCGGTGGTGCTGGGCATGGGCGGTGACGGCCATACCGCCTCTCTCTTTCCCCAAACCGCCGAAAATCAATCGGCCCTCGGGCTCGGCCTGAGCCTGGACACGGACCAGCGCTGTGTGGCCATCCAACCCGGGCAAGCCCCGCACCCCAGAATCAGCCTGACCCTCAGCGCATTGATTACCACGCGGAAATTGATCCTCCACATCACCGGCTCCTCGAAATGGCAGGTCTATCAGGACGCGCTTCGACCCGGACCCGCCACGGAACTGCCGGTTCGCGGCGTGCTCCGCCAGGATCGACGTCCGGTCGAAGTTTTTTGGTCCCCCTAGCAGGCTTGCTCATCCGCATCGAGTCCGCCAAAATCTGGCCGACGGGTGGGCCCGAGATCTAACGGGCCTGTGACGAAACCCGAGCCACGAGCCTCGGCGACCGACAGCGGATGAAGGATCCAAAATGAGCCATTGGCGGGAAGATCGCTTTCGCCTCGAAAGGTTTACGGAGCTGGGAATGGCCGTGCGTCGGAAATCGGCCGAGGATGCCCGAGGCACTCTGTTCTACATCCACGGACTGGGAGAGTCCGGCTTGTGCTTCGAACGGGTGATTTGTGACCCGCGCTTGGCCGCCTGGAACCACGTAGTGCCGGACATGATCGGTTACGGCAAATCCGCTTGGCCCGAAAAACCCTTCAGCCTAGAACGCCACGCCGCCGGCTTGGATCTGTTGATGGACCGCTTGCGTCTCGGCCCTGTCACCCTCGTCGGCCATTCCATGGGCGGGGTGATCGGTCTCTACTTGGCCGAACGACGGCGGACGAGAATCGACGGCTTCTTCAACATCGAAGGCAACATCTCGCCCGCGGATTGCACCGGCTCAGCGGTCGCCGCGAGCCAGAGCCTAGACGAGTGGTTGGACGGCGGATTCCACGCTTTTCTCAACGACCTCTACCAGCCCAACGATCCCGACGATCCAAACGCCGAACGTAATCCCGTGCTGCGAGCCTACGGGGCCAGCGCACAAATGGGGGACCCGCGCACCTTTCACGTCAACAGCTGCGATCTGGTCAGAGAATCCGCGGAAGAGACCCTGGCCGCCCGCCTCGCCCGTCTGGATTTGCCACTGGTCTATGTCCACGGCGTGCCCAGGGGTACGGGCAAACGCTCCCAACACTTGCTGACCGAAGCCGACATTCCTTTGGTGTCCCTCGAGCCGGCCGGGCACTGGCCGTATCTGGACCAGCACAATGCCTTCGTCGACGCGCTGGTGACCTTCCTCAACCGCTGACCACAACATCCCCTTCCGGCCGACCTCAACCCCTCTGTTTCACGCTATCGCCTAGGAGATCTCATGCCCCAGCATCGATCCGAGCCACCCCACGTCGTGGTGATCGGAGGCGGATTCGGCGGTTTATGCGCCGCCCGTGCCCTCGGTCGCGCCCCGGTCCGCGTGACCCTGATCGACCGTCGCAATCACCACCTCTTCCAACCCCTGCTTTACCAAGTTGCGACCGGTGGGCTGTCGCCGGCCAATATCGCCGCTCCCCTGAGAGCGCTGGTCCGCAATCAGCAGAATACGCGGGTTCTATTGCAAGAGGTGACCGGCTTCGACGCCCACCGTCGCGTGGTGCTGCTGCGCGATCGCCTAGCCGAAGGTCAGGAACCCGGGTCCGAATCGAGCACGGAGCTGACCTACGACTACCTGATCGTCGCGACCGGTGCCGGCCAAAGCTATTTCGGCAACGACCATTGGCGTCGACACGCCCCCGGGCTCAAGACCCTGGCGGACGCGACCCAGATCCGCCGTGGCGTGTTGATGGCCTTCGAGCTGGCGGAGCAGGAGCGCGATCCGGAGAAAATCAAACAGCTGCTGAGCTTCGTGGTGGTGGGCGCGGGTCCCACCGGAGTGGAGCTGGCCGGCGCCCTGGCGGAGGTCGCCAGACGCACCTTGGCCGGAGAGTTTCGCCAGGTCGATCCAACCCACGCCAGGGTTCTGCTGATCGAAGGGGCGGATCGGGTCTTGCCCCCATTTCCGCCGAAGCTCTCCGCCAAGGCTCAGGCCGGCCTCGAAAAGCTCGGCGTGGAGGTTCGATGCAATACCCTGGTCTCGGCGATCGAAGATCAGACCCTTGAGCTGCGCCCCACCGACGCCGACCCCGCAGAGCCCGGGGAGACTTTGTGCGCCGCCAACATCCTGTGGGCAGCCGGGGTTCAAGCCTCCCCCCTCGGACGCCTGCTCGCCGAAGTCAGTAACGCAGAAACAGATCGCGCTGGACGGATCGCGGTAGAAGCGGATTGCAGCCTCGCCGGCCGACCCGAAATCTTCGTCATCGGCGACCTGGCGAGCTATCGTCACGGTCTCGAACGCCCCCTGCCCGGCCTGGCACCGGTCGCCATGCAGCAAGGACGCTACGTCGCACGCTTGCTCAAAAGCCGGACCTCAGGCAATACCTCCAAGCCGAAACCCTTCCACTACGTCGACAAAGGCAATATGGCGGTCATCGGTCGCCGCATGGCAGTGGTCGACATCCACGGCCTGGGCTTTGCCGGCGGATTTGCCTGGCTGACCTGGCTCTTCGTGCACCTCATGTACTTGGCCGAGTTCCAGAACCGGGTCCTGGTGCTGGTGCAATGGGGTTGGAGCTACTTCACCCGCAACCGCAGCGCCCGACTGATCACCGAGGACGTGGAAGATGCCCTCGAACGGGCAGGCCTCGAATCAAAATCCTGAGCTAAGACCTGTCCAGAGCGACTCACACCAACCACTCCGCGACTTTAGCCCCAAGGGCGAAAAGAAAACCCATGCCGAACGCCGGCCCCCAACCGCTGAGATCGAAGGAATCGAGAATCGCATCGGTCAATCGCAGCAGGACTGCGTTGACCACCAGGGTAATGATAAATAGAAACAATCCAAACGTGAGAATCACGAAGGGAAACGAAATGAAGGTCAAGGCACCGTAGAGCAACCAGCCGATCAGGAGATTCAACAGGGCGAAAATCAACGCGATACCCGCCGCCGTTTCAATACCTCTGACCTTTACACCAGGCACCACTTGGGGCGCCACCAGCGCCACCACCGTCAAAATCAGCAACTTCGCCAACATGGCGTCCTCCGGGACAGAATCCAGCAAGAGTTTTTCTCAACCACAAGATTTCT
Organism: uncultured bacterium; assembly: GCA_965366625.1. Lineage (GTDB taxonomy): Bacteria > Acidobacteriota > Thermoanaerobaculia > Multivoradales > J023 > JAUIJL01. Next base: position 23,241 of record CBDUGP010000125.1, read on the forward strand.
AAAGTACAAGCATATGCCGACGGGAAAGCTCCCGTCGCACATGACCTACAGCACTTACGGCATTACGGCGAAATTGATTCGCGGGACCGTCTCTCCCGTCCTCCAAGAACCGAGACTGCACAGGGTCGCTTCGCCCCGCCCCCTATCTCCGGAGGTTTGCGGGCGTAGCCCGCTAAGTTCAGTCCGTCCAGATTTGCCGTTTCGAGGATCCGGGGTGCCAGGAAGCGAATGCCGCCGCTTCCATGCTGCATTCTTACTTGGGTGAAACGCAGTCTAGATACCCATAGCAACTCGAAAACACGACCACCCTTGCATCCACCAACGAATCTGCCATTCCTACTTTGGTCGCAATTTCAAGTCCTTCGCCATTGTCGACGACAAACTCTCCCCCGGCTAAGAAGTGCTCCTCGACACGCATGAGCTCGAACTCAACCGGCTCACAAACATCGGAGAGAGTGCGCTCAAAAATCTCTTCGCTCAAACTCGGCTGAGGCCGTACCAACAGAAACGGCCGCACAGGGAATCGTTCACAATCAAAAGCGTGCTGCTGCGTCAACCTGGGCAGTGTGAAATAGCCATCGTACCTCACCACAGACGACAAGGTGCCTGAAATCCAATAGCTGCAGGTTGCCAGAATCACTAGGTCAAATGCAGCGCCAACCAACGCTACCCCGCTTCCTGTTTTGGCGAATTCGAGCCGGCTTCGGCTGAAGATGAAGGAGACTAAAGAGAATCGCTGTCTATTCATAGTAGTAGCCGTTTATATCTTGCCTCGTAGCCCACGGATCAGAGAAGCCTCGCCCACAATGGTCTATGTAGGTTGGATAGGCATGATTACTTCCAAAGGCCCGACCCCACCCTGTTGTTCGTCGCTGTGGCGCGACCAAAAGGTTCTGGTCATGGGTAACGATAATCCCGGGTACACCAAAACAACGATTATTGTCGATATCTGCGCCGCTCGGTACGGGTTTGTGAGTTCCGATCTGTTGCGACTCTGGAATCCCTCGCTTGAACAGAGGGAAAGGATGAGTGTGGAAGTTCGCTACCAGAACCATTCCTGAGCTTTCTCGGTTCTTTGGGTCTCTAAGACTGATGGAATTCGCTCTGTTTGATCTAGGAGCCCGAACAACGTCGACATACCCATTCTCAGGATTCATATATATCCAGCCGCCCTCTTCATGCGTCGAGGCATTCGGAGTCCAGTTCCCTAGATCTCGGATCGGATTCGATTCAGCCCAAGCGTTTGCCAAAGCTACTCGAACCTGGCTGTAGCTAAGGAGTTCTCGGCCCGTTGGAGTTTCTTTCGAAGCTAAGCTCAATCGATTGAATTTTTGAATCAAAAGTGCGGCCACGATCACGATTCCAAGAGCAATTAGACCGGCCTCTATTGAAAAATAGCCAGTTGGGTCAGCCCGTCCAACTGAATCGAGGTTTGCATATATATATCTGTGTCCTGACAAGGGGCGCATGACGCTAGAGGGGAATTTATCTCGGGAGATAAATCGCCCCGACCCAAAGTCCATCCACCGGGCCCGGTGGTACCCCAACCCCGCCGCGATTTTCGGCTCGCCGGTGAACCCATAAGTCTGGTTCGATGCTCCCAAGCTCCTCCCGAACCCCGAGTAATCGAGCCGCTCCACCACTCCACCCGACGGGTCCGTCAACCCGCGGACGCTGCCTAGGCCGTCGAGGTGGTAGTAGCGATCCTCGGGTCCGTCTCGGCTAAGGCCGAGCAGCTGGTCATTGGCTCTCACGTAGACCGCTTCCGTGTCCCCTCCGCTGAAATCCGCCACGACATGGCTGAGCCACCCACTGTCGTCCACCAGATAGCCGACCGTGTCGGTCTGGCCACCAACGGTTTCCGTGCTTTCCACCCGATTGCCGTTGACGTCGTAGGTGGTCTCCACCTTGACGCCTTTGGTGGTTTCCACTTCCAGCAGACGGTCGTCGGACCACCACTGGAAGGACCGTCCAGGCTCGGGCCAGATCTCCGGTTGCTCTTTGATCCGACCGCCCCGGTCCCATTCGGCCCTCTGACCGTTGTGTTGGACGAGGC
>CBDUGP010000126.1:0-25113 GCA_965366625.1 uncultured bacterium
GGGTAGCCTGAGCGGTGAGCAAACCCTCAGCGTCGGCAACGGTGCCTTCGACCTCGCGGGCACTCCCCTGACGTCGACCGAATCCCACAACCTGTCCGCAGGCTCCGCCTACTTCTGGGATGCCCCCGCGATTCCAGCGGATCAACAGGTGGGCAACCCCTACGGTTTCAAAGGCCTGCCCATCGACGAGGAAACGGGGTTGCTCTACGTCAGGAACCGGTACTACGACCCGGAAATGGGCCGTTTCATCAGCCCGGATCCGTTGGGGTACGTGGATGGTCCGTCGATGTATCAGTTTGCGGTGAATTCACCGGTGGATATGTCGGATCCGTTGGGGCTCAACAGTGGAAGGAGTGATGGGAAAGGGGTAGAACCATCAGATCGGGCACTGGTCGTGTATGCTGGCAGAGAGGAGAGTCGACGCAGGTATTGCGAAGCTCTCGTCACCGCTGAGGATGAAGCCGCTGGGGTTAATCAGGAAAACTGGACGAACACTGCTGGTGCTGGGCTGGTGGGTTTCTACGACGCTCAACAGCGCTTTGTGTACAAAGCTCGCATCGAACAACATCGCGACTCTCTCCGGCTTGCCCTAAAGCTGGCCGAAGAGGATGGCGACGTTGCCCGAGCTTTTCAGGTCGCCAGATTGGCCGTCGAGGGCCGCAACAATCTGCGTACCTTCAGTCAGCTGACTCTCTCGCCTGGCGGTCGAGTTCTTTCGGTTCAGCTAGAGAGACCAAGACCGTTCGATCGCATTCTCGCCAGATATCGCTCCGATGACTACTATGAGTCTCTCCGCGAGGTGGTAGAGGCCTCGGGTCGAAGTAACAAAGCAGTTCTTAAGTTAGCGCAGGTTTCCCGAGTTCTTGCTCCGACAGCGACGGCGCTTGGGATTGCTGGAAGCGGAATCGAAATCTACAACGCGCCTGAAGACCAACGGGAGCGGGTGGTTTTTCGAGAAGTAGGAAGTCTCGCGGGTGGTGCCGCTGGCGGAACGGCTGGAACTTGGGTCGGAGTGGCTGGCGGTGGTGCAGTTCTTGCAGCTTTCGGCATGGCAAATCCTCCCGCAGCTGTCATTTTTGGCTTGGCTCTTCTTGGGGGTGGTACAGGCGCCTATATAGGGGACGGTACTGGTGGATGGCTTGGCGAGTCGTTGGTCCCGCAATATGATTGTTCCGACTATACCGAGCGCGAATAGCACTGAAATGCTCAAAATAGTAGAAGAACACTGTAGCTATGGCACAGTCTCGGGAGGCGATCAGCTCTTTGCGGCTCTCGCGGTCCGGATTCGTATAGCTGGCAGAGGTAACAGAGACGCTCAGACCGTCGTTTTGGCGTCCCCAGACGCCGGGACGACTTGGCGAGTTGTTCCCTACGATTTGGCTTTTATCTCTCAATGTCTACATGGTTTTTCAGGAATTTGGCCACCTGAGACCCCTCTCGCCTTAACGTACGCTGAAAGCTTAGCGCTGGAGTTTAGGGACTACACCTCGCCAATTGACTACTCACCGTTTCGAGATCACCGTTGGCTTGCTCAGTTTAAATTGCGAAGCAAGAAATGGTCACTGAGAAAGGTTGAGCCGCTTCAAGACAAACGAGAAGACTGGCTCGATCCGCCTTCTCTAGTCTGGCTGGAGCTAGACGAGTTGATGAAATTATTTCAACAGCTTTCCATTGATCCAACTAAAACTCCCGAATTGGCAAGGTGGCTATCTACTGTCCCGTCCAAAGCGTCCACAAGGAAATCCAGCGAAAACGCCCCCAAAATGGACGGTGAGTAGCTAAATCACCGGTCCGCTGCCAAATTTCTCCTTTCTATTGTCAAGAATTTTCGACCGTCCTCCAAAAATCGCCGATTTCCGATCCACCGAGCACACCCGCCCGGTGGACGCCCCCTGCCTGCCCATTCCTTCAATCGCCGGCTACCTCTTGACCACTACTTCGGAACGAAGAATCCGGTCAACGACCCCTCCCAAGCAGAAAAGTAGACCGGCTCGTCCTTCGACGACCTTTGCCTGCCATCCCAAACCTCGGCAGGAGTCCGACCGTCCAAGCGTTGGTGCGTCCGTGCATGGTTGTACCAGAGTCGAAAATCGCTCAAAGAAGTCTTCAGATCACCGCTTAAACCGGTCGATAAATATCGGAGAATCAGCGGTTTAAGTGTTCCGAAGAACCGCTCTATTCTACCATTTTGCCAAAGCGCGCAGCGATCAATTCGCTGATGTTTGACGCCCAAAATCCGTAAAAACGACCGGAATAATCGGCTGGTGAAACAGGATTCGTTGTCGGTCCGGACGTGCTTCGGCAGGCCGAATTTCTCGATGACGTCCAAAAGGACGCGAAGGATTTGGACGGTGGCTTTGGTGCGCAAGGGCAAAAGCGCGAGATTGGCCCGGGTTCCATGGTCGAGGATACCGAGGATCGGCTGGCTATCGATGAAGGTCAGGTCCATTCCCCAGGTCAGATTCCTTGGAAGGGGAGCGGGCGGTTTGTGCTTCAGCTTCCGCCGAAGATTTCGAATTTCCGCCTTGCTCTCTTTGATTCGCAGATAGACGTAACTCTTGCCGACCGTCTCGCCGCGTTTTTCTTCCCACAATTGATTGAAGGTGTCGGCGATCCTTCGGCAGCCGGCGTCGGGCATCAGAGCAGCCAGTCGGATCACCTGTCGCGGCACCCACGGTGGCTTGCGACGGCATTTCCATGCCTTGGAAGACGTCCGAGTCTTGAGTTTCCGGGACCGTTGCCGAATAGCCGCCGGTCGGAATAGGGCCCGCAAGCTGGTGATCCAGCGTCGGACTATAGCCAAGAGCAGAAGGCAGATTCGTTTGAGCATGGCGGCATTTTCTAGTCAACATGGTGTTAATAAGGCGAATCATCTCCCAAACAGACCCACTGGGCCGGGTGACGAGCCGCCTTCGACGGCTTGGACCGTCCCACGCGCATCGCGGGTCTTGAAGCATTGACGGTCGAGGGTCAGCTGACCCAGGCGGTTCAAGACGGAGTGGCGACGGTTTTCGACTACGACGGACTGGCCCGTCCGTCGGTGGTCGCTGCGGGTAGTCACGGGGTGTCGTACCGCTCGAATCCCGGGGGATTGCCGGCGCAGATCACCTATCCGTCGTCGTTCGAGATTTCCAAGGAGTGGACGGCGCTCGGTTTGGTGGAGGGAGTGCACCTGGGACCCGATACCTCGTCCCCCGAGCTGGCGGGTTTGCAATACCTGGGCGCCATGCCGGCGGGAAAATGGGTGCGTCCCCAAGCCATCGGCGGCACGGGCAACATCGTGAGCGCGTTCAGCAAGTGGACCTACGATTCGGACGGTCGGCTGATCGCTTCGATCACGGAGGATCCGAACGGATCACCGTTGATGGAAGAGAACCTTTATCGCGATCCACGGGGTCTATTGACGGGTCATGCGCTCGGAGCCGCCGCCAAGGGTTGGAGCCACGCATTCGACGAGGCGGGTCGGCTGACGTCGGCCACCCAGAGCTCGTTCGACGCCTCGGGCAACGCGACATCGATCTCGGCATCCGGCCCGCTGCCGGCCTCGTTCGATTTCTCCTACGATTCCGCCCAGAACCTGACCGAGATGACGCAGGTCTCGTCGTGCGGTACCGAAACCATCACCTTGACCCCGGATGCATCCGGTCGTCATCGTCCGGGGTCGATCGGAGCGGTGACTCTGGAATGGAATGCGGCGGGCAACTTGCAGCGCAAGGGGGATCTGAAATTCACCTACGACGTGGAAAACCGCTTGATTCGAGTGGATCGGCAAACCGCGCCCGAGGTCTTCGAGGAAGTGGCGTCCTACACCTACGACGCCTTGAATCGTCGCATCGAGCGACGCATCGGCGAGCGCACGATCCACACGGTGTGGGACGGCTGGCAGTCGATCGAAGACTACGAAGAGGCGGGTGGAACCGAGCAGCTTACGAGCCGTAGGGTCTACGGCAACGGCTTGGACGAGATCCTGACTTTCGAGAGTCTGGTGGACGGAGAGATGACGGCGTTCACGCCGCTCTACGACGCGGTGGGCAACCTGAGAGTCATGGTCGACGAAACGGGCGAGCCGGTGGAGCGCTACATGTACACGCCCTACGGCAAACGCTTCGTCGAGTCCAAGGGAGCTGCGCCGAAGATCCATCAGGTCCGTTTCGAGAACGGCGAATTCACCGTTGAGCTTTCCAAAGCCGTGCAAATGTCGCCGGTGGAGACCGCGCTCAACGGCACGTTGACGGTGCAGAACCTGACGCGTGGAATCGCGATTCCCCTGGAGCTGTCCCTGCCCGTGGAGCAGGGCCCGATGGCCGGGCGTAAATGGGTGTTGTCTTTGACTCCGGCCCAGCCGGAAGACCTGCAAGCCGGCGACCAGCTGGAGCTACAGATTCCCCACACCGCGTTGGTGGACTTCTTCGACCAAGAAGCGTCCACAGCGATTTCGATTCCGTCGACCTACTCATCCACGGGTCTCCAAGTGCTCCACGACAGCGCGTCACCGGAGCTGAAACACGCCTGCAACTCGAGCGGCACCCTCGAGCTGACCTTCTCTGAAACACCGGATTTGGCTTCGGCGGCTTCTCAAATCCAATTGAACGGCACCACGACCACCTGGAGCCTCGCCGTCGACGGCTACACCTTGGTACACACCGGCCCGGCCCTCAGCGGCGAGCAAACCCTCAGCTTCGGCACCGGCGCCTTCGACCTATCGGGAAACGCCCTCACCGCCACCGAATCGATCACCTTCCAAGCCGATCAAAGCCACATTTGGTCAAAACCGGAGCCATCCGCGATCGGCAATCGATACGGTTTCAAAGGCCTACCGATCGACGAAGAAACGGGCTTGCTCTACGTGAGGAATCGCTACTACGACCCGGAAATGGGTCGATTCATCCAGCCGGATCCGTACGGCTACACGGACGGCCCGAGCCAGTATCAATTTGCTTTGAACAACCCGGTGGACTTCTCGGATCCGACGGGGGAGTCGGCAACAGCTGTCGGTGGAATTGTGGGCGGCGTTGGCGGAGTAGGGTACGCTGCATATCGCCATCTTCGATATGGTGAAGAATTCAACTGGAACTTTCTGATCCAAGGGGCGCTGGCTGGGGCCGCGGTCGGATTTGGAGTTGACACGTTGGGTGCAGGTACTGGCTTGAGTGCCGCAATGGTCGGGGGGGTAGCAATCGGGGCTGGATTTGGCGGTGCAACGGGAAGTTTCAGCTCGGATGGTTCATATTCCGGATTTGGGCTAGGTGCTACAAAGGGAGGTATTCTTGGCTTGGTTGGTGGCGCGGCGGGTTTCCAAATGACAGCGGCCGGCCTATCAGGCGGATGGACTGCCGCCGGCGGTATTGCCTCCGATGTATACGCGGGGGCGGTGGTAGACTACGTACTCAACGACTGCACTAATTTGGCCAGTTGTATGAGTACCAACCTCATGGGCAGCGTACTGGGGTTTGGTGCAGGATATGGAGTGGCTCGCGGACTAGGCTTTGTCGATCACGCCCGGGCACTGGGAGCTACTCAATTTGATGCTTTCCGTCTGGAAGCAACCAGAGATTGGGAGATCTCAATAGGAGCTAAGTTGGACAGTCCGGGTGACAAGATCGGGCATGCGTTTATTGGTCTAAAGAGTCCTTCAGGAGAATGGCAGGCATTTGGTTTGTGGCCAGTGAAAGCCGATGGCTCTCTTGGATTCGATAACCTGCGCCAGCCTATTTTGGGAATGAGAGGGACGATAGCTGACGATACCGACTATTTGGGACGGGCTGCTACAAGACTAGCGAGGCATCCAATCTCCCAGAAACAAGCTGACAACGTTATGGCTTTTATCACGGACTTCTCCCTCAGTTTGGCGACCAAGAGGAATGGTTATCAGCTACTGACTTCGCAATGTGCGACCTTTGCCTGTGCTGCATTTGAGCGTACAGGGATTAGGCCTCCGGCATCAGGCTACTTTCCTCGACGCCCTAGCCATCTTTCTCGTTCCATTGGAGGAAGACCTTGAGACGCATGATCATTGAAGAGCGTGGAGAAAACCGACCGTTTTTGGTGCTCGGTGTTGCAAGCCACAGCGGAAACCTGAAGTTCATGCTAACAACCGATTCTTTGAGATATACCTCAAACACTAGCAAGGGAGCCTTGAACTGGAACCGAATCCTTGGTTGCGTTCTAGCGAATCATTTAAATAGTACCTCCTTGTTTTTCATTACGGTGCAGGATACCGCATGGAATTCTTTGCAGGCAAAGAAGCATCCTATTCTGTGGCGTCTTGGGTTTATCCAACGTTCGCAGAATGGGATCTGGGCCCTTGGTGAGATGGATAACAAGAATGAATTGGTGGAGGTACGGGACGTTTTGGAACGGCTGCGAGTTCCGGTTTTTGAAGGGAACATTCAAAGCAAGCACCTCCTTGAAGAAATCTACAGCAAGTTGTGAGTTGCATGCCCCGTTGTCCCGTCCACAGTGTCCACAAGGAAATCCGTCGAAAATGTCCCGTCCACAGCGTCCACAAGGAAATTCGTCGGAAAATGCCCCCAAAATGGACGGTGAGTAGCTGAATCACCCGTCAGCTGCCAAATTTCTCCTTTCCTCCCTCAAAAACCTTCGGTTTTCTCCCAAAAATCGCCGATTTCCGATCCATCGGGCACACCCGCCCGGTGGACGCCTCATGCCTGTCCATTCCTTCAATTCGTCGGCTACCTCTTGACCACTACTTCGGAACGAAGAATCCGGTCAGCAACCCCTCCCAAGCAGAAAAGTAGATCGGCTCGTCCTTCGACGACCTTTGCCTTCCTTCCCAAGCCTCGGCCGGAGTTCGACCGTCCAAGTGCTGGTGTGGTCGAGCATGGTTGTACCAGAGTCGGAAATCGTTCAGCGACGTCTTCAAATCTTCGTCATCTATACTCGTTAAGTGACAACGAATCAGCGGTTTAAGCGTTCCAAAGAACCGCTCTATTCTACCATTTTGCCAAGGTGCGCAGCGATCAATTCGCTGATGTTTGACGCCCAAAATCCGTAGACACGCCCGGAACACACGGCTGGTGAAACAGGCTTCGTTGTCGGTGCGAATGTGCTTCGGAAGCCCGAATTTCTCGATGACGTCCAAAAGGACGCGAAGGATTTGGACGGTGGCTTTGGTGCGCAGGGGCAGAAGCGCGAGATTGGCCCGGGTTCCGTGGTCGAGAATGCCGAGGATCGGCCTCTTGTTGACGAAGGTCAGATCCATTCCCCAGGTCAGATTCCTTGGAAGGGGAGCGGGTGGCTTGTGTTTGAGTTGTCGCCGAAGATCTCGAATTTCCGCCTTGCTCTCTTTGATTCGCAAGTAGACGTAACTCTTGCTGACCGTCTCGCCGCGTTGCTCTTCCCAAAGTTGATTAAAGGTGTCGGCGATGCACCGACAGCCGGCATCGGGCATCAGAGCAGCCAGTCGGATCACCTGTCGCGGCACCCACGGTGGTTTGCGTCGGTATTTCCATGGACGGTGGGAAGGAGTTCGAGACTCGGGTTTCTGGGGCCGTCGACGAATAGCCGCTGGCCGGAAGCGGGCGCGTAGACCGTCGATCCAGTGTCGAACGATGGCCAGGAGCAAAAGGCAGATTCGTTGGATCATTGTGAGCTATCGGTCGGCATGGTGGTAATAAGGCGTATGTCCATGTGCACCATCGCGAGATGGGGCCCCCTGAGCCAATGGCTGACCTCGCGGCCCACCGCCTTCTCGTTCACGGTCGACGCCATGGACAACTTGATCGGCCTGGAAGAGACCTTGACCTGTGGACCGAATACGGTCGACCTGCCCTTGGACGGCAGCGGTCGCAACCGTCCGGGCGTCGGTCGCGGTGCCGAGGTCTTGGAGTGGAACGACGTCGGCAATCTGTTCCGCAAAGGCGAACTGCACTTCGCCTACGACTACCTGGATCGCTTGGTGGAAGTGAAGCGTGAGATCGACACCGACCCATCCGTCGTGGTGGCGACCTACGACTACGACGCCCTGAACCGTCGGGTGCGACGGACCACCGGCGGTGTGACCTACCGGACGGTGTGGGAAGGCCGGCGGCCGATCGAGCAATACATCGATGTGGGTGGCCAGGAAACCCTCCAGAGCCGACGGATCTACGGCGCCGGCCTCGACGAGATGCTGGCCTTCGAGACCCGCTTGCAACCGTCGGACACGACCCTGACCGGGTTCGTGCCCGTCTACGACGTCACCGGCAATTTGGTGGTGATCACCGATCTCCAGGGCAAGCCCGTGGAGCGATACGAGTATTCGCCCAACGGCGAGCGCTTCATCTGGGCTGACGACACGCCGCCGGAAGTGGATCAGGTGCGTCTCGACCAGGGAGAGATTCTGGTGGAGCTCTCGGAGCAGGTGGTGGAGGAGCGCGTGCAGACGGCGCGGGATACCGGGGTGCTGCGGCTGGAGAACGTCACCAAGGGCATCGACCTGCCGGTGGATTTCGACCTGCCGTTGACCGAGGGTCGCATGGCGCAGCGGCGTTGGGTCATCCGCCCCAAGAGCAGCGTCACCGCCGAGCAGCTGGCGGCCGGAGATCTGCTCCGGCTGCACATCCCGGCGTCGGGCCTGCGGGATTTCTTCGACAACGACCTGGCCGCCGACGAGCAACACGACCTCACTTGGTCGACGGGCTCGGCGCAGGTCGTGGCGGATACCGAGAGTCCCGAGCTGTTGGAGGCCTGCCAGAAGAGCGGCAGCCTGCACCTGACCTTCTCGGAAACCCCGGACATGGGCTCAGCCGCCGACCAAATCCTGGTGGACGGTGCCACGGTGCCCTGGAACCCGGAGCCCGACGGTTACACCCTGTCCATGCCCAGCAGCCTGGCGGCCGGCTCCCACACGGTGAGCTTCGGCGACGGTCCCTTCGACTTGGCGGGCAACGCCCTCGACATCGACGAAACCCTGACCTTCACCGCCAACGCCAACCAGCACATCTGGGCGGCACCGTTGCCCCAAGAGCGCAGCGAGTCGGCGATCGGCAATTCCTTCGGCTTCAAGGGCCTGCCGGCGGACGAGGAAACCGGCCTGGTCTACATGCGCAACCGGTACTACGACCCGTCCATGGGCCGGTTCCTGACCACCGACCCGATGGGTTATCTCGACAGCCCGAGCCAGTTTCAATACGCCCTCAACGACCCGGTGAACCTGTCGGACCCGACGGGAGAATTCGTGGTCACGACCGCACTCGCGGCGGTCGGCGGCTCCGTGGCGATCGGCTGGGGTCTCAGCGACTTGCTCGAAACCGAGTACACGCTTAAAGACGGTGCGATCGACGCGACCTTGGGAGTGGCAAGCCTCGGTTTGGACAAGGCGTACCAAATGGGCAAATTCGCCATGGTGGGCGGCAAGCTGGCCCGAGAATCCGCGGAAGTGAGCGTGGACATGGCCGCGGAATACGGCCGGGCGACCTGGAAAGGGGACACGATCACCGGCGGGGACCTCGCCCGCGGTGCCGCGCTCAATTTCGGTATCGGTCGAGTCGGTTCGTTTGCCGGCGGCCGGGCGGGTCGATCGAGAGCGGGCTGTAATTGCTTCACCGAAGGCACGGAGATCCTGACCGCCGAAGGCACCGTCTCCATCGAAGACATCGAGCGCGGAGATCGGGTGTGGGCTCGAAACGCCGAAACCGGCGAGAACGAGCTGGCCCTGGTCACCCACCTGTTCACCCGCACCGCCCCGGGCATCTACCACCTACGAATCGGCGAGCAGGCGATCCAAGCCACCGCCGAGCACCCCTTCCACGTGTCCGGCAAAGGCTGGGTGAAAGCGCGAGATCTAGAGGTCGGGGACGAGGTTTCCACCTTCGATCAGGGCGTGCTGGCGGTCGCTGCGATCGAATACGAAGAGGCGAAGACGCCGGTCTTCAACTTCGAGGTGGAGGGTCTGCACAACTACTTCGTGAGCGCTGGGCGGGTTTTGGTTCATAATACTGGGTGTGGCGTTCCTGGGGAGATAGCGGATTCTGCCAAAAGTTCTAGTGGTGATCTCGACGCGGCGGCGCACGTCGTCAATGATGACGTTGGCCGCTATGTATACCGGACGATCAGTCGTCGAGATCCGCACTATTCTCAGTTTTCAAAGGTGGGTGAAAGAGGGTTCATTCGACCTCGGGGAGGGCACAATGACCTTACACGGCATGTTCAATTTAATGAGACCGATTCCATCTTTACATCGTGGTCGAAAGACCAGGATGCTAATTGGTCGCAGTGGGCAAGGCCGGGAAGTATCCAGCTCAGGCTCGATACCAGATCGCTAGAGAATGACGCTTTGGACGTTTCACGCTGGAGCCGGTTTCCTGTGGAGAAAGAAGTGAGTGTCATTGGAGAGATTGTTGGCCCGGAGCGGATCCGATGAACCTGGTGGACGCATTGGAGTTGATCCAAAAAGATTTGCCTCTTAAAGCAAGAGATAGAATTCTCAATTCTTGCGATGGGGCCGGCGAAGAATACTCAGGTCGGGGCTTTTCTTTCTGGAGGAGAAAGAGGCTCCTCGATCATTGTGAGATCTTGGAACGGCGTCTTTTGCATGCTGACGCTGAAGATGTTCAAGACTGGCTCAGGAGCCAATTGCAACTACTCCGAGCGGTTGGAGAGACCGGAGTCCTTATTCAGGGTTATGTGGTGGAAGACGGGCACCGGTACGAATTTTCGATCGCACCGGATCTAGGTAGGTTTGTTACCTATCGAAGTCTTCTCTGACTTGCCCAGCAAATCGATGCAAATGGAAGAAAGCGGTGTCCCGTCCACAATGTCCCGTCCACAGCGTCCACAAGGAAATTCGTCGGAAAACCCCCCCAAAATGGACGGTGAGTAGCTGAATCACCCGTCTGCTGCCAAATCTCTCCTTTCCTTCCTCAGAAATGTCCCGTCCACAACGTTGTCCCGTCCACAGCGTCCACAGTTTCCCGTCCACAGCGTCCATAAGAAAATCCGTCGAAAAAGGCCCCGAAAATGGACGGTGAGTAGCTGAATCACCCGTCAGCCGCCAGATTTCCCCCTTCCATCTTCAAAAATCCTCGGTTTGCTCCCAAAAAACGTCGATTTCCGAGCCAACGGGCGCACTCGCCCGGTGGACGGTCCTGCCTGTCCAATCCTCAAGTCCGCCGGCGATCTCGTCACCGACTACTTCGGCACGAAGAATCCGGTCAACAACCCCTCCCAAGCAGAAAAGTAGACCGCCCCGTCTTTCGCCGACCGGTGCCCTCCGTCCCAAGCCTCGGCCGGAGTCCGACCGTCCAAGCGTTGGTGCGGCCGTGCATGGTTGTACCAGAGTCTAAAATCGCTCAGCGACGTCTTCAAGTCTTCGCCATCTATGCTCGTTAAGTGGCGACGAATCAGCGCTTTAAACGTTCCGAAGAACCTCTCTATTCTACCATTCTGCCAGGGCGCGCAGCGATCAATTCGCTGATGTTTGATACCCAAGATCCGGAGCACCGACCGGAATAATCGGCTGGTGAAACAGGATTCGTTGTCGGTCCGGACGTGCTTCGGCAGCCCGAATTTCTCGATGGCGTCCAAAAGGACGCGCAGGATTTGGACGGTGGCTTTGGTGTGCAAGGGCAGAAGCGCGAGATTGGCTCGGGTGCCGTGGTCGAGGATGCCGAGGATCGGCTGGCTATCGATGAAGGTCAGGTCCATTCCCAGGTCAGATTCCTTGGAAGGGGAGCGGGCGGGCGATGTTTCAACTGCCGTCGGAGATCTCGAATCTCCGCCTTACTCTCTTTGATTCGCAGATAGAAGTAACTCTTGCTGACTGTCCCGCCGCGTTCTTCTTCCCACAGTTGATTGAAGGTATCGGCGATGCGCCGACAGCCGGCGTCGGGCATCAGAGCAGCCAGTCGGATCACCTGTCGCGGCACCCACGGTGGTTTGCGACGGCACTTCTGGACGGTGGGAAGGCGTCCGAGCTTCGGGTTTCTGGGGCCGTCGACGAATAGCCTCCGGTCGGAATAGGGCCGGAATTCTGGCGGCCAAGGATTTGAGGATCGCAAGAAGGAAAATCCAGCTTCGTCCAAGCATCGATCAGTCGGCAGTGGACTTTGATGGCGCTGCCGATTCTGTTCCGAGCCCTCGGCCCTGCAACTCGCGGGGCCGGAGTTTTTTTGCGGCTCCGGCTCCAGGCCACGAGGCTTCGTCGGCCAATCGGTGAAACTCGGCGAGATCTGCGAGGAAGTCGTCGACTACAAATGATCGACACCCGGCCCGGAAGAAATCCGAGCCACCGGATCTTGAACGTCCCGACTCTTTTCGGGAGTCTGTTGTCACTTTATATACTATTTATACTGCTAATCATGTCAAAAACAACAGAACAATTTTCATTATTGAATTCAAACTCTCATTTTTTTACCTTGCACTAGCTTTCTCTCCTTGCTTTCATGCGGTAAGTAGTGGAAAGCTCCGCACCTTCTGGGAGGGCTGCCAACGGCGGATTCACCTCTCGGGATTCAAACCCATAGAACCCCAAGCTAATTTCACCAGGAGCTTTCATGCTGCACAAGATCGTGTTTACTACTCTTTTCGTCGGTGCCTTGTTGTTGACCTCTGTGCCGGTATCTGCCGATACCTGCACCGACCAAGTGCCGACCTTGACCGGAATTACCCCGGGCGTGGCCACTTCCGGCAACTATTCCTCCAGCTACCCCGGCTGGAAAGCCTTCGACTCAGCGGTCACCGGCTCGTCCATGTGGATTTCCGAGACCTGGGAGACTCCGGCCTGGATCTCCTACGATTTCGGCTCCAACCGCGTGATCAACCGGTACTCGATCACCAACACCAACGGCAGCAGTCTGACCAGCCGCGCGCCCAAGGACTTCAAGCTCCAGGGCTGGAACGGCTCGAGCTGGACCACCGTCGACACCCGCACCAACCAGACCGGTTGGACGAGCGGCACGGCGCGGACCTATGAGGTGCAGAGCCCCGGCAGCTATCCGAAATACCGCCTTCACATCACCGACGACAACGACAGCCGTAGCGGTATCGTGGTCATTTCGATCGGTGATCTGCAATTCCAAACCTGCGGCTGCTCGTCGACCGTGGACCAGGTGCCGACCCTTTCCGGTGCATCCCTGAACGTGACGACTTCCGGCAACTACACCTCCTCCTATCCGGGCTGGAAGGCCTTCGATTCGGGGCTCAGCGGCTCGTCCATGTGGATTTCCGAGACCTGGGAGACGCCGGCCTGGATTTCCTACAACTTCGGCAGCAACCGCCTCGTGACCCAATACACCCTGCGCAACACCAACGGCAGCCTGACCAGCCGCGCGCCGAAGGATTTCCAGCTCCAGGGCTGGAACGGCTCGAGCTGGATCACCGTTGACACCCGCACCAACCAGACCGGTTGGGTGAGCGGCACCCCGCGCACCTACAACGTGTCGACCCCGGGCTACTTCAGCCGCTACCGCCTCCACATCACCGACGACAACGACTCGCGCGCCGGCGTGGTGGTGATCTCGCTGCACGATGTCCAGCTCCGCGGTTGCCAGGGCACCACGAGCAGTCCGCTGAACGTCAATCTGCAATGCCTCAGCACCACGGCAGGTGACCAGCACGCCTGCTTCGCGTCCACCTCCGGCGGCTCGACCCCATACCAATACAGCTGGAGCTACGTGGGAGACGGCCTCATGCAGTCCTCCGGCGATTCCGCCGACGTTTACATCAACAGTTGCAGCGGCAGCCTGAATCGGATCTCGGTGACCGTCACCGACAGCAACGGCGCCACCGATACCGGATTGAAGACGCTTTTCTGTGACGATTGCGGCGGCCGCATCTGCCCCGTGCTCAAGTGAGCTGAGTTCACCGGAACGTCGGCGTTTCCGTCGACATTTTGCTGGGGAAGGCGTCCTTCGGGGCGCCTTCCCCTTCGTTGCGTGTGCCGATCGTGTCCGACAAGAAAAAATCCGAGCCCCTTGAGGGACTTTGCTCACATCCTGCGCTCTAGGGGAAATTCGGCGGTCTTCCGCTGCCGAGCTTCTACAGGAGATGAAAGATGCGAGCTTTCGGATATACCTTGTTGTTGGCAGTGGTTTCGATCGGGGCCGGGTTTGCCCCGGAGCTGGGCGCCGATGCGGTTTGCGGCGATGGCACGTGGAGTGACGACGAGTGGTGTATTGAGGGGGTGACCCAGCTTCCGGACGTGGACGGAGATCCCTACGCCTTCCGCCTGGCGGTGGGTCCGATGGCCGGCAACCCGGGCGCCGACCTGGCCTTCAGCCGCCTCTTCGCTTCGGGCTCGGGGCTGAAATGGGGCACGAACAACGGTCTTGCGGGTACGTTCGGCTGGGCCGGCGGCGGAGGCTTCCACGACGTGGAGGCGGCCAACTTCAATAAGGACGGTTGGGGAGACCTGATCGCCGGCAACGGCCAGGGCGTGGACTTGCGGCTCGGAGCGACCTTCGGGCACATCAACTTCACCAAGGTTTACGACGTGCCCCTGAGCTTTGCCCCCACCGAAATCGAGGTGGCGGATATCGACGGGGACGGAGACACCGACTTCGTGGCTTTGACGGCCAACGGTGACCTGATGTCGGCGAGGTATTTCCTGCAGCCCGTGGTGGGACCGAATTTCTCCACCGTGGACACGGGAATGGACGCCGACCTCCACACCCTCGGAGACATGGGCGACACCAAGCTGCCCGAGCTGATTCGAGTCCAGGATAACGGCTCCGGGTTCATCAGCATTCTCGCGCACCACAACCACCAGGGATATTTCGCCAACGACGTGGTGCTCATGGCGAAGTTCCACGACTTCAACGGTCGGGTGGACCTGCTCGACGTGGAAGCCGGCGATTTCGACGGCGATGGATTCGCCGACGTGGCCGTGGCGACCTCCGCGGGCCTCATGGTGACCCTCTCCTCGAATTGGACGCCGCCGATCATCTACGGCGGCTACAACACCGTGGAATCCATGACCACCGCCGATTTCAACAAGGACGGACGGGACGACCTGATCCTGGCCTCCGCCGACGGCAAGCTCCGCTGGCTACGCGCCAAGCCGAACGGCGCCTTCGACGTGGCGCGCGTGCAAACCGTGCCGCGGGATTACCTCATCACCGATATCGAAGCCGGTGACTTCGATCGCGACGGCTGGCTGGACGTGGTCTACACCGACGTCTTCCACATCTACGAGTTGCTCTCGGATCCGTGAGCCCCGGCGGCCCCACACCGGTTGTGAGGCTCGGCGCCGCGAGTCCGGCGGCGATCGACCAGGTATTGCCGGATTCCTCGCCGAGCCTCCTTCGTTGGGAAGCTACATCGACGGTTTGACGGACAAGACTTTCAAGAACCACGATGCAGTTGACGCCGCGGCGGCGGCTTGATGGGAGCGTTGGTCGAAGCGGGGGCGGCCGACGTGCCGGGCTTCCCGGAAGAAGACGGTTTGATTTACTTGCCGGCGAAATCCGGGCCGACGCCGTGGAGTTGATCTCGGAACTCCTCCAGGTGCTTTCGCTGTCGGTCGAGATAGCGCCGAATCAGATGCAGGGCAATCAAGAAACCCGCGGACCACACGACCAGAAAACCGAAGGTGTTTACCACTTCTTGCAGGGTTCCTGGAGCCCGGCTCCAGGCCAACCAGGCGGTGAAGAAGGCCACTTCGATCGCCAGCAAGACCTTGCCGAAGGTCACAGCACGGAAGCCCTTTTTGTTTCGTTCGAGCAGCGTGTCGACGAAAACGCCGGGAGGAGCCGCGGATTCCGACCGAAAGTCGATCAGAGCTTGATGCCGCAGGATTGCCGAACCGACCAGCACGGTCGATACGAAGATCCCGGCCACCCGCAGATCCGTGGGGCCCAACAAGATCCACTTCACCGCCAGGGCACCAAAGATCAAAAAAACCAAGGCTTCGCCGATCCGCACGATACGTCGGATCAAAAGCTCTCGTTGTCCCATCCGAGCGATGCGGCGGAGGTCGGTTTCAACTTGCGGATCGGGTAGCGGGCTCGATGACTCGACTCTTGATAGATCTGCCTGGATCTCCTCCCCCCGCCAAGCGGACTCGAGCTCCGACCAAGGGTGGTCGTCCGTCGACACAACGTCGAGGTCTTTCATGGATTATCTCCAGGGTTCGGCCGGGTTGGGGATTTCACCCCTCGGTCCGGCATGGATTGAAAACGTTTGGGCAGAGACTCCGCCAGCAGCTTCTGGGCTCGGTGCAGGCGCACCCGCACGTTGCCCGGTGAAAGGTCGAGAATCTCGCCGATTTCAACTGCGGATAAACCTTCGAGCTTGAGGGATACCGCCTGGCGCAGCCCGAGCGGCAACCGGCGGACGGCGACTTGCAGGTGCTCCAGCCGTTGCCGATGGTCTACACGTTCCTCGGCGTTTGGGGTGGGATCGCGGGTTTCGAGGACCTCGGGCAAAGGCTCGGCGTTGCGTTTACCTTCGCGCCATCCGTGGGTCAGGCCCCGATTGTGGGCAATGCGATAGACGAACGTGCGCAGACTCGAGTCTTGGCGCCAGCTCGGCAGGGCCTTCCAAAGGGCCAGGCATATTTCCTGGTATAAATCCTCCGCCCGGGCGGGCTCCCGCTCGTAGGTGGACGCCAGACGAGCGAGGGCCGGCCCGAATTCGCGGAGGCTTTTTTGGAATAGATCGTCTTGGTGGGTCACGGCTCACTCAGGGTTTGAGGCGCGCAGGTCTTGAAGCAGGTCGGCCGGGAGCAAGTCGGTCTGTCGGGAACAGGTCGACCGGGTCGTGGATTCGGCCGCCGAGCATGACCCACACCAGGTCGCGGGTGGCCGAAATATCAATCGTCGGATCGCGATTCAAGAGCACTAAATCCGCCACCGAACCCGGTTGAATTCGACCGATCTCGTGCTCCAAATCGAGAGATTGGGCGCCGTTGACCGTCGCCATACGCAGGATATCCCGGTTTGGAATGCCCGCCTCCGCCAGCAGCTCCAGCTCACGGTGGAAGCTCGGTCCCGGCACCGTCCAAGGGTTGTTGGCGTCGGTGCCGACGGTCAGGTGCACGCCGGACGCATGGAGAAGACGGGCGAATTGCAAGGTTTTCGGCCAAGCGCGGCGGGCGCGTTCAAAGTCTTCGGCTTGCCAGCCGATGTTGAAGGTGAAGAGTCCACGCCAATTCTCCACCAGGCCGGGCGCGGCCCAATTCAGGTCGGGGGAGAGCCGGGTCCGATGGGCGCGGTCACCTTGGACCATGGCTTCGAAAGCCACCAGGGTCAAATCGAGGGTCGTGCCAGAGGTCTTCAGGCTTTGAATCATCTCGCGAATCTGCCGGGATTCCAGGTCCACGTGCTCGAACCAGGAATACAGAAATCGAGTGCCCAGCAGGTCGGGCAGGTAGCCGGCGCGGGAAGCCTCGGGCAACAGCAGCTCCGAGCCGGGTACCACGTGCACCAGACCGTCGAGGCCCATTTGGGCGGCGTCGGTCCAAGGGATCCGTTGCAAGTGGGCCACTGCTTTTAGGCCGTGGGCATGGGCTTCGTCGATGCCCGCCTCGAGCTCCTCGCGGCTCAGCTGGGTGTAGAGCTTGATCCAATCTACCCCGGCTTCGGCCTGGCGCCGGACCTCCGCTCGCACTTCCTCGGGACTGTCGACCTGGGCCGTCAGACCCTCGAAGGGTTGTCGGTCGATCACCGCGCCGGCCACTCGTAAGCGCGGGCCGATCCGCTCGTCACGCTCCAATTGATGTTTGAGTCGCACCAAGGTTTCGGTATCGCCGCCCGGGTCGCGCACGGTGGTGATGCCGTGGGCCAGCAGGGCCCGCAGGCTGCGGGGCGCGACGTCCGCATCCTGCTCGATTTTCAATAGGGGTTGTCCGTCCTCCACGCTGACGACCACCGGACCGAGGGAGAGGTGGGCGTGGGTATCGATGAATCCAGGTAGCAGGAATCGGTATTGCGCATCGATCGAGGGAACTGCGGGCTGAGGCGGCTCGGCTTGGGTATCGGCTGCGGCAGCCCGGGCGTCCAGGATCTCCGCGATCCGGCCGTCGGCGATCCGCATGTGGGCGAGGTAGGGATCGGTCGTGTCACCCGGATCCACCAACCAGGCATTGCGTAGCCAGAATTCGGCAGGGGTCTCCATCGCCGATTTACCGTTCTGACTTTGGGAGTGGAAGGGCTCCGCGGTCGCGGGGCTTCCGGGCAGGCCGATTATCAAGAAGGCGGCTATCCATCGAATCGTCGAAGAGTCGAGCATGATGTTCTCCTTGGGCCGCAGAAGCGCGGCTTTTGACCAGGCAGTCTCGACCGATGGAGAAGTGTTACAGCGATTTGTGAATATTTTGCTATTTCAGGCCGAGAGGGGTCCGGCGCTCACCCCTCGGGACGACCTCCCGAGCCACGGAAATGACCTTTGGTGTAGGGCGTCTACAAGCCGATGGCTCGATCGTCGTGGGAGTACCTCATCACCGATATCGAGGCCGGCGATTTCAATGGCGACGGCTGGCTGGACGTGGTCTACAGCCTTCTACGACACCCACGTATGGGGGGGGGCATCTGCCCACCCTACGGATCGAGCAGCAGGATTGACGGCACTCGCTCGGGGTCGGCGAGGCGGAGCAGTCCGTAGCCGACGCCGGCGAGGCCGGTGAAGAGGCTCGGGGTTTCGAGGCCCGACGGCACGCCGCAGAGGCGGCCGTGCTGGTCGATGGAGTCGATGACGGCGTCGGCGAGGGGATCGTGGACGGGTTCTCCCGCGAACAGCTCGAGGTTGCCGAGGTCGCCGTGGCACAGGGAGTGGTTCTGGCCGAAGCCCCGTTCGAGGGTGCTGGAGCGGGCGCGCTCGATGTCGCGGTGGAGGGTCGGGGCCAGGGGGTCGGTGTCGCCCCAGGCGCGCAGCAGGGCTTGGCGGGTGAGGCCGATGCCCGGTGCGCCGTGGCACCAGGCGCAGATGAAGGTGTCTTCGCCGCGACGCTCGGCCATGTAGAGCTTGTCGAGGTCGCGCAGGTCGCGCCAATTACGTCGTTCGGCGTCGTAGAGGGAGCCTTCGAAGGCCAGGGCCCGCTCGGCGGCGACGCGGAAGCGGGTTTCGCCGGTGATTGCGGCGAGGCGGCCGAAGGCGAGGGCCATGCCCGAGGCGCCGTGGGCGAGCCCGCCGAGGCAGCGGCCGGAGTCGCGGTCGAAATCGGCCGGCCAGCCGAGGCCGATGGCTTCTCCGTCATGTGCTCCGCCGTCGACGGGGATCTCCACCGCGCGTTCGATCAGGAAGTCGCCACAGGCGATCGCCGCTTCCACCGCGGCGTCGGACGGCCGCGTGGCGTGGACCGTGAGCAGGGCCACGGCCGCACCCGCAGCGCCCCCCAGCAGGTCGAAGGCGGCGCGGTCGTGGAGGTGGCTGGGGATGCGGCGGGCGACGGCGTCGGCGCGATCGAGCAGGGTCGGCTCGTTCCAGAGGGCGCCGAGGCGGGCCCAGAGCAGGGCGACGCCACCCCAGCCGCCGAGACCTCCGACGCCGTCGACCAGGGTCGGATCGGCATCGAGCACCCTTTGCACGGTGTGGGCGGCACGTTCGGCCAGCCGGCGCGACGTGACATCGCCGGCACTGCCGCCTCCCACGGCACCGTGGTGGGCGAGGAAGAGGCAGACGCCGCCTAGGCCGGAGTAGAGATTGAGCCCGAGGGGCGCCAGGTGCCAGCCACGACCGCGGGTCGAGGTGACTCCGCACCAGGTGATACCTTCGCCCGCCGGCACCGCCAGCTCGCGCAGGCGATGGGCCACGGCGTCGGCACCGGCCAGCGCCCGTTCCCGGAGCGCCTTGGCCGCCGACGTCCCCGGGGCTGCTGCTTCCAAGGATGCCGGGTCGAGGCCGTAGGACGGCCATTCCACGTTGTCGAGGTCGGTGGCGAGAGCCATCAGCGAGGCGTCGAGGAACCACGACTGGCGATCGAGATCCGCATCTCCCAGACGCTCGAAGCGCTCGGCCACTTGCTCGAGGCCGGAACGATCGAAGAATTGGGCGATCCGCCGGCCGTCGGCGTCGTGGAGGTCGCGGGCGCCGGGTTGGACGGTAAAGAGGGGCACGTCCTCCCGCCAGAGGTCGCGCTGCTCCGAGCGCACCAGGCGCTCAAAATAGGCGCGCAGGGGCACGGCCCGCCAGAGCAGGTCGTAATGCCGCTCTCGATCGGCGGCGTCGCGCAGGAAGTCGGGGTGGAAGCTCTCTTGGAA
This sequence comes from uncultured bacterium, assembly GCA_965366625.1. Lineage (GTDB taxonomy): Bacteria > Acidobacteriota > Thermoanaerobaculia > Multivoradales > J023 > JAUIJL01. The sequence goes on from CBDUGP010000126.1 coordinate 20,136, forward strand.
AAGACTCGCGTAAGTCTGGGTCGGTCGGACGATCACCCGTACCTCGACCTCGGCAAAGGCGGCCACTGGACCGGCCAGCAGCTCGTCGCGGCGACGCTCGAGCAGACGGTAGGTGTCGACGAAGCCGGTCCGCAGGGCGTCGTGGAAGTCGTGGACTTTCGCCCTCTCGAGGCCGTGGCCGGCATCGAAATGGGGCTGGTTTTGGGCTCCGGGCATTTCCAGGCGACGGCGCTCGAGGGTCATGGTGTCGGTGCCGGCCCCGCGCCAGGCCGGTAGGGGTTGGGCGGTGAGCTGGCCAGGGCGTCCGCCGAGACCGCTGATCTCGATCCCGGCGCTGTCACCGTGGGGCCAGGCCCAGTCGGGCAACAGGCCGACCCGCAGCACCGAGTCGCCCAGGGTGAGCGACGCCATCAGGTCGACCTGTGACAGGTCGAGACCCTCGGCCCGGGGCTGGAAGACCGATTCGAGGTCGATCATCACCGGATGCTCGCCGGCGGCGATCAGGTTCTCGTAGTGGAAGTCGGCGGCGTCGAGGGCGTAGAGAATCGCCAGCCAGGCGCCCTGGCGACGGTAGAAACGCTCGACGGCGGCGCGATCCTCGCAGGGGGCCGCGGCGATCCACTCCATCCAGCCGTAATCGCCGCGATCGAGCACCCGGGCGGTGCGCAAGCGCGGTTCGAGACCGAAGGAATGCAGCGCGTCGAGCAGATCCGCCAGGCGCTCGTCCACCGCCAGGGAGCGCGGCTTGTAGACCAAGCGGCGGCCGTCGGCAAAGGCGAGCAGGGCGACGGCGCGCCCGCCCCGGTGGCGATCCCCCGCAGCGACCACGCCCTCGGTGAGCGGTCCGGGATCCTCGCCGTCGAAAAACATCTCGACGATCCGCGGCCAGTCTTGTGCCAAGCGTTCGACCACCTCGGTGGAATGGTCGAGCCACAGCTCGATCCGGCGCAAGAGCTGGCGGGCGAGGACTGGATATTCCTCGAACAGCCGCAGGACGGCGTCAGGGTCGCGCAGACGATCGAAAAACTCGGCAAAGCGTAGCTCGGGCGTCTCGGCCCGCAGCCGACCCGAGACGCGGGCCACGTGCAATTCGAGAACCACCGTGCGGCTGACCATGCCGACCGCCCGTTCCCGCAAATCACCGAGCAGGATCGCGGCCAAGACCTCGCGATCCTCGGGCACGACGCCGACACCGGGCAGGGCATGGAGACGCTGCAAACGGGCGTCGAGAACAGCGGCGATCACCGGTTCGACCACCCCAAAAAGCCGTGCCATCTCGGGACTGTCGTCAAAGGCGGGGGGCTCCACGGGAGGCGCCTGGCGACGACGATACAAGGCCTCGAAGTTGTGCCACCAGGTTTCGCTCGACGTCTCGTCACCGTCGGGAAGCGCCAACAGCCCCGGAACATCGGCCGGATCGAGACCCTCGACCGCCCAACGGCGACGCCACCACCCCTTCTCCTCAAAAGGCGACTGAGCCCGCCAACGGGCGAGTCTTCGGGTGATCCCATCCCCTTCGTCCATCGGATCGGCGGGCGACGCCCCGGCGGCTTTGCGTTCAGAAACCGTTAAAGCCCGCCACCCGGGACGACGGCGTTCCACACCGTCATCGGGCGTGGCTTCGGGAGAAACAGGGGTAGATTCTTCAGATCTAAGTGTCATAAAAGGATCATTCCGGGCAGTCCTGAAGGGGACAAGATATATGTACGCATATGTACGCAAACGACCGCGCCGGCGGCCGAAGCCGCCGACGCGGTCACGATCAACTCAACAGCAGCAGAGGGTGCCGCCGGACCATTGGGTGCAGTACGTGGTGTTGGTGCCGCCGGCGATGGCGGTGAGATCGCCCTCGGCGACCTCGGCGAGCCCGGCCGGGTGCTGCGGCGCGTCGGCGCCGAGTTGCTCGCGGTAGGCCTCGTCTTTCCACGCACGGATGGTGTCGATCTGCTTCATGTTCTTCTCCTCGTTTGAGGTTAGAGATAGACGCGCCCGAAATCGAGCGCGCGGCTTCGACCGAAAACGACCCGCCCTGGGCGGATCGGAGGGTCCATCGGAAAAGCGGGTGGGGAAAAGCGGGTGGGGAAAACGGGTGGCAGGTCACGACGCCCTGCCTTCGAAGACGAACGGCTCGCCCTCTCGGGATTCGTCACCGTCGTCGAGCTGGTGGCGCACCAGCTCGGCGTAGGCACCGCCCTGGGCCATCAGCTCGCCGTGGGTGCCGCGCTCGATCACTCGCCCGGCGTCGAGCATCAGGATCGTGTCGGCGTCGCGCACGGTCGACAGGCGGTGGGCGACCACCACGCGGGTGGGCGCCAAGCGGTCGAGGGTGTCGACGATCTGCCGCTCGGTGACCGCGTCGAGCTGACTGGTGGCCTCGTCGAGCACCAGCAGGCGCGGACGGTGGGCGAAGGCCCGGGCGAGGGACAGGCGCTGGCGCTGGCCCCCCGAAAGGGAGCCGCCGCCCTCGGCGAGCAGGGTCTCGTAGCCCATGGGCATGGCCTCGATCTCGTCGGCTAGCTGGGCGGCGCGGGCCGCCTCGATCACCCGATCGAGGGGCATCTCGGAATCGACAAAGGCGATATTGCGGCGAATCGAGCCGCCGAAGACGTAGGACTCTTGAAGCACCACGCCGAATTGCCGGCGGACGGCGCGGGCGTCCAGCTCGGCGAGGGGCCGGCCATCGTAGAGCACCTGGCCGTCGGTGGGCGGGTAGAGGCCGAGGATCAGCTTGGCGAGGGTGCTCTTGCCCGAGCCCGAGCGCCCCACCAAGGCCACGTGGGCGCCGGGCTCGATTTCGAGATCCACGTCGTGGAGCACCCGCGGGGAATTGCCCGAGTAGCGGAACGACACGCCTTCGAGGGTCACGCGGCCTTCGAGGGTCGGCGCCGGGCGCGCCTCGGCCGTCTGCTCGGGATCGGCGTCGAGCACGTCGGCGATGCGCTCCAAATGGGCGCCCACCATCTGCAGCTGCTGGGCGTTGGTGACCAGGGAGCCGAGGGGCGCCAAAAAGGCGACGGCAAGGGCGTGGTAGGCGAGCATGACGCCGAGGGAGAGACCGCCCGCGAGCACCAGGTGGGCGCCGTAGAGCAGCAGCGCCAGGGGCGCCAGACCGCGCAGGGTTTGCAGCATACCGTCGAGCACGCCCGAGAGCTGCTGTCGACGTAGAGAGACCTCAAGGTGGCGGTGGAAGAGGTCGCGCCAGCGTTCGAAGGCGGCCGGCTCCGAGCCCGTGGCCTTGAGCGTGGCGATGCCGTGAAGGGTTTCGACAGCGAAGCTCTCCTGGTCGGCGCGGGCCTGGAGGTCGCGGCGCATGAGGTCGTGGACGCGGCGGGTGGAGAGCAACAGCACCAGCACCTGGGCGATGCCCACGGCGAGCGCCAGCAGGCCGAAGACCGGCGCGTTCCACAGCAGCACGCCGAGGTAGAGAAAGACGAAACCGCCGTCGAGCACCAGGGAGAGGGTCGGGCTGGTGAGGATCTCGCGGATCTGGCTATTGGCGGATAGGCGCATCAGCAGGTCGCCCGTGGTGCGCTGCTCGAAGAAGCCATACGGCAGGGCCAGCAGGTGCTCGAAGAAGCCGGCCAGGGTGCGCTGGTCGAGCCGACCCTGGAGGTGAACGAGGAGCGCCATGCGCAGGGTCGAAGCGACGAGCAGGGTGGCCGCCCAAACGCCCACCCCGAGGGCTAGGATAGGCACCGCGTCGGTGAGGCCCTGGGGCAGCACACGGTCGACGGCGAGCGCCAGAAGCGCCGGCAGGGCGAGACCGAGCAGCTGCACCAGGAGCGACGCGCCGAGCACCTGGGCGAGCACGCCGGGGGTGCCGGGGGACAGGAAAAGGGCGCGCAGATACGCCCGCCACGGACCCCGCCGGGTCGGCCGACCGACCTCGGAGTCGGTGCGGAAGTCGGCGCCGGGCTCGAGGGCGACGACGATGCCGGTGAAACCCTCGTCGAGCTCGGAGCGGTCGAGGCGGGCGCGACCGCGGGCCGGGTCCACCACGCGGGCGCCGATCACGGTGCGGCCGGCTGAGGTGTGGCCGGCTGAGGTGCGGCCGGCTGAGCTGCTGATGTCCGTGGCGCCGCGGACCTGGAGCTGCTCGAGCACCACGAAATGGTTGAAACCCCAGTGCAGCACGGCCGGCAAGGGCACGTGGACCAGGTCGTCGAGCTCGGCCTTGTAGACCTTGGCGCGCAGGCCGTGGGCACGGGCGCCGTCCACCAAGTCCTTGGCTGTGGCGCCGTCGCGGCCGATGCCGAGCCGATCGCGCAGCTGTCCGAGGGTGACTTGGCGTCCCCAGAAGTCGAGCACCATGGCCAGGCAGGTGGCGGCGCATTCGCGGGACGACAGCTGGAGGCGTACGGGCACGCGACGACGGCGGAAGAGGGAGCCGAGTTTCACGGTGATGCCTCCTCGCCGTGGCCCGGGTCGTGGATCCACCGGGCAATCCACGGGCCGACACCGGGCAGGAGCGTGGCCACCCGCGGCCGGTCGACCGTCACCCGTGCCTGGACCACGGCGCCGCGGCTCGCGTCAAAGTGGAGGGCGAGGTCGACCGGAGTGTCGATCCTGTCGATCGTGGCCATCCGGTGCGGACCGTCGAGCACGAGCCCGTCGACCCGGAGACGCCCCTTCAGCTCCTCGGGGGACAACGGGTCTCCGACCGCGCCGACCCGGCCTCGGAGCGCCGCGCCGGCGAGCACGAAGCGCACGGGATCTCCGCTCGAGACTGCATCCTTAGAGGGCAAGAGGGCGTCCGCAGGCAAGATCAGGTGGGGACCGTCGTCGGTGATCACCAGGGGAATGGTCCGCTCGTCGGCCACGGGCAGGGCGCCGACCACGCCGGCGAGGATCAAGAGCAAGGCCGCCAAGACCCAGAGGGCGGCGAAGACCGGTGGACGGGCGAGGCGCGGCAGCACGGATTCTTCGTCGCGTCGGGCGTAGCGCTCGAGGGCGCGACGGCGGAAAAGGTGCTCCCCCG
>CBDUGP010000127.1:0-24963 GCA_965366625.1 uncultured bacterium
GCAACGCCCCCAGCCGGCGGGCCGTGCTCGATGGTTTCCCCCTGGTGCGCAAGGCAGATCTTTTGTCGCTGGGACGCAGCGCCTTTCAGAGCGGCATTGGACCGGACGTCGTGATCTCCGAAACGAGCGGCACCACCAGCGGCAACCCGTTGGTCACACCGCGTAGCGCCGAGGAGTTACGGTGGAACTCGAGAAATCTTTCCAAGGCTTTCGAAGTATCCTTGAATTCCTATGTGGACCGGGTGGGGATTCTGCACCCCGCCATCATGAGCCCCTTCGCCGAAGCTTGCGGATTGGCACTGACCCAGATCGGTGTCCCTTTTGTTCGGGTCTACCCCATCCCAAAAGTCTGCGACTACAAGCGCCTCGTCCGCATTCTCCGGGACTACGAGATCAGCGCCATCATGACCACGCCGGCTCTGGCTCGCAAGCTACTCTACGAGCGGAGCCGGCTCTCGAAAGAGGATCGCAAATGGAGCTTGCGGCAATTCCTCCTGACCGGTGAGTTGGTGACCGAAGCGAGCCTGAGCAACATCGCTCGGCTGTTCGACGGCGAAGGTCGTGCCTTTGTCTACGGCTCCAGCGAAGCGGCGACCGTGGCGATTCCGCAGAATCACTTCCGATTCCGCCCGTGTTTGGGAGATTTTGTCTTCGAGCTTCATCCCACGGAAGGGCCGGAGCCTATTTATGAAATCGTTTTGACTTGGCTCAACGGTGGCGCCCGACCGCTGATCCGCTACGCCACCGGTGATGCGACGTTCTTCGGCGGTGAAGACCATGACCCCTGGCTCGAGATTCTCGGACGCATTGAGGCTCCCTTCGGCGACGTCCTGACTCGGCAGCGCGTGGATCGTGCCGTGTATGACGCCGGCCCGGCGGTTTACCACTTCGTCGCCGAGCGCCGAGACCAGCACTTGAAAGTCGAGGTGATTTGCTCCTCCGACTTGACCGATCGAGACACCGCCTCCGCCCGTGAGGCCTTGACGCGCTCCATCGGCGGCGTCTGGCAAGGCAAACTCGAGGTCGTTGTCAATCCACCGGAGCATTCTTTTAGGGACTTTTCTCCCTCGCCCAAGATGGCGCAATTCCTCAAACACTAACGAATTCGGAGAGCCGAGATGAATCACACCATCGCAATTTGCACGGGTTATTTGGTGCTCTTTGAGGGCATTCACCGAGCCTTCCTCGATGCCGGGCACAGAATTCCCTTGGTGATCACCCGCGACGGTGCCCAAGATATTGTGGATCGCTGTCAGGATCTGGAGATCGAGGTCTGCGCTCTACCCGTGCGTCCAGGGGAGATGTCGATTGCCAAGGCCATGGCCAAGGACCCCGCCTACGCGGCCGAAGTCCGCGCTGCGGTCGAGGCCATTTCCCGAATCGAAATAGATTACCTCATCACTTGGGGTATGCACGTGCTGCCGGAGGTGGTGACGGAATTGGCGACTCGAATGGCGGTCAATCTTCATCCCTCTGCGCTTCCCCATTACCGAGGAGGCTTTCCGTTCCAGGCCCAAATCTTGAACGGCGAGACTTCCATGAGTGTCACGGTGCACGAGACCGTCCGTAAAATCGACGCCGGGGGAATTCTCGGACGCAGCGAGCCGATAGATATTCTTGAGGACGACACCATGAGCACACTGGTGGAACGCTGCGTCGAAGTGGGCTCCCGCCTGCTCCTCGATACCTTGGGCCCAGGTCCTTCTAAGGACGATTCGAGTGCCCGCGAATCTTGCCCTCTCGACTCCGACCGTCAGGCGTGGGGGGTCAAGCTACGTCGGGATGATTCGGGCAACCGCGTCAATACGGGGGTCCTCGGCCGACTGCGGATCGAATGGGATCTCGATACCTGCGAGGAGGTCTGCCGGACGGTGCGCGCCTTCGACATGATGGGCGGCCCCTACACCAACTTGGGCTCGGAAATCGTTCGCATCCAAAGTGCCACTCCTGGAAACGGTCCGGCAGACGGCCGGCCCGGGGAGATCCTGGCGGTCGAAAACGGCTCAGTTCGCGTCCGTGCCAAAGACGGGCCAGTCGACCTCTCCGTGGTCACCACGCCCGAAATTCAGGACAAGATCCGTATCGGTGCTCTCTTTACCTCGACGGTGCCGATCGCCGCCTACTCGGGTATTCCAAACTCCGATCGAGTGCCCGTCGAGGTCGGCCATGGATGACCATCGCAGTCTCTCTTTGCGCGGTGGCGGCTTGCACAGCGTGAGGATCTACATTGGAGACGGGCGAATCTTAGAACGTGGTGTCGTGCGGGTCGGCCTAGACGGCAATCTCCAAGGCATTGAGGCCCAAAGCGACGCCACCCCGATCGATGGATTGCTCGACGCCTCGGGTCAAACCGTGTTTCCGGGCTTCATCGACGCCAATACCCATCTCACGCTCACCGGGGGCCTCGACCCCCATGGCGACATTGATCGTTTCGACTCGCAAGAGCTACGAAAAAAGGCACGCCGTTTTGCCCATCAAACACTGTTGGGCGGCGTAACGCAGGTCCGTGACCTGGGAGGAATCGACTATCTCGACATAGAGCTCAGGCGGGCGATCACCCAAGGCAAGTGCCTCGGACCAAACATGCAGGCTGCGGGCAAGCTGATCTGCTGTCCGGCGGGTCACGGCCACAAGGCCGGCAGGGAGGCCTCGGGACCGGCCGAGCTGAGAAACGCGGTGCTCGAACAAATCGAACGTGGTGCCGACGTCATCAAGCTGATCGCCTCCGGCGGGGTGTTGACCGAAACTACTGAGCCCGGTGAGGCCTCGTTGACCGTCGACGAGCTGCGCGCCGCGGTCGACGCCGCACACTCAAAGCATGTCCGGGTCACGGCGCACTCCCACGGCGTGGAAAGCACGTTGAGGTCTATTGCGGCGGGTGTGGATTCCATAGAGCACGGTGTATTTATGGATGAACCCTGCATGGACGCCCTCGCCGAAGCCGGATGCCCGGTGGTCTCGACCCTCTGTGCCCCGTCTCGGGTCGCGGAGGCAGGAGTCGACTCTGGTGTGCCCACCCACGTCATCGACCGAATGGCACGGATTCTCGATATCCACCGTGCTGCCATCGGCAAAGCCCATGCGCGCGGGGTGCGCATTGTCATGGGCTCCGACGCCGGATCTCCTTTAAATCGACACGGCGACAACCTGAGGGAAATGCGCTACCTCTACGAAGCCGGTCTACCCTTCGAGGAGGTAGTTCGCAGTGCCACCGTTTATGCCGCCGAGTTGCTCAATGTAGCCGACCGCGCGGGTACCCTCGAGACCGGAAAAAACGCGGATATGACCCTTTTCAAAGTTGATCCGGCGACCTGCCCAGGGCGGGTCGGCGACCCCCAATTACTCGCGGGCGTGGTGCTCAACGGCCACCTGAAAACGGTCGGCGATCAGGCCCTGGGCCTCGTCGGAGGCCTCGTCGGCCGAGTTGAAGAAATGGACATGGCACCATGAGCCACAAGCTCAACCTGGGCGGACTGGCCTATTCGTTGGGATCCATGCGGGGTCTGGATCAAATACCCGAGCTGGCCGACGATCCCCAACGTCTCGATCAATTTCATCAAATGGGCTTGAGTTCATTCAGTGAGATCGGTTTGGGCGAGCTAAGGCCCCGGGTCGTGGACACGGTTAATCGCACGCTCGACGAAGCCGAAATGCATCCCGACGATCTTGAAATGGTGGTCTTCACCAGCTCGACTCTATGGGACCACGCCCAAGATCTGCTGAAAGGCTTGGCCTCTGAGGTCGGGCTCGGCACCGCCTATCCTTACGGAATCACCCTTTCCGAATGCGCCAATGCAGCAGCGGCGATCAAAATGGCTGGCGCCGCCCTTAGCAGCTCGCCGGATTCCTGCGCTTTGGTGTTGGTTGCGGATTGCATCTTCGGCCACAGATCCCGTCTGGTCATCCCCGACGCCTCGATCTACAGCGACAGCGTCGCCTCGTTCATCCTCTCCCGGAGTCCGCTCGAAAATGGTTTTGAAATCGAAGAGGTTTTTGCTATGGCCGATTGGAAGGTCGCCCAGGCAGACCCCGCCGGCTCCGGATACCTCAACCTGGTGATGAAAAACCTGCGCGCCAGCTGCCAAGCCCTCGCCCACAACCGCGAAGACCTTTTCAACCACATCGACCTGATCTGCGCTAATAACTATTCGGACTCTTTCACCGAGTTGGTCGGGCTTTCCTGCGGCGTGCCCACGGAGAAGATCTTCACGGCCAACATCCCGCGCTTCGCCCACGCCTATGCCGCAGACACACTCATCAATTTGGTCGATTCCGTCTCCCACAGCCCCCTAGACGAGGGGGCTAAGGTAGCTTTGCTCAGCTCGGGCATAGCCACTTGGAGCAGCATCCTACTATCCAGGAGCGAACCGTGAGATCCATGGGCATCGACCGAGCGGAACATCTCATGGCTGCGCTGCGCGGCGCCGCTGCATTGGATCCAGCCGCCGAAGCCTTGGTCGGAGACGATCGGCGTCTGACCTATGAAGCCCTCCAGATCGAGCTGCGCAAGGTATGGGCTTGTCTGGAAGACCACCAGCTGGGTGCCGGCGATATCATCGCCTTGCGCACGAAGAATGGCTTGGACGCCGCCCTCTGGACTTTCGGTGTGATGACCTACGGATCTTTGATCCTGCCCATTTCCCCCCATTTGTCGGAGGCGGAGGCCCTGGTGCTGATCGACCACGCTCCAGCGCGCCTATTGATCAGCGCCGAGCCTTGGACCGGAGGAGGCCCAAGAACCCTCGACATCGACGCCTATAGGGGCTACCCCCCGTCGAGCCGCGAGCCGCGCAGCATCAGGGATGCTCACTGCATCTTGATCTACACCTCCGGCACGTCGGGAGATCCAAAAGGCATTCTGTTGACCCAGGCCAATATTCTCGACAATGTTCACCACATCGTCTCCGCCCTCGGCATGAAACCGGGGCACCGCACCGCCTGCATATTGCCCCAATACCATCTCTTCGGGATTATCAGCGACATCGCGACCATGTTGTTGGGCGGCGGTTGCGCGGTCATTACCCCCGAATTCGACTATACCCGGCTACCCTATCTACAACGGGTTCTGGTGGACGAGAGCATTCAATCTTTCAGCGGGGTGCCGTTGATTTACGAGGGCATGACCACCCTACCGTTTGATCTCACCGGGCACAGCCTGAAGTTTTGTGTCAGCGGAGCGGCACCGCTGAGGCCAAAGGTGGCCAAGGCCTTTGAAGCCAAACACAGGGTACCGTTGATTCCGGGTTACGGGCTTTCGGAAACAACTTGTTACGCCGCTCTCAACCCTTCCGACCGGGTCAAGTTCGGCTCGATCGGCAAGCCGATGCCCTTCAACGAAATAATAGTCGTAGACGAGCAAGACCGTCTCGTTTCGACCGGCGAGCAAGGTGAGATTCTGATCCGCGGCGCCAACGTGATGAATCAGACCTATCATCGCCGAAATGACGATATTTTTTCGTCACACCAAAAGGGTTTTCTACGAACTGGCGATATCGGTTATATGGATGAAGACGGTTATTTTTTCATTTGCGGCCGACGGAGCAGCATGGTGATCCGCGGCGGCGACAAGATTTACCTTGAGGATGTCGACAGATTCATGACCCATCTACCTGAAGTGGCCGAAGTGGCTTCCGTTCGGCTGCATCGAGAGCACCAGGAAAAAATCGTCACTTTCGTGGTGCCGGCTACAGATATCCGCACTGACGGCAACGCATTGCGGGCCGCGGCTCGTCAGCTGCTGGGCGTTCGCCGGTGCCCAGATCGGGTGTTCGTGGTCGAGGCCCTACCCCGAACACCGACCCACAAAGTGCGCATCGGCGAATTGGAAAAAATGGCAAGTGAATGGATGGAAGAACGCCGAGTGGCCGGAGGAGCACTCCCATGATCGACGTCCACGCCCACATCGCCGATCCCCGCTGGCTACCCAATTGGTTCTTCGATGGCTGGCTGAGCACCGTCGCATCTTTGAAGGGTTATCAAAAAGGCTCGTTGGAAGCCGAGCTATTTCGCAGAGCTTTTTTGCCGCGCATGCACGACGACCCCGACTGCGACAAGCTCGTGGCACAAATGAAGGTCGCCGGGATTGAAAAGACAGTGCTGCTATTGATCGATTTCGACTACTCGGACGATCCCGAAATGCATCGCTTGGAGGCCGCACACATCGCCCATCGGGACGTCTGCGCAAAACATCCTGAATTGCTCTGCTTTGCCGGTGTCGACCCGCGCCGAGGGGCCAAAGGGGTCGAGCTACTGGAACGAGCTCTCGGAGAATGGGGCTTCGCCGGCTTTAAGCTCTATCCCCCATGTGGTTATAGCCCGTCGGACCAAAGATTATTTCCGTTCTACGAAGTCTGTCGCAAATACCAGGTGCCCGTGCTCACCCACATAGGCCCCACCTCATCGGCTTTGAGCTTCGAGCACACGGAGCCTCTGAGCGTCGATGGGGCGGCCCACAAGTTCCCAGACGTCAACTTCATCCTCGCCCATGGAGCCGTCGTGGTTACGGACCAAGCAGCCCTGATGGCCTCTTACCGACCGAACATTTTCCTCGACATCTCCGGTTTTCAGTCTCGTTTTTTCCATGACCGCTTCAAAAAAACCTTTCGTGATCTGATCGACGAAGGGTTAGAGCGGAAAATTCTCTTCGGTACCGATTGGCCCTTTTTTCGCATGGCCGGCGATCAATCGCGATGGGCACGAGCCGTTCGCGATCTTCAGGCCGACGGGGTCTTGAACCCAGAACAATTTCAACTCATCACGCGCCAGAACGCACAATCCATCCTGCCCGCTTTGACCCGAGAATCCTGCACCCAAAAGCTGGTCGGCCAAGGAGAATCATGAACTCCGTAGACCTCGAAACCAAAGAAAAACTACGTCATTTCCTCGCCGACCAACTTCAGCTGACCAGCCCCGAAAAGCTGGCAGATGAAGACGACCTCTTCGATTTGGGCATTACATCGCACGCCTTCATCCGCATGGTCGGTTACCTTACCACCGAGCTCGGCGCAGATTTGGATGCGGGCCTCAAAGATCTCGACTCCGCGCGCACCCTTAGCTCGGTCCATCAGTTGTTTTTTCCGACGCCTGTCGTTTGAGTCGCCCGCGTTCTATTTATCAGCCTGGGGCAAAAGTCTCTCCGGGGTGCGCGCCTGCCTCTCTGCCAACTCTTGGCTGGGAATCCTCGATGAGTCTCGCTCCGAAAGCTCAAGAAAGGAATCACCATGGCTTTTATGGTTGCCAAGGGCAGTTATCAAGTAGGGTTCACAGACGGTTGGCTGAAGGGAATTCGCTTGGAGGGCAGTGATCATTTTATCGGGGGCATCATCAACACTCCGATGCGCATCTATTATCCGGCACAAAAAGCAGGTCGTGATCGCCCCGCAGTCACCGAATTTACTCGTTTTCCAGCGATTATTTACACCCATGGCCGCATGCTCTCGACAACCGAGGACATCAGCAGGACCAATCATCTTCGAGCACAGAGACTCATCCACCCTCTGGTCAGCCATGGTTACGTTGTCATTTCTCCGAGTTTGGTTATTCTCGACCAATTTCAGTCTTATCGATTGAGGGCCCGGGCACGAATCGTCAATACGGCCGCGCGCACGCTGACGTCCAACACCCGGGTCGGGGGTCGTCGCCTAAAAGACTTGGTCGACAAGCATCGCGTCGGAACCTGGGGACATTCACGCGGCGGTGCTGCGGCCATTGCCGGGCATGTCTATCAAGAGAAAGACGCTCCTACGATCCGAGCTGTGGGTTGTATTTGCAACGTTGAGGGCTCGAGGATCCAATGCCGGGTGCCCTTGCTCGCGATGTACGCCTCTCTCGACGACGATGTCCGCGATGGCTCACCGATCAAAGTTTACGAACGCTCAACCGCCGCCAAGACTCTGGTCTACGTCAATGGTGCCGGGCATTACCACTTCACGGACGACCTGACGATCGATCTTCCGGTGCTCTCTCGAACGACCCATCACAATCTCGCAGTCGCCTATTATTTGAAATTTTTCGAACGCGTCCTACGCGGAAAAGTCGAGCATGACAGCGTCTTGACCGGTGAGGTGAAACCACATCGCTCCAGCGCCGAAGTCGCAGTGTCGTACCAAAGCCCCAGCGCCAGGGTCATCGATCGTTTCGACACTCCCTTCGGCGGATTTAATGCTTTGGGCGGACAACGATTTCAGCAGGGGATGTCATTCATTCAATCGAATCGGCAGTTGAACCAACGGGAACTCGGAATGTTCCACGAATCGACCCGTGCTCTCGTGATGACTTGGCCCAGCGGTCAACGCGCCTCCTATAGTTGTGAATTGAAGGGAATCTCGTCGTCGAGCAAAGAGGTCCTATGCCTCCGGATCTCCCCCTGGCGTCTGTATGGATATACCTCGCCACTTTACGATGATGTGCGTTTCTCAGTCGTCTTGGTGGACAGGGCGGGTCGAGAAGCCAAGGTGCCCAGCAATGCAACAGGTTTCCGCTCGGCCATGTATCCGTCGGCCAATCCCTACCACGACCGCAGACGGCGAGAGGTTCTCGGCTCTTTACGCCTCCCCATGCATCTCTTTAAATCGACGGAGCCCAATCTCGATTTGAAAAATCTCTACTACCTGAAGCTGATTTTCCAACCGCTAGGAAGCAGCCTCGCTATTTCCAATCTGACCCTTGAAAAGGAGGCCTACGATGCTTGAGCTGAAAAAAGTCCTGCACGGCAAACCCGAGGCCGGAAAGCCCATACGGGTCGGTAACCTTTGTTTCACCGTTGACGAAACTGACATCGGGGACGAGGAGGGAGTGCTGTTCATACGCGCCACAGACTCCCAACAGGTCATTGAGATTACAGGTCCGGGGCAACTCCAGACCAACGGCGGTGACGAGCTGAAGATGGGTGACCAAAAAATCTCCTATCAAAACGTTTTCTTCACCTCCGAAGGAAGCCGGGTCATTCTCTGTGACCATTCGGCAGATACGGCCATCCGTATCGATGGAAATATTGGAGGATCCCAGGGTTTCACAATCGATTAATGGCTGTGGCGTCTGCCCTCTACGGCCTTCGATTTGCCGACCAGCGAGCCTACAAACCGCCGACACCTTCAAGAAAAGGTTCTCAATGTTAGTTCTAGGAAAAACGATCGATTTCGAGAGGTCCATAACCGCCCGAAGCCGGCGATCCGAGGTGATCGAATCCCAGCTCGACAACGACTTCGCCGGCGTCATCCCGGTTGCGGTGGCCGCCGCGCTCTGTCGACAATTGGGCATCAGCATGCAGGAGCTGATGCTCGAGCTGACCGCCTATGCCTCTTGTTTCGCCCGACCTCCGATCTCGAAATTTCGAGTGGGTGCAGTCGCGCAAGGTCTGACCGGGAACCTCTACTTCGGAGCCAATCTCGAGTTTTTAGAGGAGGCGCTCAGCTTCTCTGTCCATGGGGAGCAAGCAGCAACGGCTAATGCCATCCTCCATGGAGAAACCGGGCTCCAGGCCTTAGCCGTCAATGCCGCACCCTGCGGCTACTGTCGACAATTTCTGTATGAAATCAGCACCGCCGACAAGTTGACGATCGTCTTAAAAGACGGACCGACCCAGCTCCTCAAGCTCCTACCGGATCCGTTCGGACCCAAAGACTTGGGAATCGACTCCGCCCTGATGAAGCCGCAACAACACCAACTCGAGCTGATCGAGCCGAGTTCCGACCCCTTGGTGAAGGCAGCTCTCACGCAAGCCGATAAGTCCTACGCGCCCTACACCTTATGCTACTCGGGGGTCGCCCTCGGAACCGCCGACGGCACCGTTTTCGCCGGCTCCTATGCCGAGAACGCCGCCTACAATCCGAGCATGTCGCCCATGGAAGCCGCCCTGGTCAACTTTATATTCAGCGGTCGACCTTATTCCGAGATTGCCAGCGCGGCTTTGGTTGAGGCCGAGAGTTCTCCAGCGAGCCAAGTAGAAGCTACCAAAAACGTGCTGGCTTCCATCTCCAAGGTACCTCTGGACATCCACTACGCCCGGGAGCAATGACTGGGTGATTCCTCCGCGCCGGCGGTCAAGGGTTGACAGAATCCCCTGCTGCGCCCGTTGACGAATCGAACCTTGTAGATGTTGGAGGACTTCCACCAGGCCGACACTCACCCGACAGATGACGAGCCTCCACCGCCGGGCGAGCACTCGTAGACCGTGACATTATCGGCAGTCGACTTTTTGGGGGCTCTCTGGCACTCTTGCCCCGGCGAGGTCCCTGGGAGTTTCTCGGGTCCCTCGCACCACCGCTGACGGCGGCCGCGACCGGCCGCTTTATTTGTCTGGAGCCTTCTTCGATGTTTAGATCGGCCTATTCTCGATCCTATTTTCGGCCCTTTGTGGCAGGGGGCTCGGTTTTTGCTGTCGCCCTTTTGCTCTCCGGCCTTTCTGCATGCTCACCCCATCCACTTAATCTGGTGGTGATTTCACTCGATACCCTGCGCGCGGATCACCTCGGTTTTTATGGCTACGACCGACCCACCTCGCCGACCCTGGATGCCCTGGCGAAGCGCTCGGTGGTTTTCGAGCGGGCGATCTCCCACATGCCCACCACCGGGCCGTCCCATTTCAGTCTGCTGACCGGGGTTTATCCCCATACCCACGGCGTGTTTCGCAACGGTCAGAAGCTGCCCGAGGGCTTAGCGACCTTGGGCTCGATCTTGGGCGAACGTGCCTATGCCACCGGAGGTTTCGTCAGCGGGTTGCCCCTGACCGATTCCCTCAGCGGGTTGGCAGCTGAGTTTCAAACCTTCGACGGCGACTTTCCGAACCGACGCCGAGACGGTGCGAAGACCGTGGATCGCGCCATTTCGTGGCTACAGGAATGGAAAGAGCAACCGTATTTTCTATTCGTGCACCTCTTCGACGCCCATGGGCCTTACGAGCCGCCCGCCGAGCTGGTGGACATGATGAAGTCCGAAATCCGGGGGCCATGGGCCCCTTGGATTCCGCGCTACCAACGTCAAATCGATCCGAGCAACGGCGGGGTCATTACCGATACCCGGCACTACGTGGACCGCTACGATGCGTCGATTCGTTACCTGGACATGCAGCTGGAACGGTTGTTTTCGGAAATCGACTTGGACAACACGGTGGTGTTGGTGGTGTCGGACCACGGAGAAAGCCTCGACGACCGTTTAGAGGCTCCCTTCGACCACGGGTCACGGCTCTTCGAAGAGCAAATCCGAATCGTTGGTTTGCTGCGGGCTCCAGACCTGGAGGCCAGGCGCGTTGAGGGTTTGGTGGGCATGGTGGATTTTTCCCCCACCCTCCTGAGTCTTCTGGGTCACGAAGATGCGATCCCTGAAACGTCTGAGGGTCGCAATTGGTGGCCTGGTCTGCGAGCCGGGAAAGACGTGGGTAAACGAGCGGAATTCTCTTCCTGCACGGTGGCCAACTACATCTCAGAGCCCTCCGGATTCCGGGTCGACGAATCGAAGCTCGGAACCTCGGTGCGGGTCGGTGACATGAAGCTCACGGCTTATCCCGCCCCAAACGATGAAGAAATCCTATTTCTCCACGACTTGAGCCGCGACCCGGGGGAAACCTCCAAGCAACGCTTCCAACCCGGAAATCCTGAGGTCAAACCCTATCTAGATCTCCTGAATCGCTGGAATCGTCGACGGCACGAGGCGTTCCAAGGCGACGATCAAGTTCCCGACGAATTCCGCCGCAAATTGGAATCCCTCGGTTATATCTTCTGAATGGAACATGGCGCCCAAGCGCTGTCCTTACCACTACTCCGTCCTTACCACCGCTCCGCTACAACCAAACGTCCGTTTCCGGCATCATCCCCCCTCCTACCTGCTCAGGTTACCCATTGCGGATCTCTCAACCGGGTCTTGCCGCCCGGCTCACTCCCGCCTGCGTAGATTAGGAGAGGTCGCCGGCTGAGTCCACTTCATCACCAACTTTGAGCTGTTCGTCCACTTTCAGGGTGGAGAGTTAAACATTGTTCCAGAAGTATGCGAATATATTCTTGAGACCAAGGTTCAAATAGGTTATGGAGACTAACTTTATTGATGAACTCACTTCAGATCCAAAATTCAGCGCGAACAGCGACGACTGCCCTATCCCAAAAGGGCCTGGACAAACAGCACGTATGGCCCCAATTTGGTTTCCAATAAGTACTTGGCATTTGCGCATATGCGATTTGAAGAACTGAAAGTTCAACACTTTTCATGAAGAGTTTTTACGTTTTTCGTAAGCAATACGGCTTGCGAATGCACCTCCCGATCGGGAGGAAGGAGACAGTGCAATGCAAAAGAAGGTCAAGAAACTGCGCCTGAGCCGTGAGACGGTCCGCAATTTGACCGACAACGAGATGCAGACAATGGCCGGCGGCGCCATCACGACCACTTGTCCGCGGCCTTGTAGCCTCGAGACATGTTACACGGAGTGCACTCGCTGCTCGTACTGCTGCCAATAGGCAACAGCTGACCCCTGTGGCCTGCGGACTGGGTTCGTTCGAGGAGCACCAGTCCGTGGGCCCGTTTTCGGAAGTCAACACAAGCGCGGTGCGCGCCGCCGACCTCGCTCAGTATAGCTGAGGCGAGCCCGGGTGAGGTGCGCCCTGCCGAGGGATTCAAGCCAATGGAACATTCCCCCTGGAAACCGATCTGCACCGGAGACTTGGCCGACCAAGTGTGGCGCACGGTGCAACAAATCGCGTCGAGCCTCGAACCGTCGTCCGATCTGCCGGCACCCCTGCTGGCCGAAATGCAAGGCCCGTCCCTGGCCGGTGGGCAAGGGGGCGCCGCCATCCTGCTCTCCTACCTTGCTACCGAGGTCACCACGCAGCTAACCACCCAGCTCACCACGGAGCACGCTAGGGATAAGACTCTGCCCGGAGTCACCGAGGACCAAGCCGTCGAACGCCTGGAGCGGATCATGGAGCAAGCCGCTTCCAATGATCTGGCGCCGAATCTTTACGGCGGAGTGGCCGGCGTGGCCTGGACCCTCGAGCACCTCGCCCCAAGGCTCTTCGAGGCCGACGACGAGGATCTCAATGAAGATGTGGACGAATTGCTGATCACCCATCTGTCGAAAGTGCCGTGGATCGAAGATTACGATCTGGTCAGTGGCCTGGTGGGCTTGGGTGTTTACGGCTTGGAGCGTCTACCGCGACAAAGCGCGGTGACTCTGCTGGAGAAAGTCGTGGACCACTTGGACGCTTGGTCCGAGCCCAAAGACGGCGGTCTCACCTGGCTCACCCGCCCCCATCTGCTGTGGGAGGAAACCGCTCGGTTGTTCCCCAAGGGCTGTTACAACCTGGGTTTGGCCCATGGAGTGCCGGGAATCGTCGCCCTCTTGGGTGAGATCTGTGCCGCCGGGGTGGCGCTCGATCGAGCTCGGCCGCTGCTCGAGGGAGCGGTGACCTGGCTGTTGGCTCAGCGTCTGAAAGACGACCCCCTGTCATGTTTCACCGACCTCATCGGACCTGAAGATCCATCGAGCCGGAACGAACCCCTTCAACCCTCCCGCACGGCTTGGTGTTACGGCGACCCCGGGGTGGCGGTCGCCTTGCTCGGGGCAGCCGCAGGGGCCGGACGCGAGGATTGGCGGACGGCAGCGCTCGATATTGCCCGACGGGCCGCGCTCCGCAATAAGGAGCAAGCGCGGGTCAATGACGCGGGTCTTTGCCACGGCGCCGCGGGTCTGGCCCACCTCTTCAATCGCATGTACCAAGCCACGGGAGATGTCTTGCTCAAGGACGCGGCCCTGCGCTGGGTCGAGCAGACGCTGGCCATGGGCGACGGCGGCAACGACAGCGACTCGGCGGGCAGATTCTTGTCCTGGGAGCCGAAAAGTCCGGGCGGTGAGTTCTTTGCCGTGCCGCGCACGGGCTTGCTGACAGGAACGGCCGGCATCGGCTTAGCCCTGTTGGCCACGGTTTCCAACCAGGAACCGCGGTGGGATCGCATGCTCTTGGCGGCGGTTCCCCCGCTGCCCACCTCGACCGGACTTTCGATCTCCGGCTCGGAAGTGGAAGCCGCACTGTTGGGGGTTGAAAGATGACCGGTCCGGTGCCCAGCCTCGAAGGGCTGCTTCAACACCCCTTCTTCGACACCTATCGACCGTCCGCCGGCTTCGTCATGCGCACTCCCCTTTTGCCTTTCGACGAGCTGATCGATTGGAGCCTAAGGCTCAAAGCGCCCGGATTGTTGGCCGACCCGGACTCTGAACCAGACGGGCTGGCGCAAGCGGTCGAAGCCGATCGAATCGAGGGTCGCCGGCGCCTCGACGAGCTCTTTCGACGCCCCGAGGTGCTTGAAGCCCTCTACGTCGCCTCTCCGGACTTGCTGCACGGCATCGATCGATGGCGCCAGGATCCCACCAGCAAGAAGGGCCGAAGAGCGGAGCAAGCCCTGTGGCGTTACGCCGTGCGCATGGCCTCCCGGGCAACCCCTTTCGGCCTTTTCTCCGGGTGCGGCGCCGGCCTGTTCGGGCCATCCACCCGCCTGCGCCTGGCGGCACGGCAGACCTACCGCCGGCACAGCCGGATCGATATGGCTTATCTCGTCGCGTTGGCGGAGCGATTGGAGTCGGACCCGACCCTGCGCCAGGGTCTGATCTACCGACCGAGTTCCAGCCTCTATCGAAGTGGGGGTCGGCTGCGATACGCGGAAGCGCGTTTGAACCACCGGCAGCGATCCTTTTTCCTCGTCGCCCTGGATTCGGACGACTATCTGGAGTTGGTGCTCGAACGAGCTGCGGCGGGAGCCCGCCTACGGGATTTGATCCAAACCTTGGTCGACTATTTGGTGGCCGAGGATCCCGAGCTGGACGATGACCAGGGACGCCGAGAATGTGCCGAAGAAGCCCACGACTACGTGAATTCGCTGATCGACACCCAGGTGTTGGTCTCCGAACTGGTGCCGCCGGTCACCGGGCCCGATCCCCTCGAAGACTTGATCCAAAACCTGCGGGCCTTGCCCGGCAGCGAGCCTTTCGCCGAACCTCTGGAGGCCGTGCAGCGGGGCCTCGCCCGACTCGACGAAAACGGTCTGGGCTCGCCCCCGGAAGACTACGAGGCCATCGCACGGCTCCTCGACCGGCTGCCCGAGGTCGACGCCGCCCCGTGGCTATTTCAGGTCGACCTTTACCAGCCCACGGCCAAACGGGTCATCGGCACGGAAGTCCTAGACGAGCTCGGCTCAGCGATCGACGCGCTGCATCGGCTGTCGGTCCCGCCCCCGGAAGACGATTTGATCGCCTTCCGCTCCGCTTTCGTCGAGCTGTGGGGAGAAGGTGCCGAGGTGCCGCTGTTGGAAGCCCTCGACCACGAGGTGGGCATCGGCTTCGGTGACAGCTCCGAAGCGGCCGAGCCGATGCCGTTGCTCAACGGCCTGCACTTGAAATCCGCTACCTCGTCGGCTTCGTCGCCCCAAACAGCGTGGGGAAAGCGAGAGCAACTCCTTTTCCGCAAATGGGAGCAGGCGTTCGAAGGCCGGCAGTTTGAAATCGAGTTGACCCCTGACGATCTAAAAGGCCTCGAACCGGAAGACGGCACGGCACGGCCCTTGCCCGACGCTTTCCAGGCCATGGCCATCCTCGCCGCCGGCTCTGAGCAAGACGTCAGGAACGGCGATTTCAGCCTCTTTTTGGGCGCGGTGTCCGGCCCGTCCGGGGCCCGGCTTCTGGGTCGGTTCTGCCACGGCGATCAAGGTATTCGAGACCTGGTGCGACGACATGGTCGAGAAGAGGCCGCGCTCGATCCCGACGCCCTCTTCGCCGAGGTGGTGCATTTGCCCGAGGGTCGGGTGGGCAACATCCTGTGCCGTCCTTCCCTACGGCAGTGGGAGATCCCCTTCTTGGGCCGATCGGGCGCCGATCCGGAGTGCCAATTGCCGCTCGACGATCTTCTGGTTTCCGTGCAAGGGGAACGCATCATCCTGCGCTCGAAACGGCACCAGCGGCGAGTGATTCCACGTTTGACCTCCGCCCACGGATATATTTTTCGGGGTTTGGCCGCCTACAAATTCCTCTGCACCTTACAAGCCCAGGACGTGGGCGAGTTCTTCTCGTGGAATTGGGGAGCGCTGGAGAAGGCACTTTTCTTGCCCCGGGTACGCTTCGGTCGCACCGTGCTCGCCAGGGCCCGCTGGCGGGTCGAGCGACCTGAGATCGATAGGCTCTCGGCGGTCGAGGGCGCCGACCGACTCCGTGCGGTCAAAATCTGGCGATCGGAGCGGCGAATTCCGCGACGGGTGGTCTTGGCCGACAGCGATCAACGGCTTCCCCTGGACCTCGAGGACATCCAGGCCGTCGACGTGCTGTTGGATATGGCCGCCTCGCAAAATGAATTCGTCCTTTCGGAGCTTTTCCCCGGACCGGGCGCCTTGCCCGTCTCCGGCCCCGAGGGGCGCTTCGTACACGAGCTGACCCTGCCGTTTGTTCGTCGAGTTTCCCGATCCGCCGAACGGTCTGATCGGTCGACAACGGCCGAGGTAACGACCGAGGCAACGACCGAGGCAACGACCCCGTCGACAACCCAGTCGACGGAACCCGGGCCACTGCCGGCAGAAGGTCGCTATCCCAGAAGCTTCCCACCGGGCTCCGAATGGCTCTACGCCCAGATCTATGGCAGCCCCACCACCGTCGACCAAGTCTTGATCGACATCATCGCTCCCGTCCGACGCTGGGCGATCGACCAAGGAGTCGCCGATTCCTGGTTTTTCCTGCGTTACGGTGACCCCGAGTGGCACCTTCGGGTGCGCTTTCACGGCCCCCCGGATCGCCTGATTCGCGAGCTGCTGCCCGCCTTGCAGCAGCAGGTAGAGCCCTGGCTGGCCGACGGTCGAGTGCGTCGAGTGCGCCTCGACACCTACCGTCCGGAAGCCGATCGTTACGGCGGACCCGCGGCCCTACCGTTCATGGAGCGGATCTTCTGGGCCGACAGCGAAGCGAGCCTCGGCCTGCTTTCGACGTTTTCCGGTGACCAGGCCCACGACCGTCGATGGCCCTTGGCCTTGCGGGGAGCCCACAGCTTGTTGCGGGATTTCGGCTATGACCTCGAGCAGCGCCGACAAGCCGCGGCAGCCATGCGCAGCGGTTTTTGGCAGACTTTCGGCCACGACGCCCTGGGCCGCGAGCTCGGCAAGCGATTGCGACCCGAACGACAGCGCCTCGATTCGTTGCTCGAAGACCCCCCGATTCCCGAACGGGTGCCCGACCTGGCCGCCGGTCTGCCATGGCTGGCCCAACGGAGTCTGGACTATGGGCCCTGGATCGAAGAGCTCCAGGACCTGGAACGGCAGGGCCGCTTGCAACGCCCCTTGCGGGACATCGTGCCGAGTCTGGTGCACATGCACGTCAACCGCATGATCCGCACCGCCGCCAACCAGCACGAGCTGGTGATCTACGACTTTCTCGAACGGCTCTACGCTTCCCGTCTCGCCCGGCAACGCCGATCCAGCCGTTCAAAGACCGGCCAACCCACAACCCAGCCGTCCCATAGGCCGTAACCCCTGACCGCGGAGCCGTCCATGCCCCTCGATTGGAATACCCGCTACTCCCTATCCCGCGCCTTCGGCTTGGAGCTGTCCGCCGCCGGTCTGCTGGCGACCACCTCCTATTCGCGACCGGCCCGCCGGCTCGACTTGGACGCCCTGCCCCTCCTGCTCGCGTTTGCGGCCGGCGCCGCTGCCCGAGACGCCTACGACCACCTCGCCGAAGAATGGCAGATCGACGAAAGCGGCTTTGCCGAGGCGGTCGATCAATTGGTGGACGACGGTTTTCTGGTGGCCCAACAGTCGGATCGGGGAGCCCAAGTCAAGCTCGCGGACGGCGGTTTCGCTTCCGCCAAGGTGCACTACCACATGCTCAACGACACGGTTCGGGTGCAGGCCTATCAAACTGCCATCGAACGCTGGAGTCGCGGGCAATCGGTGGTCGAGGTCGGTTGCGGCACCGGCATCCTCTCGCTCTTCGCGGCCCGATCTGGGGCCGAGAAAGTCATCGCCATCGAAGAGAGCGAAATCGCCGAGGTCGCCCAGTCTATGGTCACCCTGCACGGCTACGACGAGCTGGTGGAAATCCGCCGGGCCAACAGCCGTGATGTGGAGCTGAGCGAGCCCGTCGACCTGATCATCCACGAACTCTTCGGCACCGACCCGTTTCACGAATTCCTCTTGGATTCCATCGACGATGCACGTCGTCGTTTCCTGCGGCCGGGGGGCCGGATGCTGCCTTGCCGGCTCGAAGTGGCTTGCCTCGGCGTAGAGCTCAACGATTCCCCCGAGCTGCATCAGGCCGCTGCCCTCGATCGGCTGAGCGCCCTCGGTGGGCTCTATGCCCTGGACCTATCCCCCGTGTCCCAGGCCGTGCAACAGATGGATGTCGGCCGATTCGCCGGCGGCGGACGCCCGACCTTCGACGGAGCGCGGGTCTTGAGCGATGAAACCGTGGTTTTAGATCTCGATTTTCATCGCGGATCCGAGCAGGTCCATGACCAGTTGGGGCGAGCTGTTTTACGCATTCAACGGCCCGGACGACTCAACGCCCTCGCCCTCTATTTTCGGGCCCACCTCGACGAACAAACCGTGCTTTCCACCTCACCCTTGGCCCCGCCGACCCATTGGGGGCATGACCTGCGCGTCGTTTCCGGCCGTGCGGTGTCCGAGGGCCAGCAGCTCGAGCTGACGGTCGACATCGATACGGTTCAGGGCCACCCCTGTCTAAAAGTCGAGCTTTCATGAAGTCACCGGACCCCCGCTCGCCCACCGCCGCCAACCCCTCGACAGAGGTGGCGGATGTCGTCTTGATCGGCTTCCCACCGGAACAAGCAGACTCCCTGATCCGAGGGCTCGGCGAAATCGGCCTCGAAGCCAAGGCTTACGGACCTGCCGATTCGTCGTTGATCTCGTCACGGGCCGACATCGCGATGTTGGGGCCGGAGCTGGTCGGCAAAGCGGCCCTGCGGGTGACCGAGCAGCTCGCCGAGCACGGAAGCCGGTGCGTGATCACCGCGGCCGGCGATGACCTAGAGCTCTTTGCCGACCTGCTCGAAGGCGACCATCTTCTCTATTTGAGCCGCCGACCTCCGAGCACCGACGACCTCGTCGCGCTGGCGGCAGGGCGCCCTAAACCGGATCGATCTCCGTCATCCTGGGCTCCGTCCGAGGAATCTCGATTGTTGTTTGCCACGGACTTGGCCTTAGAAACCGCAAGAGCCCTATCGGCCGAGACCGATCTTTCGCGCGCCGGCGGCGCGGTCGAAGCCGCGGCCGCCGAGCTGGTGGTGGCGGATCGAGCCTATTGCCTGGCTTACGATCCAGATCAGGATGTGCTCTTCGGTCGCGACGAGGGCGGGCAACGATGGGATAGCGCCGCCTCCGGCCTGCTGGGTTGGGTGGTGCGCAGCGGCAAGTCGGTACGCATCGACGGGCTGCATCGGGATCCGCGCTTCGATCCCGAACTCGACGATGCCCGGGGACAGGCCGGCGGACCCGGGCCTGGCCCCTTTCTGGCCGTGCCGATCCGAGCCGCGCACGGGCCCGTGCTGGCGGTGCTGGCTGCCTTGCGTTTCGAGAGCAGAGCCGTCTTTTCGGAGCGCGACCGACGAGTCCTCGAAGCTCTCGCGGCGGAGGTCTATCGACCTTTCGAGCAGCTGCATCGGGAAACGACCTTGCGTCGAGTTTTGGAGCAGGCCCTGCCCGGAGTCGACGGCCTACGCTCCGGAGCAGCCGAACTCTTCCGTCCCGAGGCCCTCGAGGAGCACACCCGGGGCGACCGCACCTCCGGGGAAGTCTTGAGGTTGATGCCGGCTTGGACCCGGGCCGCCTACGTTTTGCTGGTGATCGCGGTTTTGGCCCTCGCCCTGGCAGCCTCGGTAGTGCGGGTCGACCGCTGGGTGTCGGGGCCCGCCATCGTTTTAGATCGTGGCCCCGTCTTAAATCAGAAGCCCGGGTCGACCGCCCCTACCTCCATAGCTGCCCTCTTTCCCGGGCGCGAACGATCGCGCCTGAGGGTCGGTCAAATGCTCCGCCTAAGTCTGAGCGACGGGACCTCGTTAGAGCTGCCCATCGAGACCCTCTCCCCGCGCCTTTTGGGTCCGGCCGCAGTCCAAGATGAACTCGGACCCACCTTGAAAGACGCGTTGGGACCCCTCAACGGAACCGTCGCCTGGGTTGAGGCGAACATCGATGGTCCCGCCGGTGAACTCTACCCCGGATGGATCGGCCGAGCTGAGGTCCGGGTCGGGTCCCAGCGGGTGCTCGAAACCCTCTGGCAAGGAGGCGGCGATGAGTGAGACCGTCGGCGACACCGCACCCTATTCCTCCTCACCCCTAGAGCGCTTCCCCGCCCTGCGCGGCTTACGTTGGCCGAAAAAACAACGACGGATTCCGTTCATTCAACAAACCGCCGCCACCGATTGCGGACCCGCCTGCCTGTCCATGGTGTTGGCTTACCACGGTCGTCACGAGCCTTTGGAGCGCATTCGGGACTTAGCGGGCGTGCACCGCGACGGTGCCACCGGCCTGGACCTGGTTGAAACCAGCCGTTTTTTCGGCCTGCGGGCACGTGGGGTGCGGATCGCCGATCTCGACGATCTGACGGCTTTGCCTCCGGCGTCCATCCTGCACTGGCGCTTCCACCACTTTGTGGTCCTGGAACGGGCGACGAAAGAATTCGCTTGGATCCTCGATCCGGCCCTGGGCCGACGACGGGTCACCCGTCAGCGTCTCGATCGCGATTTCACCGGCGGAGCATTGGTTTTTGAGCCCACCGAATCCTTTGATCCCAAGGCCAAAACCACGTCCGGGGTCAAGCGCTACCTGGGGGCCGTGGCTCAGGAGTGGCCGCTGCTGCTCAAACTCACGACCCTATCTGTTTTGCTTCAGCTCTTGGCGCTGGCGATTCCCGCGACCACTGGCCTGATCGTGGACCGGGTGGTGCCGCGGGCCGACATCCAATTGATGACCGTGCTGCTGGCCGGCATGGGGATGGTGGTGGGTTTCCAATGGCTGGCGTCGATCCTGCGATCCTGGACCCTGGTGCACCTTCGCACGCGGCTCGATAGCCGCATGACCCTCGAATTCCTCGACCATCTGGTCGCCCTGCCCTACGGTTTCTTCCAAAAACGCTCGTCGGGCGACCTGATGATGCGCCTCAACAGCAACAGCACCATCCGCGAGATCCTCACCTCGGGCGCCCTCTCCGGTTTGCTCGACGGCACGTTGGTCGGCCTCTACCTGGTGTTGTTGTGGCTCGCCAGCCCGTCCCTCGGCCTCCTGGTGCTCGCCCTCGCCGGCCTGCGCATCGGCCTGTTCTTGGCGGTCCGTCGGCGAGTGCGTGACCTGGCCGCCGAAACCCTGGAAGCGGAGGCTTCTTCCCAGGGTTATCAAGTGCAGCTCTTCACCGGCATAGAAACCCTAAAGGCCGGGGGCACGGAGCATCGGGCGGTGGAACGTTGGAGCCACCTCTTCGTCGACGTGCTCAATCTGACCATCGCCCGGGGCCGCCTCGACGGTCTGATCCAGGGAACCCTTCAAGCCCTGGCGGTGGCGTCGCCCTTAGCGGTACTCGCCTGGGGCACCCACTTGGTGCTCGAAGGGCAGCTCAGCTTGGGCATGATGCTCGCCCTGGCGGCCTTGGCGGCCGGTTTTCTCGGGCCGCTCTCGACTCTGGTCGACACCGCATTTCGGCTGCAACTTTTGGGCGGCTATTTGGAGCGGTTGAACGACGTCTTGGAAACCCCAGCCGAGCAGGCACCCGGGTCTTGTCGACCCGCTCCGACGTTGAACGGGCGTCTGGCGGTCGAGAATCTGAGCTTCCGATACGGTCCCAGGTCCCCCTGGGTCACCCGCGACCTTGCCGTTGAGATCAAACCCGGAAGCTTCGTCGCGATCGTCGGTCGCTCGGGCTCCGGCAAATCGACCTTCGCGAGTCTACTGGCCGGCCTACATCCTCCCACCGAGGGGCGGGTGCTCTTTGATGGCCACGATTTATGGCAAATGGACTTGCGCACCGTTCGGACCCAGCTCGGTATCGTGACCCAACATCCCTATCTCTTCGGCGCGTCGATTCGCTCCAACATCACCCTCGGTGACCCGTCCGTGCCCCTTTCCAGGGTCGTGGCAGCCGCCCGGAAGGCCCAAATCCACGACGAGATCCTGGCCATGCCCATGGCCTACGACACCCCCATCTCCGATGGTGGCGCCTCCCTGTCCGGCGGTCAGCGCCAACGCATTGCCTTGGCGCGGGCTTTGGTTCGTCAACCCGCGGTCTTGATCTTGGACGAAGCCACCAGCGCCCTCGACTCGGTCACCGAAGCTGCGGTCTTCCGAGAACTCGAAGGATTGCGCTCAACCCGACTCGTGATTGCCCACCGCCTGTCGACGGTTCGTCACGCAGATCAAATCCTCGTATTGGCCGACGGTCGGCTGGTCGAACAGGGAGACCATCCGTCGCTGCTCGAAAAAGGCGGCGACTATGCTCGGTTGGTCGCTGCCCAAATGGAAGAGCAACAGACTCAGCCACGGAGTTGAAGCTGGTCTGTCGCATTTATCAACCAGCGATTGTGCTCAATCCTGGGCGATTCTTCGCGAGCTTCTCTGTGGTAACGTTTATCGAGATATAGCCATGGCGCCCCCCGCTCCCTAGTCCTTCGATGATCTCGCACCGGCACTCTAGATGGAGCCCATTCCCTTGACTCACTCGCCTGGAAACCCGCCCCTTCAGGACAGCTTCCCCCCTTTCTCCCCAACCCGGACTCTGCCTTCGGAGGTGGTCGCGGACAGCGCAAAAATCCTCCGTGAAGTGGTTCAGAAGACGAACCAAGTGGTCGGACAGGAGTTTTTTCGCTCTCTGGCCCGTGGCCTCGCAGACGCACTGAACATCGAACATTGCTTCGTCACCCAATGTTTGGACCAACCTCCGAAACGGGTGAGAACGTTGGCTTTTTGGACCGGTAACCAATTTGCCGAGGCCTACGAATACAACCTGCTTGCGACCCCTTGCGAGGAAGTGCTCCGAGGCACCTGCCGGACTTATAACTCGAATATTCAAAATCTCTTCCCGGACGATCAAGACTTGGTCGCGCTCAAAGCCGAAGGCTACGCGGGCGTTCCTTTGGTGGGTAGCTCAGGCGAGGTCATCGGCCACTTGGTGATTCTCAGCACCCTGCCCTTCCCAGAGCCTGCCCCGGACTTGACGTTGCTCGAGCTTTTTGCGGCTCGGGCGGCGGCGGAACTCGAGCGGCAATTGGCAACTCTTGAGCTGGCCAACAGCGAGGCCAAGCTGCGACAGGCCGAAACTACCCTGAGGGCGATCGTCGAAGGCACTGCCGGCACGGTGGGCGAGGCTTTCTTCCGCTCCTTGACCCGCCACATGGCGGAAGCCTTCGGAACCCAATACGCGGTGGTTGCCGAACTCGACGGCGAGCAAGTTCGGACCCTCGCGGCTTGGGGAAACGGGGGCTTTCTAGATCCGCCGGTCTATCCACTGGCTGATTCTCCCTGCGAGCAGGTGATGTCCAGTCGATCCCGGACTTTTTTCCCCGATAGTCTCCAGAAGCTTTTTTCGAGCCATCCCCTGATTTCCAAACTCGGAGCTGAGAGTTATTTGGGCACTCCCCTCCTGGACGTCGATCAAGAGCCGATCGGGCTCCTGGCCGTGCTCGACGAGCGGCCATTGGGAGACGACCTCAAGAACAACCAGCTGCTGTCGATTTTCGCTTCCCGTGCGACCGCCGAAATCCAGCGTAAGCGGCTCGAGGAGCATCGTCAGCGGCTGCAATCCCAGGTGCTTCACGTGCAGAAGCTCGAAAGCCTCGGGGTCTTGGCTGGGGGAATCGCCCACGATTTCAACAACCTTTTGTGCGCCATCGTCGGCAATGTCGAGCTAGCGACCGCGCGCCTGGAAGCGGGGTTGATGGATCGCGCTTTAGGCCATCTCCAGGAAGTCTTGGTGGCGGCAAAACGGTCCACGGACTTGACCCACCAAATGCTCGCCTACTCGGGGCACGGCAGCTTCATCATCTCAAACCTCGATCTGAACAGAGTCATTGAGGAGATGAGCGATCTACTTCGGGTCTCGATCAGCAAAAAAGCCGAAATCGAGCTGGACCTAGATTCAGACCTTCCGCTGTTCAAGGGCGACGCCACCCAGATCCGCCAAGTGGTGATGAACTTGATCACCAATGCGTCGGATGCCATCGGCGAAATGCCTGGACAGATCCGAATTCGCACCGGCGTCTGCCATGCCGATCGAAACCTGCTCGATGAAGCCTATCTGGCCGAGGCCTTGCCCGAGAAAGCGTACGTTTTCCTGGAAGTCGAAGATGACGGCTGCGGGATGGATGAAGAGACCCTAGAGCGGCTCTTCGACCCGTTTTTCACCACCAAAGACACGGGCAGGGGTCTAGGATTGGCAGCCCTGCTCGGCATCGTTCGAGGCCATCGGGGCGCGGTGCGCGTGCGCAGTACGCCGGGCAAGGGCTCGGTGTTCACCGTTCTGCTCCAACCCAGTGAACTCGAGACTGCCGCAGCCGGTGCTTCGAAGCCCACCTCCAGCTCTAAATGGCAGGGATCCGGCAAGGTCTTACTGGCGGACGACGAAGCCTTGGTCAGGTTGGTTATGGGCCAGATGCTCGAGCACCTGGGTTTCGAGGTTGAGCTGGCCGAGAACGGCCGCCAAGCTGTGGAACTCTTCCGTCAACACCGTGAAGAACTCAGGGTGGTCATTCTGGACATGATGATGCCGGAGCTGAACGGACTGGAAGCCTTCCGCAAAATCCGACACCTCGATCCGGATGTGAAAGTTCTCTTGGCCAGTGGCTTCTCAAGCCAATCCATCCCAGAACCCCTCGATGGCGGCGGAATCGACGGCTTCATGCAAAAGCCGGTGCGCCTCGATCAGCTGCGTTCTCGCTTAAGAGAAACGTTGGCGCCCTGAGCCGGCACCCGAACCCAAAACGGCAAAACTGGACGGAACCGAGGTTCCGT
>CBDUGP010000128.1:0-24927 GCA_965366625.1 uncultured bacterium
AGGCGCCCCCGGCTAGGCGCCCCCGGCTAGGCGCCCCCGGCTAGGCGCCCCCGGTCAAGCAGACTTCTTGTCGCCGGCGGAGCTGCCTTTGCTCGACGACGAGGAGTCTGAGCCCTTGGGCTTGGATGACGATCCCGAGCCCGACGAGTCGGATTTCGCCGAATCCTTGCCACCCTTAGGTCCCTCACCCTTAGATCCCTCGCCCTTGGCTCCTTCGCCCTTGGAATCCCCGGAATTCTTGCCGTCGCCGCCCTTTTTGCCCGCGTAGTCGGTGACGTACCAACCCGAGCCCTTGAATTGAACGGCCGGAGCGGAAATCAAGCGTTTCAACTCACCGCCACAGCTTTCACATTCGGTCAATGGATCGTCGTTCATTTTCTGAAGAGATTCGGTGACTTCGTTGCACTGCCGGCATTGATATTCGTAAATGGGCATTTCAGTTCTCCGAAGGATGATCCGACTCAGTAATCTCTGACTCGGGAAGCTCGACTCCAACAGCGGGGTCCGTACAACCCGGCCCTGCTCGTGGAGCCCAACAAATAATTGGGGTGAGATCTTCCCCTGGTGGGAGAAGAAGGCTCGCAGACGCTAATTCTTCAGACTTCGGCAGCGGTGACTAGGGCTCAATCAGCTGTAGGACCCGAAACGCATAGAGCAGTCGTGCGTTCTCGGACATGCCGAACGGGCCCTCCGAGCACACATCGTAAAAAGTCCGAGTGCCGTCCATCAAACTCAACAGCTTGTATTCGTCAGCACCGAGGGCGATTTCGATCAAATCCTCTGCGTCGTAGGCCGGCTTGAAAGTCGTTGCTTTGTTGCCGAGGCGCGACACCAGGCCCCGGGTTCGTTTGACCTTCTTAATGCCCCGAATGATCACTTGGCGCATGGGCAGGTGGATCTTGATCATCAGCGGATCTTCTTCTTGCCCGAGTCGAAAGGTCACCTTGCCTTCGGTCCAAGAAAAAAGGCTCCAGACGATCGCTTCCACCTGGGCCCTAATCGCGCGATAAAGATCCCCCGGGCTCATGACGCCTTCTTCGATCAAGACCTGCCCGTGCCGCTTGCCCGAGGTCTCGACCTGGCGTTGGGTGCGATCCAGCACCTCTTGGCTGATCTTGCCGGCGCGCAAGAGAAACGGTCCGAGTCGATCGATAGGATCCGAGGAGGAGGCGTGAATCACGCTTCCGTCGTCGACGAAGATCTTCTTGCTGACGCCGTGGGAGTTGGAGATCTCCAACACCCCCGGCACCTTGTAGCGATAGATCGACCACAACATGTCGGCCAGATAGGTTTCCTCTAGGGTCCCCTGGAAGTGAAAGCTTTTGGTCATAGTTGAATGTCGAGATCCATCGCCGGTATTTTCATCGAAAAGTCGGCGGAAAAAAGACAACCGCTCGTCGCGGTGAGACTTCTGATCGGGCTGTTAAGATCCAGGCCGCTGGAATCGGGAATCCTTCACCGACAACCTGAGCTGCCGGCAACCTGAGGCCCCCGCTTCAGGCGCGTCAGTATACCACCCACGACCTATGGACCGAATATGCTAGACCCAGAAAGCGCTTGGCAGCTCATCGACTCTGAAATCGAACCGCTCGGGATCGAAATCGTCGACCGCGGGACCGCCGGCGGACGAGTGCTCGCGCGCGACCTAAATGCCACTGTGGACATGCCCCCCGAGAATGTCTCCGCCATGGACGGATATGTGTCGGCAGGGCCGATACCGTTGAATTCGACGCTCGAAATTCAGGGAATCTCCGCGGCCGGCCACATACCCGACTTCTCCTTGGAACCGGGACAAGTGGCGAAAATCATGACAGGCGCCGTGGTCCCGATCGGCGGCGACCGAGTCATACCGATCGAGCAAACCGACGCCGGCAAGCAATCCGTGGTCGTTCATCAAGCGCCCGAGGACGGTGCCCACA
Source organism: uncultured bacterium (assembly GCA_965366625.1). GTDB lineage: Bacteria > Acidobacteriota > Thermoanaerobaculia > Multivoradales > J023 > JAUIJL01. The sequence goes on from CBDUGP010000128.1 coordinate 1,920, forward strand.
TCCGGCTAAAGGGCGAGGTCGTCGCCCGGGATCACGCCCTGCTCCGCGCGGGCCATCCTCTGACCCCGGCCGCCATCTCCTTGTTGGCTTCCCACGGATACTCTGAAATTCCGGTCTTTCGTATGCCGAGGGTCGTGGTGCTGACCACCGGCGACGAATTGGTGCCTCCGGAGCAGGAACCCGGCCCGGGGCAGCTGCGAGATTCCAACACCTCATTTCTGCTCGCCGCCGGCCGATCCATGGGGCTCGAATTCGAATCCCTCGGCATCGCCGGCGACAGCCCGCAGGATCTGCGCCGCAAGATTCTGACCGGCCTAAAAGCCGACGTGCTGCTGCTCTGTGGCGGGGTTTCAAAGGGGGACTACGATCTGGTCGAGGAGGTCTTAGACGAACTCGGCTGCAAATGCCTATTCGACGCCGTCGCCATCCAACCGGGAAAACCGCTGGTAGCCAACCGTCACTCGGGGGGATGGGTCTTCGGCCTGCCCGGCAATCCGGGCTCGGTCATGATGACCTTCTGGCTATTCGTCAAACCCACCCTACGACGGCTGGCCGGATTCCATGACGGGTTCTGGCAGGACACCCTCAGCGCCGAGCTAGGCTCTAGCATGCCCCGCACCAAAGGGCGTGACCGTTTTTTCGCAGCGACCCTAGAAAACCGAGACGGCAAGCTGATCGCCACCCCCATGGTGCCGAGGGGGTCCCATGATGTGGCTGCCTTCTCACGGGGCATCGGCATTATTCGAGCCCCCAAGCTTCAACCCGAAATGCCGGAAGGTAGGTCATGCAGGGTCCTGCCGACCGGTGATTGGGGGCTCTTTTAGCTCTGCCAGGGAATTAGGCTAATAGTTTTTGATGCCTCGGACCGGGCTCCCGCATCCAATGGAAGATGAGCTCGTTTAAGAATCAGAAATTAGTGATTCATGGGGCAAAAAGAATGGCGGAAGCGCATGGGAATCGAACCCACCCCCCGAACCGCAACCGGCACGGGACAACGGTTTTGAAGACCGCAGGAGGCACCAGCCCCCGAGCGCTTCCGCAGATGCGAAATTGTAGTCGACCTACCCCGCATTTGCACGGCCATGCTGACTCCGTGAGCCAGTGCTCCGTCCGGCACTGTTCCGTCCAGAGCACCCAGCGCGTCGAGATGATGAAGGTCGGAGCGAAGCTTCAAGGTTCCATCTTGACCCTATTCCGGACTAAAACTAGGGTGCCGGTTGGATCCGCCGGCCCCTGTTCGGCCGTATTGAAATCTGCCACCTCGAGAAGTGCCGTTGCGAGGGCCGTCGTCCTGATCAGTAAGTGGGAGGCGCCGACACGGTCTCCTGGAATACAGGACAAAGATTCCCGAGCGGGTCGATCAGATTTGAGCTTTTTGTCGACGGCTCCGGCCGATGTCGAGCCCCGAACGCTCGCGGCCTGAGTCCAGGAGAGGATCATGTTTCCACCCGAAAAACCTACCGCTTCGTTCCCTTATCAGGTCTTGGAGCAAGTCGGCGTCGGCTCCATGGGAGTGGTGTACCGCGCCATGGAAGTCGATCTCGACAGATCGGTAGCCATCAAGACTCTGAGAACGGGCATGCTGGCGGAAGAGCCACCGGAGGCCCAGGAAGAAATTCGCAAGCGTTTTCTTCAGGAGGCCCAAGCCGCCGGGCGGATTTCCCATCCCGGAGTGACGACCGTTTTTCGCGTCGGCGAAGAAGGCGGCCTGCCGTTCTTGGTCATGGAATGGCTCGATGGGCAGAGCCTCGAAGAGATTATGAAGACCCGCCGTCGACTGCCGGCGCCCGAAGCAGCCAGAATCGGTATGGAAGTGCTACTGGCCCTCGAAGCGGCTCATAAAGTCGGTGTGATTCACCGCGACATCAAACCGTCGAACCTGATGCTGCTCAACGACGGCCGGCTCAAGGTTACGGACTTCGGCATCGCGCGCATTCAGGGGAATGAGCTGGTCAAGACCCAAGCGGGCATGGTGCTGGCCACGCCGAAATTCGCTTCTCCCGAGCAGCTTCGAGGACTCGCCGTAGACGGTAGAGCAGACGTTTTCGCCGTCGGCGTGCTGATCTACCACATGCTGACGGGCGCCTACCCCTTCACCGGCGACAGCTTCCTCGAGCTGGCCAATGCGATTTTGCAAAACGAGCCGACGCCGGTGATCCAATTGCTGCCGGATATTCCGCCCATGCTCGACGCCGTGTTGCGGGTCGCACTGAGAAAAGAGCGCCAAGAGCGTTATGCCGGTGCCGGGTTGATGGCTGCAGAGCTGAGTTCATTCCTTCAATTGGGCACGGCACCGGCCACCCAAATCGTGGCCGAGCAGCCGCTCGATCCGGTCGAGATCGAATCCACCGTGCGCGGGCTGCCCCATGATCAGGTCTCGGCTTTGGTCGAACTCGCTTCCACATGGCCCGGCAAGGTTTTGGACAAACAGCCGAGCGCCCCGCTGCTCGCAAGGCTGTTGGAAAGACCCCTGCACGCACCGGCATTTTCCGGCGCTGTTTTTCTCAACGAAGTTTGTCTATTCCTCAGCGACGGCGTGCTGTTGGCGGCCGCGCGGCGCGACGGACAATCCGGCGATGTGATCGCCGAGTCCCTACCCGACGAGGCGCTTCCCGGTTTACATCCAGTGCCGAGCGAATTCGGCCCCGATCTGATGCCCGTGCTGACCTCGGCTCTTCATCCACCCAGGATCCTGCACGCTGATTTAGACTCCACCTACATCAATCTGCCGGCCATGGCGAGCAAGCTGCGCGACGAGAAATTCAGCGGGTTATTCCGCCTGCGCCACGGTCAGGATTGGGGGTTGGTGTGTTTCGTCAACGGCCAGGCCAAGCTTTCCTTATATTCCGAAGGATGGAATCGGATCCCCGTGGAACAAAGTTGGCAACGTTGGATTTCCGAATTCCCGGTGCGCGCCCAGGTGGAGCACCGACATTTGAATCCGGCTGCCTCCTGGTTTCGCTTGGCGTTTCCCAAATTAGACTTCGAAATCCACACCCTCGACGACCAAGATCCCAAGAGTTCACTTTCGGATTCCGGCTCTACCAGCACGCGGCTGAGACAATTCTTCTCTTCCTCCCGAACCGGTTTGTTGGGAACCAGCAAGCTCGCTCTTCGGCTGTCTCCAGGGAGCTCCGTGGAACCCTTTCATGGGGCCAGCGTGCATTACGAGAGAGCCCCGGCCGTCAGATTCCTGGCTTGGTTGATTGAGGAGATGCCCCGCTATCTCGCCGAAAGAGATTTATTCGGACGATGGAAATATCTCGCGGACTGGATCTTCCTGACGCGCAAAGCCACTGCTTATGATTCCCTGGTGAGGCCGGGAACCCCCACCCACGATGCCTTTGACTTAAGCACCGCCGACGGCGACGGCAAAATTCTGCACCTCGCCCATCGCTTGACCAATCCGGATGTCGAATCGTTCAAGGCTTTTCTTGATCGGGTGATTGCGGCAAAAACCGCGCGCAAAAAAACCGGAGACGTCGGCGGCGTCTTCCTGATCGCACCGAGCTTCGACCAAGACGTCCTACACGCCTACCAAGAGACCTTGCACAGCGCATCCTCATCGACTTGGTTCGGAATGGAGGAATCCTTCACCGGTTACGAGGGATTCGTGCGCATCGGTCCACGGCGCGGATTTCACTTGATGTTGGTTCAGGAAAAGGGCGACGGCTTCGAGCCCATTCTGCTGCCGGCCCTTTCCTGATCACGGCGGTCGCGTCGCGCTTCCGGGCTAGTGCTAGTGCCCCGGACCGCCCTCGAACACCGCATCCAATCGGGCGACGATGGCCGCCCCCTGCTCCGCGGCTTGGGTGATGGCATGTTTATCGTCGACCGGGTTATCTAGGATCGTCAGCAAATCGACGCAAGACGAGCGGGTCTCGGCCGCCAGCCGACCGAAGACCTCGGCCCGTCTGGACGCCGCCTGGAGGGATCGTTCCGCCGACTCGAGCCGATGCTGGAGCTCGACATTCTCGCGCCGAAGCTCAAAACGTTCGAGCACGTCCTCAATTTTCTTCGGCAGGGATCCAATGAATTCGAGGCGGGCGTCTTTGACCACATAGTCCGCCACCCCAGCCTTCATCACCTCCACCGCCAAACGTACGTCCGTAAAACCGGTCAGCATGATCACAGGCAGTGTTTTGAGCCTCTCGCCCAACACCTTGACCATCTCGGTGCCGGGTTTGTCCGGCAACATATAGTCCAAAAGCACTAGGTCGAAGTCCTCCTCCGCCAAACGCTGAAGACCGGCGTCGACGCTGACCTCGCCTACGATCTCAAATCCGGCCTTGGTGAGAATTCTTCGCACCAGGAGAATCAAGGGCCGTTCGTCTTCGACGATCAGAATCTTGCCCTTGGAAACTTCCGGGTCGATGGCTTCCAGGCCCGGTGCTGCCGGTTCTGGGGTTTTGATCGGGGCTTCTCTTTCCATAAGTCTTCCGCTTCATTCCGCTGCGATTGGAAGGGTGAACATGAATTTGGCCCCTTGGCCAACCTGCGAATCCACCCAAATCGAGCCTCCCACAGACTCGACGATTTTTTTGACCACCGCCAAGCCCATGCCCGTGCCGGGCACCTCTCGTCCATGGCGACGATAGAACATCTCAAAGATCCGGTTGTGCTCTCCCCTGGGTATGCCGGGCCCATTGTCGACCACGAAAAAAGTCGCTCTGCCGTCCTTGATCCCCGGCTGGGCACCGACCTCGATTCGCGAAGGATCTACGCCTGCGGTGAATTTGACCGCGTTGCCCAAAAGATTGCTGAGGGTTTGGCGCAAACGCCGAGAATTGCAGAAAACTCGCGGAAGATCTTGGTGCACCTCAATTTCGAGGCTCCGATCGGTCACGATGGGCAGCAGCTCATTGGCAACTTCTTCGGCGATTTCGACCAAGTCAACCACTTCGGCGGAGGTATCCGTTCGACCCACCCTCGACATTTCGGCCAAATCCTCCAACAGCTGAGCCATCCACGACAAGGAGGTCTGCATGTGGTTCATGTAGGTCGACTGATCCTCGGAGGGGTCTTCGAACTCCTCCCGCAGCAGTCCCAACATACCCTGGGCGGAAAGCACCGGAGACTTGAGGTCATGGGTGATCCCGAAGAGGAACGTCTCCATTTCATGCATGGCCTTGCGCCGATCCAGCTCCGCTTTTCGCTGGACCGTGATGTCGCGCATGATCGCCGACGCGCCGACGATCTCTCCCGCGCCGTCTCGGATCGGTGAAACCGTCAAAGCCACTTCGAGGGTCGAGCGATCTTTGCGCCGACGCACGGTCTCATAATTCTCAATGCGCTCACCGGCGAAGATCCGCTCCATCATGCGCGACATTTCGTCGCCGTGATCGTCCGGAAGCAAGATCACCAATTGTCGGCCCAGGGCCTCCTCGCGCGAAAATCCGAACATGCGCTCGGCCGCTGGGTTCCAGCTGACGATGACGGTTTCTAAATCGCAACCGATGACCGCGTCGTGGGTGGATTCAACGATCGCCGCGAGATGGCGCAAGCGCCGTTCCGCGCGGCTGTGCTCAGCTTTTTCCGCTTGGCGTCGCACCACTTCTTCGATCACCGTGGTGAAAAGGGCCAGATATCCGCCCCGGGTATCTTTGATCAGATACTCGTCGACCCCAGCCTTAAGGGCCTGCACAGCTAGATCCTCAGAGCCCGCTCCGGTCAACATCACCATGGCGACGGAATGGCCCCGACCGAGCACTTCGCGGCAAAGCTCCAGGCCGTGCATGCCGGGCAGCCGATGATCCGTAACTAAAACGTCAAAAGCCGCAGAATTCAATTCGAGCAGATCCAACGCCTCTTCAGCCTGACGAACCACCGTCAGATGGTAGTCGAGGTTGCTGCGGCTGAGCGTCCGCCTAATGATCAGCACATCCGTCTCGGTGTCTTCCACCAAAAGGATATGCACAGGCCGGGATTCCGTTGGCTCCGGGCTCATCGGCATGGCTCGCGGGTATGCTCAGGCTGGGATAGGTCTCGGTACACCTTGGATCCTGAAGGTACGACAATCGGATAGATCTCGGGACGATCCAACCCTCTAAACTCGGTTTTTCACTTGGCCTAATTTAACGTGGAGCTATTCTAGCGCAGGAATAGCGCAAAGAGAGAAATCCCGTAAAGCCCATCGGACAGGTCTCGGACAGGTCTCGGACAGCCATCGAGCAGGGCACGCCGGCTTCGTGCCTGCAAAGCGGTGACTCCGACGGCGCTTCCGAATGTCCAATATCGGCAAGGACGCCTAAATCGGAGTATTCTTACCCTCTCAAGCGCTCACACCGGCTCCAACCAGCGAGCCGCCGAAAAACAGGTCCTGTAAAGACAGGTCTCACAAGGACCCGGGCTCATTAGGACCCAGGCTCAAAAGGAGCAGCTCATGTCTGAGCTCAACGGAAAAGTCGTTCTGATCAGTGGGGCCTCCTCGGGCATCGGCGCAGCTCTAGCCCACGAGCTGGCTCAGCGCGGAGCCCTTGTCGGTCTCCTGGCTCGCCGCAGCGATAAGCTCGAAAGCCTGGCGGCGGACATCGTCGAAGCAGGTGGCCAAGCGGCCTGGGCGGTTGCCGACGTCTGTGACGACGACCAGCTCAGCCGAGCCCTCGACCAGCTGGAGGCCGAACTCGGTGGCGTCGACATCATCATCGCCAACGCCGGCTACGGTCACCCCGAGCCGCCCCATCGATTCCAACCGGGGGCGGGCATCCAAATGTACGACACCAACGTCCTGGGCATGCTGCGCATGATCGATTGGGCCATGCCCCGCTTCCTGGCCAAAGGCAGGGGCCAGATCGTCGGCGTCGCCTCCATGGCGTCGTATCTAGGCCTGCCCAACTCCGCCTCCTACTGTGGCACCAAAGCGGCCATGCGAGTTCACCTCCAAGGCCTGCGAGTCTCCCTAGGACCCTACGGCATCGCCGTGACCACCATCTGCCCAGGATTCGTCGTCAGCGAGCTGACGGACAAAAACAAAGCCCCCATGCCCTTCCTCTGGCCCACCGACCGTGCCGTCCGCCTGATCGCCAACGCGATCGAAAAACGACGCGGCGAAGTGCCCTTCCCCTGGCAAATGCGTCTGCTGATCGGCGGCCTGTCCCGACTATTGCCCACCTCGTGGGTTGAAGTCCTCTTGCGCCGCATGGCGCCGAAGAAGAAAAACGCCTGAGCCATTAGCCTGAGCCGGGTCATCTCGTGAGCATCGCCCGTTCGAGGGCTCGCTCCAAGCCCTCGAGAGTGATCGGTTTTGAAAGGAAGTCGTCCATTCCGGTTTCGAGACAAACTTCCCTAAAACCTTTTTCGGTATGGCCCGTGAGCGCGATAATACAAGGCTGCGGACAACGTGGATCAGCACGTATTCGGCGGGTCGCCTCAAGTCCGTCCATACCCGCCATTTGAACGTCCATCAAGACCGCGTCCCAGCCCCCTTCTCGAACAGCCTCAACAGCAGCCGCTCCCGATTCGAATACTTCAAACTCACATCCCAAGGCGGCCAAAAGCTCTCCTCCCACCAGCCGATTGATAGGGTCGTCTTCTACCAAGAGCACTCGAAAACCTTCGATCCGGCTAACCCGCCGAGCTTTCGACGGCTGATCCTGTGGTTCGATGACTTCTACCAAACTGGAGAGCACTCGAAAGAGCCCTTCGGTCGAGATAGGTTTCGGCAGGAAAACACATCCCTCAACGGCCCCGTGGCTCGAGCCGGCCAGGGGGTCCAGCACAACGATTTTCGGGCAAAACCGGTGCATCGGCCCGACCAGCCTCTGCCATGAATCCAACGAAGCGTCCACTATGGCCATTTCGAAATCATGGGGCGGGTCGAACCCAAGGGTTGTGCTCCAGCCTTCCAGAAGGTCGGGCGCGGGGCTTTCGACCACAAGACCCCAGCGAGTGGTCAAAACACGAAGATGCTCGAGCAACAAAGTCGACTCCGAAACCACCAACAGCCGGCGACCGGCGAGCACCGGAGCCGGGCCATAGAGGTGGGTCCGGTCGACTTCCGCAAGGGGCTCGGCCACGAAGCTGAAACTGAAGGTCGAGCCCTGCCCCAATTCGCTGGCAACAGAAATATCCCCGGCCATGAGACGGCACAGCTCTCTGCAGATGGACAGCCCTAAGCCCGTGCCACCAAATTTGCGAAAAGTGGAAGACTCCGCCTGATTAAAGGCGCTGAACAAGCTCTCGCACGCTTCCTGAGAAATTCCCATTCCCGTGTCCCGGACCGAAAACCGGTAGATCCGACTGGATGAGTCAGGCGATTCACCGACACTCACACTTACGTCGACACCACCACTGACCGTGAACTTGATCGCATTGCTCAGCAGGTTGAGCAGGACCTGCCGAATCCGCTGACTGTCTCCCATCAACATCTCGGGAGATCCCTCTTCGATTTGATAGACGAGATCCAGGCCTTTTTCGGCGGCGGCAGAGGCCACCAAACCGAATGTTTCCTCGATCAAGACCCTCAAATCGAAGGGTCGAATCTCCAACTCTAGCTTGCCGGCTTCGATCTTTGACAGATCGAGAACATCGTTGAGCAGCGACAGCAACGCATCGCCGCTCATCTGGATCGTTTTGAAGTAATGCTGTTGACGCTCGTCGAGCTGCGTTTGCTGCAGCAGACTGGTCATACCGATGATTCCGTTCAAAGGGGTGCGGATCTCATGGCTCATGTCCGCCAGGAATCTACTCTTGGCCAAGCTCGCCGCCTCCGCGGCCTTTTGTGCCCACCGTGCCTTGCGCGCCCGCTTCCTCGCCTGACGAAACTCGGCCAGGCGTTGCGCCCGTCGCCCCTCCGAACGGATCGTCAGTCCGACCACCAGGAAGACCACAAAGCCGTAGAAAATGAAGGCCCATGGTGCTCGCCACCAGGGAGGCAGAACCGTGATCTCGATAGGTTGCCCCTCACCCCAAACACCATCGCTATTGGAACCTCTGGCGCGGAAGACATACCGGCCGGGGGCGAGATTGGTGAAAGTGGCCCGACGGAATGTACCGAGTTCGATCCAGTCGTTCGACCAACCCTCCAAGCGATAGGCGTAGCGATTCTTCCCGGGTGCCGTGAAATCCAGAGCCGCAAGCTCAAAAGATACGACCGGTGTTTGGGGCCCGACGACGATCTTTCGAACTAGATCGGGAGAGACGCCCAAGGGAACCGGCTGGCTGAGTTCGAGGTAAGAGGTGAGAACAACGCTCGGGGCTCGAGCATTCATGGCCACAGATTCGGGTACGAGTGAGTTGAATCCGTTGGTTCCGCCAAAAAACAACTCGTTGCGATCCCGATAGTGAGCGCCCAGGTTGAACTCGTTTCCCTGAAGGCCATGATCTTTGGTGTAGGTCACAACCGACCCGCTGCTCGGATCGAAGCGCGAGAGGCCGGCATTGGAGGAAATCCAGAGGTCACCCTCGGAGTCCGATTCAATCCCATAAACAACACTGTTGGGCAGTCCATCCTCCCTGCCGAAATTCCGAAACCTGGCGCTCCCGGAATCCGCGTCAAACGCCTCGAGCTTGTCGAGTCCGGCACCTTGGGTACCGATCCACAGCACTCCATCGGCCACATGCAGAGCATTGATGGTGTCGCTGGAAGGACCTTGGTTATCCCCGGAGTAGGGAAAATGGGTCACTTGATCCGTACTCTGATTCAAACGACTGAGCCCGCCACCAAACGTGCCGATCCAGAGCCCTCTTCCGGTCTCGGCAAGGGCTGAAATCCGGTCGTCGCTGAGGCTGCTTCGCCCTCCGGTGTCGGCACGAAATCGCTCGAAGCTTTGGGTCGGTCGCTGATATCGATTGAGACCGCCACCGTAAGTACCAATCCACAAGTCTCCTCTGCGCTCTTCAAACAACACGCTGACCGCATCCGAGCTGAGGCTTGCGGGATTCTGAGCATCGTGGCGAAAATGACTGTACTCCCGCTCACCCGCGCGACGCCGATCGAGACCGCTGGCGAAGGTGCCTACCCACAGCGTACCGAAGCCGTCATGAAGAAGCGCGGTGACTCGGTCGTCGCCCAGGCTTCCCGGATCGGCCGGATCATGTCTGAAATGCTCGATTTGATCGGTGACTCGGTCCAGCCTATTGAGACCCCCGCCGAAAGTTCCTATCCAGAGTTTGCCCTCGACATCTTGCGAAAATGCAAAAACCGCGTTGTGGCTCAAGCTTTGAGGATCATTGGGATCGTGTCGATAAAGCGGAAAAGTCCACGTTCCGGGATTCCATTTATTTAAACCGCCGGCCTGGGTACCGACCCAAATGAGGCCCGATCGGTCTTGCAGTAGAGACGCAACCCGATTGTTGCTGAGGCTCAGCGGATCCGCTGCTCGATGGACAAAAGGCGTAAACGTCTCCAGCGAATGGTTAAAGAGGTTCAGACCCGAGTCCGTGCCCGCCCATATCCTTCCATCCGAATCTTCCAACAAGGTCCTGACTCTGTCCTCGCTGATCGACCCCGGGTCCAGCTTGTCGTGCAAGAAGCGCTCAAAGACCTGGAGATCTCGATCGAACCGATTCAGACCTCGATAAGTCCCAACCCACAGATCACCGCGGGAATCGACCATCAGCGAGCGAATTCGATCGTCGCTGAGGCTGGTCGGGTCCGAAGCATCGTGAAAAAAACGGCGAACCGATCCAGATTCAGAGTCGATTCGGTTTAGACCCCCAAGAGATCCGACCCACAGATGGTCGTCGAGGTCTTTGACGAGGGCCCGGACCCGATCGTCACTCAGGCTGTCAGAGTCGCCCGGCTCGTGACGCACATGGGCAAAGGCGCCACCTCCCAAATTCATACGGTCGGAATCCAAACGGTCTGAATCCGGACCGTCCGAATCCGGAGGGTCGGAATCCAAACGGTCCAGATCCAAACGATCCAAACCCGCGTCGGAAGTACCGATCCAAAGGCTGGGTCCGTCGAAGAGCAGAGCCCAAATTTGATCTGAGCCAATGCTGTGCACGTTCTCCGGGTCGTGCCGATAGTGCTGAAAAGTATTCGAGGCACGACTCCAACGGTTGAGGCCTCCGCCTTCGGTACCGATCCAAATATCGTGACTCGAATCCTCGGCCAAGGCCAAGATCAGGTCGTGGGAAAGGCTATCGGGCTGATCGCGATTCCTTCGAAATACCTCAAAGGAGTATCCGTCGTATCGGTTGAGCCCATCTTGGGTGCCGATCCACAAGAACCCGGTTTGGTCCTGCAACAAACAGGTCACTGTGCTCTGGGAAAGGCCGTCATCCGGAAGCAGGTGCTCGAATGCAATTTCCGGCACCCGCGCGTCGGCTCCGCCTGCCCCCAGCGTAAGAAGTATAAAAAGCGATATCAGCCCCAGTTTTTGGGAATATCGCCCACGCGTCACTGCTGCTCGACCCAAGGGTTTGTGCCGGCTGAATCGAGCAACGCGTCCCACAAATGTTCCTCTTCGTTCCAGGTGATGCCGTCACTGAACGGTACATTGTCGATCCAAGGGCGACCATCGATCCAAGGGCGACCGTCGATCCACGGGCGACCGTCGATCCACGGGCGACCGTCGATCCAGGGACGGCCATCGATCCACGGACGACCATCGATCCAGGGGCGACCGTCTACCCACGGAGAGCCCCCGCCCTCATAGTCACCATTCCACGGGTAACCCACGCCCTCAAGATAGAATTCTTGGTTGTCCTCGTCCCAAGCGGCCCATCCCACATAATGCTCTTCGCCCGACAGATCCTTTTCGACATCCAAACCCTGGTTGACGCAACCCGTTGACGTTTCCGCCACGGCATGAACTGCGTGAGCCAACCCGGCTCCTTGTTGAAAGACGTGATAAGCGAGATCACCGTTCTCATCGACCGCCGTGCGCGCCGAAGCCATCAAGCGGCATTTCACGTCGGCCGGAGACAGCGTTGGATCGGCCTCGAGCATCAAAGCGACGATGCCGCTGACCACAGCAGCCGACTGCGAGGTGCCGGACATCCAAAAATATTGGTCCCAGGGCTGCCACCATATGTATTCCGGATGCTCCTGCGCCAGCTGAGAACCTCTCGACATCATGGCCACCACATGACCACCCGGCGCCACGATATCGGGTTTGATAAAGGCCTCGACGGTCGGACCCGCGGAAGAGAAAGAGGCGAGGTAGTCGTCGTCGGGATTGCCCGGGGTGTAGTTGTCGGTCATGGCGCCGACAGTGATGACGTAGGGAAGATTGCCGGGGACCCCCACCGTCATTGGGCTCGGCCCAGTATTGCCTGAGGAGGTGACGACCACGATACCGGCCTGCCAAGCTCTCATGACGGCCTGGTTGATCGGATCGTCCCAATAATAGGACTGCGGCGTCGCACTGAACGAGAGATTGAGAACCCGAATGCCGTAGGTCTCCTGGGCACCCACCACCCAATCGATTCCACGGATGACGTCCGCGTAGGTCCCGGTGCCTCCTGCGCCGAAGGCCTTCACCACCACCAAGTCCGCGTCCGGAGCGATTCCGTTGTAGCGGAAGTCGTCGTCGTTGCGGGCGCTGCTCACGGCGATGCTCGCCACATGACCACCGTGTCCACTGTCGTCACTTTCCACGAAACGCGGCAATTCCTCGTTGGCTATGGCGTCGTAATGGGCCAACACCCGGGGGATCAGCAAACCTCGATGGGTCAAGGCCTGGCGAGGTAGGAGCCCCGTGTCGAGCACGGCAACGGTGATGCCTCGGCCCGTGATCCCTTGTTGGTGCAAATTGTCAGCACCTACCAAGCTCGCAACATGGGTAGGTGGATGGAGCGGATTCAATAGGCCCAACAAATCGACCTGCGCTCCGGCGTTTCGATTGAGTCGAATCTCGGGCTGTGCTTTGAGCTGTTCCAATTGGGTCTGTGTCAAATCCGCCGCCACACCGTCGACGATACCCAAAGAATGCGTGACCCGCCCGCCGACCGACTCGACTGCCGCCTGGGCGGTGTCGAGATCAGATGCTTGAACGATGATGCTGCGGGTCTCCGAGACCTTGGCTGGATCCAAAGGATCCCGAACGGAAGGAGTCGTGGCTGAGGTGGCACAACCACCGACCAGAAGGCCGAGCAAGAGGATCTTGATGCTAGTGAGTGCGAGGGTGTGGGGAACCGAAGAAATGCAGTCGGTCTTCATGTGACCTCCATGAGAAAGGGAAAAAGGACCCAACCACAGGTATATTAGCAAATGGGAAGAACTGGAATGAAGTCAAAGGAGCCTACTCAAGGCAGCTTACAAAATGGATTACAAAGTAGGCTAGCAGCAAGGCCCTAAAGTCGGCTGCAAATGGCGAATAACTCAACTAGGGCCTAGATCCAAGCGATTCTGTCGAGATTGGGGGCCAAATGGGTTGCCCGAAAGCTGGAGCCCCAACATGGATCTATCACTTCGACCCACCGTGTCACACATATTTCCTGCCAAGGTATTTAGATCAATCAACTAAAATGGAACAGAGTAGCCTTCGGTTTGAAGATCCTACCCCAATTCAGTTGACAAGCTCGGTCGCTAGGAGTACCTTCACATCCAGCTATGAACACGAACCTCCAAACCCAGGCCCTATCCCGCCTTCCGCGCGTTGCCCAGACCGCGCCGACCGTGCCGTGCCCGCGACGCCGTACTTTCTTCAGGCTGGGGAGTGTTTAACGCTTAAGCGATAGAAACCGAATTCTTAAAACCCCCGGCCCTTCATTGGACCGGGGGTTTTTCTTTTGGCCAAAAACCAAGGATCCCTCGATGAGCACCCTTCCACCCTTTGCCGACCGTTCCTTTGCACCCACCTCTCCTTCGCCCTTGCTCGGGCCGAAGACGTCGCCCAAGGCCTCACGCCGCGGCATCCGACGACCGTTGGTGGCCCAGGCGCGCCGCGTGGTGATCAAATTGGGCACTCGAGTATTGGTCGACGACGAAGGCCGGCTGGTGCCCGAGCGATTGAGCGAAACGATTCGGGTGGCGGCCCAACTCCACCAACAGGGCCGACAGGTCATCCTGGTTTCATCCGGAGCGGTCGGCCTCGGCCGCGAAGTGCTCGGCCTGATCGATCCCCCCACCAGCGCCCAAGCACGACGGGCCTGCGCCGCGATCGGCCAAAGCCGGTTGGTGGGTTTCTTCCAGCAGGAATTCTCGGCCCACGGCCTTTGCTGCGGCCAAGTCCTTCTGACCGAAGAGGATTTCGACCACCGCCGACGTTATCTCGACCTGCGGGCGACCCTCGAGCAGCTCCTAGCATCCGGGGTGATTCCGATCCTGAACGAAAACGATGCGGTTTCCCACGGCACCATGCCGCGGATGTCCGGCCGCTGCGTGTTCTCCGACAACGACCGGCTCGCGGCCTTGGTGGCCGCCAAATGTGACGCCGACCTTTTGATTTTGCTGACCGATGTAGCCGGGGTCTTCGACCGCAATCCCCAGCACCACCTCGACGCTCGGCTATTGGAGAAAATCGAGGATCCCGGCCACCTGCTCGACGGCATCGACGACGGTCCGGGCTCGACGGTCAGCCGTGGCGGCATGCGCTCCAAAGTGGACGCCGCCCGCATCGCCGCCCGCGGTGGGTGCCACGTGGTGATCGCCTCCGGACGGGTTTCCGGCGCCCTTCGGCGGGCCACCGAGGGGCGCACCGAAGGCACCTGGTTTCCCGCCCTCGGCAGCTTGCCCGCCCGGCGTCGTTGGATCGCGTATGCCGCCGCCACCAAAGGCGTCCTACACCTGGACGCCGGCGCCGTGAAGGCCCTGCGCCACGACCACGCCTCGTTGTTGCCAGTCGGGGTCGGCGCCGTGGAAGGCAGCTTCGACCGCGGCGATGTGGTCGAGCTTCGGGGCCCCGAGGGTGAGCTGATCGGCCGCGGTCTGATGTCCTGGAACGCCGAGCAAACCCGCCAATGGTGCTCGGGCCACGCCCCCTCCGACGGCCTCCGACAAGCCAACTGCCTGCTTCGACGCACCCACGTGGTGTTGGAAAGCTGAGCCCACCTGCCCCTTTTTGTGAATCCTAGTCTCCGAACCCAATCCCATCCGAGGAAAGATCCATGACCCCGACCGTTCAAACTCCGAAATCCGACACCTTCAACGCCCTGGCAGTCGCCCAAGCGACCCGCCGAGCCCAACGCCGGCTCGGCGCCGCCGATCCCCAACGGCGGACCGCGGCCCTGGTCAGACTCGCCGCCCTCTTGGACCAACGCCGGGCAGACATCCTGGCGGCCAATCGGCTCGACCTCCAAGCTGCCGAACAACAAGATCTCGCCGCACCCTTGCTCGGCAGGTTGAGGCTCTCCGAAGCCAAATTGGAGACCCTAAAGGAAGGTGTCCTCCAATTGGCCCATCTCGACGACCCCATAGGCAAGGCGATCCGCCGAACCGAGCTCGACGACGGTCTCGAGCTGACCCAAGTCACCAGCCCGCTCGGGGTGCTCTTGATCATCTTTGAAAGCCGTCCCGACGCGGTGATCCAAATCGGCTCGTTGGCCCTGCGCTCCGGCAACGGAGTCTTGCTCAAGGGCGGCTCCGAGGCCACCCATTCCAACCGCATTCTGGTGACCTGCTTGAGGGACGCCCTGGCCGCGGAGGATCTCGAGCCCGACGCCGTGATCGGCATCGAAGGTCGGCAGGCGGTGGCCGAGCTGCTGCAACAAGACGCCTCCATCGACTTGGTCATTCCCAGGGGTTCGGGCGAGCTGGTGCGATCGATCCAAAGCTCGACCCGCATCCCCGTGCTCGGCCACGCCGAGGGCGTCTGCCACCTCTATCTCGACGCCGACGCCGACCCCGAGATGGCCGTCAAACTCGCCGTCGACGGCAAATGCGACTACCCCTCCGCCTGCAACGCCACCGAAACCCTGTTGGTGCACCGGGCTTTCCTACCCAAGCTGCCGGCCGTGGCCCGAGCCTTGACCCAAGCCGGCGTCACGCTCAAGACCGACGCCCAAAGCGCCGCCGTCTTGCCCGGAATCGAGCCGACCGCGGACCTGGATTGGCGCACCGAATACGGAAACCTGACCCTGTCGGTCAAAGTCGTCGAGAGTCTGGACCAGGCCATCGACCATATCCACACCTACGGCTCCGCCCACACCGACGCCATCGTCACCGCCGACCCCGAAGTCGCCCAAAGCTTTCTCCAAAGAGTCGACTCCGCCTCGGTCTTCTGGAACGCCTCTACCCGCTTTGCCGACGGTTATCGCTATGGCCTAGGAGCCGAAGTCGGCATATCCACCGGCCGGATCCACGCCCGCGGACCCGTGGGAGTCGACGGCCTGCTGACCACCCGCTGGTTATTGCGCGGTAAAGGTCAAAGCGCCGCCGAATACAGCGGCGAGAAAACCTTCAAACACCGGCCCCTACCGATCTGATTCGCTGGCCGATGAACCTAAGTGCCAGGTAAATAGTCACTTAGGGTGTAGGGGATGGGCTTGCCCCATCCCGTTCTTGTCTTTTGGAGCAAGGCGGTGGGGCGATGACCCGATGACCCGGGCATGCCAGAGCCTTGGACGGCACCTCATTTCCAATCCCCGATCAGCTGAAATCCAGCCCAATAATACGGAGCCGTGAAGTCCTTCTCGACGCTCTGCCCGTCGATCTCGACCATGATCGGGCCGGACGCCAGCTCCATCTGAGCCAACCGCAGGGCGTCGACTTTGCTTTCGCCGTCGAGCAGGTGACGGTAGAAGCGGATCATGAGCTCTGATGTCGAAAGATCGTCGACTTGCCAAAGGGACGCCAGCACAGAGCGGGCGCCGGCTTGCAGGAAGGCTCGCGCGAGGCTCATGAGCCCTTCACCGCCCCGGTTTTCGCCGATGGCGGTTTCGCAGGCGGAGAGCACCACGAGCTCGGCGTCGAGCTTGAGGTGGTTGGCGATTTCCCAGGCCTGGAGCAGTCCGTTTTGTTTGAGGCCCTGTTTCTTGCGTTCGTTGTCGGGCAGAAGGGTCAGAGCGAGGAAGGAATCGGACGGGTGGAGTCCTTGCTGGGGCTCATTGGGCAGGGAGATGCCGTGGCTGGCGATGTGGATGTAGTCGATGCCTCGCAGATCGCGATGCAGACAGTCTTCGGTAGCATCGAGCCCCAGGTGAGCCTCCGTAGGTTGAGACCGCTCTGCGAATAAAGCCTCAATGGCAGCCAGCTCCCGTTTGGTATTGGGGAGCGGTGCCATTTCGCCGGCGAAGCCTATGCGTCCAGCGGATGGCGTAGAAAGGCCCTCGGGTATCAAACCGTAGACCGGATCCCCCAATGCCAGCCATCGGGGGACGCCTTGCCGGATTCGTCTTGGACTGGAGGGTCGCTTCTTGATCAGCTCGTCGTAGACGGTAGTGCTTTGAACAATGTGGACCGCGTGCTTCTGGAGTAACCAAGCTTTTTCTCCATCCCTCTTTTCAAAGGCCAAAGCAGCGAAAGGTAGATAGTGGAGCAGACCATCCGGCAAGATGAGCCAGCGCTTCTTCTGCTCTAGGAGATCCATCGCAGGGCCCATAAGCTTCCGTGCCAACCAGGCAGTCTTGCTGACCAGATTTCCCCCATCCCCTCGGTTTGTCTGAAGGTGCGCATAGATTTTTTGCACCTGAAGCCTAAGATCAGACGGCTCTGCTTCGATCTTGAAAGCCATGACGTCGTCTCGAGTCAGGACGAAACCATGATGCGTGAAACCACCGAAGCTGAACGCCAGCAGAGCGGTTTCGGGCTCGAGTCGGCGTTGGACTTGCTCGGCGGTCAGAGCTCGGGGGAAGGCAGGGTCGTTCCGTCGCTCCCGCGCCAGCTGGCCGAGCTTGACCTCACGTTCGCGTCGGAGGGACGTCTGCAGTCGGACTAGCTTCTTAAACGTATCTGGATCCGCTCTTGGATCCAAATACGAGAGTCTTTCCGTGATTTGGTCATATCGGACTCCAATCGAACGGATCTCCAGTTTCAATTCAGAATCTCCGACCCGGCTCAATGAACCGTTACGGATTTGCTCGGCCACCTGGCTGAACGTTCGATAACGTTCCAGGATGTTGAAAGCCGCCTCAGGCTGATCTTGTCGGAAAGCCAAAGCCAAGGCCTCATAAAACGCGATCTGTTTTTTCGTGTGGTACCGACTCTGGGCTTCCTCCTCGAAATCGACCGTGGCCGCCTGAGCTTCAACTGCGTCCAGTGCAGATTGGATCACTTGGCCAGCTTCTTGAAGCCGGCCTGCCTGCCGATAGAGCTCTCCCAAAAGCCACAGGCTTTGAACCTCGAGCTCCGTGGTGGCAACATGTTCATCAGCCGGATTTCGTGAATACTCAAGCGCCGGCTCCAACACACGGATTGCCGCGTCCACCTCGCCGAGATCCTGAAGAATGCCTGCCAGATTATGACTGGACCTTCGCGTGTCTGGATGGCTTGGGCCCAGAATGCGGGCTCGGATCCCAAAGATCCTCTCCTCGATTTGCTTCGCTTGATTTAGATGACCTGAATCGCGAAGGGTCGCTGCCAAGTTGGACTGGGCACTCAGGGTGGTCGGATGCTCCTCTCCCAAGGTGCGATTGAGCACAGTGCCGACCCTTTCCAGGAGCTTGCGAGCCTCCTCAAGATCCCCTTGGGACCTCAGAATCTCGGCCAAGTTATTGATGCTCGTCAGCGTTTCCGGATGCCCGGGACCGAGATGACGTTCCGTCAGACGAAGGATCTCTTCCTGTTGCTGCCTGGCTCGGGGAAAGTCACCCAGACTTCGGAAGGTCTCAGCGAGATGGGCTCGGGCGGTCAAAGTGTCCGGATGGGCGGGGCCCAAGATCGCGGAAAGCCCGTCTATGGCCTCGTCCTGCAACAGCCGACCAGCCGCCAGGTCACCTCCCGCGACAAGGGTCGACGATAGATTTCCCTTTGCTTTCAGGGTCAGGGGATGGGCCACTCCAAAGGTTGCCGTCAGCCCGTCGATCGCAGCCACTTGATGTTGCCGGGCAGCCTGGAAATCTCCCATCGCATAGAGCGTGGCGGCAAGGTTGCTCCTCGACGTCAACGTTTGTGGGTGGCTCGGCCCCAACAAGCGATGGCGAGCTTGAAGGACTTCATCCTCCATCTTCTTGGCCCTCACAAGATCACCCATCGAGAATGCCGTGTTGGCGAGATTGTTCATCGCCGTCAACGTGTCGGGATGCTCGGGCCCCAAGACCTCTAAGAGCCCAGCCGAAACCTCCTCTTGATGCCGTCTTGCTACCTCGAAGAGTCCCTGGGCATGAAGGACCAGAGCCAAGTTGCTTTTTGATGTCAGGGTGCTCTGATGCCGCGGACCCAAGAGTCGATTTCGCTGATCGAGGACATTCTGGTGTCGGCGATGTGCGCCGACAAGATCGCCGAGTGCAAAATATGCCCCGGCGAGATTGTTCTCTGTATCCAAGGTTTTCGGGTGCTCCGGCCCGAGGACACGCCGTCGAGCTTCAAGCACGTCTTCCAGCTCTTTCCTCGCTCCCTCAAATTCGCCCAAATCGTGGCGAGTTTGAGCAAGATTAGCCTTGGCGGTTAGGGTTTCCGGATGCTCCGGTCCCAGGATCCGAAGTCGAGCTTCGAGCACCTCTTGTTGAAGCTGAAGAGCTCCAGAAAGATCCCCAAAGGCTCCTATTGCAGCTGCAAGGTTGTTTTGAACGGTCAGGGTTTGCGGGTGCTCAGGCCCAAGGACCCGCCGACCGGCCGCAAGGGTTTCTTGGAGTAGCTCTTGCGCTTCTGAAAGATTTCCCAGAGCCTGAAGCGTCACCGCCAAGTTGCTCTTGGCGTTCAGAGTCTTGGGGTGTTCGGATCCGAGCACCCGCTGTAGGACCTCAAGAACCTTTCGCTCGTGGCGTTCAGCCCCAACGAGATTCCCCTGAGCCCTAAGGGTTTGCGCCAGCTCGGCCAAGGTATTTAGTGAGTCCAGGTGCTCTGGACCGAGGGCGCGGTTCTGAACCTGGAGAGTCTCCTGTTGAAGCTGCTGCGCTGTATTCAAGTCGCCGAGATTGAATAGGGTTGAAGCCAGGTTGTTCTTGGCGGTCAGCGCATGTGCATGCTCGGACCCGAGCAGACTCTCGAAGGAGTCGAGGACTTCTTGCTGAAGCTCCCGCGCACCGTGGTAATCGCCAAGTTTGGCAAGCGTGAGGGCTAGGTTGCTTTTGGCAATCAACGTGCCCATGTTTCCGGGTCCCAGGACGCGGTTTCGCACCGAAACGACTTTTTCTTGGATCTCCCGGGCGCCTTGGAGGTCTCCGTGCTCTTGAATCTTGACCGCGAGATTGTTCAGTGCGGTCAAGGTCGCAGGATGCTCTTCGCCTTCGCTGATTTCCAGCCCTTTGATTTCGAGCTCGGAAAGTTGGACAGCTGTTTGGTAATAGCCTTTCTCATGTAACTCGGTTGCGAGTCTTCGGGCGAGGGTGGTCGTGTATCGATGCTCAACACCGAGCTCGTCGGCCACCCGGCGGTGGAAGAGGAGGGCAAACGTCGGAGCGTCGCCAGCGGCCTCGCCCCGCAGAAGCTCGGTAAGGATCGCGTGAATCCGGGTTTCTACTGGATCCATCTCGGCTTCCGGCCCTGCTCCGGAAGGAGTTTGTCCATGAACGGAGCTCATCATCAAATAGCAGCCAATCAGTGAGGCCATCATCACATTCCTTCCCAAACCAATTTTCTTTAGGGATCTCATTTCCAATCCCCGATCAACTGAAATCCAGCCCAATAATACGGAGCCGTGAAGTCCTTCTCGACCCTCTGCCCGTCGATCTCGACCATGATCGGGCCGGACGCCAGCTCCATCTGAGCCAACCGCAGGGCGTCGACTTTGCTTTCGCCGTCGAGCAGGTGACGGTAGAAGCGGATCATGAGCTCTGATGTCGAAAGATCGTCGACTTGCCAAAGGGACGCCAGCACAGAGCGGGCGCCGGCTTGCAGGAAGGCTCGCGCGAGGCTCATGAGCCCTTCACCGCCCCGGTTTTCGCCGATGGCGGTTTCGCAGGCGGAGAGCACCACGAGCTCGGCGTCGAGCTTGAGGTGGTTGGCGATTTCCCAGGCCTGGAGCAGTCCGTTTTGTTTTAGCTCATGATGGTCGCGTTCTTTTTTGGGCAGCAGGGTCAGAGCGAGGAAGGAGTCGGACGGGTGAAGGCCTTGCTCGGGTTCGTTGGGCAGGGAGATGCCGTGGCTGGCGATGTGGATGTATTTGACGCCTCGTAGGTCGCGATGCAGACGGTCTTCGTTGGCGTCGAGGCCCAGGTTGGCTTCCGCGGGCTGGGACTTTTCTTTGAAAAGGGTTTCGATGGCGTCCAACTCTCGTTTGGTGTTGGGAAGCCGTGTGACCTCGTCGGCAAAACCCAGGCGAGTGACGCCGGCGAGGATCGAGCGCGCGGTTTCGAGGGTGGAGCGGTCTGCGGTGATCGACGCTTCGGCGGCCGGCGTCCCGGCGGCCGGCGTCCCGGCGGCCGGCGCCCCGGCGGTCTCTATCTTGGCCGGGTTGGACGGTTGTTTTGAATTCTCGCCCTTGCTCGTGCCGTAGACCGGATCTCCCAACGCCAACCATCGGGGGACGCCGTCCCTTCGGGCTTGCTGGTCGCCGGATGGGCGTTTCTTGACCAGCTCGTTGTAGACGGTGGCGCTTTGCACGATGTGGATTGAATGATCCTGTGACAACCCGATCCATCGAACAGGTACATGGGCTTCTACACAAGTTAGTGAAAGGGAATGGGCGAGAAAGAACGGTGTAGGAGAGATACGATTCTCGATGAAGGGTGGGCATTGATTAGGACTCTCATCAAGAAATCCTAGCGCCGAGAAAGGGAGATAATAGAGAAAATCGTCAGGAAGAACGAGCCAGCGCTCTTTCTTCTTCAGATGAGACATCCCCGGTCCGAATAACCTCTGAATGAACCATCCGATTTTGCGGTTGAGGCTTCCGACTGCCGCTTCAATGGCTTCTTGCTCTTCCCTAGCCTCTTCTTCACTTTGTTTAGGGTCGGGTTGAATGGCTCGAACCTGCTCAATCAGACTGCGAACTTGGGCTACCTGGAGACCTAGGCTCAAATAATCTGCATCAATCCGGTACACTTGAATCTTATTTTGAGTCAGAACAAAACCGTGTTGTTCTGATCCGCCCAGGCTAAAAGCTACCAAGGCAGTGTTTGGGTCGAGCTGCTCCTGGACCCGCTTGGCGGTCAGTGGCCTAGGGCGCCCCTCCCGTCTTTTGCGGGCGATTTGTCCTAGCAACACATCTCGTTCCCGCCGGAGCTGAACCTGCTTTTGGACCAGGGCCCGAAACTCTTCCTGATCCTTCGTGGGGTGCAAAGAAGATAAGCTCTCCGTAACCTCATCGTATCTAAAACCTCTCGATCGAATTTCGTTCCGCAACTCTGAGTCTCCAACCAGGCTTAAGGAGCCGTTGCGGATCTGCTCGGCGACTAAGCTGAAGGTCCTGAAGCGTTCCAGGATGTCGAAGGCTTTTTCCGAACGCCCTTGCC
Source organism: uncultured bacterium (assembly GCA_965366625.1). Lineage (GTDB taxonomy): Bacteria > Acidobacteriota > Thermoanaerobaculia > Multivoradales > J023 > JAUIJL01. The sequence goes on from CBDUGP010000128.1 coordinate 24,300, forward strand.
TCAAGGCCAATGACAGCGCTTCGTAGAAAATGCTTTGGTATTCGGAATGGTAGCCACTTTGACTTTCTTCGTCGAAATCGAAGGTTGCGGCCTGAGCTTCTACGGCTTGCAGAGCGAGATCGAACATCTCCGACGCCTCATCGAGGGATTCTTTCTGTCGATACAGTCGGGCCAGGCCTGAGAGGTTTTCAACCTCGAATTCTGTTGCCGGGCTGTATCCTCCGCCAGCACGCCGATCCTTAAGGGACTCGCGGAGCAAAGAAACGGCCTGGTCGACATCACCCAAAGCTTGAAGCATAGCCGCCAGGTTATGGACGGCGGCTTGTGTATCAGGATGCCTGTTGCCCAAGATGTCTCTCCGAGAAAGGAGAACCTCTTGCTGATGTTTCTGGGCTTCTTCAATGTCCCCCAAGGCTCTTAGCGTTCCCGCTAGGTTCGCCTTGGCTGTCAACGTATCCGGGTGCTCGAGACCCAGGATCCGGGTTCGCACCTCCAGCACTTCTTCTTCGCGATCTTTCGCACCGGCCAGATCCCCCAAGGCTCTTAGCGTTCCCGCTAGGTTCGCCTTGGCTCTCAACGTATCCGGGTGCTCGAGACCCAGGATCCGGGTGAGCACCTCCAGCACTTC
>CBDUGP010000129.1:0-24854 GCA_965366625.1 uncultured bacterium
GCCGCCCCCTCCCCCGGTACCGGATGGCGCGGGGATGCTGACGAAGTAGCGACCAAAGTCCTTGGTAAAGAATTTGGTAGAGGTCTCGCCCCCGGATCCTTGGAAGATCGCGCGGGCCGGGCCTTCGAGCTGCCGCAGCTCGGGAGCATTGAACATGCCGTAGGCCACATCCACGGTCACGCTCGGCACCTCCGAATTCAGAGGCTCGATTGTCACTGTGCCGAAATCTGCTTCCTCGACGATGCCGAAAAGACCTCCGAGAAAGGTGCCTTCCCGCGTGGAGGTATTCCTAATGGTTTGACCCGCGAGAGCGGTCGAGGCTTCGATTGAAATGCGTCCGTAGTAGCCTCCAGCACCGGCGGGCAACGAAAAGGTCCCATAAGAAGACGTTATCTCAGTGCCGTTTGCCAGCAACCTGCCGTCATGGGTGTAGGAGGCCCATTCGATTATCTGGTCGGGTTGCATGGTCTCGGCGCCGAATTGGTCTCGGCAGAAGAGATCGACCGTAAATTGATTGATTCTTTGATAAATAAAACAACCCGTCGGCGGATCCTGATTGAGCACTCCCTGCTCGCCATACCAAGTCAAAAAAGGTTTCCCTTCGACCTCGGATTGCACGGCGGATGCGATAGCCAAAAGCTTCGATTCAGACTGCCGGGTCGTCGGGTCCTCGAGGGTCCGAACATAAAGCTCCCGGTTGAAATCGGCCATAAAAGACGGATTTTCGAGGATCGCCTTAGCCCAGGCGTAACCCGCCAGCTGGTATCGAAGCAAGCTGAAGACGTTTGGGGAGGCGTTGAAGAAATTGCCGTCTTTAGCTCCAATTTCCGGCTTATTGAGCGCTTCGTAGTGTACATCATAGGTATATTGGTGATCTTCGTCCCAATGGGTATAGTCGGCCAATCGACCGAAAACCTCAACCTCTGTAGCGCGGGTCATGCCCTCTTCAAAAGCATTGCTGCCCAGGATGTTGTCGTCCCTGAAGGCGTGGATCATTTCGTGGCACAGCGCATCCAACGAGGCCGTGCTCGGCAAAACGATCAAATTTGCGGATGCGTCGTAGTAGGCAGCATACGGGATGTCGGGATTCTTCAGAATGTTGACCGAGATGTCGAAAGCCGGTTCGCCGTAAATTTCCTTGGCGACGGGATAGAAGGCGGCGAGCGCTTCTTCCAGCTGGGTCAGCTCGGCGGCGCTCCATGGATGTTCCGGAGAGTCGAAGGTAAACGTCAGCTCGTTGGGGCCGTCCTTGGAGGCATTCGGGCGGGCTCTCGCCGCCTCGAGGTCCGGGAGAATCGGCGCGCCGGTGGCATCCACCAGCACCACCACCCGATCTACCTCTGCCGGGGGCGCCTGGGGATCTCGTTCCGCAAATAGGTATTGCAAAACACGATCGCTAAGACGGCTCTGGAGCCCCTTGCCGCCCCACACCACCTCCTCACGCGACACATCCGCTGGAATCGGAACGTAGAGCACGGGACCCGCCGGGCGAACTCCGGCCGCCGTCCCATGCGACACGATTTGTGACTCGGAAGGAGCTGGAGCGATCACACTCAAGAGCAGGATTAGGACGGCAAATCCCGCGTCAGACCGTCTCGAATGGCTAAATATCACTTTGAACTCTCCAATTGTTGGTGCCGACCGGCTCCGAGGGTAGGTCGACCTCGCGTGGGGGTGCTCCATCAGCATACGAGCCTCACTCGGAAGGTGTTTATGCTGCAGGCGGCGAGCCGGCAATGCCTGACGTCTCGATCCTGTTTCGATGTGGGTCTCAATGTGGGTCTCGGTAGGTGTCTCGATTCTCATTCCCATTCTATGTCACAATCACATCCACAGATACAGCAGATGGTACAGGCGCATTTCACTCCTGCTTATAGAGGCACCCATGAGCTTGCAATTGCCCCCTCGACGGCCCCCTCGACGACTTATCCGTTCGGCGCTTCCCTGGACCCTTGTCATCTTGGCCACGGGCTGCGGGTCGGCGCCCGTCACCACCCCTTCCGGCACGACCGGTCCCGTGCGCCAAGCGGATTTGGTAGCCGAGGCCGTGCAGCGGCTAGACTTCTCCACGGGTCAGGTTCCTCCCCTGGCCCGCCTGCTACGCCGATTCCGTCGCCCGGCGGACGCCGAAACCGCTTTGCGGACGGCTCTCGAAATCGATCCGGCCGAACCACAGGCCCACCGCGAGCTTGGATCTTTGCTCGCTTCCCTGGGTCGACGACAAGAGGCCGTGAACTCCTTCCGGCAGGCTCTGGTCGTCGAGCCGGCGGACGGTGCAGCCCATGCCCGATTGGCGGTGCAGCTCTATTATTTGGGCTATGCCGAGGACGCCGCCGAGCACCTCGCCTCTGCGCGACGTCTCGGGGCACGAGTGCCCCCGGTCCGCCGACTCGCTGGCGGACCGAGCCAATAATCACTCTTTTGGGGTCAGCAAAACGATCAGCGTTCTGTGGCTGCCTCGGAATCACCGTCCGTATGGGTGCCCAGTTGGAGAGTGGGAGCAATTTCCGTGGCCTCCGGTTTCCCGTCGGAGGACACGATCTCAAGGCACGGACCGTAGCTGTAGCTCATCTCTTCGAGCCAGGACGCAAAGTTTTGGCCAAAAGTGATCTCAGACTCCGCTCCGGAAAGGGTTTCCGATCCGTCCGCGTCCACTCCGTCAGCAAAAGGCTGCGGGGACGACGTGCAGCTCCAATACTTAGAGCAGGTCATGTAACAGGGGTTGGGAAACGCCGCACAGTTTCCATCACCTTGGTAATAAGAACATTTGGCGCTGGGAGGAGCGCCGTTGTCGCATGTACCGCGGCATGGAAAGAAGATCGCCTCAGCCGATCCGGCAAAGGCCAAGGTTCCTAACAAGGCAAATGAAGTGACTAAACAAATGACGACGAAGCGGCTCGATTGAAAAGACATGGCAATTCCTCGCACGAAAGGTCCCAAAGGGAACGGTGAAAGTCGCTCACCTGAGCAGCAACGGCGTCAACCGGGGAAACCCAGCCCACAAGTCATCACAGGCCATTACCGTCCAGGTCCTCGAATGAAAAATTATCTTAGGAGAGAGACTAAAAGAAGTCAATTACCTATGCCATTTACCCTAAAGTGCCCAAAAGAATTGCCACCAAGTTTCGTTCTGATTAAGAACCCAGCACTTCTCCTTTGTCAACGCTGCCAACCTCTCGCTCACAACCTCTCGCTCAGCACAACCGACTCACTCAACCTCCCGGTATCGATCGACGAAACCAGCCATCGCCACGAAATACGGAATGGGTCCGAAGCTGATCCGCGCCACGCCGGCCTGGCTCAGCTCGGAGATGGACGGTGCCTCGGGTTTCTTCATGATGTTGACGCCAATCGGCGCAGCGTCGCAAATCTTCCCGATCAGCTCGCGGTCGACCAGACCGGGCACGAAAAACGAGTCGGCACCGGCTTCTGAATAGGCCGCGGCGCGTTCGAGGGCTTCCGACACCTGTTGGGCATGCTTGCCGGGATCTTTTTCTTTGAGGAATAGATCCGTGCGAGCGTTGATCACCCAGGGAATTCCCTTCGAGTCGGCCACGGCGCGCAGGGCAGAGATCCGCTCTTTTTGACGGCCGATGTCGTACAGCCCTTCTCCACCCACGATCTGATCTTCAAAATTGAGCCCCACCGCACCGGCTGAAAGGATTCGGGCCGCGTTTTCGGCCACTTGCTCAGGGGCTTCGGCGTAACCGCCTTCGAAGTCCACGGTCACCGGCACCTCGACCGTTGCGACGATCCTTCGCACGATGGTTTCGACCAGCTCGAGAGGAATATTCTCGCCATCGGCATACCCCTGGGCCGCCGCTACCGACCAGCTGCCGGTGGCGACCGCGGCAGCCCCGGCCTCGCAAACGGCTTTGGCCGTGCCGGCGTCCCAGATGTTGTAGAGCACCACCGGATCGCCCTTGGTGTGCAACGAGGCGAAGTGACGTGCCTTTTCTGCTTGAGTCATTTTCGATATCTCCAGGTCTGTAGCTGACGTTTGGATGCGTATTGATCTATCGATCAAGGAATCTTGAGGCTCGCCGGCGATTGACCGAGCACTCGGGTGCAAAGCAGCGTAGTAGACGCAAACTCACTCGGTGGGCTCGCCATGGAAGAGAGTATAGGCCGCTACCCAAGCTCCTTGCACCGAAAGTCTGGCGTTTCGTTAACGCAAAACTTCCTGGTCGACCGACCTCCGAGAGTTCGGTCTCGCCATCGGTGCCCTTAATGTTCTCCTTGATTTCAATCACAGAGATCGGGTTTGTGATTCGGTAGATCTCAGAACCTCAAAGGCGATACTGTCATCCCACGAGCTGTGAAAACCGCTCTTTGCCTGATCCTGATGCGAGTCTCTCGCTCAATTGAGCCCGGCTACGGACCCAATGGCTCGGGCCGGCCCTCTTCCTAAATTCGTAGAGTTGGATATTCATGTCGCATCTTGAACGAAATTTCGACCGCCTGTTTAGGCAGCATTATCGGCTGGTCTGCCTGTATTTCATAAGATTGGGCGCCCGGCCTGAGGAAGCCTCGGATCTGGCCCAAGAGGTATTCTTGAACGCCTACGGCGCGCTGGATGAATTCCGAGGAGAATCCAGTGAGAAAACCTGGCTCTTCTCGATCGCCAAGAACAAGTGGCGGAATTGGCTGCGCGATAAATCGAGACATAAACGAAGCGCGCCGGAAACTCCGATCGATCAGCTCCTGGATGAAGGATGGCAGCCGATCGAATCGACAGAGACTGCTGATCCATTGAAAGGCTCTATCGTCAGTGAGCGCCAGCAGAAGGTCTTAGATGCGATCAATTCCTTGCCGCCGAGAATGCGACGATGTTTAATGCTGCGGGTGGCTCAAGACAAGAAGTACCGTGAAATCGCCGACGTCATGCAGATTTCCATTCAAACGGTCCGCTCCCAACTGTCGCAAGGTCGTGACCATCTCAAAACCCTCTTGAATGATTACTTTGAGGATGTCCAATGAGCAATTCGGCTTCATTTTCTGATGTGGCGCGGAATCTGGCCACGGCTGAACGCGGCCCACACCCCGAGTCGGAGGAGCTGCTTTCTTATTTTGAGGGAAGCTTGGATCAGGCTCAATACGATCGCATCCAAGAACACCTATCCCTGTGCCCCGACTGCGCCGACTTCATCCTCGAAATGAAGCACGCCGCCGACTTCGCGGTCGGAGATTCGGAGATCTATCCGGAGGCCGAAGAGGCGTTGAGGGTGGTTCGCAAACGACTCGGTCTCGGTGCACCCGAGGACCTTGCTGAGCTTCCCCAACGACGAGGACGGAGCATATTGCTCTGGGCAGCCGTCTTCGCATTGATGGCGTTCGGCTTGGCTATCATTGTCAATCAGTCTCGGCTTCTCGATGCCCAGGGCCAGACCGTGGTTTTGCTGGAATCCAAGCTCGTAGAGCAGCAAGGCGAAAACCACAGCTTCGAAATCATGAGCCTGGAGCCGACGACTTCATTGACCAGGGGACCACACCCGATCTCGGCGCGCGGTAAAGGCGGCGTGTTGGTGCTGAATCATCTCGCCTCGCACCCCGAAGCTACCTACTCGGCCGAACTCCGAAATGCCCAAGGTGAACTCCTATGGACTTGGGGCAACTTACAGCCCACTCAATTAGGTAACTTCACGATCCGGCTACCTGCCCTAGCGGACTTCAGCGGGCCATTCAGCATCGATCTTTATCGCATCGAGAACGGCAAACAAGCACACGAGGCATCGTTTGAAGGGTCTTTCATCCGATGACCCCGAGACCCGGCACTGTCTTAGCCGGTGTTGTGACTTGGCTGCCACTTTCTATCCTTTTGTCTACCTGCGACGCGGCCGATCCAAGCAGCCGGAGCGCGCCATCTGCAGCTATTACACCAGACTCTTGCACAGCTCGGATCGCTTCGATCAAACAGGCAGAACTCTCCTACGATCAAATCGTCTCCTGTTTGAATGTCCTGCCCAAAGACGCTTGGCCTCCATTTATTGAGCTGGGCTTGCAATACGCCGGAACTCCCATGGAAAAAGCCAGGATTGAGCACGATGCAGCCTTGCTTGCAGACCGCCAGGGGCTCTATCACGAGGCGTTGAAGCTAGCCCAACAGGCGGATGAAGTCTTCGAATCGCGCCAAGAACTCGTCTGGCATGCTGCCAGTCTATTCAACCAGGGAACCTACTTCTCCGCCCTTGGCCGAGGCTATCAAGCACTCGATCGTTTTCACCTGGCAGCCGAACTCTACAGAGAGCTTCCGGGTCGGCAAAACGACGAAGCTAAAGCATTGGCACAAAGCGGATGGGTTTTTTTCCTACTCGGGGATTCAGACCGCGCGGCTTCCTACCTCGAGAAGGCCGTCCAGCGGCACTCACAGCCTCTCGACCGCGCGGCCACGCTCGACAGGCTGGGCAGCGTCTACCGTCACATGGATCGCATCGTCGAGGCGGAAGATAAATACAGGGAAGCCTTAGAGCTGCTGCAGGAGAACCCGTTGCGCGGCCATGTCATTGCCAATTTGGGATGGGTTCAACTCGATCAACAACACCCCGGAGAAGCCGAAGCACTCCTTCGCCGAGCCTTGCCGATCCTACAACGATTGGGAGACGTCGACGCGGTGACCCATACCTTGGTTGGGTTGGCCAGTGCGGCGAGAGAGCAGGGGAAGCTCGACGAGGCGGGATCCTTGCTGACGGAAGCGCTCGACATCGTGGAATCCCTTCGCGCGCAGGCCGGCACCCGAAAGCTCCAAGTTTCTTTTTGGGCCCTGCGCCAGAACTACTTCCTCGAGCAAGTAGATCTGTTCGCGGAGCAGCATCTCCGACAGCCCGACAAGGATTGGGATGAGCGAACCCTGATCGCAGAAGAAAAGCGCCGAGCCCGGTCGCTGCTCGACGCTCTCCAAAACCTTTCTGAAAAAAGGACGCCTTCCACCTTCGATGCCACTTTGGAGCTGCATCACCGAATTACCAGCATAGAGCGCGAGATACGGCGAGCCACCGATAGCCGGGAAGCAGAGGCTCTCAGGACTACGCTTCGCCGAGCGATCAGCGAATACGAGATGCTCCAGACTGCGGTCACTGAACCCGGAGGCCCGGTCACCCAGCTACCCATTCCATCCGTTGCAGAACTCCAGTCGATCTTAGACGACGAGACTTCCGTGCTCGTCTACTCGCTCGGAGCTAAACGCAGTTGGCTTTTTTACCTCGATGCAGACTCCCTCGAAATTTTCAAGTTACCTCCCAGAGGTGAAATTGAAACTCTGTCGACAATTTTTCTAAACGCCGTCAAGACTAGCCGTAGCCCTGTCAGCAGACCTATGGTGGCTGCGTCCGGGACCCAACTCTCCCAAATCCTTATCGCTCCTGTGAAAAATCGGCTACGAAAAAGAGTACGCATCGTCCGCGACGGGCTTTTACATCTGTTGCCTTTTGCTGCCCTCCCGGGATCCGACGAAACATCCCGGCTGCTGATCCACCGACACGAGATCACCTCGATTCCCTCTTTGACTGCTCTCGCATGGCTTGAGGAAGGCTCGCCTCAAAATCAGGCTTCTACAGTAGCTGTTATGGCGCCCGACACACCGGACGGAAGGATCGCAGCGGATCCTCGCTTTCCGCTCCTAACAGGCGTTCAAGCCGAAATTGAGGCCATTCAAACTTGGACAGAGGCCCGGCATATTCGTCTTGCCCTGGGAAGAGCTGCGACTCGAGAAGCGTTGATCGAGCTGACCCGAACTCGCCTGCGGGTCCTGCACATCGCGACCCATGGGGTGGTCTACAGAGACCTCCCGGAACTCTCCACCTTGGTCCTCACCGACAGCGATGGGCACGACGACTACTTGCGACTCACCGACATCTTCAACTTGAGGCTGAATGCACAATTGGTGGTTCTGAGTGCTTGCGAAACGGCGGTCGGTGAGATTCTCAAAGGCGAGGGCATGGTCGGCATGTCGAACGCTTTCCTGAGCGCAGGTGCGTCTACAGTTTTGGCCAGTCTATGGTCCGTGGACGATCAATACACTCGAGAGCTTATGGGCGGGTTCTATTCCGAACTCCTGCTCCAGGAAAGAAAACCCGCCGATGCCCTCAGGCAAGCTCAGCTATCCATGCTGGCCGAGGGCGACGAGTCCTCGATTCCCTATCATTGGGCGGCCTTCGAGCTCTTCGGCCTCTGATCGGCACCCACAGCCAACAATCTTGCAGCCAACAGGTTCTCCTCAGCTGGGAGGTATTCCACCTTCCAAAGCAAGAACTACGAGGAGAAGACCATGGCCCACGACGACCCCAAAACCAATCACGAGCCGAAAACCGGCTTTTCGATTCTCAACCAGAACCCTCCATATTCCGTCACCCTCAGCTATCCCATGGACGATGGCCGGACCTTGATGATCGACCTCGGCGTGAGCTTCGCCGAACCACACGGCTCAGCTTCCGCCGGTTGAGGTCATGGGCTCCTCACACGCTTGGCGAGCTCTCGACCTAGAGAACCGGCAAGACAGCTCGGCTCTCGGCGTCGACGATATCCGACACATCCTCGCGCAGTCGGAGCCGCGGGGCCTGCCTTTCCATGCGGATCCCGACGACCTATCGGCGGTGGGCTGGGGGGTGATCGTCGACCGCGACGTTCCCTCGCAGATCCGCCAGGCTCTCGAGCCCCTGGTCGACCTGCGCAGGCAGCAAGCCGGTGACCTCTTCCAAGAGCTCCCCTACGCCGGTGAGGAGCCCGCTTTTTTCCTTCGACAATACGGCGGCGGCAGGGGTCGGGGACCCTTGGATCCTCGACGCCTCCCCTATTACTTGCTTCTGGTGGGTGATGCCGAAAATCTGTCTTTCGACCTGCAATTCGCCTTGGATCAGCAGCGCGCCGTCGGACGGGTCCATTTCGAAAGCCCGGACGACGCCGGACGATGGGCTCAAAGCGTCACTATGGCCGAAGAAACTACCGTCGAAGCCAGACTGTCGGTCTTTGCCCCCAGCCACGACGACGACCGTCTCACAGAGTCGAGCGTCGCCCATCTCGCCTCGCCTTTGGCCGACGAGTTTGCCGAACAGTCCGGTTGGCAGGTGACCCGGGCGCTAGCTCGAACCGCCACGAAGTCACGGCTCAAGCAATTGCTCGACGACCCGGGCGGTCTGTTCTTTTCCGCCGGTCACGCTATGCGTTACGACCATGGGCATCGCCGGCAAACGACCCACCAAGGCTCGCTGGTCTGTGCAGACTGGCCCGGACCCGACCGATGGCGCGGCCCGTTGATCGACGATTTCTTGTTCGGGGCGGAAGATCTCTCGCCCGAAAGCCGACTCGCGGGATGCATCGCCTTTTGCTATGCCTGTTATTCCCTCGGCACGCCGAGATACGACCTCTTCGTGCGACCCAATCGGGAACGTCTGCGGATCGCCGAACGTCCGTTCCTCAGTCGCTTGTCCCAACGCATGCTGAGCCATCCTCATGGGGGCCTAGCGGCCTTGGTCGGTTATGTCGACCAGACCTTCGAAAGCTCCTTCCGCCGCCTCATGGACGGCCAGCGGATCACCACTTTCGTCAGTGCTCTCTCCGCCGTCGCCCGAGGCCACCGACTCGGCGGCGCCCTGGAGTGCTTTGCCCAGCGCTACGCGGAGCTCGCCACCGACATCGCCGAAAGCCTTTGGACGACCCCGGAGGCCGAGATGTCCGAGGAACAGCTCCAGCAGCTCGACGATTTGTGGCACGCCTTTCAAGACGCCCGCAGCTTCGGCGTGCTGGGGGATCCCGCGGCCCGATTACAAATCGGTGATCCGCGGTGATCGACCCGCAAAAGACCCACGCGCTGTTGATCGGCATCGACGACTACGGATCTAGCCCCAGCGAACAGGGCGGTGGAAACGACCGACGGGTCGACTATCCGAAGCTCCGGGGCTGCGTGGCCGATGCACGGGCCATGGCAGAGCTTTTGGTCGTCGATCTCGAAGTGCCGGAAGAGCAGATATTCCTGCTGACCGCACCTCGTGCTCAGGAACCAGATTGCAGCGATCGGCCCACTTACGAGCGTTTGGTCACGGAGCTGAAGGCCCTGGGTGACCGAGCCCGGCCGGGGGACTCGGTGTGGATCCACTATTCCGGTCACGGGGCACGGGTCCCCACCCACACGCCCGGGCTCAAAGGCTTCGGCGCCTTCGACGAAGCCTGGGTGCCTGTGGAGCCTGTGGACGCTTCGGAGTTCCACGGCCGCTACTTATTGGATTTGGAACTTGGATTCCTCATCGAGCAGATGGTGCGGCGTGGGCTCTTCGTCACGTTGGTGATGGACTGCTGCCACGCCGGCGGCATGTTGCGGCAGGCACCGTCGCTAGTCGGCGCACGGCCGCGAAGCCACCGGGTGTCTGCCCGTGCTTCGATCGGCCCGAGTTCCGTCGCCTCGGCGGCAGAGCTGGCCGGGAGCCGACGACGATTTGGAGCCGCGGGCGGGCGGTCGAAAGGCTACGTGATGCTTGCCGCTTGCCGCGAGCAAGAGCAGGCTTGGGAGTACCCCACCGACGCCAAAAATCCATTCAAGATGCAGGGAGCCCTCAGCCGGTTGCTGATCGACAACGTGCGGCGCTCAGGACCAGATCTATCGTACCGACAATTGTTCGAACGTTTGCACGCCGGTTTGCACACCCTGCTCGATGGTTTTCAAACGCCGCGGCTCGAAGGCGAAGGACATCGGCGATTGCTCGGCGGCGAGCCGGCTGCCGGCCCAAGGGGCTTCACCGTCCTTTCGGTGGACGAAGAAAAGGTCTTGCTGGCTACCGGCGCCTGCCATGATGCTAAGGAAGGAGATCGATTCGCCCTATTTCCGTTGATCGAAGATCCCAAGCGCAGTAGCGCTCCGCCGGCCGCCGTAGAGGTGGCAGAGGTCCGAGGGTCGGAATCCGTGGCGACCTGGCACCGCCGGGGTGAAACCCTTTACCAGCCAGGAGATCGAGCGATCCCTATCCCCCGAGGGCGCTGCAGGGTCTTGATCGGCCCAGAGTTCGCCGAGCTCGAAGGACAGCTGCAGACGCTCGACAACCCGTTTTTCTCCTGGAAACGATCACCGTCGGCCGACCTGCGGCTGCGCGGTATCGACGGATGCTTAACGGTCGAGTCGGCGGGCTCGGTTCCTCTGCCCCATCCCGTACCCTCCGTGCCCCGGCGTGATCTGCAGGGTCTCGTCCGGCTGCTCGAAAGACTCAGCCGTTACCGCGCCTTCGAACGACTCACCCATCATGGTCGTTCGGGCACCGCCGTGGCTCTCGAGGTGCGGCTCGGTCGTCTGCCCGACGACTTTCAACCGAGGCGGGACGAAGTCCGGCCGCTCGACGAGCTGCCGCCGGACTCCAACATGCCTTTCGGCTGCTGGTGGGCCTTGACGGTCGAGAATACTTGCCGTCAACCCCTGGAAATCGCCGTCTTGAATCTCGATCCAACCTGGTGCATCTCCCAGCTCTACCCGAGCCGAAACGGCTTCTTGAGTCTGGATCCGGGCCGTCACATTCATCTGCCGTTGCGCTCCCATCCACCGGCGGGAAGTCATCGGCTAAAAGTCTTCGCCACCCTCGATCCCGTCCGCTGGGGCGACTTTGAACTGCCTCCAGGAAGGCTGCCGAGCCCTCCCCGACATCGGCCCAAAAACGCCGTCGAAGCCGAGCTTTTCGCAGCCCTCTTTCCCGGCCGCCGCGATTCGACACGTTCCCAAAGCTCCGACGGTCAATGGACCGTGTGCGACGTTCTACTACGTATTTCTGCGGCCGAGTAGCTCCGGCCAAATTGCCCTGAACAAAAAAGTGCGTCGCGGCCTCTACCTCTTCAAAGGAAGCTTGGAGAACCCTTCAACCTCTGAATCGGTGAGGAGAGTGAGCATGAACGATCACAGTCCGTCCGCCTCGGACGCGGCATCCCACGTAGTCACTCAGCCGGAAAACAAAACAGACGAGCCACGACTTCCGCCGCTACCTCCCGTGCCGGTCGAGCCGGCCAAGAGTTCGGAGTCCGTGGACTCACCCCCCGTTGTTGAGCCGGAAAGCTCCGAGCGGGATCCGGCGCTCGGCACCGAATCTCAAACCATGTCCGAGCCCCGAAGCGCAACGGATCCCGACCTCCAGCATTCCTGTCCACAACTTGAACTCGAACTCGGAATGCTCGACGCCCTGGCGAAAACCCACGCAGCGCTGGAGAGCAAATTGGACCAGCTCCACGAGGCGTTCGACACCAAGCTCGCCGTGGACGAGGTCAAAGATCGGCAAATCGACACCCTGCACCGGGAGGTCCAGGGGCACAGGCAGGATCTCTTGGGCAAAGCGCTGCGGCCCCTGGTCTCGGGGCTCGTTCGGCTGCACGACAACCTGGGGCGATCGGCGGAGTCCCTGGCGAACGCCGAGCAAAGCTTAGGGGCCGACGAGGCGGCGAAGCTGCTCGAAGAGTTCCGGGAGGACGTGGAGATCCTGCTGGAGGAGAACGGCATCGGCTTGTTCAGCGAACCGGTCGACACGCTCGAGCCGCGGCGCCAAACCGTGCGCAAGACCCTGCCCTGCCGAGACTCGACCCAGGTCGGTCAAATCGCCCGACGGGTACGCCCCGGCTTCGAACGTGACGGCCTAGTGCTGCAAAAGGAGCGCGTGGATGTTTACGTGGCGAGCGAGGCCGAGCCGCCGTGAGCCCGTGAGCCGCTCCATGCAGCCGCTATTCGAATTTCTTTCTTAAACACATTTCAAAAAAACTATTTCAAAAAACTATTTCAAAAAATCTGAAAACCTGGAGGACATCAACATGAGTCAAGATCGTGTATTTGGAATCGACCTCGGAACCACCTATTCCTGCATCGCCCACGTCGACGAGCACGGCAAACCCGTGATTTTGCCCAATAAAGAAGGAGATCTCACCACTCCATCGGTGGTTTACTTCGAGAGCGCCGACTCGATCGTGGTCGGCAAGGCCGCCAAGGATGTCGCCGCCGTGGAGCCCGAGCATGTGGTCTCCACGGTCAAACGCATGATGGGTGACGGGGATTGGCAATTCGACGCCTTCGGCCAAACGTATCGTCCCCAGGACGTGTCGTCCTTCATCCTGAGGAAAGTGGTCGAGGACGCGGAGTCCGCCCTCGGCGGCGAGAAAATCGAGAAGGTGGTCATTACCTGCCCCGCCTACTTCGGCGTCAACGAAAAAGAAGCCACCAAGCAAGCCGGCCTCATTGCCGGGCTCGACGTGTTGTACGTCATCCCCGAGCCCACCGCCGCCGCCCTGTGTTACGGCATCGATCAGACGGAAACCCAAACCGTGCTGGTTTTCGACCTGGGCGGCGGCACTTTCGACGTCACCGTGATCCACATCGGCGACAACGCCATCGACGTGGTGTGTACGGGAGGAGACCACCTGCTCGGCGGCAAGAATTGGGACGAGGCCATCGTCCAATTTTTGGCCGACAGCTTCGCCAAGGAAACGGGTTTGGACTCGGAAACGGTGCTCGACGATCTCGAAACCTACCAGGAGCTGTTGAGCGACGCCGAGGACATCAAGAAGGCCCTGAGCACCCGTGAATCGGCCAGCCGGCCGGTACGCTTCGGCGGCAAGCGCGCCAAGGTCGAGCTGAGCCGCGAGACCTTCGAGCAAATCACCGGTGAGTATTTACGACGCACCATCAGCTTAACCGAACAGGAGATCGAAAAAGCCAAGGGCAAAGGTTTCGCCAAGATCGACAAGATTCTGCTGGTGGGTGGATCGACCTACATGCCCCAGGTGGTGAAAGCGGTCGAAGAGGGCTTCGCCGGCACCGAGGTGCTGCAATTCGATCCCAACCAAGCGGTGGCCAAGGGCGCGGCCGTCTATGGCTTTAAGTGTTTTCTCGAGAGCGAGATCAAGCTGGCGGTCTCCGCGGGCACCGGGCAAGACGTCGACCAGGTGGATCTGGCGATCGGTGGGCAGGTGGTCAAAGACGCGGAAAAGCAAGTGGCGACCAAATACGGCCTGCCGGGAGCCACCGTGGAGAAGCTGCGCAAGACCCAGGTGACCAACGTCACCGCCAAGAGCTTCGGCATCGTGGTGATCGACCCCGCTTCCGGCCAAGAGGTGGTCACTAACCTAATCCAGGTCGACACCAAAGTGCCGGTGGAGGTCAGCCAGCAATTCGGCACTTATGAAGCGAATCAGCAGTCGGCCGACGTCCGCTGCATGGAAAACCTCTCCTCCAACGGTCGCCCGGTGTCCGTGGACGAATGCAAGGAGCTGGGAGCCGGGGAGCTCAAATTCTCTGAAGCTCTGCCTGCCGGTGCGCCGGTGGAGATCACTTTCCGCCTCGAAGCGGACGGCCTGCTCAACGTGCACGGCAAGGACCTGACCAGTGGCGGCGTCTTCCAAGCTTCGTTCAAAACCGACTCCATCATGCAAAAAGAGGAGCTGGAGGAAGCGAAAAGCCGCAACCTCTCCATGCTCGTCTCCTGAGTCTTCTTTCCGTTCTGATCTTCGCGCTCAATCTTGTTGAAAACGCTGCCTGTTGAAACGTTTTTCGGAGACCGTCATGGCCGATTCACGCCCTAATTTCTTTCAGCTTTTAGAGCTCGACCCGTCGGTGGACGATTGGCCGACGATCCAAAAGGAGATAGCCAAAAAGAAAAAATATTGGAATCAAATTCGGACCCAGCGGACCGGGCCAAAGCAAGCCGCGGCCAAAGCCAATCTGGATCTCCTGCCGGAGATCGAGCGGGTGCTCGGCGACCCGAATCTCAGGCGACAGGAAGCCGCGGCCCGCCGAGCGGAAATTGAGGTCGGTCAGCAGGAGGTGCTGAACAAGCTCGACCAGATGATCGAGACCTTTCGCGATCGTGGCCACATCACCGACATCCAGGTCGACAACCTGGCCGACCATTTCGCCGAGGTGATGACGAGGGCCGAGATCGAGACCCGGCTGAAAGCGGCCGGCGTCCGGGTCGGTGCGTCGCCGACGGCGTCGGCCGGACCTTTTCAACGACGCGACTTCCTCGACGATTCTAAAGTCGAGGAAATCCGTCACGGTCTCGGCGTGCTCGGCTTCGCGGATCTCTACGCCTTTCTCGGCCTGTCCGCAGACACTTCTGCGGACGTCCTGGCCGCCCGCGGCAAACAGAGGTACCAGGAAAGCGCCGGACGGGCGGACGAAAAATCCACCGCTGTACAAAAGCTAGCCGGCCTCGCCGAGGATCTGTTCTCGTCGTCGGCGGGCAAGGATCGCTACGACGCCACACTGGCCACCCTGCCCATGCGCGAGCTGCGGGACCAGATCGAGCTGATGGTGGAAAACGGTGAGCTGGCCTACGAGGACTTCGAGCGTTTAGCGACCATGGCCGGTCGCCACGGGGTCGACGTGCAAGCGGCAAAGTCGTTCCTCGGATGGTTCGCCGAGCAGCGTAACTGGACCTTGGGCGAGCCGCCGGAGATGCCGTCCCCTCCCGATCCACGGGATCACGTTTGGGAGCAACGCTTCGAGACCCTCTTCCGGGCTTTCGAGGCTCAACAGCGCGCCACTACACAGCAACCAAATACGGTCCAGCAGGGGCCGGACATGGTGGTCGACCCGCCACCGCCACCGCCACCGCATCGGCCCCTTCAGGCTCCACCGTCGATCCAAGTGCGGCCAGTGGCCGGCGGCTTCGACGTCGAATGGGCTCCGGTCCACGAGCCGGGTGCGTCCTATTGGGTGGTGCGCAAAGACGGAGGTCCGCCCACGGACGAAGGTGACGGCGAAGGCACGGAGCTGGCGGTGTGCCGCTTCGAAGACCGCAACGTGCCGCCGGGGGCCTGGTATTACGGCGTCTTCACCCTGCTGCAAGAAGCCATCTCGCCTCATCCAGTGTTCAGCGGCCCCCATCGACCGGCCCGCCGGTCGGCGGCGCCGAAAGCGGTAGCCGCCGCAATGATCATCGCCGGCGGCGTCGGCGCGGCGTGGGCCCTGGGCTTGATCCCCTTTCCACCCAGCGGGCAGGGCGGCGGAGGCGGTGGCGGTGGCGGTGGCGCGCCTCCACCTCCACCATCGCCCGTCCACCAGAGCCATGTCATACCGCCACCGGTGATGCCGCCGCCACCGCCTGCTCCGCCCAAGGCACAGATCCGCCAAAAGCCCAAGGTTCTGGTGGTGGCCAACGGGGAGCCAATGGTCAAACGTACTCTCGAAACCCACCTGGTGGGCGAGCTGCGGCAACGGGGCCTCGACGTGGAAGCCGGCAGCGGTCGCTTTCTGACCGGCGACTACATCGCCCGGGGTGGGGCCTCGAGCGCCCTGGCCTTGCTGCCGGTGCTCGATCAGGAAAACGTCGACGTCTTGGTTTTCGCTGCCGTCGAACCGCGGGGGCAACGGCAGCTGAGCTTTCTCGGCCGGACCGAAACCTCCTATACCTCGGAAATCCAAGCCCGGGCTTATTTGGTGCGCAACCGCAACCAGCTCGGTGGCCTGGAAAGCGCGACGTTCGAATACACCATCCTCAACCTCGGCGAGAAGCTCGAAGACTCGCTCTACGGCATGGGTGCCCCCCTGGCGTCCGCCGCCCTCGCCGGTTGGTCGAATTATCGTAAAAGCCAGGGATTGACCCCTTGAACCGGAGATCTGACATGAGTGTTTATCAACTGGCAGCCCAACGGGTCGAACATGCCCTCGACCGTTTCCGTGACATCAATAAAACCTTGCTCTTCGCCGTTTTGTCGGCAGCCGGTGCCTTCATCGGCTCGGCCGTCGGCCTGATCGTCAATCCCTTCCAGGCTCCCGGTTTCCTGCACCTCCTGTGGTGGGATGCGGTCCTCGGGTGCGGTATCGGCACCACCCTAGCGGTGGTGCAGAATTGGCATTTGGGCCGGTTGTCGGTCGCCCAGCGGGATTTGCTCACCGCGTCGGCAATTTCCGCCGGCGGCGGTTTGGCAGCAGGTTTCGCCCTCTACATGATCAAGAGATCCATCGGGTTCTTTCTCCACCCCCTCGGCTTCACTTTCCTTCCCCACGTCGCCGCGTGGACCGCCGAAGGCATAGTTATTGCTGTGGCCGTATCGCGGGTCATCCCCAATCTCAAGCTGTCGGCGGCGTTGATCGCCGGCACGGGAGCGGGTTTCCTTGGCGGCCTCTTCACCCATCAGTCCATTCTTCACGTCACCCTGGCGGACGGCTTGAAGGGCGTTTTCATCGCTTTCTTCCTGGGGATCGCCGAACGTATGGCCCGCTCCGCATGGCTGGTGGTGAAACGGGACCGGCCGAGCGCCGCCGGACGAGGTCTGACCTTGATGGCCGAAGCGCCGACCCTATCCCTCGGCCAGGACCCCATCCGCGTCGGCTCGTCGCCGGAATGCCAGGTCGTGGTGCCGGCAGACGACGGACCGCCAGTGCGTGCCGAGATCAACTTTGAAAACGGCCTGGTCTCCTGCCAAAACTTTGCCGACGGCAGCCGACTGACGTTGCAACACGGCCAGAGTCTGCGCTTCGGCAACGTGACCCTGGAGGTGGCGACCAAAGCCGAAAGTGAGACGAACGATCCTGCGAGCTGACCTTGGGTTGGATGATCATGGATATCGGCTGATCATGGGAGACCGCTGATCATGGGCACCGAAGTGACGATCACCGTCTATGCGGACGGCGATCAACGGCGGGTCGAGATCGAAACACCGGACGAGCGCCTCAGTGCACCGTTCGAGCTGTCCGAAAACGCCTTCCTGAACCTCGACGGTCGACCCCTCAGCGACTCACCCCGCCGGGGGCTTTCGGCCGTGCCAGATCTCGACACTTTGAGGGATCTGCAAGGCTCGGGGGAACGGGAGCCGACCCGATGCCTGGGAGAACGACTATTCGAGGCCCTCTTTCCCGGCCGCCTCCGCCAAGCCTTCGACCGTGCCCGCCAGCGCTACGACCCCTTGAATCTTCGCTTGGCCTGGGACGCCGACGAAGCACGATTGGCGATGCTTCACGGCTTGCCCTGGGAGCTGATGCGTTTTCCCGAAACGTCGGCGCCGCTGGTTTTCGAGTCGAGCTTAGGCTTCTCCCGAGGGCTGCAACAAGCGGTATTCCGTCCGGCGATGGAACAGCCCCTCGAGACCCTGCGGGTGGTCGCCGTGGCCGCCAACCCTCGGGGCACCGCCCCTTTGCAGCTCGGTCCGGAGCTGGACGGTCTGAAGGCCCTACACCATGAAAACCGGGCCTTGGAGGTCTTGCCGGCCCCCAAAAACGCTGATTTGATGACCCTTCGCCGCCTGCTCGAAGCCCATCGAGCCACGGTCTTGCACTTCATGGGTCACGGCGATCTCGATCGACACGGAGCCGGCGTCCTGCTGCTGGAAGGCCCCGACGGAGACATCCAAGAGGTCACCGGCGAAGATCTCGCACTGGCTCTCCAAGGGCTCAGCGACTTACGGCTGGTGGTGCTCAACGCGTGCCGCACCGCCGAGGCTCAGGGCCGAGCCCGAGACGCTGTGGCCGTTCGATTGATCCAGAGCGGCATGCCGGCGGTGATCGCCATGCAGGCCCCCATCCCCGACGACGTGGCCGTGGCTTTCAGCGCCGAGCTCTATTCGAGCTTGTCCCAAGGTCGCCGGCTCGAACGCGCCGTCTGTGCAGCCCGCGGAGCTGCCTTAGCTCGGGCTCCCGGCACCCGAGACTGGGCGATTCCCGTGCTTTTCTCCAACGTCGCGGGCAAGACCCTAGCCGGCCTCGATGAGAACGAGCTGCCGGCCCCCGACCAAGTCTTACGACGACACTATCTGTCCTCGATCGTCGAAGATCATTCGTTCCTCGGCATCGAGGCCCGCCGAGGTCTCAGCCCGCAGCCTCTGCAAGCCGTCTATACCCGGTTTCGGCAAGCCTCTGATCGATTCGACAGCCCGATCCACGACCCCGCGACCCTCGGCGGTCTGCTGCCTAATGACGAGCTGGACCCCGGCGAGGAGCTCTGGTGGCTCTGGCGCAGCCTGCGCGCCCGGGATCGGGAATCCGAATCCCACATGCTGCACGAGATTCTGACTCGGCATCGTCGCCTTTTCTGGGTCGGCGAGCCGGGGTCGGGCAAGACCCAGCTGCTGCGATGGCTCAGTCGACACCATGCACAAGCGGCCCTCGACGACCGACCTCTGCTGCAAATCTCCGGCGAGCTGATCGACCACGACTCCGAGGGTGCCGTGCTCGACCTCGGCCCGGTCCGAATTCCGATCCTCGTCGACCTGGTGGAATTCGCCGACTTCCGTCGACGACGCGGACCGCTCAGACTGGCGCAATTCCTGGGTTTTCACCTCTCCGGATCGTCCCTGGCACCCGCCGGCGACGCAGCCGGTCGTTCTTTCGACCCCGAAGCCGTCGGTCGTTTTCTCATTCGCGAGCTGCGCCGAGATCGCGCCCTGCTGCTCGGCGACCGGCTCGACGAGATAACCGACGCCGACGAGCGACTTCGGATTCTGCAAGAAGTCATCGCTTTCGTCCGAGCGTTCGACACCCCTTCGATTCTGGTGGGCAGACCACTGTCTTCCGCCCGCCTAGCTCTCGACGTCGGCGAGGTCCGTTGTTTCGAGCTCCAGCCGCTGCGCGATCGCGCCCTCCGGCGAATGTGCCTGGAGTGGAACGACCCCCACTCCGGCGGAAAGCGTTTGTTGGAGCTGGTGGACCGTCTGCATCGGGATGGGGCCGGGGAGCTGGCGGGCAACCCGCTGATCGTCTCCGTCTTGGCGCGCATTCAGCGCCAATCCCCTTCCGAGCCGCCCGAGCGACGCCTCGAGCTCCGCCGCTTAGATATTTATGGCCCATTGGTCGAAGCTCTGCTCGACCAATGGGGGAAAGGCGACATCGAACCGCCTGCCGACCCGAGACTCGAGCTGCTGAGCGATTTAGCCGCTTACCTTCAGGATCGCCCGACGGAGCTCGGCCTGATCTCCGGCCGTCGACTGCGCGCTCGGCTCGGCTCGCATCTACGTGACGGGCTCGGACCCTTGCAGCCATTGGGATCTGACCTGTACTCCTTTGTCAGTCGGCCGATCCAAGAGTATTTGGCCGCCCGTTGGCTGGCGGACGACGCCGACTCGGCCGAGTCTCGCTTGTTGGAACGTCTGAGCGACTCCACCTGGAGGCGACCCGCGGCAATGGCGTTGGGCTTGCTCGCCGACCGGATCGATCGCCGAGAGATCGAAGCACTGCTGCGGCGGCTGCTCGGCCACGACGGCGCGACCCCGGTGCCGGTCGCCGCCCTTTTGCTCCTGGAAGCACGGCCAGAGCTGCCAAGAGATGTGGTACCGCCCTGGTCGGAAATCGTCTCCGTGGTGCTCGATCACATCCGAGGTGAAAGCTCGGACGACCGGCTCGACGAAACCCTGATCGGCGCCCTGGCCGCCAGACTACGAAGTGCCGATCTCGAACCCTTGGACCGGGCCCTCACTCGCGTCGGCGCCGCGCGTCCGAAAAGCGCGTCGACCCTCGCTCAAATCGCCCTCCAGGCCCCGGAGATCCCCGCGCGTCTAGCCCGATTTCTGGCCGACGAAGGCCATCTAGACGCAGCGCCGCGGTGGATCGACCAGGCCTTGCGCGACCTCCACCGGCGCGACCCGAGCCTGCCTGAACCTGGTTCGGCGGCACACCGACTGCGCCGCGACGAGGTTCTGGCGGCTCGAATCCAACGACACGGCGAGTGGCGACGCCTGATGCGGACCGTGCTTGGGGACGCCGCCAATCCCTATCGTCGGTCGCCGCTGGAGGGTTGGATTCTCGACCGGATCACGAGCCGAGCCCCGCTCGACACCCTGCGAAGCGAGCTCAGGCTGTGGGCCGGCTACGGCTCAACCGTCAAGGCGCGGCATGCTCGATTGGCGCTGGTCGCCCTCGGAGAAGCCCCCGAGATAGCGGACGCCGCCGCCGACCTCGGTGCGTTCGACGCCGATCTCAACCGCATCTGCCGAGACGAGCCGTCCACGCCGGGGGCCTCGTCGGGGGTACCACCGAGGGTTTCTTCTTGGACGACAGCCCTGCTCGACGCCCAGCGGCGCACCGACAACGCCCTCTGGATCAACATAGTTCGGGCCCTGGCCGATCGGCTGCCCGTGGATGGCCGACCGGAGCTCTTCCTAACCTTGGCCGCAGCCTCGAAGGTTTCCTGCAAGGCTCCCCTGCTGGCCGACTTTTGGCGCTGCCTGCTGCGACCGGCGACGAAGACCGATGAATCGTGCCGGGAAGATCGAGTCGACCCCGTACATCGAGCCGCCGTGACCCTCGATCGATACGGCCGGTTCTTGAGCTCGCCCACTTCCCTTTTCGTCAATGCCTGGATCGCCCTCGGCCGGCACGCTGTGAACCTACCGCCGGCCAGCCAGCAACCCAGTGCCGAGCATCTAGCGGCAGCCCTCGACGTGCTGGCGGAAATCCCCGATGGCTTCGACTTCGTGCGCGCCTGGGCCCTCGCGGTGTTGAACCCCGAGCTTCGACGCCACGACCTGCTCGACGAAGCCGTGGTGCTGGCGGAAACCTCGCTGTCGGACCGCCTCGGGGCCCGCGCCTCGGCCCGCCGACACCTGCTCGGTTCTGCCCCCGTTCCCAGCCTGCAAGATTTGGCGAACTGTGCAGCGGCGATCACAGATCCCTGGCGCCGCTACCGAACGCTGACTCGCTTAGCGGACGCCGCCGATTTGAGAGCCGATCTGGTGGAAAATCGAATCGCTCCCCACAGGATCCTGATCTCGCCGGCCACCCTAGCCTTCTACGGCATCACGGATCCGGTGCAGCGACTTTTGGCGGCGAGCAACGAGGTCCCGAGCCCCTTCGAAAAGCTTCCCAGCTCGGGCATCGCACCGGAGCGAATCCTAGGGGCGCTGGCGGACCTCTCGGGCTTGAGCTCAGAGCATGACGGCGTGGTCCTCGCCGCGATGGCAGACCAGGCCCGACATCTGACCTTGAATCGTCCAAGCCGCCACCCACTACCCGCCGAGCCGGCCGTGGATCGCAGCCCGCTCGCCCGCGCCGAGCGAGGAGAGCTGAGCCCTGCCCTTGTCGAAGCCCTACTTCAACTCATGAACCACGGCGACGACCTCGAACGTCTGCGCGCTCGCCTCGCCTTACACGGTGATCGCACCGTGTTACGGCATCGCCGGCCGAGCAGCCGAGTGGGCAAGACAGTGATTTTTCAGCTGGCGGACCATTGGTTACGGCGTCGACACGATCCACAGGATGCCTTGGTCTTGCGCTGGGCCTTCGAGACGATCGTCCATGACCGGTCCGACGTGCTGATCCACGCCGCCGAACGATCAGGCGGCTCCGATCACCCCACGTCAGAGCAGGAATCCGCCTCAGTGGTGTTGCGCTTTATCGAAACCGTGTCGCGAGACTGCCTGCCGACCGTGCGAGAGATCCTGCATCGCGGGCCGAACATCGCACGCCGCGCCCTGGTACGCGGCCTTTGCAACGTCTTGGCCGTCGATGATCGATCATCCGATGTGCTCCGCCAGGCGATCGCCCCCGATTGGTCCCACGCCGCGCCGGCTTTCGGCGACCGACGCATTTCGCTGACCGGTCTCCGCGGCGTGATCGACGCCGTCTCCCTGGCCATAGGCGAAGGAGGAGGAGTCTTTGAAGCGATTCGTCATTTTGAATCTGCGGCCTTACCCTGGTCTGAGTTGCTTTCCTTTGAGCCCGATCAGGCCGCTCACAGGCTCCACCTTCTCGGAGGTCAACGTCGGGTTGGCGAGCTTGAAAAGACTCACGCCCGGATCGAAGCGAAGCGGGTCCTCGATCATCCACAGCTGCTGCCGATTTGCGTCGATTGGCTGGAGCATCGACTCGAAGAAGCGACCGTCGACGACATCGACGATCTGACCACAAGCCATCTCAGCCAATGGCTCGCTGAAGCCGCTCGGCTCCGGCCGAAGCTCTACCTCAGCACCGTGGAGTCTCGGCGGAGCTGGATCCGACGATTGACGGACTTGGCCGTGCACGGGGTGTGGATGTCGACGCGTCGGGCCGCGGTGGAGCTGCTGAGTCGGGATCGCCGACTCGACGATCGTAAGTTGCATGCCTTGTGGGCCGCGTCGTCGGACGCCCCCGAGGTTCAGCGAGTGGCGCTCGAATCCATCGCGACCTTCCGCAGCCTCGACGATCACGGAATTCTAGAACCCGTCGAAACGGCCCTCGGGCACGAGCATCCGTCGGTGGTGCTCGGCGCTGCCCGGCTGTTGGCAGCCCTAGCGCGCCCCGCCTACTGCGAGCCCCGGTTACGGCGCCGAGTCGAAGAGCGCTTGGCAGCCGCAGCCGCCGACCCCAATGCGCGGCGGCTGGTCCACGGGCTCCGTTCCGGCTCAGATCCGAAGCAGCGGCGGCTTTCGATCGTCGAGCTGGGTCGTCTCGACGCCCTCATTCGGGGTTTGCTGATGGATATTCAATGGCCTCGGTCGCCCAATCCTTGGAGGCACAAACCATGAGTCGACTGCCGAAGACCCGTGTCTTCGACCTTCCCTGCCGCTTCGGCGAGCGCACGGGCAAAGCCAGAGTCTACTTGGGCGAGCCCGCCGAGGGATTCCACCCGCTCCACTTCCAACGGGAGTGGCTGCGGGAGAGCCGCAACGGCGAGTTCGATCCCGCAGCCGTCGACGCCGTCAGTGGGGATCGTCCTTGCGAACCTGAGCTTGGCGAGGCTCCACCCAAGACCCCTCCACCAAGGGCCTAGCCACGAACGTGTGAAGGATCCAGACCAAGACCCAGGCCACCACCGACATCATCGCGAACGGCGCCGACCACAGCAGGTAGCCGACGGGTGTAAAGGCTTTCTTAAGTATCGGGTCTTCGATCGGCCCCGGGTCCATACCTGCATCCACCGCCAGAGCCGTGAACACTACCCAGCAGATCAGGGCGATGGGAATCAGCGCCAGGTGTAGGATCAAGATAGCCGAGAGTTCTACCTCGTCGATGCCCAGCCGCCGGCTCACGAGACACCTCCAGGCGGTTCGGCTCGGCGAAGTCTCCGACCGAGGAGCCACAATCCCCGTCCCCATATGGTGAGAAAACAAAACCCAGCTAATGGACCGCCGGCGCTGAGCACCAAAATAGCCGGCGTCACCTCCATGTCGACGATCGGCACCTGGCCGAACCATCCCAGCATAACTATCGAAAGGGTGGTCCAGAGCAAGGCGAATACCGCCATCAATGTGCTCAAGGCGGATCCGGCTCGAAGCCAGATAGGCAGGCGGGAGCCCTCCGGCACGAGGATCTCGCGACTGAGCCGTGACCAAAACCACAGCCCCGCGATCAAACCCAGCACGGACGGGATACCGAACCCGGTCAAGTTCACCGCAGCCAATAGCAGCGGATGATTGAAGGGCAAGCCGGGTACCGCATCTTCGTATCCACGGAGAAACGGTGCGATGGCGCCGGTCAGCGCGACCGGTAGGAAAGCTGCTGAAACGGCTGTCCATGCCAAGGTCAAGAGATGATGTCGAATCATGGAATGAGCTCCCAAGGTTCAGATTCCGCAAATTGAGGCGTCGTCAAGGCGTCATCGATCAAGGCACCGTCAACCAAGGCACCGTCAACCAAGCTGCCCTGCCGCAGCCGCAGCCGGCGCAGCCGCGGCCGGCGCAGCCGCGGTGGCCGGCGGGACGGCCTCGGAAGCCGGAGCGCCGGACGATGCGCACCCGGCGACGACGAGAGCGACGAGCGACGAGAGCGAGCGAGCGTATTTCATTCGTGGCGTCGGTGGGGTGATGGTGCGAAAAAAAGAGCCGCGAGCCGCTTTTCCGGCAACCGACCGCTCAGATCTTCACGTAGATGCGGCGAGCGTGGAGCACCCACATCATCGCCAGCCAGAATGCCACGTACGCGAGGGCGAACGCCAGAGATCCGTTGTAGTCACCGGCCCAGCTCTGGAATCCACGGGTATAGATCCAGTTGTACAGCGAGG
>CBDUGP010000130.1:0-24740 GCA_965366625.1 uncultured bacterium
CCTCCAGGTGTTTCGATGTGGATCCTGCGTTAGGCGTAAACAGGGCGTAAGTTTAAGCGTTGGGGAGATTCACTGTCAAGAGTGTCGCAGGTCGTCAAGAACCAGAGATTTAAATTTTGTACTACTTTGGACGTGACCATCGACGGGCGCTGTAGGTCCTCCGTGCGCCGTCGCCTGCCCAGTGCCTCTCGCGAAGGACGAGCAACCCACTTGAGGTGGGCCGCTCACAACAACAAGAGGTCACTCCAAGAAATCGAGCACCGCTTGCCAATAGGCCGCCGCCGCAGCGTTGCTGCCGAAGCGGGCTCCGCGGTTGAAACCTTCCAGGATTTCGAACTGGGCGCCGTCGGTGCCGTAGTCGGCCGCCAAGTCCGCGGCGTCGCTCGGTGGTGAGACCAGGTCGTTCTCCGCTTGGATGACGATGCCCGGCACTCGGGCGACACTCGGGTCGTAGAACGGCAGCTCGAAGGCGACGGTAAAGCTGGCGACGGGCAGGAAGCCGCTTTGGGTCGAGGCGAAATAGTCGGCCACCTCCGGGGGAGAGTCCACCAAGAAGAGGGAGACCACCTCGGGCGGGATGAAAATATATCCGTCGGGGTCGTTGAGCAGAAAGTCGCGGAAGACGGGATCGGAAACCGGACCGCCGATCTGAATCCGATAAAGGTTATCGGTCATCACCACCGACCGAATTCGTCGATCGTCGGCCGCCAGCTGGGTCGCCAGGGTTGCTCCGTACCCTTCACCGAGAATGTCGACTTTGGGTACGAAGCGGAAAAAGCGGATGTAGCGAATGGCGGCTTGCAGAGCCTCCAGCTGAAGCTCAAAGGTGGCGTCGTTGCCGTTTTCCGGTTTGTAGCTGTCGGCATAACCCACCAAGTCGACGCTGAAGGCGAAATAACCTTGACGGGCCAACATCTCACCGGCTCGATACCCCTCCACGGGAATGTCCCAGCCACTGGCGTAAAACGACGTCACCATCATCACCGCGCGGTGGGGAAAGCTGAGCCACGAGCGCGGGGTGAACGACTCATAGACCCGCAGGGTCCGGCCGTCGCCGAAGGGGATGTCGTGGGTCAACGTGTAGACACGATCCAAGCTCTTCATGGGGGCTGCTGATCCTTGCCGAAAGGGTGACTCAAAGAAATCGATCGCCGGGTCCGTGACCTGCTCGAAACCTGCGCCGTCGCCGTCGAAATCTGCGCGATCGAAATCCAGCTCGGAACTCGGGGTTTGTGCTGTGGCTCCTGCAGATAGCCAAATTAGGCCGAGGATCCAAATCCAGATTTGTAAGGGTCGAATAGCTTGCATGATGACCTCCTAGGTGAATAGGCCCACGGTGTGTGGTGCCGTGACCATCTTCTTTGCCGGAGAGGTTGAGTTCTATCCTCCAAAAGGGGGATCCTGATCCTTTTTCTGTCTCCCCCTGTACTCCTTTATAAACAGCCGAGTTCGCGAGCCCGGGCTACTGCTTGGGTGCGGCGACGGGCGCCGAGCTTGTAGAAAAGGTTTTTAAGATGGGTCTTGACGGTGCTGACCGCCACGCCCAAATCGCCTGCGATTTGGGCGTTGGAACGACCTTCTGCCAGCCCGGCCAGCACCTCGTTTTCTTTGCCGGTGAGCTTTGGGCCTTGAACGACGGGCTGATCGAGCCCCTGAGAAGCACGTTCGCGTAGGACCGTTTCAATCAGCCGACAGAACTTCGAAGCCCCGTCAGATAGGTCATGGGGCCCAAGTCGATCCAGAAGACCGGTCAGCTCGGTCAGCGGCGGGGTGAGGAACGGCCGGACGTTGCCTTGGTCCGCGGCGAGTTCTAGGGTCTCGGCCAGACGACGACACAGGCGGTCGAGTTCGGCTCGGTGACGGCCGTTCGTGCGTCCAAAGTGAACTTTCTGCCAAACGGACCAAACCCGTAGCTCGATCTCCATGCCCGTTCGTCCTTGCCGACGGGCCTCTTGCAGATGCCACGATATCGCTTGCGTCGCCTCCTCCTGCCTGCCGAACGATGTCTGGGCACGGACCCAAGCGATTCGCCAGAAATCGTCGACCATCGAAGGTGGCCCAGTGGCGAGAGGAAAACGCCGCGCCAAGCGCTCGGCTCCGCGCACGTCGCCCGAGTCCAGAAGACGGTGGAGATGCAGGGCCCGCAGCCAAGCATGGTGAGCGGGCGCCAAATTGCCGCGGTGCTTCAGATGCTCGGCTTGTTCGAGTCGCAGGTCCAGCTGTTGTCCGTCACCGACGGTTCTAGCGAGTTCCGCCAATCCCAAGAGTGGGAAGGCAACGAGCTCGTCGAAGCCGGATAATTTGCCGCAGTGGATTGCCTGCTCTAGAGCGGTGCGTGACGATTCGAAACGACCGCGCTGGAGTTCCACGGCTCCCAGGACGCGAAACGTTAGGGAAAGGCCCGGGGAACCGAGTGGCGCGGGTTCTTCCTCACGCAGGGCGAGAATTCGGTTGCAGAGGTCGGCTGCTTGCCGTAAATCTCCGCGCAACCAGTGGATCTAGGCGAGATTGGCTCGCCGGCTGAAAATCGGCACAGGATCCGACTCGCCGGCTAAGCCCTTGGACTCCGGTCCGGTGAGGATCTTCTCGGCCGAGTCGAGTTCGAAGGCGAAGGTGTGAGCGACACCGAGCTGCACAGCCACCCAAGGTCGAATGGACCGCTGATCTTCGGGCAACGATTCCAGCGCCGCGCTGAGTTCCCGAATCGCCGCCTTTAGGTCACCATCGCGGCTTCGGGCCAGGGCTGCCCGTTGAACCTGTAAGAGCACGGTCTGTTGTGGCTCCAGCAGCCCTTTGTCGGCGAGACGTTCGAGGATCGCGATGTTGGCGCGACAATCCTCGGTCCGGCCGACGATATAAGAGGCCTTTGTCACCTCGATCAAGAGGTCCGCCGGCAGCTGCTCGGCGTTGACTGCCAACGACTCCACATCCTGGAGCAACGCTCTGCTTTCCCCTCGGTTGATCCTCGACGATGCGGATCGGGTCAGAAGCTCGATCGAACGGTCGAGGTCCCCCGCGGCCCGGGCGTGGTGAAAAGCGAGCTGCCACTCGGCTTGGGCAGAAAAGTAGTCACAGGCCCTGATATGCAGGTCGGTCGCGGATTCCGGAGCCACCCGGTTCAGCCGCCGCCGCAGGAAATCCCTAAAAAGGTGATGGAATCTGAGCCAATAACCTTCGCCGTCGAGCTGCACCAGCGGCAAATTGGACGCCTCTAAGACGTCTAGCAGGCCGTCTGCCTGGGAAGGGCCGAGCACTGCGGCGCACAGCGGTCCGTTGAAGGCGTCGAGAATTGAAAGGTGCATCAGCCGATCGCCGATCTCCGGCGACATGTGGGCCAGGATCTCCTCGGCCATATAGTTCGCCAAATCCCCGCGGGCGGGCAGCTCACGGATCAACGCGTCGGTGGAGGGGCGTCCCGCCAGCCAAGACGCCGCCAGTTGGAGAGCGGCAGGCCAGCCTTCGCACCGCTCAAAAAGGCGCGTTGCTTGGTCCGGGGACAGGGTCGGTCCGAGGCGATCGGACAAATACTTCTCGCTGTCCACGCGGCTGAGCAGCAGATCCCGAGTCACGAGATGGCAGATTTGACCGCGTCCTCGCCATCGGGCCAAGGGCAAATCGGGTCGTTGACGGGTGGCCAAAATTAGTCGCAGATTCGGGGCGAGATGATCGATCAGATAGGCCAGATCGGTCGCGATGCCCGGATGGTCGACGAGGTGAAAGTCGTCCAGCGCCAGCAGGGCGGGTCTCTCGTCGGCCCGAGCCGCCAGCTCGTTGAGCCACAAGGTTTGGACCTCGCGAATCGCCGGCGGCGATGCGCTGCTCAGCGTTGCGGTCGCCTCAGCTCCCAATCCCTCAAACAAACGGGCTAGTCCATGACCGAAATAGGTCCAGAACCGATTCGGCGCATTGTCCGTTGGATCGAGAGATAACCGCTCCGCCGAGCCCGTCACAGCGGCAAAGAGTTCGGCAACCGCGGTGGATTTGCCGAAACCCGCCGGCGCGGTGATCAACGTCAGCCGTCGCCGGGATCCCTCCCGGAGGCGCACGAGCAGCTCGGACCGTGGGATGTGGTCCGGCCGTAGGGGAGGGATGAAGAATTTTGTGTTGAGCAACATGGCCGGAGGTCGAGGAGATTGAGGACGAGCAGAGCCGACCCCTGAAATAACGGCTCGGCGGGCCTAGGGTTTCCGGTCGTCGGCCTTTGATAGACGCATGTCGCCAGGAGCAACAAGAGATGCGGGATGAAATCAGGGGAAATATCTCACCCGGAATTTCGGCGTTTTTTTCAGCCGGATCTGTTCTTTCATCGGTGGCAGAGCCATGTCGATGGGTAGGTGGCGGGGAGTCAAGAATAGTGCCCGGAAGCCCATTCGAGCGCACTTTGGAGTGCCAAGGCGGGAACTCAGAATGGTTTGAAGAGCGAATGCCGGTACGCGCAGGGGCGGGTTCTACCTACCCAACGAGGGATTTTGAAAAGTCAAATGAAAATGAACAATAGAATTGTTGGTAAGCCTCTGTCTCCAAGCTCTCTCAATGAGAGTTCGATTTGATTGAAAGGAGATCCGAGATGTCTAAGAAATCTTTAGTGCTTTGGATAACGTGCGCCGCGCTTTTGCCGGTAGCTGGTGACCTTGCTGCTCAAACTACCTATGCGTCGCCGATTCACACCTTTTCAGTGTCGGACGTTTTGGGCGGCCGCGACGGCGTGACCTACGCCAACGATCCGACGATTATTTGCACGGCTCCACCGTGCCCGGGAAACGCGCCTTATACCCAAGACGGCGACACTCTATTCCCGATCGACAGTAGCTTCACGTTCGACGTGATCGACTTCGTCGGGGGTTTCGAACGGGATCGGGACGGGGTCTATGAAGAAGGCTGGGCCGGGAATTTCATCGATCCGAGCACCGGGTTGCCGATCGGATTGTGGGTTTCGAACGCCACCACCTCGACCTTCAAAGCCCCGAGTCCGATGGGCACATGGTGCGCGGGGTTGGGTGGCGAAGCCGTAAAGTGTTCTTCTGAGCATTTTACGGTCATGGAGCATGTGCTGACCTGCGACGAAACGGTACCGTACTTCTATTACGATCCGGAAACCGGCCTACCGAGCGATCCGGTCTATTCCCAATGTGAAGACCTGGAGCTGATTCCCGACGAGGTGATCGCGATGCTCGCTCCGAACGAAAGTAGTGTTTTGCAGGATATCGCCGTCGGATCGGATTATGCGGTCACGCTTAAAGACGACGGAAAACCACTTTATCGATGGGGGACGCTGGTCAAACGACCGACCGATGTCAGGGCGTATGCGCGGATTCCGTTGCCGAGTGAATGGTCCGCACCCGAGGCTGTGTTTCGAGTGCTCAGCGCCGAGCTGCAAATCGTGCACGCGACGAGCAACAATCCCAACGAGCAAGTACGGCCCGAGGATTTCGAGAACGAAGCAGCTACGGGTCGATTGCCCGGATTTGTTGAGGGGATCGACGGCTCATGGACCTCGACCCAGGATTGCTTTGAGAGCGATGGGGATGCCATTGCCGTCGGTACGGTGTTGCGTAATCCCGACTTCGGCCGACCCGGAGCGCCTTCCGCCGACTTGAGGGACGGTCTAACCAATGCCTGGTACACGACCCTCGATCGGGATCCGTTTGAAGCCGATCCCGTCACCGGGCGTGGCCCTCGTTGGCGACTCAAAGCGAATAAATTCGGTCAAGACGTGCCAGGCCTCGAAATCCCCTTGATTCACTGCAGCTCGCCGCCGTTCAGTCACGACAATATTAAATATCCCGTGGGTGAGGTTACGACCACAACCCTGAACCTGCTCGATTGGGTCGACGGAGAAACCTCACCCTTAGCCGACAGTTTGGGTTGGCGAGCTTTCCTCGACGGCGACGACGGCTCCGTCGACGGGCTGTCACCGGAAGGGATCCCATTAACCAACGACTTCGATTTGGCGATTTACGTCAAGGGCGAGGGCAAGCCGACACTCTTATACAACGCCCAGCTGCATATCGTTTACGAGCCGATGACCGAAGGGGGGCTGAAATGAAAACCCATAAATCACAGCACTCTAAACAGCATTCTTCATTGTGGCAGCAAGTCTTGCTTTGGGCTGCCCTTGGAATGGTAGCCGGTGTCTTGCAAGGCCAAGAGCCGATGGAAACCTATATTTCACCCGTGCATACGTTTTCGATCCAGGATCTCTTGGGAGACTTCGAAGGTACCTTGCTGGCGGACGATCCCAGCCTTGTGTGCGGCGTGGCCGACACGTGCCCATCAGAAGGCAATCAGCCCCAGTTGGACAACGAAGGGGTCACTCTTTATCCGATCGACAGCACTTTTGGCTTCGAGGTGATCGACTTCGAGGGCGCGGTGGCCAAGGTTCGCGACTTGGTCTATGACGAAGGATGGATCGGTGACTTGCCCGGCGGATCCGGAATCCGCATCAGCAACGCACCCACGGTAGTGCTCAAGGCCGGCAGCCCCAAAGGAACCTGGTGCGGCGGCTTG
The DNA here is from genome assembly GCA_965366625.1 of uncultured bacterium. Taxonomy (GTDB): domain Bacteria; phylum Acidobacteriota; class Thermoanaerobaculia; order Multivoradales; family J023; genus JAUIJL01. The sequence goes on from CBDUGP010000130.1 coordinate 6,508, forward strand.
GGCGGCAACAGTGTGAAATGTTCGTCTGAGCATTTCACCGTGATGGAGCACGTGCTGAGCTGCTATGAAACCGTGCCCTATTTCTATGCCGATCCGGAGACCGGCGAGCAAATGACCATTCTGCATCCGGAAACCGGTGAGCTACTCGAGCCGTGCGCCGCCTTAGCGGTCATTCCAGACGAGCTGATCGCCGAGCTCGAGCCGAACGAAAACAGTGTCGTCGAAGACATCGTGGTCGGTAGCGACTACTCAGTCACCTTAAAAGATGACGGCAAACCCCTCTATCGTTGGGGCACCTTGGTGAAACGGCCGACCGATATCCGACTCTACGCTAGGATTCCGCTGCCCGACGCTTGGAAGCTTCCCCATACCCGATTCGCGGTGGTTTCGGCCCAATTGACGGTTCAACACGAGGTCACCAACAATCCGAATGATCAGCTCCGGCCTGAGGATTTTGAAAACGAGGCTGCCACGGGCAGCCTGCCGCCCAACGAAGGGACTCGTCGTGCCACGGGGAGACAGCCTGAAACGATCGAGCTGCCCGACGGTACCTTGATTTCCGCCCGCGATTGTTATGAAGGAGACGGCGACTTCATCCCGGCAGGCACGGTCTTGAGGCATTCGGGTTATACGCGGCCCGACGCACCGTCTTCCGATCTGCGGCAGGGTTTGACCAACGCCTGGTACACCACCACGGACCGAGATCCCTTTGCCTCGGATCCCGTCTCCGGAAGTGGCCCTAGGTGGCGGTTGAAAGCCAATAAATTCGGTCAGGATGTTCCCGGATTGGAAATTCCGTCGCTGGTCTGCAGCCCGCCTCCCTTTTCCCACAACAACATCAAATACGAAGTCGGTGCATTCACGACGACGGTTATCGATCTGCTCGACTGGGAGCCCGATGGGGCCTCTCCCCTCGCTTGGAGCGATGGCTGGAAGGCCTACCTCGACGGCGAGGACGGGACCCTCGATGCACTATCCATCAACGGCCTGCCTTTGACGGACGACTTCGACTTGGCGGTTTACCTCAAGGGCGAGGGCAAACCGACCACTTTGTACACCGCCCAGTTGGTCCTCGAGTGGCAGACCACCAACTTGATGATCTTCAGCGATGGATTCGAATCCGGTGATACCGCGGTCTGGGGAGAGACCGTCTCAGGAGCGCGGCCGTGAATCGCCAGAATCCCATAGGTCTCTTCTTAGCAGCCGTCGTTCTTCCGTGCTGGATGCCGGCGACTGCGGTCGCCGGCATCGGCGCGGACGGCGATGGCCGGTCGGTCTCTCGGTCGGTCGTTCAGTCGGTCCAGGGTTCCCAGGAGCTCATGGTCGCCGTCCGACAAGGCGACACGGAGGCCGTCTGCGAGTTCTTATCCAATGGTCTCGCCGCCGACGCAATGGGTCTGGACGGCAAATCCCTGCTGGCGGTGGCAGCGAGCCTAGGGCAGGGACCGGTGGCAGAAATGCTCTTGGCGTTCGGTGCGTCGGTAGACCTAGCCGACGCCGATGGCATGACGCCGCTCATGTTTTCCGCTATCTCCGGATCGATCGAGCTGGTGGGGCTGCTCTCGGCAAACCGAGCCGATCTAGAGCGGATGGATTACCGCGGTCGAACGGCGCTCATGTGGGCGGCGAGCTACGGTCGAGCCGCGGTGATTGAGACCTTGATCGCCGCTGGGGCCAAAGTAGATCGCGTGGGTCAAGAAGGGGCGACGGCAATGCTTTTTGCCGTCGGCGGAGGGCATCTCGAGTCGGTTCAAATATTGATCGCCGCCGGAGCGGATCCCAATGCCACCCTGAAGGAGGGTAGCTCGGCGCTGATCCTCGCCGCCCAAAGGCAGGATGCCGAGCTGCTCGACAGCCTGCTAGCGGCCGGTGTCGACATTCACCATGCCAACCAAGGTGGCGTCACGCCCTTGATGACGGCCGTGGCCGAAGGCTCACCGGAAATCGTCGCAACGTTGCTTCACCAAGGCGCCGACGTTCGGTCGACCAACCGTCACGGCTGGGCTGTGCTCCACTACGCGGTATCCCGAGATCGCTCCGAGATTATTCCACTCTTGCTTGGAGCCGGAGCGGATCTCGATGGCGTCGAATCTCAGGGCCTCACGCCGTTGGCGTTAGCCGCTTTGATGGGTCGCACGATCCCGGCAACGATCCTCTTGGAAGCAGGTGCAGATCCGAACGCCGTTGGACCGGATGGGGGGACTCCGTTGATCCTGGCCCAACGGGCGGGCAAAGCAGAGGTCGCAACCATCCTACTGCGCCATGGAGCCGTCGCCGGCAATTTGGACCAAGAGACAAGTACGGCGGACGCAACATCTTACCCAAAGGAACAGTTGCCGTAACTACCCGTTTGGAAGTGGTTTTCTACCCCGGTGGCCGGGTTCAAAAGAAATGCGCCGGTTTATACTGAATACTTGTTGGCGACTTGATAAACAGGCGACTGGATAACCACTTGATAAACCGGGTGGAATCAACGTTGTACGATATAGGGAAAGGGCACAAAAAGGGAGCATCTCATGCCGCATTTAGGCGATGGCGGAGATTCGAAAGTTTCAGTCGTGGGACTAGATTCGGTCGAATCTGGACTCGGACCCCGCTTCCTTTCCAACCTGGCCCAAGAACTCTACACCCCTTTGGGTAGCGTCTTAATATTGTCGGAGCTGATGGAGGACCAAGCCCGCGAAGGCTCGGTGGCCGGCCAAAGAGCGGCGAAGATCCATCAGGCGGCCAGCGATCTTCGGATCTTGATCGATCAGGTGTCGTTACTGGCCCGGATTCAAGCGAGGCGCGTGAAAATCGAACGGAATAGAATTTCGATTGAAGCCTTCGCAAGGAATTTGGAGGCCGAAGCCGAAGAAAGGCATCAAAGAGTGCGGGTCGAATGGGAGTCGAATACACCGGAAAAGCTTTTGACCGACCGGCAACACTTGTTGGAGGCCATCCTTCACCTGATCGCCGGCACCGGAGGAGAAGAGCCGACCGCCAAAGCGTCCGCCATCTCATTTGGCCCGGCGCCCGAGTCCGGCGACGGCTGGATGATTTGCATTCGGCGACCGGCCCGCGGGATCCGTGAAGAGGCCATGGGATGTATCTTCGATCCTTTCTGCCCGTCGGCACAGATCGTGACCCGGCGGTACGGTGGCCAAAGCCTCGATTTCACCATAGCGCGGGCGTTCGTTCTGCTCTTAGGTGGGTCCCTCGTTGCCGCAGCCGGCGAGGATGAGATCAAATTTTCGCTGCTCCTGCACTCCGACTTGACGCCCTGAATCTGAAATGGACCCAGGACGATTCTATGAAGCTGTTGATTGCAGACGACCACGCTCTTTTTCGCGACTGTCTCAAACATCTGCTTTGCTCGGAAGGATTCGAGGTCCTTGGCGAAGCTGCTGACGGACTGGAAGCCGTCGAGCTGACAAGGCATCTGAGACCCGACGTTGTGCTGATGGACCTGGCAATGCCGGTTATGGATGGTATCGAGGCTACCCGGCGTATTTCCCAGCAGGGTAGCAACTCCAAAGTGATCATGCTGACCGCGTCCGGCGAAGATAAGAATTTCTTCGAAGCGATCAGGGCGGGGGCAGTGGGTTATCTGAAGAAAGATCTTGAGGCGAAGGGGCTGGTGCGCCACCTGCGAGGTTTGTCGAAGGGAGTCCCCGCTTTGGCCCCAGGGATGGCCAGGAAGTTGATGGCCGAGCTGGCGAGAGGTCCCGGCCAAGATCAACCCCGTGATCGGAGCTATCGGTCCTTGACCCGGCGGGAGGTCGAGGTGCTCGAAGCCATGGTTCGCGGAGTGACCTCCAATAAAGCTCTAGCCCGACACTTCAAATTGACGGAAAACACGGTCAAATTCCATCTCCAAAACATCCTGGAAAAGCTGCACCTCCACAACCGAGCCCAGGTGGTGAGCTACGCGGTTCGCCATCGCTTGGTCAGGGTCGCAGAATCGGGCGAGGCTTGAACCGCAGCTTTGCCGGCTAGGACGGCCGAGGCGGGCCGGGTCTATCGAGAAACGTTGCCGCAAATTCTAGGAAGGTCTCCACGTCGGCGAAGGTGCTGACCCAGCCGAGGGAGATGCGCACGGCACCGGTGGACTCGGCGTTGACGCAGCGGCGGAAATCATCGTAGGTCAGGCATCCTGGACGGTCGTCGAAACAAGTTGAGATCTGCTCGCGGGTCAGACCCAGGGCGAGCTCGCCGGCACCGGGGTTACAAAAGCAACCGGTGCGGAGCGAGATGTTTTTCGCTGTGGCCCGCTGCTCGATGAGCAGATGATCGATCACCCGGCGATGGCGGTCATAGAAATTGACCGCCACCGTGCCGCCCCGATCGACCACCGACGAGGGGCCGTACAGCCGGATCAACGGCTCGCCGTTGCTGTGGGTCAAGGCCGACAGGCCGTTGAGCAGCCAGTGGGTCAATGCCTTAACCCGCTGGTGAATGACGTCGATTCCCACCCGGTCGAGCAGCTCGAGCCCCAGGTCTACCGCCGGCAAGCTGGTGTAGTTGAGAGTGCCGTCCTCAAAGGCCCCGGATCCGGGGGCGGGCACGAATCGGTCTGCCTGCACCGATGCCACGGAAATGGTGCCGCCCGCGAACCATGGCCGGTGCAGCTTGGCCAAAGCCTCATGGCGGGCCAACAAAACCCCCACGCCCGTGGGGTAACCGAACATTTTGTAAAACGACAGCGCCACGTAGTCCGGCTGCACCTCGCTGAGGTCCAGGCGGTTTGTGGGCACGAAGGCGGCGGCGTCCAGAAGCACGTCCCAGCCCCGGGATTGGGCGCGCTCGATCCAGCCCAAGGGGTGTTGGACTCCCGAGAAATTCGACTGCGCGGGAAAGGCGAACAAATTGGAGGCCGCGGGGTCCGCCTGCTCCAGAACTCGATCTAAGGCCGCCTCGTCGACCCTCAAATCCGGCGGAATCACCGGCACATAGGTGGTCGTGGCGCCATGGGCTCGATCGAACTCACGGATGCCGTTGACCGAATTGTGATTGTCGAAGGTGAGCAAGAAACGGTCGCCCGGGCCAAAGGGGTAGGACTCACCGACCAGCTTCAAAGCGTGGCTGGCGTTGGCGGTGAAGACGACGGAGTATTGCTCGGGAGAAGCGCGAAAAAAGTCGAGCACGTGTGTTCGACAGGTTGTCACCAGCTCCGTGGCGGCAGATGAGCTGGGATTCGAAGAGTGGGGATTGCCCAACACTTCGTTGAGTAGCAGATCCATATGCTTTCGGACCTGCTGGGCGCCGTAGAGGCTACCGCCGGTGAAGTCGAGATAAACGTGGTCTTCCGCATCCAGTCGGGCGAAATCTCGATGACGTAGTCGGTCCAGAATGCCGGTATCCAAATACTCGGGATGCAGCTCGCAGAATTCAGCAAAGCGGTGTTTCGAGACCGTCGCGTGGTGAGGCGCCTCGGCGTTTTTAGACTCAGGATCTCGACGCGAAATCGTGGGGTTTGTCATGGATCTTTCCTCCGTCGCGAGGGTCAGCTTTCCTTGGATCGCCAGCCTTGCAAGACCCGGATGTAGTTGGCGCGTTCATATGCGTGGGGATCCGGACAGGATGCGAGGCTCATGCTGCCTCGCATCTGATCCAACGAATCATATTCATGCTCTTCCAACCATCGTTGAAGCCCAAGACGGACTTCCTCGAGCGCCGCTGGACCTTTTTGCAGCAGTGCCGAGACCATCTGCACGGCGTCCGCGCCGCTCATGATCGCTTTAACTGCGTCCACCGTTTGATGGACCCCACCGGTTAAGGCCAAGGACATTCTGACTTGCGGTGACAAGATCGCCAGCCATCGGAGCCTCAACAACAGCTCTGACGAATCAGAGAGGTGCAGGGATCTTTCCAGCTCCAAAGCCTCGACATCAATATCCGCTTGGTAGAAGCGATTGAAGAGCACCAAACCCTGCGCACCGGCGTCTTCGAGGCGGCCGACGAAGTGGCCCAACGAGGAATAGAAAGGTGACAGCTTGATCGCGACGGGGATGTGGAGGGAGTCACACACCGCCCGGACCATCGCTACCGTCCGATCCTCGATTTCGGCGCCGGTGACTCTCGGATCCGTGGCCACCTCATAAACGTTGAGCTCGAGGCCGTCTGCCCCTGCGCTCTCCATGGCGCGGGCGAATTCGAGCCATCCATCGTCGGTGGTGCCGTTCAGGGAAGCGAAGACCGGCACATCCACCGATTCCTTGATACGCCTCAGCTGCTCCAAGTAGGGTTCTGGACCGAATGCGAAGAGCTCCGGATCGGGAAGAAGGGTCTGGGCCTCGGCAAAAGTTTCCGCGTGGTGATCTAGGTGAGCAAAAGCGGCCATGCCTTCGCCGCTCAGCTGCTCTTCGAATAAGGAAAACATGACGATCGCCGCCGTGCCGGCATCCTCCAAACGGCGCACGGTGTCCAAGTCGGCGGCTAGGGGCGAGGCGCCGGAGATCAGAGGATGGGGTAACGTCAAGCCCATGTAACGAGTGGATAAATCGATGGCAGGGGTCACGGCGTGTCCTCCTGGATGGGCGAGTCACCTTCGCCGAGCTTGACGCCTGCCAGTTGTCGGTAGACGTCCCAGCGCTGCTCGGCTTGCTGTTGGGCAGCGGTTAGAAAACCCTTGTATCGGTCACGATCGATCGCTTCCACCATACGGAAGCGAGCCTCGGCGTTCATATAGTCCGCCACTCGTGTTTTGGGCGCTCGCGAGTCCAAAACTAATGGCGGCTTGCCCACCCCGGCGCGCCGGGGATCGAAGCGATAAAGGGGCCAAACCCCGCAGTCGACCGCTGCCGCCTGCTGACGGGCACCATCCGCCAAGTCGAAGCCATGGGCGATGCAATGGCTGTAGGCAATGACGATCGAGGGTCCGGGGTAAGCTTCGGCCTCCCGCAGTGCTTGGACGGTTTGATTCATTTTGGCGCCGAATGCCACCCGAGCCACGTAGACGTTGCCGTAGCTCATCATTTCCAAACCGAGGTCTTTCTTCGCGACCTCCTTGCCCGACGACGCGAATTTTGCTGCGGCGCCGAGCGGAGTGGCTTTCGATTGCTGACCGCCGGTATTGGAATAGACCTCGGTATCGAGCACTAGGATGTTGACGTTGCGACCTGATGCCATGACATGGTCGAGCCCGCCGTAGCCGATGTCGTAGGCCCACCCGTCGCCGCCCACCAGCCACACACTCTTGGGCATCAGGTAATCGAGCAGCGTTCCCAGCTCCAGAGCTTTATCCTCTTCCAGCTCCGCGAGACGACTCTTGAGTCGGTCGAGACGTTGACGCTGCTCTGCCCACGCCTGCTCATCTTGGCCGTCGAACGCCAGCATGGCTTCGATGTCCTGGCGTCCCACGTCCTGCTGTCCGAGCTCCGAGCTCAGGTGCTCGGCCAAACGCCGGGCCCGGAGGGTCAGACGATCCACCCCCAGCCGTAATCCCATACCCAGCTCGGCGTTGTCCTCGAATAGGGAGTTGATCCAAGCGGGGCCACGACCGTCCCGATTCGTGGTGTAGGGAGTTGTCGGCAGATTGCCGCCATAAATCGACGAGCAGCCCGTGGCGTTGGCGATCAAGAGCCGGTCGCCGAAGAGCTGGGTCAGAAGCTTGATATAGGGTGTCTCGCCGCAGCCGGCACAGGCCCCGGAGTATTCGAACAGGGGCTCGAAGAATTGGCTGCCCTTGGCGTCGATCCGTGACACGTCGGCGCGCTCGGTTTCCGGCAAATCGAGAAAGAAGTCATAGATGTCCCGCTCTTGCTGCCGCTGTTGGGGGTCCCGAGGCGACATGCGAATCGCCTTGAACCGCGGGCTCGATTTATTCTTGGCCGGACAGACCTCCACGCACAGCCGACAACCCGTGCAGTCGTCCGGCGCGACCTGCAGTGTGTATTGCAAACCTTGAAAATCGGGAGCGCGATACTCGGTGCTGAGGAAGCCGTCCGGGGCCCCCACAGCCTTTTCGGCATCGAAGAGCTTGGGCCGAATGGCCGCATGGGGACACGCCAAGGCACATTGATTACATTGGATGCAGACCTCCGAGTCCCAGCTCGGAATCTCCCGGGCGATAGCTCGTTTCTCCCACCGGCTCGTTCCCACCGGCCACGTGCCGTCCACCGGCATGGCCGATACGGGCAAGCGGTCTCCTTTGCCGGCCAGCATCATGGCGGTCACGCGCTGCACCCATTCCGGCGCGTGTGCCGGCACGATCGGGGGCCGGTCTCGGGTGCTGGAACTCTGTTCGGGCAGCGGCACGGCGTGCAGGGCTTCAATTGCCAAGTCGATGGCGGCCAAATTGCGCCGAACCACTTCCGTTCCTCGTTTGCTGTAGGATTTCTCCACGGCGTTTTTAATCTCCGCCACCGCCTCTTGCTCGGGCAGGAGGGTTGAAAGAGAGAAAAAACAAGTCTGCATGATGGTGTTGATTCGACCGCCGAGCCCTACTTTTCGAGCCAAGCCGTAGGCGTCGATGACGTAGAAGCGCAACTCCTTGGCGAGCAGATCTTCTTGTACCTGGCGCGGTAAGTGTTGCCAAACCTCGTCCGGTCCATAAGGGGAGCTCAGCAGAAAAATGCCGCCTGGCTCGGCCACGTCGAGCAGGTCAAAACGGTCCAAAAAGTCGAATTGGTGGCAAGCGACGAAGTTGGCTCGACGAACCAGATACGTCGAGCGAATCTCGTCCGGCCCGAATCGTAGGTGCGACACCGTGACCGCGCCGGCTTTCTTCGAGTCGTAGACGAAATACCCTTGGACATGCAGGTCGGTGGCATCGCCGAGGATCTTGATCGTGCTCTTGTTGGCGCTGACGGTGCCGTCGGAGCCGAGGCCAAAGAAAACGGCCCGGGTACGATTCGCCGGCTCCAGATCGAGTTCTTCGTCGACGGTCAAAGAAAGGTGGGTGACGTCGTCGACAATGCCGACCGTAAACGGATCCTGGGGTTGCTCCCGGGCCAGCTCGTCGAAAACCGCCGTCACGCAGCCGGGATGGAATTCCTTGGATGACAAACCATAACGGCCACCGATCACGCGGGCTTTGACCTCTCCCTTGCGCAACGCTCCAATTACGTCGAGGTAGAGGGGCTCGCCAACGCAACCGGGCTCTTTGCACCGGTCGAGCACGGCCACCGAGCGCACCTCGGCCGGCAAAGCCCGCAGAAAAGAGCGATGATCGAAGGGGCGATAAAGGCGCACTTTCACCACCCCTACACGCTCGCCCCGCTGCAGCAGATAATCGACGGTCTCGTGCACGGTTTCGGTGCCGGAGCCCATGATGACAATCACCCGCTCGGCCCGCTCGTGACCGTAGTAGTCAAAGAGACGGTAGGCACGTCCGGTCTGGCGGGCCAAGCGGTCGAAGGCATCTTGCACGTGCTCCGGACACGCTTCGTAGTACAGATTCACGGCTTCGCGTGCTTGGAAAAAGGCGTCGGGATTCTGCGCCGTGCCCCGGATCACGGGTCGATCCGGGGTCAAGGCTCGATCCCGATGGTTTTGGATCCAGGATTCGTCGACCAACGCCCGCAGATCGTCGTCAGTGAGCTCGGTGATCTTGCGGATTTCGTGGGAGGTCCTGAAGCCGTCGAAGAAGTGGAGAAACGGGACCCGAGATTTCAAGGAGGATGCTTGGGCCACGAGCGCAAAGTCCTGGGCCTCCTGGGGCGACGCCGACGCCAACAAGGCGAAACCCGTGCCCCGGGCCGCCATGACGTCGGAGTGGTCGCCGAAAATCGACAGAGCGTGGGTGGCTACCGAACGAGCCGCCACGTGCATGGCAAAGGCGGTCAGCTCGCCGGCGATCTTGTACATGTTGGGAATCATCAACAACAAACCCTGAGATGCGGTGAACGTGGTGGTCAAGGCTCCCGCTTGGAGGGCGCCGTGAACCGCGCCCGCGGCCCCGCCCTCGGATTGCATCTCAACCACCTCGGGAACCTCGCCCCAGAGGTTCTTCCGCTCTTGTACCGCCCACACATCGCAATGCTCACCCATGGGAGACGCCGGAGTGATCGGATAGATGGCGACCACATCGTGAAGCCGATATGCGACCGAGGCGGTGGCTTCGTTGGCGTCCACGGTGATTTGGCGGCGGGTAACCATAACGTTCTCCAAGGGTCAACGTTCTCCGGAGGTCAGGAGTGTGTTGGCGGTTTTTCTGCGGGCGAGTCGGAAGGGTCCATGCCCTCGGGGTCCTCTCCAGCATGACCTGGAGGGCTCGCGTCGCTGAGCCAGGAGTCGGGCAGTGGATTTTCGTGCCGGCGCCGCTCGATTCGGAAATGCACCAAGGGTACGACCACCAGGGTCAAGGCCGTTGAAGCAAAGGCTCCGGTCATTAAGGCAATGGCCAGACCCTGAAAAATCGGGTCGAAGAGAATGACCACCGCACCGATGACCACAGTGCCCGCAGTGAGCAGAATCGGCCGGAAGCGCACGGCTCCGGCCTCGACTACCGCCTCGCCCAAGGTTTTGCCACGGCTGATGGACAGATCGACGAAATCGATCAGCAGGACCGAGTTGCGGACCATGATGCCGGCCAGGGCAATGAAACCGATCATCGAAGTCGCGGTAAAAAAGGCACCGAAAAACCAATGGCCCGGCAGCACGCCGATCAGTCCCAAGGGGATGGCGATCATCATGGTGAACGGCACCTCGAAGGAGCCGAACCAGCCCGTGATCAAGAGGTAGATCAGCACCAAAACGACGGCGAAAGCCATGCCCAGATCGCGAAAGACCTCGTAGGTGATCTGCCATTCGCCGTCCCACTTCAGGGCCGGTAGCTCCGTCGACCACGGCTCGTTGCGGAAGAGCTGTTCGATCTGTCCGCCACCGGGCCGAGCCGAGGTGTCGAGAGCAGCAATCCGCTCCCCCATGTTGAGGATGGCGTACACCGGGCTCTCGGCCGACCCGGCCACGTCGCCGGTGACGTAAACCACCGGTTTTAGGTTCTTGCGATGCAAGCTGGGCCGTCGCACGGTCTGCTCAACTCGCACCAGCTCGGAAAGGGGCACCATGGCTCCGTCCATGGCGGTGAGGTGTACGTCTCCCAGTGCGTCCGAGGACGACCGTTCGGCACGGGGTAGCTCCACACGAAGGTCTACGGGCTCGGCTTCCCGCGCCGAGTGGAGCAGCCCAACGGTCTCACCGGTCAACGCCAAACCCAAGGTCCGGGAGACCTTGGCGGCCGGTACACCGTGAAGCGCCGCCTTCTCTCGATCGACACGAAAGACCTGCTTGGGTTGAGGTGCCTCCACCCACCAATCCACGTCCACGACTCCTTCGGTGGTGCGGAAGATGTCCAACACCTCAAGGGCCAAGGCCTGACGGGCGGCTTCGTCGGGTCCGTAGGTTTCGGCCACCAGCGTAGAAAGCACCGGCGGTCCAGGAGGCACCTCGACCACTTTGACGGCGGCGCCGTGGATCTCGGCAATGGCCTGGAGCTCAGGCCGTATCCTCTTGGCAATGTCGTGGCTCTGAGCATCGCGTTCTTGCTTGGAAGCGAAATTGACCTGCAGGTCGGCGACGTTGGCGCCGGCTCGCAAATCGTAGTGACGCACCAAGCCGTTGAAGTTGATCGGCGCCGCAGTACCGGCGTAGAGCTGGAGGTCCGTGACCTCGGGGACCTCGGCCAGGTAGTCCGCCATTTCCCGAGCCACCCGAGCCGTGGACTCCAGGGTTGTGCCTTCGGGCATGTCGATCACTACCTGGAGCTCGCTCTTATTGTCGAAGGGCAGCATTTTGACGCTCACCCATTGCAGGGGCAGCAAAGCGATGGAGGCCAGCAACAGCAAGAAAACGACTGCCAAGAATGCATAGCTGCGCCCGGGGCTGCGCATCAGCGGCACCATGATGCGCCGATAAATGCGATAGATGCGGCTGTCCTCGGCGACGGTGTCTGGATCATGGTCAAGCGATCCGGACCCGCCTCGGAGCAACCGATGGGCCAGCCACGGAGCCGCGATCAACGCCACCAATAGGGAGAAGGCCATGGCCAACGACGCGCCCACGGGCATCGGTAACATATAAGGACCCATGAGCCCGCGAACGAAGGCCATGGGCAACACCGAGGCGATGACCGTGAGGGTGGCGAGAATGGTGGGATTGCCCACCTCGTCGACTGCAGCAATCGCCGCTTCCAACGTCGGGCGCTTGGTTGAAAAGTGGCGCGCGATGTTTTCGACCACGATGATCGAATCATCGACGACGATGCCGGTGACGAAAATTAGGGCGAAGAGGGTGACCCGGTTGAGGGTATAACCGAAAACGTAGTAAACGAAGAGGGTCAGCGCGAAGGAGACTGGTACCGAAACGAAGACCACCAAAGCGCCCCGCCAACCGAGAAACCATCCGATCAGAATCGAAACCGACAGGATCGCCATGGTCAGGTGGAGCAAGAGTTCGTCAGCCTTTTCGTCGGCGGTGTGCCCATAGTCGCGGGTGACGGAGACCTGCACTTCCGGCGGGATCAGCCGTCCGCGCAGATCCTCGACCTTGGCCCGTGCATCTTGCACGACCCGGAATGCGTCGGCGCCCTGACGTTTGGCGATCGACAGCGTCACGGCGGGCCACAGGGCCTCCGGGTTGGAAACCCCCGGGTATTCGGTTTGTGCATCGGGGCGGGAAGCGGCTCCAGAGCGGAAAAACACGTAGGTAGACGGCTCTTCCGCACCGTCGACCACCTGCGCGATATCTTTCAGGTAGATCGGCCGGCCGTCGGACACGTGCACAACCAAGCCGGCCACCTGCTCGATCGTCTCCAGAAACGCCCCGGTTTCCACCAGAATTTCTTGGTTGTTTTGCTCGAAAGAACCGGCTGCGGAAGCCGAGTTGTGCCCCTGCAAAGCGGCGACGATCACCGCCGCATCCACCCCGGCAGCCGCCATCTCGGCGCTGTCCAAAAAGATCCGCACTTGGCGTCGCTCGCCGCCGATCAAACGCACCTCGGAGACATCGTCGAGGGAGCTGAGTTCTCTGCCGATCTCCGCCGCCAACCGCCTTAGATCGAAGGAGCCGTGCTGCTCACTCCACAGCGTTAAGGCCAATACGGGAACATCGTCGATGGTGCGCATCTTGACCAAGGGAGGAGTCGCACCGATGGGCATGCGATCGAAGGAGGAGGCGAGCTTCTCGTAGACTTTGACCAGACTGTCTTCTTGATCGTCACCGACCAAGAAACGGACCGTCAACATGGTCATGCCGGGCATCGAGCTGGAATAGACGTATTCGACCCCGGGGATTTCCCACATGCGCTTTTCTAAACCCAGCGTGACCCGATTCTCGACTTCAGCCGGCGTCGCGCCGGGCAAAGCGACGAAAATATCAATGATCGGCACCACGATCTGCGGCTCTTCCTCCCGAGGGGTCAGGCTCGTGGCGAGGGCGCCGAGCGCCAAGGCCGCGGCCACCAGCAGCGGGGTGAGCTTAGAATCGATGAAGAAACGGACGATTCGCCCCGCGGGACCGAGGCTCGGCGCTTCAGGGGGGACGTCGGTGGCCATTACCGAGTCTCCACGAAATCGTCGCCGTCGATCCACCCTGCGCCGGGTTGCAACACATACAGCTCCTCGGGATCGAGTCCGGAGAGAACTTCTGCAAAGCCGTCCCGCCGCTGCCCGGTTTTGATCCATCGGAGGTGCAAGGTCTTGTCTTCAGCGGCGATCCACAGGCCTTCCAGCTGACCGCGTTCGACCAGCGCTGGTTCCGGCACCCGTAGGATTTGTCGTTCACCGCGGGCCAAGCTCACGCGCACGAACATGCCCGATTTGAGAGCGCCCTCGGCGTTGCTCAGCCTCAGCTTGACGGTGAAGGTGCGGCTCTTCGGGTCGCCGGCCGGCACGATGTGATCGACGGTCGCCTCGAGCTGCCGGTCGAGCACCGTCACCCGTGCGTTGTCACCCAGCTCCATGCCGACAATGTCGCTCTCGGGCACCTGTGCGACCGCCAGCACCTCCGATAAATCCTCAAGGGTAAAGAGAGGTTGGCCGGGGCTCGCCATATCCCCTGCCTCGACCCGGCGCTCAGCGATCCAGCCGCTGATCGGGCTTCGGATTTCGGCATAGGAGAGCATGACCTCAGCGGCGGTCAAGTTGGCTTGGGCTTGGTCGAGGGCCGCCTCTGCGACTTGAAAACCCGCTGTTGCGTCCTCCAGATTCTTGTCCGTCACCGATCCACGACTGTGTAGATCCGCGATCCGTCGATGTTGGGCGCGGGCATTTTCGAGCTGGGCTTGCACCAACCGTACCGCGGCCTGGGCTTGACCCACCGCAGCCTGTAGGTCTCGACTTTCCAGAGATGCCAGCAATTGGCCCTTCGCGACTTGGTCTCCCTCGCGAAACCGCACGCTCGCGATGCGGCCCATGATCTTAGTGCCGGGAGAGACGGTTCGAAGCGGCTCGAGGTGACCGGTGATTTGGGTCATTTGGGGCACGGTTTCCAGCGCAGCCGTCCGTAGCTCCACGTCCACGGGATTGCGGGCCGCCCGGACAGGGTCGGAGCCATCCGTATTGCCCCCAGTATTGCCACCGCCCCCGCAAGCAACCACGGCGAGCATGGCGAGTAGAACTGGAAAGAGGATCCATCGATTCATGGGCTGTTCTCCCAAAGCTGATTGCCAGTCACCTGTTAAAGATCTCCGGTGGCCAAATTCAAGTCCGTGGTTGCCAGCAGCACGTCACGCCGCGCCGCCACCTCCCGGCGACGGGATTCCGTTAGGGCTGCTTCCGCGTCCAAGAGCTCTGTCAGGTTGGCCAAACCTTCCTTATACCGATCGGTGACGATTTCCAGGCTTCGAGTCGCCATTCGGACTCCGGTCCCGGCCGGTTGCAGACGCTGCCGAGCCGCCTCTAGGGCATAGAAGGCCCGTCGAACCTCCAAAGCAGCTGTTTCTTGTGCAAGGTCGACCTGAGCGGCGGATGCATCGGCCTGCGCTTGCGCGCGACCAATGCGCGCTCGGCTGCCGAACCCGTCGAAGAGAGGGAGCCGTAACCCGACTCCCACCGACCAGTTGTCGCCGTCATTGCCGAAGAAGTCTTCGGCGGCGGTCTCATATCCGGCGTTGAGGGCCACCTGAGGTCGGCGCGACGACTGAGCCATCGCCACTCGGCTGCCCGCCGCCGCAAGCAGGTGCTCGGCCGCACGGAGATCTGGGCGTTGGTCTCGAGCTCGAGCGATCAGCTGGTCGAGATTGAGCTCGGGGCTGTCGTTGAGTTCGAGGTTCTCCGGTAGGCGAATCGGTGTCGCCTGGTCCCGTCCCATGGCCAGATTCAAGGCTGCATGCGAAATCCAGATTTCGCTTTCGGCGCGGATCACCATTTCCCGGACCTCGGCGGTGCGGACTTGCGCCGACAACACGTCCGACTCAACCACCAAACCCCCACGGTGCAAATCACCGACCAGGCGGACATGAGCCTCGGCGGTCGCCAGGCTGTCCCGCGCCACGTTCAGCTCGTGACCGGCGATGACGGCGGATGTATATCGAACCGCCACCTGTCGCCGCACCTCTTGAATCGCCCGCTCCCGAGCGGCCACGGTGGCCTCTTTCTGCTGCCTAGCCGCACGTTCGCCTGCGGTTAGCAAACCGCCCGTCCACAGGGGCTGAGCCAGCATCAAACGAGCATTCCAATGGTCGAGGGGGTCCGGTTGGTTGAGCCGTTCTATATCGAAATTTTCCGGACCGAAGCTCTCTTGGGCCAATAGATTCGAAAAAACGGCGGTGGGGTTGTCGGTGTGCTGGAAGCCTGCCTCAAAGTCCAGCTGGGGCAATCGAAGAGAACGGGCTGCGTCCACCTCCGCTTCGGCGTTGTCGACTTGGGCCCCGGCGACCAAAAGATGGTGGTTACCTTGTTCGGCAATCACCATCGCCTGTTCCAGGGTCAAGATCGGCGCCTCGACATCTGCCGCCCCGACCCACGTCGCGGCGAGCAGACTGACCATCCCTACCGTTTGGCATATCCGATTCAACATCTTGGGGTCACCCGTTGCAATTCGGACCCCTGCCGGGTCCTCGTCGCCAAACCGGCAAGCCTCGTTTTTTAAGAAGGGTCATCACTAGCTCCTTATCTAGGGTGCGAAAGCTTCGGTTGCTGAGTGAGCGTCCGTAGCGCACCATCCCATAAGATTAGAATCTTTCTGGGCATTCGACCACGCCCAACCGGGTAGCTTCCAACTTCCCGGCAGGTAGGGCGAGCATCGGCACATTCACCTCATGATGTTGAGTCACTGCAAGCCTCGTGTCAGTGCCGGTGGAAACAAAACGGACCACCCGGCACTGAGTCCGTGTGGTCCTTTCGCCCGAGGCTTCGGGCGCGTCGAATGGAGGACGAAACGCGCTTTCAGCTCCGAGACGAATGCTTCATGGCAAATCCCTTGCCGCCGGTCTCCTCATGGCTCTTAGCCGGCTCCGGGGCAGGGCTCCCCTCGATATCGCCGGCGTTGCCAGTATCGCCGGCCTTGGCGGGGCTTTCCAACGACAGGTCGGGGTGGGCTTTCATGGCCCAATCCCTCAGGTCCGTCATATCCCGCATGAGGTTTTCGAATCGCCGGCCCCGGGTCGTCAGCTTGGCCGCACCCGGCTTCTTGGAATGACACGTGGTACAAGCCCGAAATGCCTTGATGATCGCATCGTAGCCGTCCAGAGAGCCGGTGGCCTCGTAGTAAACCCCCTTGTCCGTATAACGCTTAGAGCCGGGTTTGTCGTGGCAGACGGTGCAGGCGAGCCCGCCCTCTACCTCGGCGATCGCTTCACTGGCAGCGACTGAATCGGCGACTCCGAGCCAGAGCGACACAACGATCAGAATCCACCACAGCCGAGAAATCTTGGTCATGCTCAACATCTCCAACCTCCTTTGATCTGCTCCCCAGCTCGTCATCAATTGCGGGCCCAGGCCCAAGAGAAGCCGACCGTCAAAGTCCATTGCTCATGGGAAATGGTGGAGCCCGGGCCGAAGGGATTCACTCTGGGATCGGGATTCATATTGGTCTGTTCGTTTTTGAAGGTATGCTCCAGAGCTACATCGAAAGTGCGTTTGCCCGTCAGCCAGCTGAAACCCACGGTAGCGTGATGCTCCACGTTGGCGGGAAAGAGCGGGTTCAAGGTTTCGTCGGGCACCGGATTTTCACCAAAGTTATAACCGGCGCGAACCGTCAGCCGGTCGTTGACCCGATAGTCGAAACCCAGGGCGTAGACCCTGATCTTGCCAATTGAAGACGAACGGCAGCACGACTTCCGGCGGCGCTCCCTGGACATCCGGATCACGGGCGGTGACCGTGATCACCTGGATCGCGTCTTCCCAGAAAATCCGTTTGACGTCCAGGGCCCAGATCAGCCGATCCGTGGCACGCACGGCGAAGCCAATACCCGCTTGGGCGGCGAAGGTGAAACCCTCCACGTCGGAGGTATATCCCACCCGGCGACCCAAGAAAGGATGGGCGTCGAAGTTGAACGACGTCTTGCCGCCGCTGAAGTCACTCTCGGTTTCGCTTTGGTAAATCAACCCCATCTGCCATCGCTGGGAGGGCCGCCACCACCAACCGAGTCTCGCGTTGTATTGCAGGCCCCCCGCTTCTTCCATGCGTACACCGAAAAAGCTGAAGTCTGGATTCTGGGTGTTGAAAAATGAGGTTTCCGGAAAGAAACGAAAGGCCACGTCGCCATAACCCACGTTCACCGCCAAGCCGAAAGCCATATCTTCGTTGACCGAATAGGCGACGGTCGGGGCGAAGGTCATGAAGCGAACTTGGCTGAACAGCTCGTCCTGGGTGCCGAAGAAGGTGTTGGTGTCTTTGAATCTCGCACCCATGCCGCCTTGGGCGATGAACGCCAGCCCCCAAGCCCAGGGGCTTTCCTTACTGGCGCGCACATAGGCGACCGCCGGTAGGGGAAAGAGTTGATCCTCGCCGTCCAACGAAGCATTGGCTAGGTTGTCGAATTGAAGGGACGGCGCCAGCAGAGCCAGGTTGGCGCTGAAGTGGTTGCCTTGAAGCTGCGCAATGCCCGCCGGATTGAAATTAATCGCCAAGGAGCGATCAGAGATCGCTAGGTTGGCGCCGGCGCGACCCGCGGACTCGGCGCCGTAACTTGAAAGGTACATGCCGTTGGTGGCGGAGACCTGAGGGGCTCCCGCCGTCAACGAGAGCATGAGGGCAACCCAAGCGAGGTTTTTATAATTTCCGATCATCACAGCCTCCTAACCCGATTCAATGGAACGTGAT
Source organism: uncultured bacterium (assembly GCA_965366625.1). Taxonomy (GTDB): domain Bacteria; phylum Acidobacteriota; class Thermoanaerobaculia; order Multivoradales; family J023; genus JAUIJL01. The sequence continues at coordinate 24,694 of CBDUGP010000130.1, forward strand.
CCGAGGTGTCCAACAGGCGCACGGAGCCCAGGCGTGGGGGGGGGTAG
>CBDUGP010000131.1:0-24603 GCA_965366625.1 uncultured bacterium
CCGGAACCCGATTCGCAGCCGCATCGTCATAGCGTTTCTCGGGGTAGCGACCTCGCCCGCCTGCCTCTCCGTCCCGGTACCCTTTCGGAGTCCTATTCACAGCTGCATTTGCGTAGCAGTAGGAGGTATTCGCCCTACTGTCGTCACGATCACTCTTCGAGTAGTTGTACTTTCTTGCCATTTTCTTGCTCCTTGTCTGTCATTCAATCGATAGTTACACTCGAGCTTTTCGGCTCAAGTATTTGGCGATCTGTCATTCAATATCGATAGTTACACTCGAGCTTTTCGGCTCAGATATTTGGCGATCTAGTCACGACGTTCAGTGCCTAGACCGAAAATCAGCACCTCCTCTTGAGCGGCTATCCATTCATCCTCCACCTCCGAATTCCAGCCAGTGTGTTTCGGCGATGTGCTTTTGGCGATAGTGCGCTGAGCTTGTTTCCGACTTGGGAAGCCGGACCACGGAAAGAAGCTGCTGTCTTTTCTCATCTTGACCTCCTTGGCCTTACTAGGCCTCTGTGACTTCTGAAGTGTAGCCTGTTACACATTTTTACGCAAGATCTAATTTAAAAAAGTTACCTTCTTGCCTCTTTTTTGGCATTCTTTCCTCGGCTCATTACAAATGCCGCCCAGGCCAGCAATCCAAATAATTAAATAAAGTGACTTATTGACCTGTCGCCAGGTTCTCCGCCGAACTCAACAGACATTGATCGGTTGCCTCAGACTGCTGCTCGGTTCCATGTAAATCTCGATACACGTCCCTCAAAACAACGAGAGTTCGGCTGCCTGCGATAACCCAGATACCCTCATTTGCTCAGAAAGCTAATAGTGTAGCGACGCGATCAGCCTTCGCAGCCAATACTGAGGGAGCGATCCCAGGCCGCAGACGATTCTCTTCCATCTCAACCACCGGCACGCTCCGCCACTGTATCCGGCCCTCAACATTCGATCGTCCGCAAGCGAAGGCTTAGAGCGAGGGATCGGCTTCGGAGATTGCCCAGCAAAGCGGCCAGGAGATGGCCTAAGAATCCTGCTTGGGCAAACAACCCAGGTCGGCCCAGGTGACCAGCTTCGAGCCAGAGGAAGAGGATCCTCGCTCGTTGTATCGCGACGGGGTGCGGTTGGCGACGCCGGTAATGACGATCAAGAGGTCCGCGGTCGCCAAATAGGGTTGGTCGAGGAATATCGCACGATCGATGTCCAGGGGATGGGGTCCGCGGAGTTGTTCCAGTTGGTTTTTCCGCGGTGCGAAGTGGTGGACGCCATTCGGAATTCCTCGGCCCGAAAGTACAAGCAGATAGATTTCTAGGGGGTGTCGGGCGCCCCCTGAGGGGATCGCCGTTCGAGGTACGAGTCCGTAATGGACGTTGCGCCTTGGACCCGATAGGCAGATTTCAACAACACGGCGACTTCGTCGAGGGTAAGGGCCGATCCGCCGACACGAAAGGCGATCACTGAGGGCTTGGCTCAAAGATCCGGAGAGTAGAAGGGACCTCAGGTAGCTCGATCACCGACACGCTTCGGTAGCGCTTCCATATGACCAGCTCACCATGGGTATCACCGTGAGGGTTGCTTGCGCTAGTGCTAGTCACGGGCCATGACTCGAACCCACGATTGGCGCTCGCTTCAAGAAATTTCCAGGTAGACGGGGTCAGTTTCGAACACAAAACAGATTTCCGATCAGTCGTTTTCTAGGCGACAGGTTTCCTGGGCTGAGCTTCTTAGGGGAACGGATGTGGGATGCGACGTAGCTCCTCAAAGCTCCGGGCCCTTTCAAGCAGGCCGAGCTGCACGGGAACTCGGGTCTTACGACGCCCCCTGAAGTGAGGCCCGCGGCTGTCGAATTGCATCGGATAAGTGCCTGGCACCAGGGTCTTCATCACTCGCAAGCCCAACTCGCAAATTTCGGGCGAGATCAGGTCCACGAGCCGGCAAAGCTCTGGATCAGGAGCCGTGGGGATGGCAAAAGGATCCGAACCCGTAGCTACCTTGACCCGTTCTACGGCGCAGCCCAAACAAGGCCCGGTGCCTTGGCCGTCCGTGCGCCAAAAAGCTCGGCACGAGCCAACCGAAATCCCCCAGAGTGAGGGCTGAGAGCACCTCGAATCCACGACTAAAATTCCCCGATGTGGCTCCCACAGCTTGGACGGAACCACAACCTCCGCGCTCAGGGCCACGACCTCACAGTCCGTCTTTTCGAGCTCATAGGAAAAGTCGGGGCTCTGATCCGGGCCTTCACCCATGTGGACGTGAAGATCCGGAAATCGTGCCTTGAGAGAATCACCCAAGGCGTGGTGACGGCGCGGCCGACATCGGCAGTGCCGAATGGCGACTTAGCGGAAGATCCACCGATCACACGGGTCGCGGGTCCAATAGCACCAGCTCCACGTCGGCCAGACTTGCACAGGCAGAAGCCACCGCAGCTCCGATCTAACCCAAGTCGAGGAAAGCAACACGGGGCATGGGCTCATGCCTCCTAAGACCGACTTCAGATCGGTCTCACGCACCGGAGCCCCGTCCGAACCCGTGCACATACCCGTGAGGCATAGACCCGCTTGGCGCGTCGCCGGAATCTCGTCGGACCCGGTGCATATGCACAGACAGAACCCTGCCTGCACTGCGGGTTTACCCGCAGTGACGGAAATGGCAGATTCGCGCCCAGTCCCGGATGCCGTAGCCCCGGCGGCTTGAATCGATTGGATAGATGGATGCACGCGGGCGTCACCCCCTTTTCCCTGTCTCCAGGCTTATCGAGCTACGCGGAAACACCGGTCGCGATAGATCAAGATCGCCTGGTGCAGCAAACCGGACCAGTTCAAATAGACCAGTCCGACAAACGAGTCACCATTTACCGGACACTTGGAGATGGGTCCAAGCGGAAATCCGCAGGTCGACCGGTCGACGGCTTGACGGATCGCTGAGTCGACGGATCGCTGGGTCGACGGATCGCTGGGTCTGGAGTCTCGAAATCGCGTTTTAGTCGTCGCCACCCGTGATGCGCACCACGTCGTGATCGAGCCGATATTGCAAACCGGAGCTTTCGAGCATGACCGACAGGGCCTGCTCCAGCGGCAGATCTTCCACGATGCCGTGCACCTGAACAGGATCCCCGACGGGGTCCAACAGCAGCGACGGATCTGCCTCCACTCGCCAGCCGGACTCCGCTTCGATCCATTGCAGGAAATCGGTGAGTAGCGCCCCATCGCTTTGGAAGGGTGGCGCGGCGTGGCGGGTCCAATCCCAGGTCGGTCCGTGGACAGGCGAGGATTCCACCTCGAGCCCGCTCGGCCCGATCGTCACTGCTTGGGCCCGACCGAGCTGCACGGACTCGTCGCCCCGGCGGACCCGGACCCGTCCGTGGCGGACGCGCACCGACACCTGGGCGGGCGGATCGTGCCGCACGGAATATCGGGTGCCGAGATGCTCGCTGAGGGTGTCGCCGGCTTGCACGAGCAGGGGTGCGGTTGTGGCTTCAACATAAACGCCACCGTGCACGAGCCGCACGAGTTTCGCAGACATCAACGTCAATTCCGTGCCGGCATCGAGGCGCAGACGGTGACCGTTCGTCAGCTCCACCGTCAACCATTCTGCGGAGGAAGTGCTCAGGACCTCGCCACTCCCGAAGGTCGCGCCCACCGTCAAGGCTTCGGCCTCCAGCGTGCCGGCGGCCCCGGAATGGGCGATCACCATGCCGATCGGCGCCCCGGCCCACAGACGCCACAGCAGAAGGGCTGCCAGAGCTAGGACGACACTGGCCGCAGCCGCCAGGTAGCGACGCCTGCGAGCCCGGCGTAGGGCCGTCTGCCGTTGCCAAACCGCCAGGGCCGGCGCACCCAAAGATTCGGGATCCAGCGGCGGCTGGTCGAGGCTCGGCAAAGGAGGCCGGGGTCCCGCCTCGCGCAGGATTTCGGCAATTTCATTGTCGCTCATGGGCTCGGGTTCGAAATCAGGCACCGGTGGCAACCCTCCCATCCATGGCCGCTGAGAAAAACTTTCGGAACGCCGAGCGTGCGCGGGTCAGAGTCGACTCCGCAGCCTTGGGGCTAACCCCCAGTCGATCGGCGATTTCTCTCACGCTCAGCTCCTGCAGGTACTTCCACTCCAAAACAGCGCCGTAGGGCGGCGGCAGCAAATCCAGGGTGCTGTGGACCGTGGCCCGGCGATGGCCGGCCTCCAGGGTTTGCCAAGGCGAGTCGTCGTTCGACTCCAAATCGTCCAACCCCACCGACGGATCCGCAATACATTGTTGACGCACCTTCCAACGGCGCCAATAGGTGGCGATCTGGAAACGGCAAATACCGAGCAACCAGGCTCCAAGGGGGCCATCACCGCGAAAGGAGTCGAGGCGCTCCACCGCCACCGCCAGAGTAGCTTGCACGATGTCGGGCACCGCCTCGGCGTGTCCCGCTAGATGGCTATGGGCATATCTCACCAACGACGGGCTGTAGTGGGCCACAAAGTGGTCGAAGGAAGAGCGGTCGCCCCGTGCCATAGACCGCAACAGATGCCGCTCCCACAAGCTTTCGTCGGTAGGTGAATCGTCCCTCATCGGCCCTCATGTCGCACCGCGCCGTCGGATCCTTCGCAACCCGATCAAAAAATTCAATTCCACTCAGCGCTCTAGCATTCTCAACGGTCCGCCATGTCATTCCCACCTGCCAACCTTGGCGTCGGCATGACATGAGGACTCTATCCCCAGGCGAGGTTTCTACACGAGAAAAAAGAAACGCACATTTGGCGAGTCTGTCGGCGAGTTTAGTCGACTCCTTGCCGTAGTGGCGGTCGGCTAGCTCGATAGCGTGCTGCATGAGACCGGATTCTTCGTCTGGTGGTTCAGTAGGAAACTCGCGACAAAAACGAGGCCGGTCGTGAATGACGACCGGCTTCGACATTTCATTCAGTGGGAATGACCGACTCGATAATCAACCATTCGGGGACGGAGTGCCCGTGGGTGTCGGAGTCGGCGCCGCCGGTGGGGTGGGTGCCGCCACCGGAGCCGGGCCGGGCGGCGGCGGTGCCGCCGTCGGCCCTTGGAACCAACCCATGGTGTCGTTGATGGCGCCCCGGATTTCAGGGACGAACATATAACCCACAATCATGGCACTGGCTTGTCCAAAGGCGACGGTTGGGTCCCCAACGTTGAGACCCCAGCCCGCGTTCTCGTTGGCGGTGGCCAACAAGCCTCCTCCTTCTTTCGCCACGGTGATGGAAGTCGACCAACCACCCGTCGGCACGTAGAGCGCTTCCGCCAAACGATCGGTGCCGAAGTCAAAGAACATCTCACCGGCCGTTTCAAGATTCATCAACACGTACTGGGCTTCATTGATATCGCCATTAACAAAGGCCGATCCCGTCGAATGGGCTGCACCACCATAGTTGATGACGTCCACCACTGGCCCAACCCATGGATTGATCGGCGAAGCGTCGCCAGTTACCTCGAGGAACGACTTGGTACCCCGTGGATTCCAATAACCGATGCTCAGGAAGTGTTGAACATTGGGTGCTAGACCATTTCCCCAAGTCTCGACGAGGTCAACGCTATTAACCAACAGCTCCCACAGAGTCGGTGGAGGCGGCTCGCAGTCCTCGCCGTCGAAACCGGTTGGGTCGACGAATCGGATCGGATTGTTGGTGACGTAGGCGTAGCGGTTGAGCTTCTGGGGGTTGCTGATGTCCGGCAAGGTCGGATCCGGCGACAACCACTGGCGATAATGGGGGTCGTAGAAACGAATACCCATCTCGTGAACGCCCGCCATGCCGTCGTGGGAAATCTCCCCGGCAAAGCTGCGGTCGTGTTGGTCGCTACCGGAGCTCCAGCGATCGGCACCGAACGGCCGAACGCGTCGCCGTTCCATGATGGTGCCCGAGCCGTTGGTGATCAAGGTGGCCGTTCCCAGGTGATCGTTGTGCAGATAACGAACTTGGGTCGAACCCGAAGGCAGCACGGTGTACATGATCGCCCGATCGCCGGCGAAGGAGTAGTAGCTGCGGGTTTGGATGTCGTTCCCGCTCTTGGCAGAGCCCGAGGGCGACGAGCCTTCGAGTTCTAAGCCGAAGTCCGCTGCCGAATAGAGCGGCTCGTCGCCGGGATCGTAGTCGAAGAACGGACATAGAACGTCGGGACAAATGGGTCCGGCGGCCTTGGTGAGGAAGGTCGTGCCGCCGGGGCAGCAAGGATCGCTTCCACCGCCACCGCCGCCACCGCCACCGCCACCGCCGGACGGGGTCACGGTGACCTCGAAATAGTCGCCGATGTAGTAGGTCGTGGCATCACCGTCGACTTTTTTCACCAAGCCGCCGTCGATGTCGCGCAGGAAGGAAAGCGTCGAACCGTTGCCGCTGGTGCTGGTCAGCCAACCCTCCTGATTCCAGTTGTAGGTGTAGTCCGTGGAACCTACCCGACGGGTGGTCATGCGCCCGGCGAGGTCGTACCACATTTTGGTCACACCGTTGACCTTGGTCTTGGCGTGGGGACGCGAGCCGTAACCGTAAGTGGTAGTGACGCCGCCGTCGTTGACACTGGTCATATTTCCGATCGCGTCGTAGTAGTAGTAAATATTGTAGCTACCGTCCGGATCATTTTGGGTGTAGGCCCGGGTCAAACGATCCAAGAAATCATATTGGAATCGCTGATCCTGATACGTACTGTTACTGGTCGACGTCAAACCGCGATAGTCGCGGATCTTGGTCACATTGCCGGCGTCGTCCCAGGTGTACTCAAAGTACTCGTCGCGCCCCCAGGAGCTATCCGTTCCGACCCGCAGGCGATACAACCGGTAATTTTCGCTTTGGTCGTAATAAGTAAATCGCGTCTTCAGCCCATTGCCCCAATTGACCTGGGTGCGCTGCCCCAGGCTGTTGTACAACGCGCTGGTGACGTAGGAGCTACCGGAGACCGACAGGGTGGTCGGCGAGCCGTGGTAGGCGTCGAATCCCGAGGTGGCGACCCGGCCGTCCGGATAGGTCATCGCCACGGGACGATTCATTTCGTCGTAGGACCACGAGGTGGAGTAGACCTGGGGCGCGCCGGTGATGTCGACCGACTCCGAGATCAAACGTCCGCGGGCATCGTAGGCGTAAGTGCGGGTGGCGTCGTTATTTTCCGCCTTCCACAAACGCCCTTTGCCGTTCGTTCCACCGTCGTAGGTATACGACATGGCCGCAGACGGGATGCTCGACGGACATTCCGACGAGCGTAGCTGTTTGGCGATCGCCCGATCCAAGGCGTCGTACCAATAACAGGTACGTCCCCCCTGCTGATTTTGGGTTTCCAGCAGATTGCCCCGGGAATCGTATTCATAGGTGGTGGTTCCGCGGTCCGGATCCACCTCCTGCAGCTTACGCCCGAGTTCGTCATAGGTGAACGAAATCACATGACCCGCGTGATCCTCGATCGACTTCAGGCGCCCGAGGGCATCGAAGGTTCGATCGGTGTAATACATCACGCCATTGGTTTCGTTGCGTTCATAGGTTTGATAGTTGTTGCCTCGGGTGTTGACCTTATGGTGCACTTTGCGTTTATCGGTTTCGTCGATCACCGCCACGTCGCCCCAAGGCCCCCAATAAATGGAGTGCTGCTCGGTGCCGTCGGGATGGATATCCTTTTGGATCCTGCCGAGGGCATCGTAGAGCTTGTGGGAAGCCGGCAGGCTCGCATTATTATATTCGGCGCCGTTGAAAAGGTTGTCACTCCAGGTAACGACCCGCGGAGCCGTGGTGCTCGCTACTCTGCCGTAGGCATCGTAGCGAATATTGACGACCTGCTTGGTGCTCGACGTCCATTTGCGTTGGGTTTGGATCGTGCGGCCGAGACCGTCGTAGAACGTCCAGCTGTGTAGGAAGTGGGATCCGGAGCCGGTATCGTCTCTGACGCTGTCCTTGCGCATGCGCTTGGTATCGTCGTACACGACCTTAAGATTCGCCTTGGACGCATCCCACCAAGTCGACGTGGTCCCGTTCCAGGTGAAAAGAAGTCGGCCGAACGCATCGTAATGGTGAGCCGCCCGCCAATCGTAGTTGGAATAGTCCCGCACTGCTTGCACTTGACCCGGTAGACCTCCGCCTTGGGTCGAAGAGACCCCATTGATGTTGTAGTAGTGGGTATCCGTTCGGTGGCCCAAGGCATTGGTCGTGCGGATCGGGAAGCTGTGGTAGTTCGAATCGTAGACCACGTTGGTATTGCGGGCATTGGCCGACGCATAGGCCGTGGCCGTTCCGTAGGAGTTGAACGTTCGGGTTTGGGTACGGTTGCCGTAGGCATCGTAGAAGAACCGCGTATCCACCACTTGCTCCGAACCACCATTCCACCGAAATTCGCGCACACCGTATCGCAGGCCCGATTCATCGACTGAGTAGTAAAGGGGCGTGGAGCCCGGTTCCCAGATGTTGATGACCTTCTTGATGTAATTACCGTTAAATAGGTCGCCACTGAAAACTGCGTCCATGCGTTTCTTATTGACGATCCAAGCACTGGTGTTGACCGCATGGGGGGACCAGGTCGATCGGTAGGGCGTGGCGGCCGAGACCGAGTCGTATTCTCGGGTGGCGATCACGTTGCCGTATTGGGCGTTCCCTTGGTCTGCGGGATTGTAGGAATAGGTCACCTTCTTACTGTGCTGGTAACCTCCCTCGTCCCACATCCAATCCTTGACCGCGTCCAGTCGGTGGAACCAACCGGCATTGGTACTCGAGCCGGGGCGGAACCGTTCCTCCAATCCCCAAACCCACTCGGTTTTGGTCCGATCCGTACCGTTCAGATGCTCGATCAAATGCCATTGGCGTTTGCCGTTCAACGGATGCTCGTCGTCCTCGTTGACCACGTGGAATTTGGTCGCTTCCCGACGGTTGCCGAAATTCTCGTTGACTTGCTCGAAACCGATCAGTCTCTTGGTACCGTCGTCGTCGGTTTTTACTTTCTCACCGAGGTAAGCGTAGCTCACGGTTTGACTCAGGCCTTCGCCCGGATCCACCACCTTGGACTGGACTCGCTGCTTGCGGTATTCCGTGTTGTTGTGATCCTCGTAGGCCCAGGTCACGGTGCCGCCATGGTGTTGCACCGAGGTGAGAAAATAACGGGCGCGGGTGGCACCGTTCTTCTTCACCGTGCGGGTGGCGTAGCTCATTTCAACGGTCGGCAACTGCTGCCCACCGGCGACGCCGCCTTTGCCGTATTGGCGGATGCGACGCAAGCGATAGGATTTTTTGTCGCTGCTGGTGTCGACGTTGTATTCGAATCGATACTCGCGCATCAGCACGGAGCTGCCGCTGGTCGGATGGAACCAAACCTTAATGCCGTCGAGCTTGATGCCGCTTTGGGCGATGGCGTAATCCTCCAGGGTGTCGAAACTCTTACCCGACTGGACGAATTCCACTTCCCACTCGGCATGGTTGTCACCGGCCGACGGATTGGTGCTGTATTTAATCTTGTGGGGATAGGTTTCTTTCCAACCGTATTCCGGCAATCCCCAACAATTGTGATTCCATTTGTCGGCGCTATAACTCTTGTAATCGATCTTGATGGTATTGCCCCTGGGATCCTCGACTTTTTCGAGACCCCAGCCGCGGTACCAAGCTTCTTTATGATCGGGACCTTGCCCTTCTTTGTATTTCAAATGGAAGGCGCGGCTGCTGGAGCCGGGATTACCCCATGGGTCGGACCAGCCGTTCCACGGCAAGGCGTTGAAGGAATCGACGCCGAAGTCGTAACGCACGCCGCTACGATTCCAGATTTGAATCTTGGAGTCGTCACGGATCCAACCCAACACGTTCGGATAGGGCGGTCCGCCGCAACCTCCCGAGTTGCAGGTGCAAACGTTACGTTTCCAGGTACGGCTGGTTTTTTCGATTTTCCAGAATCGAGCCTGCTCCGTATTGAATTTCTGCAACGATTGACCGTCGCAAGTCCAACCGTCTTGATTGGAACAGCTTTGGCTCGATGCCTCGCGATATTTGAGGGTTGCGGACTCGCCACCCATGGTCACCCGATGGTCGCCGGACACCCCGCCGGTCAGCTCTACCCGACCGGCGTCGAGAGTCCAACCGAGGCCCACCCAGCCGCCGTCGCTATTGCCGTCCGTATTCTTGGCCGACACCAGGTCGCTGTTATAAGAGAGGGTCAAGGGCAGGGACATTCCGCCTGCACCGGAGGGCACGTCGATCGGAAAGCTGTAGGAAGATGCACCGGTGAAGAGCGCCACCTGGCCGGATTCCACTGACGGTTGAAAGAACACGTCGGGCGCGTCGGCTTTGGTGGACAGGACGCGGTCCTCTTCGTCGTCGGCGAATTCTTCGTCCTCGGCCGAGTCGTCTTCGGAACGGACGATCTCGGGCTCGAGTTCCGACGGATCGTCGAGCAGCACACCACCACTGACGATGAGCGAGAACCGCTGGGCACCTTGCCCGCCGGAGTGGGTGATGAAAACGATCGTCTCTTCGGCGTCCTGCTCGACCTCGAAAATTTCGGTGCCAGGCACTTCGAAAATTTCGGTGCCGGGCACGTCGATTTCGGTGCCAGGCACTTCGAAAATTTCGGTGCCGGGCACGTCTAACTGCTCCAAATTGCCGCTCAGATCTGCGGCCCGACGGGCGGGAAGATCCGGCGCGGCCGGATCGAGCACCCACGGAAATAGGGTTTCTTGGCCGCGCACGGCGGAGAGATCCAGCTGATTGCGCAGGGATCCGTCACGGTGCCAGGCATCATTCCAAGCCAGGGTCGCGCGCAGGGGCGTGCCGTCGGTGGCGAATCGCACTCGGAGCCGCTGGCCAGGCTGCAAGATCCATTCGCCGATCAAAGCCTCTCCATGGATCGCCGATTCCAGGGTCTCCACCGCCCCGGCCATGTTTAGCCGTCCCCAGCCGTGGACATCGGGTCCCGGCGCGCCCACTTCCGCGGAGGAATGCACCAAGAGGGCACGAAGAGTGGCAGCGTCCAGTCGCGACAGGCCGAGCGCCTGCTCCAGCGCCATCAGATGGCTCACCGCCGCCGTGGTGCTCTGGGCCGCGGTCAGGCCGGTGGACAGACTACCCAACGCCTCGCTGTCAAAAGCCGGTAGGCCGACCGAAAGATCGGGACGCAGGCGACCGTCTGCGGCAGGGCCGAACGCAGCACCTTCGGCGGTCACCACCAGGGCGTTGCGGCTCAAGGCCAAGCCGTCAATGCCCTGGGCATTGACATCACCGGCCGGCACCACCAACAGAATCCGTCCGTCGGCGAGCTTTTCGTCCACGGCCCGCACCCACGGTCCGGCCGTGCCGTGACGGCCGCGCAAGACCTCGGCGGCCGATCGAATTTCTCGCAGCTGGGCACGATCGGCCACCGAGGCTGCCCACAAGGCCAAACGGGGATTGTCCATCTGCCCTCCGAGGGCCTCGGTCACGGATTCGAGATCCAGAAGGTGAAATTTCGCTTCCGGCAGCTGGCGTTGCAAATCCTCCATCACAAAGGCGGCGCTGCTGGACTTGCCGAACGCCGTGTGGTCGTGACGGCGCGGATCGGAGCCGGATTGATCGGGGCTACCGTCCAAATAGACCGCAATCTCCTGGTCGGCCATCAGACCGAAATGCTCACGGATCTCTTGCAAAACCAAGTCGATGGATCGGCCGTCGGCGTCCAGGGCCGGCAAGCCGGTGGGCGCCGGAGTCGACGCATAGATCGGACGTTGGCCGTCCATGGCGACCCGACGCAAATACGGCGCATCGATCACGTCGGGAAGGTCCGTGGGAGTCTCAGCAGTGGCCAAACCGGCTTCCGCTTGAGCCTTGTGGACGGGTCCTTGCTGGGGAGACAGGTGCACCTGCCCCGAAGACGATAACGCGACGGTCGAAATCGCGAGGGTCGTCCCAAGGGCTTGGAGCGCACGGCGGAGCTTGCCGCCGTGCAGCCGGCCTGCCGGGCTCGGCGAGGCGGAATCGCCGAGGCCTGGGGTCACGGCCAAAGGGTCGGTGGGATTCAAAATACACATCTGACAGCATCTCCAGAGAGAGTAATGGGGGTGTCAAAAGGGACCGCTTCCGTAGACGGCGCGGCCCTCGGGGTGGAGACGGAGGCCGATGAGGCTTGCAGAGGGGTCTGCATGCCATCATTTGGCATCCGTCGAGATTCGTGTCCTCAATTCAGGCGGGAGTCGTCACGGGTGAGATTTGCCCCCTTGTTTTTAAACACGGCTTTCCCCAGGTCACCACGCAAGATCAGGTCTCCAAGCAAGAACAGTCTTCTTGCGAGACCGGGTGCTACGATGGAGCGAAGACATCCGAGGTCCCATGCCGAGCCCAAACCACCATCTACTGGAACATCCTGTCGTCCAATCCTTCCGGCCGCCCTCTCGAGCGTGCAACCGGGGGCGTTACCTAGGTCTTGTTCCGGCTCTCTTGTGGCTGCTGATGATCATTTGGGTCTCGCCCGCCACCGCCCAATGGCAGACCTGGCAGATCGATGAAACCGGGACCCGCGTCCTGCGCTACCTGCCTGCTCAGATCGGCGACGGTCCCTTGCCGGTGGTGATCTTCTTTCCCGGCTCTGGCACGGAGCCCGAGCTTTGGCAGCCCCAACTACAGCCCGCCGCCGACCAAGCAGGTGTGGTGCTGCTCCTACCTCGGGCGATCGATCTGATTTCCTTCGGTATCGGGGCCGACGAGCTGACCGTCGACGCGGCCCTTGAACGGCTGCGGCAAGAGGTGGAAGTCGACGAACGACGCATCGCCGTGGCGGGCCATTCCGCCGGCGGCGCTTATGCCGTGGTCTACGCCTTGGCCCGCGCTTCGAAGGTCAGTGGGGTCTTCGCCCTGGGCTCACCTTTTCGTATCGTCATGGAACTCGCCGACCCGGACTACACCCCACCCGTGCGTTTTTATTACGGCACCCAAGACCCCAACTATCAGGCGGCTCGCCCGGCCATGGTCGACCAATTGGAACGTCTCGGCGTGACGGTGGAATCCGAGATCGGCTTCGGCCTCGGCCACAGTGAATGGCCGGCCACCACCCTCGGCGACGGATTCGCTTTCCTCGCCGGGCAGACCTACGGCACACCCGGCGGCTGCGAGCCATCGGCCACGACCTTGTGTCTGCGCCAGGGTCGATTTGCCGTCAGCGCCGATTGGACGACTCCGGCCGGAGCCACCGGCAACGCCCGGGTCGCCACCGCGCGCACTGCCGAATCCGGCCTGCTGACGTTTTTTAATGCGGCGAATTGGGAGCTGCAAGTGAAAGTGCTCGACGGCTGCGCAGTAAACGGCCACTTCTGGGTCTTCGCCGCCGGCACCACGGATGTGGGTTTCGAGCTGAGGGTCAAAGATCTTGAAGGCGCTACCCAAGTTTCCTACTCCCACAACCCGGGCGTCGTGGCGGAAACGATCGTCGACATCGAGGCCTTTGCCTGTGCCTCATTCCTCTACGAGGCGCAATAACCCCTTGCCGCAATAATCTTAGATGTCGTCGCTGAATTGCCGCGAGCCGTTCTGAGTCCGGCACAAAGAGATGCCCGGCACCACCGTCGAAAGAGATGCCCGGCACCACCGTCGAAAGAGATGCCCGGCACAAAGAGATGCCCGGCACCACAAACATCGGCACCACAAACATCGAAGAAAAATCGCGCTCGTGCAGAATCGGCTCTCCTTTTTGCGTCCTTGAATTAATTGAAAGCCCCTAGGTCTATCTAGCGGCAGTTTTTAACTTCTTGGAGGTAAAGAAATGGGACGCGAACCCCGGTACATCCCGCCCAACAGCCTGCAGCACGTAACGGACGTTACTTTCCAGAACCGACATTTCCTGAGCCCGTCGAGGGAACTCCACAAAGAGATGCCCGGCACTACCGTCGAAAGAGATGCCCGGCACCACCGTCGAAGGAGATGCCCGGCACAAAGAGATGCCCGGCACCACAAACATCGGCACCACAAACATCGAAGAAAAATCGCGCTCGTGCAGAATCGGCTCTCCTTTTTGCGTCCTTGAATTAATTGAAAGCCCCTAGGTCTATCTAGCGGCAGTTTTTAACTTCTTGGAGGTAAAGAAATGGGACGCGAACCCCGGTACATCCCGCCCAACAGCCTGCAGCACGTAACGGACGTTACTTTCCAGAACCGACATTTCCTGAGCCCGTCGAGGGAACTCAACCGGCTCTTTCTCGGAATTCTCGGACGGGCCCAAAGAAAATACGACATGACCATCTGTGCCGTGGCCGTGATGTCCACCCACGTCCACTACGCCCTACGGCCGAGAGACGGTGCCCACTTGGCTGCTTTCATGTGTTTTCTCAAGACAAACATCGCCAAAGAAATCGGCAAGCACCTTCGGGAGTGGGAAGGGAGCTTTTTTAAAGGCCGATACCACTTGGCGCCTGTTTCCGACGACGAGGCCGACCAAGTGGGCTTGCTTCGGTACATTCTCGGCCATGGTCCCAAGGAATTTTTGACCGATACTGTCAAAGAATGGCCGGGAGTCCACAGTGCGATGGCGACCATCGAGGGCAAGGACATGGTCGGACAGTGGATCGATCGCACCGCGTATTGCAACGCTCGCCATCGAAAAGGCAAGGCGGTGGATGTGGCAGCGTTTACGTCCGAGGAACGGGTTGTGATCTCGCCCCCGCCTTGTTGGCAGCACCTCCCGGAAGCGCAATGGCGGCGGGCTGTCGCGGACTTAGTCGGAAAAATCGACCGGATGGCAGCTGCAGAACGCGAGGTCGAAGGGAAAACCAGCCTCGGCGTCGAGAAGATCTTGGCCGTAAATCCGACAGGTCGTGCAGATCACGTGGAGAAGTCCCCACAACGCCGATTCCATGCCCGTGACCCAAAGATCTTGCAAGCGATGATCGACACTTGGAGCGAGGTGATTCGGTGCTTTCGCGAGGCGTCCGAAAAACTGCGATCTGGGATGCGCAACGTGGTGTTTCCCGAGGGCACCTTTCCGCCCGGTTTACCGTTCGTGTCTTTCAGCCTGGAAACCGTGCAATCCACGAGCCGGGGCCGGCCGTGACGAGGCCTTGGAGTCGGTAGGCTTTGCTGGAAAAGCTCCGACTCGGCCCTGAGAACCTTTGACATCCAGGATGCTGTCGGACGAATCGTCCGAGTAGGAAGAGGTGCGTTTTCTGGAAGCTTCTGGAAGCGGATCCCAACGACTCTCGGAGATCCCTTTCTCGAATTTGGGTCTACGAGACTCCCTTTCCATTAACTGGCTGGCACCGGGGAAAAACGGCGTCTACGCCGACCAGGATTGTGACT
Source organism: uncultured bacterium (assembly GCA_965366625.1). Lineage (GTDB taxonomy): Bacteria > Acidobacteriota > Thermoanaerobaculia > Multivoradales > J023 > JAUIJL01. Next base: position 15,214 of record CBDUGP010000131.1, read on the forward strand.
CAGTCTTTGCGCTGACCCGCGAAGGCTGCCTTTTTGTGATCCGCCACCAGCTCGACCTCGGTCGGCAGGTGTTCTCCTTCGATCCAAATGATGGTTTGGGAGTCCAACCAAATCGAAGCGCGATCCACCACCGAACCGAGCCCGGTGGGGCCGAAGAATACATTCGGGTGTTTGTGTAGGTTCAAATCCTTGAGGGGTTTTCGATTGGCAGCCCAGATCAGCACCGGGACCTGAATGGATTCCAGGTATTGAAGGATGATCTCCGGCGGCAGGCTGGTCTCGGGGGTTTCTTCCCCCAGCAGTAGGATCACAACCCGCGGCATATTGCTCGAAGCCGCCGCCCTGCCGGCAATGGCCAACGCTCCCCAAATATCCGGGCGGCCTCCCACCACCGGCTGGAAACCGTAGCTCTCGGCCGGCAGCACCAGCGATACGAGCAACCCCATGTTGGACTTCACAGTTCCCACGGCCGACTCCCGAAAGGTGTTGGCCGGCTCTCCGATCGGCACCGGTGATACGGCGCTGAGATGATATTCGCGATGGCCCTGGCTCCGACGTTGTGCACCGGCCGGCAGGGGCAAATTACGCAGAACTGCCATGCTCAGCGATTCGTCGCGCACCACCACGACCTGGCCTTCGTCGGCACGGGTCTGAAAAACGGGCAACGGCTTGCCGTCCCGCCGAACCCAACCCTTCACTTGCTCAGAGGTCCAGGGTTTTCCTTTGCGGCTGGTGACCGCCACCGCCGACAGCGCCGACGTCACCTCTTCGCCCATGCCTCCACCGAATGTGGTCTCCGCCCTAGCCACCACCTCGTCGCTGAACGTGACTTCCGCTTCAATGGCGTGGGGTCGCTCGGTGTCGTAGGGCGGCAACTCGAAACGACCGGAATCCACGGTCAGCTCCTGGCCGTCGAAGCGCAGCAAATAGGCTTTTGGTTGATGGCCCAAAACCCCTTTAGCGATCACGCGTCCCCGCCTCGGCACCTTTTTTTTGGAGCCGTCGTCGGCAGCCCCCAGTTCGAGCACCACCGCCACCTCGTGATTTGATCGAATGTAGTTGATCAATTGCTCGGTCTGACCCAGTAGAACACCGTCCCCGTCGTAGGCCAGGGCGGTCAGACGCCGGGGTCGAAGCTCGGCCCCGAAGTTGATCGTCACCCGCCAGGGCGGCTCCGATCGAGCCGCCACGGTCTCACCGTCGAGCACCCAACGTACGGCATGGGCTTCCGGACCCACCGCCACCTCGACCGCATGAGGTCCGATCACCAAACCCAATAGCAACGTTACGAATTCGATCACCACGATTCTCCTGAGATTCAAGCTCCGCCGCCCTAGCCGGTCCGTCCCCCTTAGTTTAGCGAGCGCCAACGAATCTAGAAGGATCCAAAACGGGCATCCAACCCACCAGGAGGCCCGCACAGCCCAGCCGCTAGCCCCCAAACAACTGCCGTCTCTGGCAAGCAGGTGAAAGCGCAGGCAGCTCGCCTGCTCCGCATACCCTCCTCACCACCAACCGTGACTCGGTGATAATCTCCCATCGATCCCATCCATCCCTGTTCCGGAGACTTTTCCCTATGGCCCTTATCCGTGATCGCCGCCTCCTCTTTTGCTGTTGGACCCTACTCGCGTTTTCCACCTGGGTGGCCTGTGCCCCCAAGCAACCGGCCGGCGAGGCGGTGAGCGGCGAGAGCCCGCCGACTTCAGAGGCCGGAAGTGCCCCTGCCGCGGAGGTGCCCGGCACGGAGTCGGAGATGCCCGGCACGGAGTCGGAGATGCCCGGCACGGAGTCCCCGGTGACCGAGATCGGGCTGATCTGCATGGCCGGCGATTGGGACGGTGACGGCACCGATGAAATCGCCGCGGTGGTGGCTCGGCAAGCTCAACCCTTGACTTGGTTTTTTCCGGGTTTGGAGCCGGCCGAAGATCGCGAGCTGGCGTTCGGCTTGGCCACGGACCAGCCGATCGCCGGCGATTGGAACGGTAGTGGGTTGGATTCGCCCGGAGTGGTACGCCAGGGTGGCTGGCACCTGCTACTGGATAGGAACGATGCCGATTCAACGAAGATCTTTCCATTCGGTGTGGCCGCCGATTCGCCGATTGCCGGCGATTGGAACGGCGACGGCATCGACACGCCGGGTATTGTGCGCAAAGGGGATTGGTACCTCGTCGACTCTTTTGACAAAGACAAGGCCGACCACATTTTTATTTACGGCGACACCACAGATCTTCCCTTGACCGGCGATTGGGACGGTGACGGCAAAGACTCCGCAGGTGTCGAGCGAGACGGTGTCGTCTTCCTTCGAAACGAGCTATCGCCGGGCATCGGAGATATCAAGCTCGACTACAAGGGCTCCGACGATTCGCTGATTTTCGGCGATTGGAACGGCGACGGCCTCGACACGCCAGGCCTGGTCCGCGACGGCGCCGTTTTCATCCGCGACGATTTTGAGCAAGGGCCGGCGACCCGCACGTTGCCCTGTCGCGCGCTCACGGACTTGCCGCCCGTCGACACCCCAGTTGGGGCGTCGTCCGGCACTGCAAGCTCCCCAACCGCTGCCGAGTGAACTTAGCGGGCTACGCCCGCAAACCTCCGGATGTAGGGGCGGGGCTTGTCCCCGCCCGGGCGAGGCGAAGCTGAGCCGCTTCTTAGGAAGAGCGGGAGGGGGCAAGCCCGGGGCAAGCCCCGCCACTGCGTCATCGGAGCTGGCGGGGGCAAGCCCGCCACTGCGTCGCTCTGGGACGGTTACCCGCATGTGTAGCACCAACCCGCCATAAATCTGCTTATTGACACATCTGCAAGTATCGTTAGAATAGCTGCGTAGCTCTTCGATCATGCAGATATTCGGCTCGGCTCCTATCTGAGCTCTGTCCTGATCTGTCAGAGCCATTTCACCGGGCTAGCTGTCCGGATCCCACTCCCAGGTTTCTTGTCTCGACCGTTGGAGGTACCATGTCCAGCCCCTCGTCCCCCAACTCATCCCCCAAGAGGGAGTCTTCCCTCTCCAGACGGCGACTGCTCGGCACCGCCGCCGCGGGCGCCATCGGCGCCACTGCACCGCCGTTGATCGGCAGCACCGCAGGCCAGCCGAGCGGTTTCGATTTAGACCGCGGGCCAATGCCCAAGATGAGGCGTCCCGAACCCGATCGCTTGACCTTCACCGGCCAAAACAAAGGCCTTCCCAGCGTCCCGAGCGGCGCCGTCGTGGCCCTCAATCGCATGGGATTTGGGCCGCGACCCGGGGATGTCGGCGCCTTCAACGCCTTGGGCGCCAACGATACCGACCGACTCAACGCCTATATCGCCCAACAGCTGGACCCCGACTCGATCGACGACTCCGAGCTCGACAGCCGATTGGCGGCCGCGAATTTCCCTTCCTACGGCCTGAGCAACGATCCCGACACCTACCTGGCCACGCTCTGGGATTGGTACATCAACGACAACGCCCCCGACGGCGAGTCCTCGTCGAATATTCCCCACGACGATTTGATGCGCGCCAAATTCCTGCGCGCCATGTACAGCAAGAAACAGCTGGTGGAGGTCTTAGCCGAGTTTTGGCACGACCATTTCAACACCAACCTCAACGACTCGTCGTTCGTACGGGTCACTCTGCTGCATTTGGATTTGGTGATTCGGCAGAACCAACTCGGCCGATTCCGTGACTTGCTGGAAGCGGTGGCCCGCAGCACCGCCATGCTCTACTACCTCGATAACTACACCAGCTCCAACGCCGGGCCCAACGAGAACTTCTGCCGTGAACTCTTCGAGCTCCATGCCCTAGGGGCCGAGAACTACCTGGGTGTGATGCAACAGAATCAGGTGCCGACCGATGGCGACGGCAAGCCGATCGGTTACGTGGACGCGGACGTCTTCGAGGCCACCCGCGCGTTCACCGGCTGGAGCTTCAGCTTCGGCAGCGGCGACGACGGCGATACCGGCCTATTTTTCTACCGGCCGGATTGGCACGACCGCTTCCAGAAAACGGTGCTGGGCACTTTCATTCCCGCCGACCAAACCGACGAAAAGGACGGCGAGGACGTGCTCGACACCCTGGCGGCCCATCCGGGCACCGGACGCTACATCGCCCGCAAGTTGTGTCGTAAATTCATTTCCGACGCTCCGCCCCAATCGCTGATCGACACCGTCGCCGCGGTTTTCACCGATCAATGGCAAGCCCCTGACCAGCTGAGGCAGGTCTACCAAACCATCTTCCAATCGCCCGAGTTTCTCTCGACCTGGGGCGAGAAAATCAAGCGACCGTTCCACATCGCCGCCAGCGCCTTGCGCGCCACCGCAGCCAACTTCACGCCCCAGCCGGACAGCGATACCAGCAGCTTCATGAGCCGGTTCGACGACACCGGCCATGAGCCCTTCCACTGGCCCGCACCCAACGGTTATCCCGACGTCAAGGATGCGTGGACCAGCATGACGCCCATGGTCATGTCCTGGCGTTTGGTGGGATGGCTGATCGACTTCGACAATTCGTCGGACGTTCACTACATCGACGTGCTCGGCCAAACACCGCCCCATATTCGCTCGCCCAACGCCCTGGCGGACTTTTGGATCGACCGCATTCTCAAACGGTCCATGTCGCCGGACGATCGCCAGAGCATTGTCGAATTCATGGGACAGGGAATCAATCCGGACTTCGACCTCAATCTGGCCGACGAGGACACCCTCGACCGTCTGAGATCCATGGTCGGTCTGATCATGATGTCACCGGATTTTCTCTGGCGCTGAGCCGCGCCCCCACCCAGAAATCCTTTACAGCCTCAGCCTCAGCGAAGGACATATTATGAGCACTTCTCGCCGCGGATTCATGACCGGCTGCTCGGCGGCCGTCGCCGCATTTGCAGGCGCCAATTTCAATACCCTCGCCTTCGGTGGCGAAGGCGATAACGACGAAATCCTAGTCAGCCTCTTCTTGCGCGGTGGCATGGACGCCCTGAGCCTCGTGCCGCCGATCGGCGGGGCCGACCGGGGCTTCTATGAAAGCGCCCGGCCCAATATCGCCATCCCCACCAGCAGCACCAACGCCGCCTTGCCTTTGAGTGGGATTCACGGCATTCACGCCGCCACCAACATCCCGGCCTCCGGGGAAACCCCTCCGGCCACGTTCTACGATCTTTATCAGGACGGCAAGCTTTCCGTGGTGCTGGGAACCGGCATGCACGAAGACAACCGCAGCCATTTCGACTCCATGAGCTTCATGGAGCTGGGCACCCCGGGCTCCTTGACCACCAGTGACGGTTGGTTGACCCGCCACCTGTTGTCGGCATCGAATCTGCCGCCGGAAATCGTTATGCCCGCGCTTTCGGTGGGCAATCTCCAAGCGACCGCCCTGCGCGGCAGCACCGAATCGGTCAACATGACCAGCCCGGACAGCTTCTCGCTCAACGTCGGCCCCTTCGATTGGCGCAACGCTTGGCGGGTGGCCATGCGTCAGCTCTACGGCAACGGCTCGACCTGGTTGCACAACGCCGGCTCCGAGGCCCTCGACGCCATCGACATTATCGAACTCAATAGCGACGGCGGTTACACCCCTTCCAACGGCGCCATCTATCCTTCGGGCGGCCTCGGCTCCCACCTACAAACCATCGCCCGCATGATCCGCCTCGACGTGGGCTTGCGGGTGGCCACGGTCGACTACGGGGGTTGGGACACCCACAACGGCCAAGGCGACGACGGCGGCGGCTATTTCTTCACCCGCATCCAAGAACTCTCGCGCGCGTTGGCCGCTTTCTATACGGACCTCAACGACAGCGGCGTCAACGCCCCCGCCAAACGCCTGACGGTGGTGGTGATGAGCGAGTTCGGGCGTCGGTTGCGGGAAAACGCCGATCGCGGCTCCGATCACGGCCACGGCAGCGTGATGATGGTGCTCTCGGGCAACGCCACCGGCGGAGTGCACGGCACCTGGCCGGGGCTCTCCAACGAGCAGCTCTTCGACGGCGCCGACCTCGAGGTCACCACCGACTATCGGCGGGTCCTGTCGGAAATCCTGATCCGCCGCATGGGCAATGCCAACCTCGGCGAGGTCTTCCCCGGATACACCGACTACGCGCCCCTCGGCGTGGTCAACGGCGTCGATCTGACACCGGTCTTCGGACCGGATATCTTCATCGACGGTTTCGAAAGCGGCAACCTATCCCGCTGGTCGTCCAGCTGATTTCAATCCGTTTCGACAACTAAAAAACGCCCGGATCCGATCCGGGCTTTTTTGCGTTCAGCTAGCCAATTCGGAACAAGACCGGCCAGGAGGAATCAACCCGGCCGGCCTAAGACATTCAGGGTGCGACGGCGAATACCAGGTCGTCGCGGTCGTTGTAGTTGCCCGCCGTGCAAGCGCCCGGGCTACCGTTGTAGCGGAAGGCCGCTCGTACCGCTTGTTGGGAGCCTGACGGCAGGGTGTATTGGGCCGACAAGGTTTGGACCCCGCCGGCGCTCAGGTTGAGGGTTTGGATCAAGACCCACGACGGATTGTCGGCGTCGGCAGCGTAATAGAGGTCCAAGTGGTCGTTCGCACCGCTGCTCCAACCGTAGACCGTCGCTTCCACCCGCACGGTAGCTCCCACCTTCAAATCGGCGCCGTCCAAGGTCGACACCTTGAGGCCGTCGTTGGATTCGTCGGAATGGAAGGTGCCTTGGGCGCCGTCGGCACAGGCGTCGAGGGTATTCGGCTGGTTGGGCTCCGGGCCCAAGCCGGCACGACCGTTGAGCAACGATCCAGAATCGCATGAGCTGCCGATCGTGGCGCATTTAGGGGCACCGAGGGCAGCGTCGTAAACGGCAGTTTGAGGATTGCCGCCTCCGCCTCCGCCTCCGCCACCGCCTCCACCACCGCCTCCACCACCACCGTTACAGGCTGCCGGCACGGCAAAGCCGTTGGTCGCCGAGGTGCTGGACGAACCGGGAGTCGAGGCGTCGGTGCCCAGGCCGAAACCCGCGAACGCGTTCCACACCGTGCACACGTCCTCGCCACCGTAATTATCGGTGGCCGCTTGGATCACGGCGTCGCGCGCATCGATGAAGGTCGGATTGCAAGGGGTCAGCTTTTGACCCTCGACCACATAGAGCATGGCCCGATGATTGCCCGCAGCGGCGGTGAGATTCGAAATATCCTCGTCAAAACCCCGGTCGTCCACCAGGGCCCAGAATACCTCCCACAAAGCCTGAGCCCAAACCGTACCGGTTTCATGGGGTGACGAAAGGGAGCCGATCGACGCGTACGTTCGAGTATTGACCGACTGATCCGTGCTGAAATACTGCGAACGAAGATTGCCCCCGGGTCCTCCACCGGCCAGCCAGGAGCCCAAACCTTGGGAATCTGTGCCCACGTCCCCAGACCTCGCGGTCATGGCCATGGCAAACCAATCACCCCATCCCTCGTCGGGGGTTTGGGCGTTGCTGATGCAGTTGGTGGAAGGGCCACCCACTTGACGCCGATTGACGCCGTGTCCCAGCTCATGAAGAGTGACGGAGTTATCCAAACCCACGTCGCGGCCATTGCAATAGTAGAGCCTCAGAATACCCGAGGTGCCGTCGGTGGTAGCGCTAAAGGACGCGTTGCAGTTTTGTGAAATCTGCACTCGAATGTCCACCGGATCCCCTTGGGCTCCGCCGTTGCCGAAATTCGACTGCTGGTAATTTCCCGCCGCTTCATTGAAACCATAAAGGTATAGGGCGTCGTGAAAGCGGTTGGCCAAATAGAAAGCTTGAGTCGCGGAAGCAGCTGGAGACGCCGGTTGGGTACCGGTCAAATCAATGGTGAAGTCACAATTCAAAGACACCCCACAATTCGCCCCGGGCCCGTTGACCGTGGTGGCGTTGTTGCCGCGCAAGGTGGTGAAGCTCTGGGAGCCCGTGTCGTGCCAGCCATTGGGGGATGCGGTCGAATCCTGAGGATCCACCAACAGCAACCGTCCGTCCGAAGGTGGCAATGGCGTGGTGTGATGGGGGCCCTTCACCGTCACCGGATAGACCCGGTATTGCGCATTTCTCACCTGATTGAAGCGGGTCCAAACCTTTCCTGTGCCCGCGTCCACCGTCATTTCATAGTGCTCTGCGTCATTGGCAGGATTGATGTCCAGAACCCACACCAAACGGGCCTCGCCTTGGCGAACCGGCAACCAGGCCAGCTTGGCCTGAATCTCGCGATCAGAAACGTCCCGAAGCCGAAGCTCAGCGCTGCGCCGATGATCTTTTGCCGCAACGAGCACCGTCGCCCGAGCACTGGTTTCGAATCCCAAATGATCCGCCGCTTTGGCCACCGCGTCGACCGGTCCCAACAACGGGCGTTGTTGCTCGGCAACCGCTGAAAGGTTGGGGAAGAACGCATTCGAAACAGAAATCACGCGCCCTTCTCGATTGACACTCACCCGGATTTGACCGTGATAGACCGGAATGCCCGCAAAGGTCTGGCGGAAGTGGAGGTGAGTCGCCCCGGACACCGACGAATAGACTCGGTCGGTCAGCTCGAGACCCGAGAGATCCTCAGGGGTCAAACCGAGCAAGGGCCGAAAGTTTACGATCTGATCGATGGCGATCGCTTCCGGGTCGAGATCCGGATTGGCCGGGGTCAAATACCCAGTGTGCGACCGCAGGCTGCGGGCCACTCCGGTCGACGTTTCAAAATCAACGGCCAGCGAGGGAACCGACGATTCAAACGCTTTCAAAGCCAACTTTTGGCCGGCAGTCGGCCCCACGTCCACCGACCGCTTCAACACCTGACGAGCGTCAAAGTCACCGAGTTCGGGGCTTGAAACATCTTGGGCTAGGAGCGGGCTACCCACCAACACAACACCACACAAGGCACCGCACACAGCACCGCAGACAGCGGCACCGAGATCTAGGCGACTTCTAAACGCAAATGGAAATCTCATCACAGCGACATCCTTTAATTTCATGCCCAAAGAGCACCGAGCCCTCCAAAGGCATAGATCCACCATCACGTGCACAAACACGTCACTCAACAAGGGGCGACGCCCGCCCCAGAACAAATTTGGAACTCAACGGGAACGGACCGAAGCAGGTCCACAGCCGAGTCCACACCAGGGACCACAGCCGGGACCCATGACCCGGGCGCGCCGGTTCTCCCTTCGGCACGCCCGGGGCCACACCAACAGGCCAAGGGGTTCAACGAGACCTATCGGATGATCTACTCACATAGTGTTACGGAAGCCTCGGCTTGATATAGCCAATCTCCACAAATATTTGACATCATTTGACTTAATAGATCTAGATAGGTTTCCAGGACTATCTTAGATCGCGACATCCAGCGGTTTTTCCCGCAAGAAAAATTTTGGAGGATGGTCCCGAGCAGAATAGACAGACTTGCTAGCTCCTATGGGGGCCCTTAAAGTCAAGCAAGCCTTCTCTCGTGGTTCTTTC
>CBDUGP010000132.1:0-23815 GCA_965366625.1 uncultured bacterium
GCAAGGCCACCAACGCGGTTTCGCCGGAGTCATACCAACGATCGTCGCCCACGGGCTGCCACTGCACGCCCAGCGCCCTGGCTTCGGCCGGGCTCAGGTCGACGGTGACTTGGGCGTGGGGGGAAGCGGCCCTTCTGGGCAGCACCGACTGCACGCGTATCGAATTCGTCGACTCCGTCCAATACGTTTACAACGAGTCGCCCGACGACCTCGAGCAGGCGCTCGCGGCACCGATCCGTTTTTAACCCGAACGGATGGCTTCAAAGTCCCCATCTGACGGCGATCAAGCTCCGCGGCCAAGCACCCGGCTTCGCATCGTCATGTATACCGAAGGGCTTCCTTTTACGGGTGAGACTCTCACCACCCAAGCCCTCGGCGGAGCGGAATCGGCCTTCATCTATCTCGCGCGGGAACTCGTCGGCAGGGGGCATCAGGTCACCGCCGTCTGCCGTTGCCCGGCGCCCGGAAGTTATGCGGGTGTCGACTATCACGACCTTGTTGAGCGGGCCGAAATCCTGCAACGGCCCGCTGACCTCTTCTTGTGCTCGCGCTATTTCAACGTTTTCAACCAACCGGTCACCGCGTCGGTCAAGTTTTTGTGGACCCACGACAATCTCGTTCCGGATCGGGTACCGAAGCTGAAAAAGACCCTGCAGCTGGTGGACCGCCTATACGCGCTCTCAGCCTTTCACCGCCAACAATTTGTGCAAGCGATCCCCGGGCTGGCGAACAAAGTGGGTCTCATCCACAACGGTGTGGACCTCGAGCTGATCGACTCGATGGTAGAGACCGCCGCCAAAAAACATCGAATCATGTTCACCCGTCGTCCCGAGCGAGGGCTGTGGGACGCGCTGGACATTTATGAGTCGATCGACGATCGCATGCTCGAGCTGATCGTCTGCACCTATGCCGGCCTGCCCAATGCTCAAGTTGCTGCGGTCGAGCGCCGGTGTAACGCGCGCATCGCGGAATTGCGCGAGCAGGGCTTTCGGATCACTGAGGGAGCCTATTCAAAGCCTGAACTCTATCGGCTGTTGGCCGAGAGCAAGGCGGTGATCTATCCGACGCGGTGCTCCGAGATCTTCTGTATCTCAGCCATCGAGGCCCAGGCCTGCGGAACCGTGTTCTTGACCGCAGATCACTCCGCCATGGCGGAAAACGTTCCCTATCGTCGCTTTGAGCCCGACGACAAGTCGGGGCTCGCCGAAGAGCTCACCTTTTTGCTGGCCAACGAATCCACACGCCGGGTGCTCGAGCAGCGTGTCCGGGCTTTCGCACGTAGCTTCAGCTGGTCCCGCGTCGCCGATCGCATCGTTGCCGATACCCGCGCCCTGTTGAGCCGCAACCTTGGGGCCCCCGCGCCGGTCATGGTCAGGAAACGAATCGCATTCCCACCGAAGACGAACAGCTTGCCGAGGATCAGCTGCTTGACGGTCACCTACGATCGCCTGCGCCGACTCAAACGGGCCATCGATTGTTATTGCCGACAGACCTATGTCCAACGAGAGCTGGTCATCTTGACCGACGGCCCTCCGCGTTTTCGTCGCGCGGTTAAGCGCTATCTCCAAGCGCTCGATCGCGATGATCTGCGGCTGGTGGAAATTGATGAGCCGAATCTCCCCTTGGGTGCCTTGCGCAATCACGCGCTCGACGCCGCCCGCGGAGAGGTGGTCTGCCAGTGGGATGACGACGATTGGCACCACCCCCAGCGTTTGGAGCAACAAGCCGCCAACTTGTTGGAGACGGGCACATGGGCTTGCTTCTTGAAGGACCACCTGCACTTTTGGAGCCCCAGCCGTCGACTCTATTGGATAGATGCAATCGCCCAAGAAAATTCGCGGGAGTGGATTCCCCCGACCCTGATGATGTTCCGCGATCCCGACCTGCGCTATCCCGACGACCCCTCCCACGGAGAGGTCTCGACCTTGGCGACCCGGTTGTTCCAACAGGATGGGGCCTCTACCTTGGCGAGCGCAGGCCACCTCTACGTCTACACCTACCACGGGGCCAACACCCACGACGAGCAGCACCGCAAGCTCATCGCGTCGCGCAACCGGCTCGACCTCGCCTTCCTAAGCGAGCGTCGCCAGGTGCTCGAGGCCGCACTCCGACACTACGGCTTACCCCGGCCGATCAAGGTCTTCGCCCGAACAGGACACGCCTTCGATTTGAGGTGATGTCCTTTTCTTGGGCGAAATCGCTTCGCTGCAGAACTAGCAACCGTTTCTTCGTCGATCCTCAAGCACTTTAAGTCGTCAGATTTACGGTCAGTAGTATTCGACCATGCTGTCCCAGCGATTGGATTTGAAGGCGTCGACGGAGATCTCATACACGACATCGACCGGCTCACCGTCCAACCTCGCGGGAGTATAGGGTGCCATCGCCCAAATCATGTCGAGGGTCGCGAGAATCACGGTGGGCTTAGCGGTATGGCCGATGGCGATCACCGGATGGGAAACGCTACCGTCGCGGCGCACGATCACTTCAATCGTCGGGTGCTCCAGACGTCTCTCGAAGCGGGCGCCGCGATTCATCGGCACCTCGACCGGCTTGTTGGCTTTGCCCACGGCCGGTCTTTTGAAACGTCCGGCTAGAGGAAAGGGGGGCTCGAGAGCGCGCATGCCAGGCGGTGAGGTGCGCAGGACGCGCGGTTTGATCTCGGCCAAGATCCGCCCGGCGCGACCATAGGCCCCCCAGTCCCGCTCGGCGACCGAACGGTCCAGCAGAAGAGCGCTGTGGAAGAGCCAGACCGCGCGGTTTTGGTCCAAACCGTGGTTGAGCTGTGCGATCGCGATTTGAGCGGTGAGCTCGCCGAGGAACTCCTTAAGGGCGGGCTCATGCCAGCCACGCCGACGCACTTCGACCCAAAGCTTCTCCGCCGCCTTGCCGGCCCGTTTGGCGCTACGCTCGGTGCCCTTGCGTTGCTTGATGTCGATCTCTTCGATGGCGGCTCGCCAGCGGTCGAGACGGGTGTCGCCGTCTTTCGCCGAAAGGGTGTGGGCCGAGGCGATCAACAGCAAGGCGAAAGGAAGCACGTAGATCCGTTGGTGCACGGGGACTCCTCCCGGGCTAGGGCGTTTGCATGGCTAGGTTCGCTCCACTCTCCCAACTCTAACAACGCGGCCGGCTCTTAGGGTAGACATCCCGGCACGTTGCTCCAAAGGAAGACATTCAAGCTAGCGAAGCTTCGCCTCAAACCGACGAGATTCGGCATTCCGGGTGTGGTGATTGTCCTCGTTTTCAGCGCAGCTTCCACCATCTTGTGGCGCCGAGCCGAGACTGCCCGCGGTATCGCGGAGATATCTGCAGAGACCGCAGAGACTGAGCGTGCCAGGGCGGTCAGATCTCAGGAGCGGGCCGAAAACGTCAATAAATTTCTCCAGGACCTGTTTAAAGCCGCCGATCCCGACGCCACACGAGGCGAAGAGGTTTCCATACGTGAAGTGCTCGATCGAGGACGTTCTAAGTTGGAGGGTTCGTTTGAGGACTCTCCCGAGATCCGCGCCGACCTGGCAGGCACTCTCGGAACCGTTTACAACAATTTGGGCCTCTATGGGGTGGCGGCTGAGTTGAAGGAAGAAGCGTTGCGACTGCGTCGGGAAGCGGACGCAGGGGATCGGCGAGAGTTGGCCATCGACCTCAACAACCTGGCTAGACTCTATTTCGACCGAGGTAACTCGGAAGCTGCCGAGCCGCTTTTTCGAGATGCCATCCAAATGTGGCGTCGACTCGGAGACCCAAGTGCCCTGTCGACCACCCGGCTCAACCTCGCCGCGCTTTTGACTCATCAAGGGGAATGGGATGAAGCGCTGGCGCTCCAACAGGAAGTGCTGAAAGATCGACGCTGCAGCAAAGCCAGTGGCGCGAAGATCGCTTCGAGTCTCCACAGCTTAGGGGTGCTGCACTATACCCGTGGGGATCTCGTTGCGGCCGAGACTAACCTGAGCGAGGCACTTTCGCTGTATCTGAAAGCTCACGGCCCCGAACATACGCGCGTTGCGTCTGTTCGGGGCACGCTTGGGTTGGTGTTTCATGGTGAGGAGCGCCTCGCCGAGGCTGAGAAAGAGCTTCGTGAAGCCCTCTCCATTCGTCTTCGATCGCTGGTTGAAGGCCACCGCTCAGTAGCGGTGTCACGGGCTAATCTTGCCGATTTGCTGCTCAAACTGGGCCAAACCGAAGAAGCAGGCGCTTTGCTGACGCCTGCTTTACGCGATTTACAGAAGAGCAATCCAGATGGTTCTTGGACGCTTGCTCATGTGGAGAGCATCTGGGGAGCTTATTTGGCGGCCACTGGACGTCGAGAAGAGGCGCTTCTGGTTCTAAAGAACAGCTACGAAGCGTTGGTCGCAGCCAAGGGAGAACGAGACATATATTCGCGCCGAGCTAGAGCTCGACTTGAGCTCACTGGTTCCTGACTCATCTCTTGTTGCATAGAGCTGAATGATGAGTTTCAAGGATACTCTGCGCAGAAGACTCCTGGTGTTTCAATCGGGCCGATTCCAGGTTCTGGTTTGACACTGGCAACGGCCCGACGAAGAGCGCCGCTCGCAGTGTCGGGCGAAATAATGACCGACTTTATGATCGTGGCTGTTGACTTTTCTCTCCAAGCTAGACTCCAGACGTTTGGAGCCCATCCAGGATTGCTAGCATCGGAATGGATGAGTTCAAGCCATAGCTCTGTACCGGTTTCTTCTTCTTGAACAATTAACGGGAGCCCGTAGGTAGCTATGTCCTCATCAGACGGCTGACCTCGGGGCTCTCGGTGGAAAATTTGGAAAGAATTCAGCTGGACTGTTGTACCGGAAATTTTCCACTCAAAGCCTCGATTGAGCACATTGCCGGGATTGAATGGATTGCCGGCCGCACTCTCACCGACTTTGAGGCGGTAGAGACGATAATGCCGATCGGTGGCTTCAGAAGGAAGATCTGGGAAGGTGTCAACGTAGGGATCCGTAGTACCTTGATACCCATGGAAATAGATCTGGCCGGATTCGGGCGATTCTACCCATCCGGCAATTCCATTGGTGGAACCATCGACATCGAGAAGGAAGCACTTCCACTCACGATTGTTGAAAATGACAGAACCCCTAAGAACCTCCGGGGCATCGTTGTCAAAAGTTGCCATTGGGATGGTCGGACTTGGCAGGCGATCCGAAATGAAAGTTATCCTTCCTGCTCCTGAGTCCCATGTCACCTTTTCGGCCAGCAATTCAAACGCATCGCCAAACCAGCTCATATCGTAGGTTGTTTTCATGAAAAATCTTTCTTAGTCATTCTATGCGTCCAAGGGTTTGCTCACGGTTGGGAGCCCAAAAGCAGGGCCGAATTGGTTTCAGGTGGTGGCTAACCATATGGCAAGAGCTGCTCAGTAGGGATTAATAGGCCTTACAAGGTGGTGAAGGGCTACCTATTGCAGTTTAGTGTCACTATTTTCAACCGAGCGTGAGCAAGCCTCCTTTCCAAGCAGCAGCCAGATCGTTTGTAGACGACCTGGCCGGTCATCTTTTGAGGCCCGGCTCCTCTCATTAGCCACGAAGCCGTTTGCTCAGTCTATCGGCAACGAGAAGACCTGACGCCAACGTCTGCGCACTTCGGGCCATTGCCAATCTCTCCTTGTCGCCTCCTGGAAGCCCGCCTTACCGAGTCGAGCTCGCGATGACTCTGAGCGATACAAGCGCTCGAGGGCCTCAGCGGCCGCCCGAGGCTCGATCTCGCCAAAGGTCAATGGGATTCTTTCGGCGGGATATCGGCGGTTCACCGGGAGCAGGATGGCGGACTCTCCCCAGAGCTCCTGACAGCTCGCATGCCCCGGGACGATTTGGGGCGCGCCTGTCGCGGCATGCTCGAAACTCACCAAACCCCAACCCTCCCCGGCAGCGGTGTTGATACCGACCTCACACGCATTGTAAATCGCATTCACTGTCGCGTCGTCGACAAAACGCCGGCCGCCCTGGCGCCAGAGCAGGCGTTTCTCGATTCCCAAGTTTCGGGCCGTCTCCAACAACCCGTCGCAGAACTGTCGATTCCCGGACATGAGGTGATGGATGTAGAGCCTGACCTGCGGCGGCTTGTCCTCGGCGAACCGAGCGAATGCGTCGAGCGTCAGGTCCAATCGCTTGCGAGGATTCGGCAGGTTGCCATTGAAGACCACGAAGGAGTCCCACAGATCCGGCCTGTCCGCAAAGGCGATACGCTTCGCCCGCTGCTTGTCGGCAAGAGGATAAAAAGATTCCACATCGATCCCCTGAGGGATCGCGTCGACCGACGAGCACGGTAGGCCGGAGCTGGTGATACAACGTTCCACATCGTCACGCGCGCAGTCAGTGGGCACGATCAACTGATCCATTTCGAAAAAGGTTTCCACAACGCTCGCATCGGAGATTCGACCGTCGACCGGACAGTAGACGACGATCTTCCCGTCACGGCGCATGCGTTCGAATACGGAGTGGTATTTCCGAATCAGCCACAGCTCGGTATATAAGAACAGCAGCCGCGGCCGCAACTCCTCGACCATCACCTCTGCTTGGTTCACGCCCAAGGGATCTTCGGGTCGGAGATCGCCCGGATGGATCCGCACCCTTCCCTGGAGCTTCTGTGGGCCAGGGTAGCTCGGCGCCAGCAGGTGAGTGTCGTAGAGCGCTCCGAGCGCGGGCAATATACCTTGCAGGACTCGACTGAAGCCTGTTCCGGGCCGATACGAGCCAATGGCCAAAGCGGTTGGCTTTGAGGCTTGGCGGCGAGGGGCGTCCATCATGTTCGTTCCTTCGAAATGCCGGCGGAGTCCCCGAGGTAGGACTTGAGCAACGCTCCAGCCCTACCTCAGGGTGCTTCTCTGTTGAGCTATCGCCCGTCCACCAGGTTTCCTCCTCCGGTGCCGATTGGGGCGAGGTCCTGGAGAACATACGTCTCGGCAGGACACACGATCCGCGCCGAATCGAAGTCGGCATCCGTGGCCGACGAGGTGTCCTTCAAGAAACTCGATTGGCCCCCGCCTGAGACCCGAAAAATGAGCCGCGAGAAGAAGCTGTTGGGATTGCCAGAACCTGTGTCTTCGCTATAAGGGATATATTCCAGCGACAGGTCGATGGGAGCGATGTATCTCTTGGTCGCGATTCGGAATCCCCAGCGACCGTCGAACGCAGGAGGAGTCACCAGTCGCCAGTTGCCGTCGTCATCTCGAATCCGATAGCCCGGCCGGCACGTCGAACCACCTTCCACACCGAAAATCCCGAGATAGAGGCCGAAAACCTCGCCGGCCAGCGCAATATTAAAATGATATCCCTTGCCGCGCTCGACCTGCTCTTCGCCACGGTTCGCGACATATAAGATATTCGACAACGACAGCAGCCCGGACCAGAAATTTTCGGTGTACGACCACTCCTCTGCATGCTGCCAATCTTCGGGTCGGCTCCATTCCTTGGGCGGCTCGGTCACCGGCGTGTATACCAGCTCGGCGTCGAGAAACCTGAGGCTTCCCGAGAGCTCATTGCGAAGGAATACTCGCATTTCTCCGGATTCCTGGAAAGTCACATCATTTGTCGTCATAGCTCCTCCTCTTCGGGGATACCTTCCCCTGTCATTGGTTTACTTCATCTAAGCGGCTCTTTCTTTGGCCACTCTCCAATCGAAGCAGAGTCTCAAGATTCTTCAGGCGATGAGAGATATCCCGACTTCCGCCGTCAGTAAACGATCATGCCTCCAAGACGGCGGCAGACCCGTCAGGAAACGGAAGCTGAAGCTCCTCATCGCCTATCTGTATTGTCATAACCGACGCTGTCGTGTGTGCGATGAGTGAGAATGTAGTCATGAAAAGGACCGCCCAGGGGTTACCCTTTGCGAAATAGGCAGCTTTTGTTATGTTGACCAGTGGCTGGCAGACGACCAGCACGATCTTCTTGAATTCGAAGTTGTTGGCGAGCCCGATGAGGAAGCAAATTGCCGCACGCAGGACGCCTACTCCCACTAGAATCAAGCACTGGGGTTTCCCGCGAAGCCCCTCGATTTTCTTTCCGCCCGAGCTGAAATAGGAATAGATTGCAAAGGCCACGGCGGCCAGCGGCGTGATCAGACCGAGCAGCGCATCGAGCCATAACCCCATGGATTCCCAGAGTTTGAACGAAACAGCATCGAGGATCAGAGGACCCGCGATACTCGCGGCGAGAAGTAACACCAGGTACATGCGCGGCACCTTACTCAGAATAGGATCTATCAGGTCCAAGACCACGTCGATGAATCCTTTGGCAAAGATGAGGCACGCAACCAAGTGGTAGTATTTGAACGTGGTAATACTCGCGTCCCCTTCGTCTTCCGAAGCGGCGAATGGTGCCTCTCCAGTGACCAGTCGGTAAAGAATGGTTGTAGGAAATGCGGGCAACAACAACGCAACGCGTCCGATCGTCGGTTTGGTATCCTCTCCACCGGACAGGAACCGGAATACCTCTTCGATAAGCCAACTATCGAGCTCGAGATCAAATATTTCCTCGCGAAGGTATGAGAGAACGCCGTCCGCGACTTCTAAAGTCTCCCCGACCAGAGCGTCGATCAAGCTCAGAGTGTCGAGCAAGAGGCCCTTGGCTGTTTCCAGGATCACACGGACGGGTGTTCTCATGAGCTCCTTGGGATCGGAGGCGAGATTTTCTAGAAAGCTGACGAAGCTCTCAATCGCCTCTTCGAGAATCGAGAAGACCTCCTCGCTCAGCCTCTTGAGCAACGCCTCGATGCTTTCGATTAGAGACTTAGGCTCAGGGAAGTTTGAGTCGAGCTCCACCGCTGTCATGAGCTTGTCGAAGAACCAGTTCACGCTTATCGCATTGTCGGCGAAAAGCTTCTGGAGATCGGGCAGCCGCCCGTCGGGTGTTGCCGGCAGCATGGCTCCGGCCGACTGAAGCAGATCGGGGTCCAGGGTCATGTCACCAACAAACTCGAGCAGCTCTTCGAAGCGACTCTCCAGGGTGTCTCGCATCTTTGCGAAGTAGTCCGCCTCGACATCCTTGGCAGCCTGAATCCGTTGGTCCATCCCGACAAAACTCTCGCGGAGGAGCTTCTCCAGCCCCAATGTCGTGCGCCAGATATCCTCCCGTGCTCCACTGAGCAGCCAGCCGAAGAGATCGATCACGCGCTGGAAAGCGACTGCCACCGCCCGGAGCACAGCTTCCACGACATGGAGCACTTCGGTGACTGTTTCGACTACCTGTTTGAAACCGTATTCGACACCCCTGATGAGAAAGCGAATAGAGACTTCGATCCCGTTGCCGACGGTCTTGAAAACCCAATCGGAAGCCTCCGCCACAGCGTCTGCAATACCCTCGACCAAATCCCCCAGCGACTTGAAAAGGTTCCATCGCACACGAGACGAATCGAACGAAGCCGAGAGCACTGCGGCCTCGTCCCTGGTGAGATCTTGAAAGGCGGCCCGACCACCCCGAATCTGCAATCGCCAAGCCTTGGATCGCACAAGCGAAAGATCCAGCTCGTCGGGAAAGCTGCCGTCGTCGTCCGCCAGGTATCGAACGCCGCCGTCGCCTGGCACAGCGCTCATCGAAGAACCCAGGGCACGATGGACAGCGTCAGCGCTCCCTTCGTTTCCGGTACCCTTTAGAAGGGCTTGCGTCTCGTCCAGTGAAAGGTCCTTGAAGCGCTCCTTCACTTGCTGGTTGGTCCGCACCAAGAAACACGGTTTCTCTCCCAAAAGCTCGGGGAGCTTGATCTTGAGCAGTGAGTTGTTGAAACTCCTGGTTGGAGCAACGATCTTGACTTGCCCCAGGAAGTTGGTCTTCACGGTCGCGGGCAGTCTGGGACCGATAGGTCGGTGTCCCCCCGCGATATCGGCCACGGTCAAGGCGGCGGCTGTGATCTCAACCGGCTGGTCGATCTGCGGCAGGCCTTTATCGTCGACGACGGTGATCAGGGTCGCGAAAGCCTCCACCTTCTTCAACTTCTCGACCGGAACCTGAATCTCTTGGCGAGTCCAGCGGCCCACCGGCTCGGTGTCGGAGATGGGGCTGTGCCAGATCCTGAACAGGCGTCCATCTCGATCGATTCCGAATACGGTGCTGAAGTCTTCCTTGGTGGTGCCGACCACCATCGACCTCAGAGTTGCGTCCACGGGCACTGGCGGATCCCAATGCCCCGGCGCGTCGGTATCCGGCCGCATGATGGCCAACCGATTCCGCTCGTCGAGCATGTAGAGGCTCAACTTCTGATTGGCACCCGCATGTCCTGCGACGACAACTCGTGGCGCCAGGTTGTGGGAATCGATCGGAACGGGCGCGAACGAGGGATTCTGGGAGCCGCAGTCCATATACGATAGTCGTGGTCCGTGCCGGCCGGATGTAGCATCGTAGGCAACTAGGCCAGTCGTCCCATCACCCTGGTCCGCGGAGTCCAACTGAGTGAAAGCAAGATCTCTTGCAACCACCCTCGTAGGCTCCGTGAAGGGACTGGCGAAAAGTTGCAGATCGTGCGTTTGCCCATCGCCAACCGCGACGACTACACCTTCCTCGCCATTCTGAAAGTTGGCAAAACAAATCACCGGTGCCGCGACGTCGCCCAGCTTCTTCCATTTTCCACCCGACTCGCGAAAGGGAACCCGCCACAGGCTCAGCTCTTGACGCGGATCTCGCCAGCGGCCGCCGAGGATCGCGAAGACCTCAATCTTGTCACCGAGAGTCTTCGCTGCGACGGCTCGAATCTCGAGTTCTTCACCCGGAAGCCCTACATCGGTGGTCGGGATGCGCTGGATCGGTTCCCATTCGCCGGTCGTATCCTGAGTCAAAAAATACAGGTCTGGTCGCGTGATGTCAGGGCCGACCACGAATACGAGGGCCTCACCGGCTTCATCTTCGGTGGAGACAATATTCTGTGGTGGGAAGTTCTCCACCGGGCCAGAGATGGTCTGCTGCCTCCATCCGGAAGCGCTCGACGAATCCATTCGAAGGTTGTAGATCTTTTGATCGTTTTGACCGATATAAAATAACTCCAAGTCGCGCTCATGCCGCCCACTCCCATGTACCGCCACGACTTTTGTATTGCTTCCAAGAGAGCGGATCGCTTGGTGGTCATCCATCAATTTCGAGCTCACATCTAAGCAAAAGCCCGGATCCGTGTGTTCAGCCTGCGATTCCATCTCGGCCTCCTCGTGATAGTTCTTCTGGGTTTTGGCTCGATGATCTTTACCGGTAAGCTCGCAACGACCCCCTGCCGTAGCGCCGGCACTGGATGTTTTCTCCAGCCGGTAGCTCACTTCTTTGCAACGAGATGCTGTGCAGCTTGCGTGCCAGCCCGAATATCAGGACATGATCCGAGGTACCGCGCCGGACCCAACGAGCTGCGAATCGGCTAGAAACAGCGCCACAAAGCGCCACCGGGGAGACCGAAGGCCTTGGACGATCCATTCGGATCGACGTTCGGGCGAACGGATCGCTCGGACCAGCAGCCATTCTCCCGACACGCGACACGCGACACGCGACACGCGACACGCGACACAAGACACACGACACGCTTCCATCAACTCCGAGCCATCTTTCCAGGCTGACGGCCCGTTTGGGGAACCGTCGACGTTTCTGTATTAGAGGGCAACGACCAAGGGGGGCTCCGCCAAGCGTTGATCGCGCGCAGGTTCGTCCCTGACAGTCTCTGCGGCGGAGAGACAAGTCGTTGTGGGTCAATTCGAAAAAATATATTTCAAGCTCAAATCTGGAGAAAAAGACTCACATTAACCGTGACTTGGGGAGCAGGTCACGGTAAAACATCGGTGATTGGTGCCGACTGTCATGACAGGAAACTTTAGAACGCTCGACACCGGATCCACGATGGAAATGTCTAGGAGAGCCGTCTTGTCCTTATCGCGTACTCTCCCGAATACTGCCCTTTCAGCACCAGGAAGTATCGTCCTGGCTCCAGATGCTTGATCAAAGACAAGTGTCGACCTTCTTCGGCTGTAATCTTTTCGCCAGAGCTCCTGAACAGGAACCCGCTCAAACGAGAATTGCCGGCTACCGTGACCTGAAGCTTCTCGATTTCTTCGACATCCAGAACGTAGATTTTCATTCCACCGTTTGATCCCGAATCAATATAACCGTCTACTGTGGAGCTCATTGAGAGTGGTTCCGCGCAAAGGAATGAATCCCCAACGCGCTCATCGCAAAGGCCCGGAAATCCAGAAAGATAGGCTCTTTTCGGCCTAAGCAGTGTTCTCTCAACAGCCATCGCTAGCTCTTCGATGCAAGTGGTCGGGTCTAAATCGAAATCTATTGGGTTCAGCTCGAGTTTGATGTTGGTTCTTCCGGCATGATCTTCCGACTGAGGAATCCATTGCAACGTTGCGTGGACGTCATGGGTAGGAAGTTGAGCCACGGCGACTTCTTGTTCTTGGGATACTGATCCTTGATGGATCCAGGCGGCGGTGAATCGCAATCGAGAGCTTGCCAGCAGGCCACCAGGATTGGGATCAACTTCCTCTAGGTCAGTTTTCTCCCGCGAATCGGCAGCCCGAATGCGAACCACCTCGATGCGACCTGCGGTCGGCCCAATGTGGAGGCCGCCAGGGTTCGGGTCGACCTCTTCAAGATCGGTCTTGGTCATGCCGGAAGCTGAAGTCAACTGGGTGTGCGTGGCCATCGCCTCTTGCTCCCAAAGACCTGTTGAACCCGGCGGAATGTGGAAAGTTTGATGCCTGGCGAAGGTCGGGGCGAAATGGCTCGTCACGCGAAAGCTTCCAAGGGAGGCCTGCATGTCTGGCGCCACGACGCGAAGCTTTAGGGTGCCCGCCTCGATCACCGCCAGGGTTATCTGATACACAGCGCGGTCCAGAATTGCCACAGTGCTAAGGGTTTCGGAGGGAGCGATTTCTAATAGAATCGGACCCGAAGAAGCTGGTTCTTGAAGAATCTCCACGCTGAAGATCCCTGGAGAAGGCATGTCGATCTCAAGATTTTGAGCCGGCGCCTCGGATTCCATGTGAACGACGGTATTGATTCCCAGCTCGGACGTTTCATGGCTTGTTGCCGCGAACATGGGTAAACAGAAGGTGAGATTGAAAAGAACTAGACCAAAGCAAAAGACAGGGCGCGTTGAGTTGACAAAGCGTTGGAAATGGGCCGGGTTAGACATAGTGCCTCCTTTCCCAAGATCGCTTAGATCCGGGATTTCTATCGGTAGCTAGAAAAGGGAGGCTGGCCAGCCTATTTGCGTGCCGTGATTGGCTTGCTTCGATAAAGGGACTGCGACGAGGTGCGAATGCGTCTCAGTTTTTTTGAAATTTGTTTCGAAGCGAGAAGATAGACGGCCTGGCAAGGGAATTGCTTAGGGAAGCAGGAACGAGTCGGGCTTGGAGGAGCGAATACGCATGACCGGTCGAAATCTGAAGGGATCGGACAGGCGTTCATGTTTTTCAAACCATGAACGAGAGTGGAGATGAGAGAGTGAGCATTTTGGAAGGCGACTGGACGTTAAGCGAGCTGGATAGTGGGCAGACCGAGATGGGTTCTACTTTTAAGATCCGTCAGGAAGCGGGAAAAGGGCTTCAACTTGTTGTAACAAGAGAAACGCCTGACGACTGGGTCTATAATCTCCTCGAAATCAACGACACTAGATTAGAAGCCGGCTTAGGGCACTACTACTGGGGAAGACGGAAGCGAAATACGGCCACGCCTAGGCATAGTAGGATCTTTATCCTTAGTGCTGACGCCAACATCATCGTAGGATGGTTCGGAGTATCAGATCGGAGGCATGGGCAAACGTTTTGCTATTTTTGCGCCTACAGAACCGCTACCGCCAATCCATATGCCAGTGGAGAGCCCGGTAGTACTGCTCCTGAACCTAGAGACAGGGAATACCGCGTGGTCGTGGGAGAGGAAATCGATCCGAATCGAAATCCTGTTTATATTGGATGTCGATTTAAGATGAACCCCTCCGCTACACCACCACGTCTAAAGTCCTTTCCGCAGCCTGGTGAAGGTGCCGAGGCAAGACTTACGGCTTTAGAGGGACCCTGCAAAGGACCAGATTGCAAAGAGACCCATATGGTTCGCCTAAAGGACGGTTACCCAGAAATCTGGCAGATTCATTGGAAAGAGTCGGAGACTAAGTTTTGGGAGCTGGTCCTAATTGAAACAGTTGGGACTGATTCAAAGCCGATGGTCGGCGCCATCCAATCCCGAACGCCAACAGGAACAGTAGCTCCGCTTGAAGCCCCGGGTGTATTTGTCGCAGAGTACCCCTGAGAGGTCTTGAAAGCTCATAAATTTCCCATTGCAATACGGCTTTCCTTCCGAACCTATAGCCTCATACCGTGCGTCTCAACCCTTGATGAATAAGCGCCAATGCAAACCCGCTTCCTAAGTAATAGCTTCCATTGGATAAAAGTGTCGCTGGTTATTGCGACTTTATTTGCCGGATTCTTGGCCTGCCCTGCCGAGGGAACCAAGATTTCAGTGTTGGTGATGGGGCAGCCAGTCGAACGGGAAATCAGGGGTGGCCAATCACACAGGTATCGAGTGGATCCAACCAACGAGCGACAGGTTTGGAGAATCGCCGTCGATCAGCGCGGCATCGATCTAGTGATTCGAGCTTTCGACAGTGAGGGTGGTGAAGTGTCGGCGGTCGATGCTCCGTTTGGGCGGCAAGGCCTCGAACGATTGATGTTGGAGCCGTCAGAATCCGGCTCGTATGTGATCCACGTGGAGCCCAGCTCTCCGGCAGCCATTGAGGGGCGCTATACCCTCACGGTTTCCACAATACCCGGCGATCAAGATCGTTCGGCGTCACTGTTGGCGGAGAAATCCATGGGTGAGGCGGGCAGCTTTGCCTTGAAAGGAGGCCCGAGCGACCTTGGCAAGGCGATCGAGGCCTACACCAAGGCGGCTGAGATGTTCCGAAAGCTGGACAACCCACGCGATCAAGCTTTGGCGATTTATGCTGTCGCGAGTCTTTCTCTCAAGGTGGGTAATTTGGAGTCTGCCAAGGAAAATTTGCATCAAACGTTGTTGCTTTGGCAAGACCTTGGGGACGTCAACTTTGAAGCCATAACGCTCAATGACCTGGGCCTGGCACATCTCCAGCTCGGTGAGAAAAAAGAGGCGAAGGCTCTCTTTGAAGCCTCCGCGGCGAAGCAGAAAGCTAACGGCAATGCCTTTGGCGAGGCGGTTCCACGAAGCAATCTCTGCCTTTATGCGCTCCATCTCGACGACCCTCGGGATTCTGTGCCCTGTTTTCGCCGAGTGCTTTCGCTCTATACCAAGGCCGGTGAAGACCAACAGGTCGGTGTGACTCTCTTGAACCTCGGAGGGGCCTTCGACACCCTCGGCGAGCCCAAAGAAGCTGTGGCCTACTATCGTCGGGCAGTGTCGGAATTTCGTAGCTTGGGCTACGGGCTCGGCGAAGCTCAAGCGCTGCACAATCTGGGCATGACGTTGAAACGATTGGGTCAGGTGCAGAATGCCATGGAGCAATTTCAAGGGGCGCTGTTGGTTTTTAAAAATGAAGGAGACTTACGCTGGCAAGCCGCGGCTTCGAGCAATCTTGGTGATGCTTTGGCTCTGCTCGGTGATCTACCCCGCGCACTTTCTTTCTATGAGCAATCCCTCGAGCTTCGTCGCCAAGTGAAGGATAAAAGAGGCGAGGGCATCACCCTCGGCCGCATCGCCGAGGCGAAGCGTCGTTTTGGGGATCTGGACGAAGCGCTGGTGCTCCATCGCCAAAGTGTAGATCTGCTCCGCCAAGCGGGAGATTCTTGGCGTGAGGCCATGGCTAGGGGGCAGCTGGGTCAAGTCCAGGCTCAAATGGGTCGACACAAGCAAGCTCGAGCAAGCCTCGACCTGGCTCTGCGTCGACACAAAGAGCTGGGTGATACGAAGAATGAAGCTCAGACGTCCCTTTTCAGAGGGCGTGCGGCTCTCAAAGCCGGTGATTTCTGGGCAGCAGAGGCCGATTTTCAACAGGCTTTGAAGCTGCACGAATCTTTGGGCTGGCTTTCGGCGGTGGCAGAGAGCCATTTCGAGCTCGCTCAGACGGCAGAACAGCGTGGGCGCCTGGAAGAGTCTCTGCGGTCACTCCGAGCTGGTTTAGATGCTGTGGAGTCTTTACGGGATCGCGTCGAGGTCCCAAGCCTACAGGCGAGTTTTATCGCCGGCGTCAGTGCGGCCTATCGGCTCGAAGTGGATTTACTGATGAGGTTGGGGCGTCCCGAGCAAGCGTTTGCAGCCAGTGAACGGGCAAGAGCCCGAACACTGCTCGCGCTTTTGGCGGAGTCTAAGGCCGATCGGTTGATGGAGCCACGAGAGGAGCTTCAGGCCCGTCGCCAAAAAGCTCTGGATCGCCTGAATGCCAAAGCCCAACGAAGGCTGCTGCTGGCCGGACGCTCTTCTCCGAAGCGCCTGGAAGAAGCCGTTCAGGAGCTGGACGCGGCCTTGGTGGAGATGGAGCTGGTGCATGCCGAGCTTCGCCGAGCAGGGCTCGAAACGAAGGCCTTTTCTCCCATCAACGCGGCCCAAGCCAGACAGTTGATGGACGAGGATACGCTGATGCTCGAATATGCTCTGGGTGAAAAACGGAGCTATCTCTTCGCCGTAGGCTCCAGCGGTCTCGACACATTCGAGTTGCCCGGTAGACAAGCTCTTGAGCCTTTGATCCGCAGTGTCGTGGAATCTATGAGTACCTTAGTGGCCGGTGCAGCGAAGCCTGGAGTAGGTGATGAGCAAAGGCTGAGCCGGATTCTGCTCGGTCCGGTCGCGGATAAGCTGGGCGAGAAAAAGATCGTTATCGTTGCCGACGGAGGACTGCATCACCTTCCGTTTGAAGCCCTGCCCTTACCCGGTGGCTCCCAGGGCGAGCCGCTCATTATTCGCCACGAAGTGATGTATGTACCTTCGGCTTCCGTTCTCGCGATGGAGGATCCATCGGCCGGAAAGAAGCTTGCCGAAACGAGCCGGAGCGTGGCGATTTTTGCCGACCCTGTATACGGCCAACGCGATGCTCGGCTGCTCGGAAGTAGGTCGGAGGGGATCGCAACCCTAAGCGCCTCTTTGGTCGAAGACCAAGAAGGAGCATGGAGAAGTCCAGCTCTGGGTGCCGGATTGCAGCGTTTGCCGGGCACACGCCGAGAAGCCGCCTTAATAGCAGAGCTGTTCCCGGCTGATCGAGTCACGATGAGAATCGGATTTGAAGCGACTCGGCAGGCCCTTTTCTCTTCCGAGCTGGGCGAAGTCGACATGTTGCATTTTGCTACCCACGGTGTTGTAGACGAGGAGCGGCCGGCCATGTCAGGGCTCGTCCTTTCCATGTTCGACCCGAGAGGGCGCCGTCAGGACGGCTTTCTTCGCCTCCATGACCTGGGCAACCTCAAGCTCGGCGCCGACTTGGTGGTGTTGAGTGGCTGTGAAACTGCCGTAGGTCAGCAGCTCGAAGGTGAAGGCCTGATGGGTTTGACCTTCGGTTTCTTCCGAGCGGGAGCAGAACAGGTCATTGCCAGTCGCTGGAAAGTTCGAGATCGAGTGACCGCGGCGTTGATGTCGGAACTCTATCGACAGCTCCATCTTGAAGGGGCAGAACCAGCCGCCGCCCTGCGAGAAGCCCAACTATTTATTGCCGGCCATCGTAAGTGGCGTCATCCCTATTATTGGTCGGCCTTCGCGGCATATGGTCGGTAGGCCTTGTGAGACGTCTTGTGCTGGGATCCTGATCCAGGGTCGACCGGTGGTGAGTGGATTCTGGTATCTTTCGCCCATGCGAGGAGATGCGACCGAACCAGAAATCGCACAGGACCTAGCTCGAAGGATCCATCAGGGAAACGAGCAGGCGGAGACACAGCTGATCGAGCGGTACAGCCGCGGCCTGTCATTCTTCTTGCGCCGTCAATGCAGCGATCCAGCTTTGGCGGAGGACATCCACCAGGAGACTTTTCGTGTGGTCTTGCTGCGTCTGCGGGAAGGAAACCTTGAAGAGCCTTCTCGACTTGCCGGCTTCTTGCAGCGAACCGCCCGCAATTTGCTGATCGGTGAATTCCGCAAGACGGGGCGACGCAAAACGGATTCGGATGAGGAAGTGGTTCAGCGTCAAGCGTCGCCGGCTCCTCAGTTGGATCGAATTTTGCTTCAAGAAGAAGTTGGATTTGTCAGGCATGTGATTTCGGAGCTGAAATCGCGCCGTGATCGTCAGATCCTCTACAAGTTTTACGTTGCGGACGAAGAGAAGGAACAGATCTGCGGCGACCTGGAGCTTGGAGGCCGACATTTCGACCGAGTTTTGTTCCGAGCTCGAGAACGCTTCAAGAGTCTCTTGGATCGCTCAGAAAAACGCCGAAGGTTGAGTCGTGTCAGCTGAATCGAAACCACCGGGCAAAAATCGGTCAAAAGAGATCCCAATGGACGACTCCACCCTCGAGCAGGTTGAGACTCAACACTTCATCGATCGATATCTGATGGGGCGCTTGTCCGCTGAAGAAGAGCAAGACTTCGTCAGCCGGTATATGTCTTGCCAGGAAACCTTGGACGCCCTGGAACGGGCGGAGAAAATGCAACGGGCGATCAAGCATCAAGCGATAGAGACTTTTGAGTCGGAAGCGCCGGAAGCAAGATTGCTGGGTTTTCCCACTCCTTCGAAAGCGGGTCTTTGGGCCTTGGCCGCCCTTTTGGTCCTCGCGATCTTGCCGACTGGGTTGATGCAACGGGAAATCTCCCAGCTCCGTCATGAGCTGGATGCCGCGAACCAAGCCCAAAGCAATGTGTTGTTGGCCACCTTGGGCGCTGAGAGAAGCTCCGAAGGCGAGCCGGCACAGCATATGAGAGTCGGGCAAGAGCCACATTGGATAGTTTTGTCCTTAGAGCTCGAGCTTTTGGAGCATGACGCCTACAGGGCTACGCTACGCCATGAGAGAGGCGGTGAGGTATGGGCCAGCGAGGATCTGCACGCCACACCCTTGGACACCTTGACGATTGGCTTCCCTTCAACTGCCCTGGTGCCCGGAGACTACTCGGTCGAAGTTGAAGGATTGGCCGTTGACGGAACCTCGTCTTTTGTTTCCAACTTTAGATTCCGCGTCATCGATTCTGGTTCGTAGGAAGTTTCGCCTGCCAGATCTACTTACAAGACAAATCCGAGACCCAATCCATGTGGATTAGATCCTTGCTGCTCCTGATGTCCGTCTCGATAGGTTTGGCGGAGCCACCTCCCGAAACCCAGTCTGAGAAACAAGAGATTCGAAGGGCGGAGCAATGGCCCCAATGGCGGGGTCCGATGGCCACCGGTGTGGCTGCCCATGCAAAGCCGCCGATCACCTGGAGTGAGAGCGAAAATGTGCGTTGGAAGGTCGAGGTCCCTGGGCAGGGGCACTCCACTCCGGTGCTTTGGGGCGAACGACTTTTCTTGACCCTGGCCGCTCCCGTGGGCGAGGCCTTCGAGCCGGTGCGGGCCGAAGCTTCGGGAGCCCACGACAATGCACCTGTTGCCCGTCGTTATGAGTTTCGGGTCGCGGCTATGAATCGCTCCGATGGCTCGGTGGCCTGGAGTCGGACGGTGCGCACGGAAATTCCCTGGCAAGGGCGCCATATTTCGGGCAGCTTCGCCTCACCTTCGCCGGTGACCGATGGAGAGGTGCTGATCGCGCCGTTCGGGTCCCAGGGAATCTATGGCCTGAATCTCGACGGAAAAGTGCTTTGGCAGCGTGATTTCGGGGCCATGAAAATCAAACATGCCCATGGTGAGGGGGGCTCGCCGGCCTTGCACGGTGAAACCGTGGTGCTGGCTTGGGATCATGAGGGCCCTTCGTTTTTGGTCGCCCTCGATCGCAAGACCGGCACGGACAAATGGAAAGTAAGACGCGAGCAAGGGACCTCGTGGTCGACTCCTATCGTCATCGAAGAAGAGGGTAAGACTGCCTCGAGGGCTACCGTGGTGGTGGCCGGCACCAATCAGCTACGTGGGCACGATTTGGCCACGGGGGAGCAGCTTTGGCACGTGGGCGGGCTTTCCGCCAATGTCGTAGCGTCGCCGGTGGCTTCGGGAAGTCGGGTTTATGCCGGTAGTAGCTATGAGCATCAAGTTTTCTTCGGCGTTGAGCTCAAGGGCGCTCGGGGAGACCTCACCGGCGGCGAGCATGTGCTGTGGAGCCGGTCTCGGGGTACTCCCTATGTGCCCTCGCCGTTGCTTTACGACGACGTGCTCTACTTCCACAATCACTATCAAGGCGTGCTGACCCGCGTCGACGCCGTGGACGGCAAGGAGCGTCCGGGCCCCATGCGCCTGCCCGGCATTCGCAATGTGTACGGCTCGCCGGTCGCCGCCGATGGCCGGGTCTACATCACCGATTTACAAGGAACCACCGTGGTTCCCAGCCATAGCGACAAACCCGAAGTGCTGGCCCGCAACCACTTGGACGACAGCTTCAGCGCCTCTGCGGTGCTAGCGGGAAACGACCTTTATCTGCGGGGCGGAAAGTACCTTTATTGCCTGTCTTCAACCGTGGACAACCGAGCCGTGGCGGCTAGAAATACTTTCGTTATGGGTTGGAAGGTTTCCAGGTAACCAAGTAGGTGAACGCGACTGAGCCGAAGTCGTGGCGCCCGCCATCGCTGTCGAAATTGGGTGAAAACTCGCGGCTACGGCGGGTGAAGGTGTAGCTCAGCTGGCACTTTTTATAGCGAGCTAGAATCCCGGCTTGGAACTCGTAGACCCAATTCTCCTTGTCTACACTGTGGCTATTGGCAAACGTGTTGCCGTCGAGAAAAATGTTGTGGGCTACGCCTCGTCCGTTGGCGCCGATAAATCCATAGAACTCCCAATCGGCGACGCCCAGGGAAATCGGATAGGTTCCAACCGAGTCGGGCGGTGGCACCGGCTTCGGCGAAGATCATCACATTGCCCAATCCGGCGCCCCAATGGGGAATAAAATCGCGATGCCGGTTTCCGATTTTGCGCCGCCATCGGTAAAGGGCCTGGACCGTCGGCTCGAAGCCCAGCTGATGATCCCAGCCCTGAGGTAGGTCGCTATCGACCAATTTGTGGACCTCTGTTTGCAGCCACTCGGCCCCGGCCTCGGGACCGATGAACCCCAATTGAAGCTCGAAGTAATTCTGGACGGGGCGGTTGCGCGTCCAATCGTCCACGTCGGAGTCGTTGCGAAGAAAAACTTGCGTGCCGAAATGGAAATGACCGGCATAAGGTCGGTCGGTAGGAATGAGGGAGGCGACCGTGATGTCTTCCGGCGTGTAAAAGGTATGGGTGAGTGAATGTCCCCAATCGAGGGTCATATTTCCTGGATGGGGGCCGCAGAGGGGGGTTCGCGTACACCAGGTCTATTTCACCGGCGACCTGGAGCCGATGAGTGGGTTCTACCCTTCGCCGGTCTTTAATTTGCCCCAAGTTTGGGCCCTGAAGACCAGCCAATGGCTCTTTGAGACCACCGGCAACCCGATATTTGAGGCGATGGGAGACGATAGGCAGCTGAAGCCGACGGGTTTCTTTTTGACCCGGGTCTATCCGGCAGTGTGCGGTGTGCTGATGCTGCCGCTACTTTTTCTGATCGGCCGGCGCTTATTCTCGGAGCAAGTCGGCCTGCTCGCCGCCCTCTTGCTCGCCTTTTTCCCTGGTGTTTGCACAGCTCCGGTTACAACAAACCGGACGCGTTGTTGATGATGGCCGTGTGCCTGGCGATGCACACCTCGCTGCGTGCCATGGAGAGCGGATGAGGCTTGGACTATGTCCTGGCCGGAATGGCCATTGCCCTGGCCATGAGCGGCAAGCTGACCGGCGGCCTGACCGCCGTGCCATTGATCGTCGGCACTGCTTTTTTTCTCAACCGCCCGGATCGCCTGCGACGTATGGCCTTGTTGGCGCTCGCCGGGGTGATGAGTGCCGTGACCTTTGTGTTGGTCAATCCCTTTTGGTGGGCCTATCCCCTTCATCCATGTTCTGCAAATCGACTATGCGGGCCGTACCGCGGCCAGTCGATGGGAAATGCCGTTGCGGATCCTCCAACTTCACCTCGACAAGCTGCTTTTTGGGGGTCGTGCTCGGCGTTTTGTCGTTGGCCGCTTTCGGCTTGTTGATGGCTGTTTGGCTGCGCGAGGCTCGTGTCCGGGAGAAAACCGAGCAGCAGCGCCTGGCATGGGTGATGAAGGCGATGGTGTTGGCCTTTCCCTTGGCCTACACGGCCGCCTACATGTCGCAGACCAGTTTTTTCAAACCCAACAACTTCTTGCCCGTGGTTCCGTTCACGGGCCTCGCCCTCGCCTGGCTGCTCAACGGGGTCTGGTCGTGGTCGGGGACTAGGCCTCGGGCTCAGTGGGGTCGTTCTAGGTCCAGCATCCATGTAATGCAGTCCTCGACACGACGATAACCGAGTCGCAAGGCTAAGCGTTTCGACACCGGGTTGGAGGCATTCCAAAGTGGTCTGAGACCCCGCTCAAGGGCTGCTAGGCAAAAGGCCGCCGCCGTGGCGGTGGCCAGCCCTCGACCTCGATGGTTGGGCCGGGTAGCGATGGCCACCTCCACGTAGTGTCTCGATTGGGCATAGGAAGTAGCTGCGCAGGCCACCTCGCCGTCGATCACGGATCCCCAGGCCATGCCGTCACGGTCGAGAGCGAGGGCGTCGGCAAAGGTCTGCAGACCGTGGGGCTCGAGATTGCTGTTGAGCTGAGCCAGCTCATCGACCCGGAGACGGCGGAGGTAATATCCGTCGGCGATTCCAGCGGCATGCCCTTGCAGCTGGGATCGCGAAAACCCATCGGGTGAGAAGCTCGCCATCGGCCAATCGCGCAGTCGCGGGCCCCAGACCTCGAGCAAACGGTGGCGCCAACTCTCGTCGGGATACACCAATTCCACGGGCGCCTGAACCGTGCGGATCGCTTCCTCGGCCTGGGCAAGCTCCGAATCTCCACCGAAGAAGGCATAACAGCCCACATCCATGCGTGCGACCCTCGGTGACTCGGGGTCGTCCACCCATAAGCGGCCAATACGTCCTTCGAGCACCGAGTCCCGCAGCGCGGGCAGGTGGCGATGGGTGTCGAAGAGGGAGAAAAGCAGCTCTCCTGGGCCGACGAATTCGATCACGTCTTTTCTTACGCAGTGATGCTTTTGAGGTTCTCAACTCCGAAAATTCAAGAGAGATCCGTGCGCCGGCATCCAATTTCCAGTGGTGGCGAATATAAATATTATGAATCTCGCGTCCTCAGGAGTCATCTTGTTTTGCTGTTGGCGGCACCTCGAGCGGCTTGAGAGCGCTGGAGTCGAGAATGAAGGCGGCGGCGCCCAGCTCGCCGTGTACTCAATCGTCTGCCGTGCCGCTCATGGGATAGATGACGTCGTCGGCTTGACCGGGCATCGTAGCCGTTGAAATCCGCCAATTTGTAACCGATGGCGGATAGCCCTTGGTGCTCCGGCGACGGTGTCGGTTCTGCTCGTCTTTGAGGCTTACATCCTGGTGTAGGTCATAACGCGAGAAATCGTTGAATTAGACCATTAAACTGGCAAAAACATCTGGATCCTTCGCGTGGTGTGAGAATCGCTCCCGTAGATCGCTCGCTTCCATCAAGGAGACCGTGCCCGCGCTTTCCGCGGGCACATGAAAAAAAGGCCGGTTCTTGAACCGGCCTGAATTCACTCCTCTCAACCTGGCGGCTATCCGGCTAAAAGCCGACGAGCTGCCCTCCTAAAATCTCGACTCAGTCGACATCGACGAAAGCGGCGCTCACCGGTCCCCAATGACCTGACGCGTCCCTGGCCCTTAAGTAGACGGTGTGGCGACCGCTCGACAAGCTACCGATATCTAGGGTGCCGGTGACGCTTTCCGTGGGGCTGTCGAAGCTGCCGTCGTCCGCGGCCA
>CBDUGP010000133.1:0-23436 GCA_965366625.1 uncultured bacterium
CGGGCGTGATTTCGAGGGCATTGCCGTGCAGGTCTTCCAAGTGGGTGACACCGTCCTGGAGGTCCAGGTGGAAGATGCGGCCGTCGCGGGTGGTGAGCTTGACGTCGTCGGGCACGAACGGCTCTTGGGTGTGGCGATCCAAGACGCCGTCGCTGTTGTTGGGGTAAAACACCTCGTTGTTGCCGAGGATCTCGAGGGTGGTGCCCGGCAACGGGCCGTCGACCCATTCGAATTCGGCCTCGGCGATGCAGCCGCCGATTTGGGTGCTCGGACGTTTGAGCACCAAGCGGAAACGGTAGACCTCTTGGTCGGAGAGTCGGACCGTCGTCAAATGGCTTTTGGTCTCTTGGACCACCGAGCACGGCAGACCCCACGGACCCGAGGTTGCCGGGATTTGCCAGCCGTCGCCCGGCGGACGGTTGTTTTGGTAGAAGCCTTGGCGGATGTCCAGCGTCCAGCCCACGCCGAAATCACCCAATCGCGTGTCGCGGCTGTCGTAGGTGCGGATGATGCGGATGTCGAGGCCCGAGAGCGGAATCTGCAGATCCACGAAACTGAGCGTGAAGTGACCGATTTTCATCTGCCCGTCGACCACGACGGAGATCCGATCCTCAACGATCCTGCCCAGGCTGTCCACGGCTTCGAGCTTGAGCTCGTGTAGGCCGTTGAGCAGCAGGGTCGGGTCGAAGCCGGCCAGCTTTTCAGCGGCGCGGGACTGGGAGCCGCGGGCCAGCTCTTGCCAATCGGTTTGGCCCCGGAGTCGGCTTGACACCCGCCAGAAGTCGAGCATCGGGCTCGACACGTTGCCCAGCAGGTCTGTGGGCTCGGTGACCTCGGAGAGATCCACCGGCGCGGTGAACGCCACCGTCGGGGCATCGCCTTGGTTCGGAATCTCTAGAGTCACGTCCTCGGTCACGAGGACCCAATAGCCCTTGCCGACCTCGAAGATTTGGAGATCGTTGGCCCAATCCGGCACGGTGACGTCGTGGATGGCCCAGGGGTCCTCGGTGTCGGACGGGTCGTAGCCGTAGACCATCGAGTATTTGCCTTCGATGGCTTGGAGAGCCGTTTTGATGTGTCGGTTTTGGCCCGCGGGAAAGCCGATCAGATTCCAGCCCGTGCACAGCTGCCAAGAGCTGGTCGCCGGAAGCTCGCCGGTCGACGGCAGTGACCCGGCCGCGGTGGCGTCGAGCCACAGGCCTTGGGTGGGACTGATGGTGGTGAGCGAAGCGGAGCCCGGATCGGTCGGGTTGAAGACCTTCCACTTCTCGGCCGAGGCATCGCAGGCGTCGTAGAACCAGACCGACGCATAGCTGCCGTCGATGGCCGCAAAGACGTCGGACGGGTTGCTCACCGTCGGGGTTTCGGGGATCGAGATCAGATTCCACGACGGCAAGAACGGAATCGAGCTCAGATCGGCTTTGGCGAGAGCCGCCGATCCGATTGCGGTACCGAGAGACTCAGAGCCGGCAAAGCTCGGGGGTGACGGTGGTGTCGGCCGTGCTTTCGGCTCTTGGACGGCACCGAAAACGGTGGACGCCATTGCTGCCGAGATAGGTGCCAGGCGCTTCGCCGGAGCCTCTTCTGACGGCGCCGGCCGTTTCGAAGGGGCCTCCGTTTTAGACAGCGCTGCTGGTGCAGAGTGTTTGGACGAGACGACCGTTGCCGTCGTCCCGCCCAGATCGTCCAGGTGCTCGGCGATTTTGCGCTCGATCCTCGCCTGCTCCCGAGCTTCGTCGTCGGCTTCGGCTTGAAGACGAGCCTCGGCTGCTTGCCGCTCACCGGCGATTTCTTGAAGCGCGAAGACCGGCGGACCGTAGAGGCCCATCCACAAGCAGAAGAGCTGCACGGCGAAACGCTTCAGCTGCGTTCCGAGACTTGGAAGCGACATATCCATAGATTCCCTCGATTTTACAGTGTCCAGCAACATCCTCTTTCCCTCCTACTCACACACCAACGCCAAATAGGCTTGATCCGTCGCGCTCAGCAGACCCATGACGTCGGCACCTTCGTAGAAGGCTCCCGAGGCATAGGACGTTGCGAATTCCAGAAGATCGTGATCCACGATCGGTGATTCGACTGCGTCTCCGTCCAGACCCACACCCACGACGCTCAGGCTCGGCAAGAGCGTTTTCCAGAGGGCGATCTGATCCATGGCATCGGCCAAGGGCTCGCCGGCGAAGGTGCCCCAATCCCCTTGGAACGGACCCATCCAAGCGACTCGCCCCGGAGGCAAGAAGTCTCCTTCTCCGTCTCGAAGGTCGAAGCTCAGGGGCGCCCCCTCCTCACCGTAGGGTCCCCGGCCGAGCACATCCACCGTCGGCGGCTCATCGCTGATCCACAACAGCACGGGCCGATGCTCCGAATCGCCGGCCATGAGCAGCTGCCCGGCACGGCTCAGGGCCGAAGCCCCGGCCGAGCCGGCGTCGACGGAAATCGCGTCAGACGTCAGCCCGGCCAAGGTCGACGCCGACACCAACGGATCGCTCAGGCCCGCCCACACCCGCGCGCCTCGTTCCAGGTTCAAGGCCGGATCGTCGGTGCCGTCGTAGACCACCACGCCGAGACGGCTGCCGTCCCCGCGTGACGCCAGCAGCTCGGCCCAACGGTCGACCACTGCTTTGGCCGCCTCCCACCGGGCCGGAACCCCGTCGAACGAGCTCTTCATGCTGCCGGAAAGATCGAGCACCGCGACCATATCCAACGCGCGGGTCGGATCGCAGGCAGACACCGGCGGTGTGGGAAGCGGAGTTTCGTCCGCCCGACACTCCGCCCAGTCGTCGAAGGCAAAGGTCATCGGTGCCGACGGTTGGTACGACGCCAAGCCGACGCCGATCTGCGGCGAGCTACCCAGGTCGAGATCGACGACGCCGTTGGCGAAGGCTCGGATTTCCTGTTGCCAGGTGGTGCCGTCGTCCGTGGAATACCAGACCGTGTGGGTTGTGCCTCGGCGCTCGATGGCGAGTTGGATCGGTAGGGTGATCTCCCCCACTACTTGGCTGAGACTTTCGCTCGGGCCGCCGTCCTCGGCCCGATAACCGAATTGCAGCGCCGGCCCGTCGACGTCCGCCAGATAGGGCAAATAATTGACCATCAGACGGGCCGATCGGGAATCCAAGCCGCTTCGCAGGTGCAAACCGCCCTTGCGGAAAGGGTCACCGCCCGGATCCACCGGCACGTCCGCGATCTCCACCTCGACCCGGAAATCCCCTTCCGGAGCCGGCCGAAACACGAAGTGGAAGTGATCCCAGCTCCAAAGCCCGGAGCCGTCGGACGACACCTCGAGACGCCCCGAGACGATCTCCGCGTCACCCACCGCCGCGTTGCCCACGGCCCTCAGAGTCCAAGCGGCATCAAGAGACGGACCGTCGAAGGTCTCGACCTCGCACACCGTGTGGGCCACGGCCTCGGGCGGTGACACCACGGACGCTCGATATCCAAAATCCACACCGTCATAGATCTCGTAGGCCGACACCACCGGGGTCGCTTGCCCCAACACGCCCCCATCGAGGTCGTACGTGGCTTCCTCCAGACCGGCTGGCAGGCTTTGGGTCCGCACCCGCACCCACGCCGGACCGGGCGCTACATCCACCAAGAGGTAGGAGCCGTGCTCGTCGGTGGTGACCCTTTCGGAAACGGTCCCCTGGTCGTCGAGCAACTCGACCTCCACGGACGGCAGCCCAGGCTCGAAGGCGTCTTGGACACCGTCACCGTCGAGATCGTTCCACAGCCGACCGGTGATCGCGCCGGTGGCGGGGGCATCGCATTCCAGATCCCGCAACAGCTCGTCGATGGACTGCTCCATCTCGTCGTGGCTCGTTGGGGCGAAGCTCAAGCCCCCGGAAACCCAAGCGGCATAGTCCACCAAGTCCAGATTGTAGGTGCCCAGCTCCACCCCGTCCCCGCGGATGCCGACCCCGTAGACCTTCAGACCGGGTTGCTCCGCGACCAGGCGATCCAGGGCATACACAGCGTTCGCTAGGGGCTCGCCGTCGAAGGTGCCGTAAGCGCCGTTGAAGCCGCCGAGCCACGCCACCTCGGGCCACGGCCGGAACTCACCCTGGCCGTCGGTCAGGGAGATCGCCTGGATCTCGGGCAAGCGGTAGTCGACGGGGCCGCGCCCCTCGCGGTCGATGTTGGGCACACCGTCGGTCACCAAAATCACCGCGGTCCGATGCTCCGGGTTTCCCTCCGCGGTCAGCATCTCGACCGCTTCCTCCAAGGCCGGACCCGTGGGGGTCGTGGCCAAGGGAGCCACGTCCGCATCGGTGAGCGAGCTCAACACCGCCGACACGGCCGTCGGATCGCCGCTGAGGGGCGCTCGCACGTCCACCGCCCCGTCCAGATTGGACTGCACGTCGTTGAAGCCGTGGTAGGTGAGCAAGGCCGTGCGCCCGCCGTCGCTGCGCAGCGCCAGTCGGTCGTGCAAGCGGCTCAGACCGAGGGTCGCCGCCGACAGCTTGCTTCCGGCCGCGCCGGGCTCGGCACCGGGATAGTCGGCGGTCATGCTCTCCGACATGTCCAGTAGGTAGATCACGTCGAGAGGCTTGGAGGCGTCGCATACCGTAGGCTCGATCGGAGGGATCTCCGCCGTGGCCTTATGACAGACCCGGAAATCGTCGAAATCGGCGGTGATCGCCGTGGCCGGATCGTACGACGCCACCATGGCTCCCACCTGCAGGACCGCCGGAGCACCTTCCAAGGTCACCGCGCCGCCGAGCCCTCCCGCGGGCTCTGTCCACGTCAGGCCGCCATCCTCGGAGAGGGAGACCCGCAGCTCGTCGCCTCGGCGCACGAACGCCAGCCGATTCGGTAGCAAGGCCCCCAGTCGGTTGCTGGCCAGCTCTTGGGCCGGGCCGCCGTCGACCGAGCGGGCGTCGAATTGCCAGGCCGGTCCATCGGGGAAATCCGGCACGTAACAGACCATGGCCCGAGCCGCGTCGGGAGCGGACGAGCTTCGGACCATCAGGCAGGCCTTGCGATAGTCGCCACCCGCATCGACCGTCAGCTCGGCCAGGCTCAGCTCGACCCGGAAATCGCCTTCCAGCTCGCGGTAGGCGAAGACCCCGTGGTCGTCGCCGTGGTAGAGCTCGCTGCCCGTGCCCGAAACCCGCAAGCGACCGTCGACCATCGACACCGAGCCCACACCGTCGCCGATCTCGGCGCTCTGCCACGTCTCCGCCGGCTGGTCGAAGGACTCGTCCTCGCAGAAGATCGTCTGGCCGGGCACCGCGTCGCCGATGTCCACCGTCGTCGTGTCACAGCCTTGCCCGCCGTCGTCGTCGGTGAGACACAGCTCCACCGTGTAAACCCCCTCGGCGGCATAGACGTGGGTCGTGGCGACTGCACCTCCGCCGGCCGTTCCCGTGGACGGCTCGCTGCCGTCGCCCCAATCCACCGTGTAGGTGTGGGTATCGAGCACGCCGGGATCGCTGTATGAGCCCTGAAGCGTCACCGTCAGGCCGACCACACCCTCAAGGGGCGCGCCGGCATCGACCGTGGGGGCGACGTTGAGCACCCGCAGGGGCAGCTCCCGGCAGCCCTCGCCGCCGTCGTCGTCGGTGGCGCAGACCGTCGGGCCGGCGGAGCCGAGATCGTCGAGCAACACGTGCTCGGGCAGGAGCACCGAGCCGAGACCGCGCAGCTGCGCCACCTCCGCGGTCATCGGATCGCTGCCGTCGTTCCAAACCACGGATCCCACGTGGGTATCAAGGCGCCCGCGATCGGTGAAGCCGGCGCCCAGGGGAATCGAGGTATCGCCCTCGTAGAAAACGCCGGCGCTTTCCAGGCGCGTTCCGATGAAGCGCATGGCGTCTTGACGGTAGACGTAGAGCCCGTAACGCCCGGCGGGCACGGGGGTCGCGACGTCGAATTGTAGGCGACCGTTGACCCAAATCCGCAGCTGATCCGGCTTGGGATCGACCTCGAATTCGTAGTAGTCGTCGGCGCCGAAGTCCCAGCCCGTGTCGCCCAAGGTTTCCGCCGACGCCACCAGGCTGACCCCGGCGGTGCCGGTCAAATCCCAGAACGAGGCGGGGCGACCTGAAATGCGATAGAGCTTCAGACCCTTGAGACTGCCGTCCTCAGAGGCGCGCTTCCAGACCATCAGCAGATAGTCGGCTTCGGGGTTGAAGGCGTCGCCGGGCCGATAGCCGATCACCAAGCCGAAGTAATCGTTGTCCTCGAACGGCCTAGCGACGAAACGCAGCCGACGCCACAGGTGGTCCTCGGGGCTGAGCAAGGCGGACGGACGGCTGTTCGTGGTCACCCGCACGAATTCGGCGTCGTTCACCAGGGTCCAACCCGCCGGGGTATCGCCGTTCAAGAAACCTTCGGCTTGCCATTGGGACAGGTCGGCACCGGCCCAGAAGTGGGTGGCTCGGCCGTCCTCAGGCCCACCATTCCCGGGCAGCGCTTGCTGCTCGAAGTCGCGGTAGACCACATATTGTTGGGCGTAGGTGAAGAGGGCGAAACGGCCGTCGGAGAACGGGTCGTCCGCCGGGGCTTCCAGGTCGGCTTCCAGACGGTCGTTGACCCACAGGCGTAGCCGCTCGGTGGTCAGCTCGAAGCTGAACCGATAGTCGGCGTTCAGCCGCCAGCCGCGCTCGCCGTGGATCGCCCCCTGACCCAAAAGCTCGAAATCGACTCCGCCCTGGCCCCAGAAATTCCGCTGGGTGCCGCGGATGCGGGCGATTTTGAGACCGGCCGGCGCCCCGGATTGGGCGGTCTTCTTCCACAACACCATCAGATAGTCGGCGTCGGGGTTGGTGAGATCGCCGGGCTCGAAGCCGAGGGCCAACCCGATGTAATCGTCGTCGTCCTCCCACATGCGCGCGGTCACGTGACTGCGGGCGCCGAGCACCGGGCTGTGCCCGTAGAAGAAGGTGCCGTCGGCGTTGGAGCGTTGACGCACCCGCCGCCCTTCGTCGGAGATCAGCCAATCCCCGGCGTCGTTCAAGTCCTCACGCTGCCAGCGGTGGAACCCGTCGGAGCTGCCCGCCTCGCCGCCTTCTTGGCCGCGAATCGGGGACAGATTCTCGATCAGCGCCGGCACGTCCAGGCACGACGACTGCGAGGCGCTGTCGAAAACGCACCAACGGGCCGTGTAGACGCCGTCGTCGATGTAGGTGTGCTCGCCGACCACCGCTCCGCCACCGACCGTGCCGCTCACCGCCAAGGTTTCTACGGGCGAGCCGTCGCCCCAATCGATGGTCGAGGTGTGGGTATCGCCCGCGTCGGGATCGAGGAAGGTGCCCGTCAGCTGCACGAGGCCGCCCTCCTCACCGGGTCCGATCTGCCCACTGAGCTCCTGGGGCTCGGTGGAGCCGACCACCGTCAAGGTCTTGATCCCGCAGCCCTCGGCACCCTCGTCGTCGATCGCGCAGATCGTCACCGCGTAGTCGCCGAGGTCGGAGGCATAGGTGTGCACGGCTTGCACGGTAAAGGTGCCGGGCTCTTCTGTGGCGATCACCAAGGCAGGGCCGCTGGAGCCGTCGCCCCAATCGATCGACACCTGGTGGGTGTCGAGGATGCCCGGATCCGTGAGCACGACGTCCGTCAGAGAGAATTCCATGCCGAAGGGCACGTCTGCCGGCGGGCCGGGATCGATCACCGGCGGCGCGTTGCGGATCTCCACTTCCACCAAGCCACAGCCTCGACCGCCGTCGTCGTCGACCGCACAGACGCGACTGATGTAGGAGCCGTCTTCCGCATAAACATGCTCACCGAGCACCGTGGAGACCGTGCCGGTCTTCGAGACGGGAACCGCGTCCGGACCCTCGCCGTCACCCCAACGGACCGACGCCCAGTGGGTATCGAGCTCGCCACCGTCGACGAAGAGGGGATGCACCGCCGTGGGCGAGCCCTCTACTCCACCGAAGCCCGTGCGGCCGACACCACGGTACATGACCCGGTCTTGGGAGTAGTTGTAGAAGCCGAAGCTGCCGGCCGGGAAATCACCCTCGGGGTTGTAGAGATCGAATTCGAGGGAGCCGTCGACCCAAACCTTCAGCTGGTGGGCGTCGTATTGCACCTCCCAGTCGTAAAGCCTCCACCATTCCCAGCCCTCTTCATCCAGGGTCCGAGCCTTGGCCAGCACCTCCACCCCGGAGGACGCCTCGTCGAGACGCCAAAGGTTGGACGGACGACCGGTGATGCGCGAAACCCACAGGCCCTTCTTGGCGCCTTCGTCGTTCTTCTGCTTCCACGAGATCAACAAGAAATCACCGTCGGCCTCGAAGGCGTCGCCGGGGCTCCAGCCCAAGACCAGACCGAGGTAGTCGTCGTCGGTTTGGGAATCGAACTCGGGCTTGGGCCCGACCCACATCTGGGTCGCGAGGCGGGTGCCGAAGGCCGGGAAGTCACTGGTATAAACCGACGCCCGGGCGTTGACGGTTTGGTAGACGTGGGAGCCGTCGTCGGTGGGAATCCAATTCGCCGGGTTTTGGCTACCGATTTCCAGATCCTGGGTTTGCCAAAGACGCAGGTCGACGTTTTCGTCCGCCTCGATCAGGTCCGGCGCCAGATTGCGCACCCGCACCGGCAGGCTTTGACAGCCCTCGTGGGTGCCGTCGGACACGCACAGACGCAGGGTGTAGATCCCGTCGTCCAGATAGCGGTGGGTCGCGGTGATCTGCTCGACGCCCTGGACCGTGACGGGCACGAGGGTGCCCGTGGTCCCGTCGCCCCAATCCGCCGTGACCGTGTGCTCTCCGCTGCCAGAATCAGGGTCCGGATCGTGATCCGGATCGTCGATCGTGGCGGTGAGCCGCAGGGTGTGACCTTCGTCGGCTTCGAGGCCGCCGTCCACACCTTCGATCACCGGATAGGGCGTCTGCTCGTCGAGCCAGAGGATCGTGTGCTCGGCCGAGTCGTTCGAGACGTCCACGTCGATGCCGGCGGAGCTGTCGTGACTCGCTGTGGCTCGACCCACGAGCTCGACCGATCCACTCGGCGGCGAGGAATCCGGTGCCTGCACCTTCACCGTGAAAGTGGCTTTCTCCCGGAAACCCAGGCTCGGCGCGGTCCACACCACCCGCTGGGTCGGCGGGTCATAGACGCCGCCGTCGAAGGCTTCGACGAACGTCATCTCCGTGGTCAGCTCCGTGGGAAGCTCGTAGACTAGCTCCATGCCCGTGACCGTGGCGCTGCCGAGGTTCTCCGCCTCCACCACCACGGTGGCCATGCCGCCCTGCCGGACCGCCGGCTCGACGCTCCAAACCCTGGCCGCGAGGTCCACGAAGGGGTCGCCCCAGAGCACCTCGAAGCCGTCGCAACGGCGGGCCCCACCGTTGTCGGTCAAGCAGATCTCCACCGGATAGATGCCGTCGCTCTCGTAGGACTTGGTCCCCTGGATGCGACCACCGCCGGCCGGGTAGCTCAGGCTCTCGAACGTACCGTCGCCCCATTCGATCTCCGCTTCGTGGCTGTCCAAGACCCCGGGGTCCGTGAAGGGGATGTCGAGGACCACGGGCGACGCCGAATTCGCTGCCCGATGGGGCCCCGCCTCGAAGCTCGGGGCCAGGTTGAGCACGGTAAAGGGCACGGTGCCGCAGCCGCGATCGGTGCCGTCGTCGACGCAGGCCTCGGCCTCGAATATCCCGTCGTCCGGGTAAACATGGGTGCCACTGACGATACCGCCGTAGCTCGTCGGCTCCACGTCGAGCTCGGTAACGCTGCCGTCCGCCCAATCCACGTCCGCGGTGTGCACATCGTCAGAACCGGGATCGACGAATTTCAGGGAGAGGGCGACCTCGTCCCCTTCGACGATGCCCTCGCCGATCGCGGTGAACGCCCGATAGCGGACGTCTTCCTGGGAGAAGTTGTAGAAGCCGAAACGACCGTCGCCGAAGTCGAAATCACCGGAGAGATCCAACTCGAGCTGGTCGTCGATCCACAAGCGCAGGCGCATGCTCTCCACCTGGATGCGGAACCGATAGGTGGTGCCGTAGCTCCATCCCTGGGAGCCCTTTTCAAGACCCTTGGCCAGCTCGTCGAAGGCGTCGGAGGGTTGCGTGGGTCGGGCTTCGTGGGACCACAGCTCGGACACCCGCGGGATGCCGTGCACCCGAGACATGGCCGTGCCGACCCGCGCCAGACCTATGCTCTCCGAGTATTGAACGCCTTTCTTCCAATCGAAGACCAGGTAGTCCGCTTCCGGATTGTTGAAGTCGTCGGGCTCGAAACCGATCACGAAACCGAAGAAATCGTCGTCGCTCGAGTCGCCGGGACGCACCTCGCCTTCGAGGGTCACCCCCGAGGCGGCGAACGGGCTGAGCAGGACCGTGGGACCCACATTTTGGGTTTGCAGCACCGAGGTGCCGTCCTCGGAAACCTCCCAGCTGCCCTGGTCCGACGGATCCGTCGACAGATGCTGGGGCAACCAGGTGGCAAGGTCCACTGCGCCGTCGTCGAGCACCTCGGGGGCGACGTTGGAGACGGTCACCGAGGTGGTGTCGCAGCCGCTGCCGCCGTCATCGTCGCGCACACAGACCTGAACCGTGTAAACGCCGTCGTCGACGTAGAAATGACCGGCCCTCAGCTCACCGCCTGATTCGACCACGCCGTCGGACACCTGGCCGTCACCCCAATCCACCTCCACGGTGTGGGTATCGAGGCTACCCGGATCCGTGAAGCTCGCGGCCGAGAGCGTCACGCCGCCGCCTTCGGTCGCGCTCAGGGGAGCGCCGGCGTCCGCGATCGGATCTTGGTTCGAAAGCTCCACTTGGACGGCCGTGGTCGCGGATTCCCCGCTATTGTCGGTCACCCGCAGCCACACCGTGAATTCCCCGTCGTCGAGGAAGGTGTGGGTGGCGACCGGTCCGCTGCCGTCGTCGAAGCTGCCGTCCCCATCGAAGTCCCAGGCCCATGCCACCACCGTGCCGTTTCTGTCGGTGGACGCCGAGCCGTCGAAAGTCACCGGCACGCCTTCCAAGCCGCTGTAGGGACCACCGGCATCCGCGCGCACGGAGCTGACCCGGTTGACGTCGACGACGCTCCGGTCCCAGGGCGTGGGATCGGGCACCGTGCCGTCGTCCCGCACCCAAGCCCGGGTGCTCAGCTGGGTCACGTCGAGGGGTAGGGACGGGTCCACTCGATAGCTGAAGGTGAAGGTCTGCACCTCGCCCGATGCCAAGTCGA
The DNA here is from genome assembly GCA_965366625.1 of uncultured bacterium. GTDB lineage: Bacteria > Acidobacteriota > Thermoanaerobaculia > Multivoradales > J023 > JAUIJL01. The sequence continues at coordinate 11,140 of CBDUGP010000133.1, forward strand.
GGGTCGGCCAAAGGATCTCATCCCCGGAAACCGCCGAGGAGATCGTGGCACCGCCGTCGGCGGAGGGCTGGAACGCGTATTGGGGCAGGTAGGCGCTCACGGACACGCCGGATCTCGTCACCTCACCGGCATTGCCGACCGAAAGGGTAAAAGTCACCGTCTCCCCCACTTGCACGGTGGTCCGGCCGTCGTTGAGGGTGGTCCACAGGCCGAGCTCGGCGAAGTCGAAGGTCTGGGCGTGACGATTGTTCGAGGCTCGACAATCCCACAAGCTCGGCGCCGAGCCACTGCCGTCGTCCCCCACGACCGCCGACAGCTCAAGGCTACCGAAGACCGGCAGGGTCGCCTGGATTTGTACGTCCTCGTAGGATCCGGGGGCCAGCTCGGCGGTGGTCGACGTCACACCGAGCAAGGAACCGTCGGCGTAGAAAGCGACCGGCGCTCCGGCGAGTGCGCGCACCGCTCCCCCGTTACCCACCCGCACGGTGAGGGTCGCTTGGGGCAAGGTGCCGCGATCCAAGCGCAAATACGACACCGTCAGATCCGGCGCCGCGGCCGGTCCGCCCACGGGTGAAACGTTGGCGCGGAAGCTGTTGTGGCTCAGCCAGCCGTAGGCGGCTTGGCGAGGAATGCCACCGTCGTCGTCGACGTTGTCGATGGAATACGCGTGCTGGTTCCACACCGAGCGGGCGCCGACCCAGGTGCCGTTGCGGTCACCGTAGACCCGCAGGCCGGTGGTCCGCCGGGGCAAGCCGCTGAGGTTGATGGCCAAATCGCTGGTGACCACGATTTCCGCCTGGCCGTCGCGATCCACGTCCACCACCACCGGCTGCTCGTTGGCGGTGAACGAGCTGAGGGCGTCGCGGAAGAGGACCTCACCGGAATCGCCGGCGAAGATGTAAAGGTAGGCCTCGTCGCGATAGACCACCTCGGACCGACCGTCGGCATCGAAATCGAAGACCGTGGAGCCGGTTTGGTTCGACGATCCGTCGCGCACGGCCCGCTGCCATTTGACGCCACCGTCGGCCTCGAAGACCGTGTAGAAGTCCGAGCCGGCCACACCGATCTCGGGCTCACCGTCGCCGTCGAAATCAGCCACCGTCGGTGCACCGCCGGCGTTGGGCTCGACCCCGGGCAGGTCCACCGGTCCCCAAATCAATGGGCCGTCGTGCTCGTGCAGCCGGACCGTGCCCCGCGACACCACCACCGCTTCCGGGAAGTCGTCGTCGTCGAAATTGCCCACGGCGGTGTAACCGTCGCCGAGGGGAGATTGCCAATAGATCGTGCCGTTGGACCGATAGGCCGTATTGCCGGCCAGGATCTCGGGCGTGCCGTCCATGTCCAGATCCACCACCGTGGAGATGGCGCCGGAGTCGGAGCGATTCGCGTTGCGCGCGCTCTGATACCCCTGACCCGCCGAGCCGCGCCACTTCAGAGCGCCGGAATGGCTGAAGACGTTGCCGCCGACGATGACCTCGGATTTGCCGTTGCCGTCGAGATCCGCCAGGGTCGGATGATCCCGATTGGTGAACGTCGAGCCCGTCGGATGGGTTTGGTACCACCGGGTGGACCACAGCTGACGACCCCGGTGGTCGTAGGCGGTCAGGTGATTGGAGTGTCCGCTGAGCGCGCCCAAAGGCGGGGACGGGGTGGAGACCACGATTTCCGTGTCGCCGTCGCCGTCGAGATCACCCGCTGCCAGGCCCGACAGCGAGAAGGTCAGGTAATCGGAAATCGGCGGCAGCACCGCCCAATGGCTGCGACCGGTGGCCCCGTCGATGGCCCGCAGACGCAGACGTGGATTGAGCACGTCCACCAGGTCCGCGGCCACGAAGACGATGTCGGGATCGTCCAGCTCGTCCCGCCGGCCGTCGCCGTTGTCGTCGGTGAGCTGCACGACGATCGGCGTCGACATGGACTCCTTGGCATTCGGTTCTTCGAGATTCGTATCGTCCGCCGGCCAGGACATTTCCACCACCGGATCGAATTGCCGCACCGGCGGCGGTGCCACGCAATCCGCAGCGGTCGAAAGGGCATTGTCGCTCTCGTCGAGCTCGGGGATCACCCGCGACGAGTCGACCATGGCCCAAAGGGGCTGGTCGACGAAGGAGACGAAGCCTGCCAAATCGACCGAGGCCAACAGGGACGCGCCCGCGGCCAAGAATTCGGTGACGATCGAGGTACCGAGCACGGGATCGATACGCTCGTCGAAGATGCCGTTGCCGTCCGCGTCGTCGAAGATCGCGACCGTGAAGGCATCCGCCAAGTCGAGGTTGCCGTCGTTCTCGATCGTGACCAGGACCGAGCCGGAGACCTCCAAGGTCTGCGCATCCTGGATCATCGAAGCGGTATCGAGCAGGCTGGGCCGCAGACCGGCGTATTGCTCCACGTCGGTCCAGTCCAGATCGGTGTTGGTGTCGGCATCCCCGTCCGGACCGTTGCCCGGCTGGGCCGACGCTCGATGCTCCAGGCGAGCAATCCCCACACCCAAATCCATGGGCACGAGGATTCGGAACGTCCGCTGGATCGACTCCCCCACCGCCAAATCCAGGAGCGGCCACGACACCACCCCCTCCTGGAGCTCGCCACCGTCGAAGTCGGCGGTTTGGAAGAGCACCGCGGGATCCAAGGCCACGGACACCGCCACCCGCGAGCCGTCGCGGGTGCCGAGGTTCTCTACCGACACCGTAAAGTCCGCCATCTCTCCCGGCGCAATGGACTCCAAGGCGTCGTCGATCACGACCACCAGATCCGGCGATGCCACCAGTCGGTCAAAGTCGCGGGCCACATTGTCCGCGGGATCGGGATCCAGACCCCGAGAGCCGTCGTCCACCACCCGCGCCACCAGCTCCGCCGACACCTGATTCGCTCCCAGGGTCGCGGCCACCTCGAGGGTCACCGATCGCTCGGCGCTCTCTCCCTCGGCCAAGTCGAAAACGGGCCAAGACACCCGGCCGTCGAGCTCCGAAGCTCCCCCATCCGCACCTGCGAAACCCAAGCCGGCCGGAAGCTCGACCCACAGCTCGATGCCGTCGGCCTGCCCTTCACCGGCGTTGGTCACGGTCAAGGTCCACGTAGCGGTTTCGCCCGCGGCCAGCTCGTCGAGCTGATCGTCGATCAGAAGCTCGAGATCCGCGGCCTTGGGCACCACCAGATCCAAGCGCTGATAGGTATCGGCCTGAAACACCGCCGACGCCGAAACCGCCGCCCCACCCACCTCGAAGGTCACCGAGTCGCCGTCGGTGCCCCCCTCGTCCGCGGGCGTCGACGGATCGTCGACCGGCAAATCCAGGGAGTAGAACCAGAACCCGAAGGGCCCGTAGACCAAGGACGTCGAAGCCGAAGGAGCCCCGTCGACCCACGCCGCAACCTCCACGTCCACCGACAAAGCACCCTCAACCGCCCCTATTTCATCGGCAGCCACGACGCCGAAAAAACTCGACGTCCGCCGCGGAGGCTCGGTCGCCTGGGCAAACGTGCAAGCTGCAAAAAGGCTCAAAGAAAGGAAAACCCAAGAAACACGGAAACGTGGGCACAATCCGGCGGAGGAAGGTCGGCACATGGCGACTCCAGGCAAAGAATGGAAAAGGAAAATTGTCCCGATGTGAGGGTCTCTCCAAAGGACGTGGAGACAAACCTCACATTCATCTAAGGTAGCACCGGCCAAAAGACAGGTCAACCCCCATTTTTAACTTTAAGCAGAGCCAAATCGTCTTTTCTAGGGTGGGTTCGCTACATCTAACCCGACGATCCGGTAACTATCATCGGCTCGCGTCGGTTTGGTTGCAGAGCCATCAAGTCGTGCCCACCACCCTGACCTATTTGAAGCATTGATGGTCACCTTGACCGTGAATCTCTTCGCACTGTAAACTTACGCTTTGTTTACGCCAAGCTTGGCACAGGAGAACCAAACCATTCAAAGAAGCGACTACGACAGTCCGTGGAAGGACATCCTGGAACTCTACCTCGAGGACTTCTTCCGATTTTACTTCCCCGAGATCCACCCGAACGTCGATTGGGATCGGCCTCCCGTGAGCCAAGACAAGGAGCTGCTCAAGATCTTCCCGGACTCCGAGGTCACCAACCGTTTGGCCGACAAGCTGTTCCAAGTCTGGGCCCTCGACGGCGATCTGCTCGACGTCATGGTCAATGTCGAGGTGCAAGCTCAAAACGACCCGAGCTTTGCGGAGAGGGTTTATATCTACCACTACAGAACATTCGACCGATTTAGACGACCCGTGGTTTCCCTAGCCCTGTTGTGTGACGATGATCGAAGCTTCCATCCTAAAGGATATACAAGCGGTACCTGGGGCTGTAGCCTGCATCTCGATTTTCCGACCGCAAAGCTCCTGGAGTACAATAACCGGTGGGATGAGCTTGAGGCGAGCCGCAACCCATTTGCCGTGGTGACCATGGCTCATCTCAAGGCCCAGGCCACCCGCTCCCGACCCGAGGAACGCTTTCACTGGAAGATCCGCTTGATTCGAGGCCTCTACGACCGAGGTTTCGCCAAAAACGACGTCGTCAGCCTATTTAAATTCATCGATTGGATCATGGCCTTGCCTGAAGAGCTCAGCCGACGGGTCAAGGAAACCGTCCACAAAATCGAAACGGAGAAGAACGTGCAATACGTCACCAGCATCGAACGGCTCGCCATTGAGGAAGGCCTTCAGAAAGGCCTTCAAGAGGGTATCCAAGAAGGCATCCAGAAAGGTGAAGCACGGCTCCTGAGGAGTCAGTTGGTAGGCGCTTTCGGCCCTCTACCCCCGCAGGTAGAAGAAAGACTGGATGTAGCGCACGCGGACGAAATCGAGCGTTGGGCCGGTCGAATCCGCACGGCCGAGTCCCTCGACGACGTCTTCGCGCCCTAAAAATGGCGAAGTCGGTGAGCGAGACACGCCGAGTTCCCCCCTCTGTTGGTCTTGCCAAAGGAAGCCAAACTAAATTACGCCAAAGGTATCGAACCCCTGAGCGCTCTCGAATCCCGATCAGCCGAGATTCTGAAAACCGCCCGCGAGACCGGCTGCCCGGTCCTGCTGACCCGTGCGGCGGTGACCGGCCTCGACCTGATCACCGACTAGGTCGCCCTGCACTCCAGCCCTAGACGCGCCGCGGATCTATACATAAAGTGCGCCACGGCGGCTGCCTTGAGGGATTTCTAAGGGTCCAACACATTCAAGTGATACTTCAAGGACTCACCTAGAAATCACTTGACGTTGACGGGCACGCAAGGGCCGGCGTATCTTCGACGGATGACACCGCTTCCCGTCCCGAAATCATTTCGAGCCATTTTGAGGTTCCCATGAAGCAGATCGAGCTCGCCGGCCCCCTGCCCGAGCGAGATTCCCTGATGGAATCCGCACTTACGACGATCGACGAAGCCCACGAGCTGGTTCAGATCTCGGAAGCTATCGAGCGTGAGGACCAAGAAAATCAACGCACAGCCGCGTTGAGCTTCGCTCGAGCCATGGCCCTCGCCATGCTGCCCGCCAGCCCGACCAAGGAGCGGCAAGTCAGCCGGGAGATCAAGCTCGGCAAGGATTTGGAGTACGAGGTGATTTATACCTCGGCGGGTCAAAGTCAGATGCCCTTCGGGGCCGACCGCCTGGTCCTGGCCGGCATTCAACATCTCGCCATCCAACAGCGCTCCCCCCGGGTTCGATTCAAAGAAGTCGGCGAGCTGTTGGGCTTGTTCAACCTCTCGGGAGGCGGCAAGCAATACAACGAGCTGCGTCGACGCCTCGACCGGCTGAAGGGCCTGGTGGTGGACATCGTGCCCAAGAAGGGATCGGGCCCCTTCGGCACCGGCGGCCAGGGCGAAGGCTTCCGTGTCATCAAGCGGTGGCATTTGCCCACCGCCCGCGAACTCAAAGCCCGAAAGGCGGGTCAGCTGACCCTCGACGGGCAAGAAGATGCCGGGCTGTTCTTCGTCGACATCTCCGACGACCTCTACAACTACCTCACCATGCGCGACGGCCGAGTGCTCATGCTGGTGCGCTTGGACCTCCAGAGCCGATTCGTCAACAAACCCACCGCTTGGGATTATTTGACCTTTCTCGTGCATCGCTGCGGCTCCGCCAAATCCGAAAGCCGGGTCCCCCACGACGACCTGATGAAGATGTTCAAATGCGGCAGCGAGTCGGACTCCAAAACGATCGAAAAGCTTCGGCGCTACCACAAGCAGATCATGATCGCGACGAGCCATCGGCTCAACGCCGAGCTCGTCCAGGCCGGCAAGGGCCGTAGGAGCAAGCGCGGCCCCCTGACCCAGCTCTGGGACCTCCAGGTGGGTCCGAGCCGGGCGATCATCTTCCCCACCCGCAGCGCCACCAAACAACTCAGATCGTAGGTACGCCCACCCGCCTCTCGGAGCCCTCGAAACCCGGATCGTAGGTACGCCGAAGGTAAGTTGAAGCTCAGGGTCGGGCACATCGAAACCCGGATTGTAGGTACGCCAAAACTCGGACAGCAGGTACGCAGCTTCCGAAGGGCGCCGGAATGGGTCGAAGCCCGTAAAATCAAAAGTTAAAGTTCTACTTTAAAGTTCGGGTCGCGGGGGGCCGGCCTTCCCTTAATCGCCTCCAGGAACTCGGCCTGCCGCAGGGCAGGCCGAGATCAGAAACTCACTCAGCAAAAGCAATACTTATCCTGCGGAAAGCTCCCACACTCTCCGCCGAGATCCCTGAGACAAACCCCGGACCCTCCGCACGCCACTGCACACTGCCCGTGGTTCGAACAAGGAGTACAGGTGCCGCCTTCCGCGACTTGGAAGTCGGGCACCAGCGGGAAGTCGAGCATCGCCAGATCGATCGACTCCGACGCGGCCACGGTTTGGGCCGCTTCGGCCGCCGGTGCACCGCTCTCGGACTCCGTCGTCGCCTCATGGGCGAACGCTGTCCACGAAAGCACCGCCAGGGCCGCCGTCAACAGAAAGATGTAGGTTGGCTGTTTCATGATGATCTCCTCGTAGGGTCTTGATCGTTGTACCGCGGGATCGTGTACCGCGGATCGTTTGGCCGCGCCATGGGCCGCGGTCTTCCGGCGACGTCGCCGGTGCCCTGGATCATGCCCCCGCCGGGCAGTGAGATCGATGATCGACCCCTTAGATTATGCTTAGATTGCCCACGGCACGCCGCTGAGACCCACTTGGTCGAGCAAGGCGCGGAACCTCGGCTCTTTGTACAAGCTTTCGAACCTCGGATCCCTCAGTTGAAAAGCAAGGAAATAGGAGCCGGCGGCGGCAACCGCTTCGAGTTCGTCCAAGGCCGCGGAGGGATCGCCCAAATGAGCGTGGATGCCGGCTCGAGCCAGCCGAGCCTGGGAACCCGTCTCGCTGCGCAGCTCTTCGAGGCGCCATCGCCAAAAATCTCTCAGGCTTGCGGCATCGGTGGGATGAAAAGGCAGAGGACGTCCGTCGAGCACCGCCAAGACCCGGGCCGCTTCGCCGGCTTCCGGCCACTTTTCCAGCTGCTCGAGGAGGTAGATTCGCATCACGTGAAGCGAATGGATCTCCGGTCTCAGCTCGATCAGCTTGCGGGCCAACTCGTCGGCGACCTCATAGCGCCGAGCAAACAAATGAAGCGCTACCGCGTCGCCCACCAATAGGGTCGACATTGGATCCAAGAAACGGGCACGTTCCATGGTCGCCAAGGCCTCTTCGTCCCGCCCCACCAGGGAAAGCGCGAAAGACAGGCAATGTAGGGCCTCGACTTGACCCGGGTCGAGCTCCAAAGCTCGGCGGTAGGATGCTTCGGCCGCCGACCAGTCGTGATCGCGGAGACTCAAGAGATCTGCCCGACGAATGTGGGCGAGCGGCAAATCGGGATCCAGCTCTAAAGACCTGCGGACGGCGGCTTGGGCGGCGTCATAACGTTCGACATCCTTTTCGGCCATCAACAGATGTGCTTTCGACAACTCTGCCCAGGCCTCGGCGGAATCCGGAGCCAAGGTGACCGCCAGGGCCAAGGCTTGCTCGGCCCGCGGCAGGGAATCTAAGCCCCGCTGCATCAGCAGGCGTCCGGTTTCGAGCGCTTCGCGGAATGCGGGATCCGAAAGCTGCGCCGGCTCGGGGTCCGGCACCGTGACGTGATGACGGTACATCGCGAGCACCAGAATCCCCGCCAGGGCAACGAGCAGAATCGAACCCACGATCCACGGGACCCGACTCCTACGGCCTCCGTTTCGGCCGGTCGACCCCTCCGAGAATTCCCGCTCAACGGAATCCGGGGGGTGCTTCCCAACCTCCGTCTCGTCCTGCAACGACATCCCGGGCTGCGGCCCACCCTCACCCTCGGGATCCCCGGTGGATTGCGCCATGGCCACCCGGGCCACGAAGCGATACCCCAGCCTCGGAAGGGTCTCAACATATTTGGGTCGACGGGCATCGTCACCCAAAGTTTCGCGCAGCTGGCGGACACAGAAGTTCAGACCTCGATCCAGGTCGACGACCCTCTCACCCCACAGGGCATGATGGATCTCCTTCCGGGTCACCAGCTCGCCCGGGCGCGCTGACAACAGCACCAACAAACACCTCAGCTGGGGCCTCAGCAGGAGGGGCGACTGCTCGGAATCGGCTCGCCAGAGTTCTCCGGTGGCGGGAGCGAATATCCACTCCCCGAACGCCAAGCGTCCTCCTGCTCCGCCGAAATCCTCCTCGGACCCCTCGCCCGAGAGACGTGTGCTCCCCGTTGTGCCGTCCAAACCGAGCTCCATCATTTTTCGAACCTCCAGGTAGATATACGGCCTAAACTCTTGACAGTTCGACCTGAATGCCACAAATCCCTCCCCGGCCGCCGATGCTCACCCTCGCACTGGGTCAGGAGGCCGCGCTTGCTCCGACGGCCCTTGCCGGCTTGGACGAGGTCGGCATAGAGCCGTCTGGTGGAAAAAATGGCTCACGACGGAAGTCGACCGGGCACGAAAAAGCAGACGTCGGCGGCGAACCGCTGGGAAATGGTCTATCAACGAGACGCCGAAAGAAGATCCTCGGCAACCGAGTTCGCTCTGGATCAGATGAGCAAACGACGGCAGGTTCTTCTTAATTAGCTGATATAATGAGTGTTACAAGCTCTTTGCAGATCATTGCAAGTCTCTACAAGCTCCCCTACTTCCATACTTCTCAACCTGTTTCCGTGTTCATCCATGTTTGTTCATGTCTGCCTATGTTTTTCTAGTTTTGGGCACTTCTTTCACCTCTTTCTACGTCATATAATTTTTATGTCTTCTTTTGCTTAGACTTCTTTAGGCTCTCACCTTCTTGTCATTCAGTTAGTATTCGTTATTGTCGTGTCACCTCTTATACTGTTTATCTACCTGCCCTCTTAACTGGTTTATGATGTGCTCCTATTGCTCCCTCTTCGATTGTTGTGTTACCCTGCCTTTCGTTGGGTCTGCTGACTTAATTTTTGGTCTTTCAACTCTCCGTCGCATCAGGTTGGCTCACCTTGTAACTGGTCTTTTCGCCTACCTAAAGTTTTGGTTCTTTAACGTCATGTAGGCTTGATCTACCTAACCTCATGTTCTGCTTTGTTTGGTTGCTGTTGGATGTATTCCTGTTAGGAGTGTTCTTGTTCGAAGTGTTCTTGTTCGAAGTGGTGTTCTTGTTGAAAGTGTGGAGAAACGTCCCATGAAAAGAATCGTCTTTGGAAACATCAAAGGTGGAGTCGGCAAAACGACGATGGCGACCGCGTTCATCGAACGCTGGTATCCATTTCGCCAAGTCGCCGGCCGTGACGACGACTCCCAGGGGTCTTTCGGAGAGGCTTTGGATTTCATTCAAGAAGTCCGAGGCGTGCGTTTCTCCGAGCAGCCCGACATCTTGCTCATCGACACCCGAGGCGAGCTCGGCTCGATCCAAACCGACTCCGCGGATCTGATCATCTGTCCCACCGGCCTGAGCCAGGTCGACATCAACGCCCTGGCGAAGTTCATCGGCAAATGCGACGACTCCCAACGGGCCCGGATGGCGATCCTGCCGAATAAGAGCAAGGTGACCCCCGCGCGAACCCTGATCAACCAGCATCAGGAAGCCATGGACATCCTGCACGGCTTCGTCGAAAGCGAAGGCGTGCTGCATGTGCTGCCGCCGGTTTCGCAGCGAGAGCTGCTCCAAGAATTCATGCAGATCTTCGACGAGAACCCCTTCCAAACCGTGCCGGAGAAGTATCGGAAGCGGGACCAATCGTTCCGCAACATGATCGCCGAACTCACCGCGGTGATCGACGTGGTGGAAGAGATGTTGGAGCTGCCCAAAGTCGCTGAAGAGGCCGCGTAATGCGTCGGCCCGGCAGCGTCCCCAAACCGCCCAAGAAACCGGCGGCCGAAGCACCGACTCCGGTGTTGGTGAAAAAAACCGCGCCGACGAAGCCCTCCAAGGCCCCTAAGCCCACGAAAGCCCCGGTGGAGGGCACTCAGAAGATGGTGGTTTACGTCAGCCCTGAGACGCGCCAGCGGGTCGAGGCGGCCGTGGTGGCCCGGTCCGCTGCGTTCAAACTCGAATTCACGACGCTGACCTCGATTGTGGTGGCTTCCTTCGATTGGTTCTTCGAAAACAACGCGTCGCTTCAAGAGGCGGTTCTAAAGCTCAGCCGACATCAGGCCGGGGAGCCTCCCTACAGCAAGTCGATTTCGCTCGAAGCGCCGGTAGCCCTGGCGCGAAAGTACGGCGAGATTCCACGGGGGCAGAGAGCCCGCATTGCGGATGCGGTGATCGCGACCTGGATGTCCCAACATCTTTCGACGGTTTAGTCGGTTGAACCTCTCGTCGTTTCAAACATCGAGTTTCGTCGTCGGGCCGAGGAGCGTGCGTGAAAATCTCCGATTTTCCGCTAAGCGGATCGGCCTCTACTGTTTCTAGTCTCTTGTAAAGTCTCTTGTAGACTCCTGCCTCTCCGTAAGTACCACTCTTTATTGAGTTTAAGTTACGAATTCGGACAAAGGGTACGCGCAACCGGCCGAAACTCGGACACCAGGTACGCTGAAACCCTTTAGAACTCGGACTTTTGGTACGTTCCAGAGCCCTCCTACAAGGACCGCAGGTACGTGGAAAACTCGCGATTTCCACAGGGTTTTCCACAGGTGCCGTGTTCTGAGCAGGCCAGTACGATTTTGGCCAGAGAGTCTCTCTCTAACGGCGTTTTTTTCTGCTGAGTGAAGATCGAGTACTCGTTTTTCCTTCCCTACGTGCCTACGGTCCGAGTTTCGGACGCCCCGGCCCCACCCGATCACACCATTCCACCCCGCCGGCCCAGTCTTCATACCCATTTGTCGAAATCTGACGTACCTACGGTCCGCATTTCAGCGCGGATAATCATTTCGTTCGACGCTCTGGGCGTACCTGCTGTCCGAGTAAATTCGACTTTGACTTCGTTGGACACCTCGTCTGCTCGAAGTTCGGCTCCGTCGTACCTGCTGTCCGTGTTTCGCCTTTCGGAGTTGATTAGACAAGGGGCCGTCGTATCTGTTGTCCGAGTTTCGGCGTATCTACGGTCCTAATTTCGGCGTACCTACGGTCCTGGTTCTGTCGTACCTTTAGTCCGAGTTTCAGCGTACCTATGGTTCGAATTTCTTTGCGATCTCGACTCCTTTTGACGCGGATATTTCATGGTCGGCGTACCTACGGTCCGTATTTCAGCGAAATCTCATGCTTTTTGGCGTATCTACGGTCCGAGTTTGGGGTTGCGCGACGGCGTACCTACGGTTCGAGTTATGGCGGTCACGATGCGAGCCACAGGCGATCGGCTCCGTGGTTCAAACGTCGCGATCGGGCTCATCTCGACCTACACCCGGATCCGAAACGCTTTCTCATTCCGGCTTTCGACCCTTCCGGTGTCCGGGCCTCGGAAACTCGGACAGCAGGGCCCTCTTTTTGCCCTCGTCCGAGAAGGGGGTTGGGGGCGCTCAGCCACCGGCCGTCCGAAGGCGGGCATCCGCGTTTTTCCGGGTGGGGGAGGGCAAGGGCCACAGACGGGAGGGAATCCCGGGGATTTGCGGCCCCCGCTTGAGCCAATGGTCGAAGGCGTTCAGGTAGAGATGGGCGGCAAAGATCTGGCTGGTATACGAACCGACCGCCAGACCGCGGCCGGTGGGGTGGCCAGTTCGGATCGAGACCGGCCAGGCGACGGTGCCCCTCCTCGACGTAGAGACCACGTCCGGCGGCAAGACCGAAGTCGAGGATCGATAGAAACTGCTCGTCCTGAATCCGGCGGCTCAGAATCGAGCGCGAAATGTCGGTATCGTGAGGGGAAATCCTGGTGCCACGCGGGATTAGTGCGCCTGTAAGTCTAATCTATTCAGATA
>CBDUGP010000134.1:0-22496 GCA_965366625.1 uncultured bacterium
CGCCACGGAATGAACTCCGAAGCTGGGACGCCTCCGGCGGCCCAGGTTTTGCCTCCTGCGAAAGCCGCCCGGAAGAAATGCAGGGCAGCCCCGCTAGGGGCAAGGCCAAGGTAGCCTCGGGCTTCAGCCCGTGGCGCGGCTGGGCTGACTAAGAACCTGGTCGGTGATGGGGGCACCCAGCGCCACGGAATGAACTCCGAAGCTGGGACGCCTCCGGCGGCCCAGGTTTTGCCTCCTGCGAAAGCCGCCCGGAAGAAATGCAGGGCAGCCCCGCTAGGGGCAAGGCCAAGGTAGCCTCGGGCTTCAGCCCGTGGCGCGGCTGGGCTGGCTAAGAACCTGGTTGGTGATGGGGGCACCCAGCGCCACGGAATGAACTCCGAAGCTGGGACGCCCCCGGCGGCCCAGGTTTTGCCTCCTGCGAAAGTCGCCCGGAAGAGAGGTTGAAACCAAAATTTGACCACCAGTCTGAAAGCAAGCCCTGCGACCACCTCGGCAGCCCGCGCCTGATCGTCGACGCCACCGGCACCGTCGCCCACGAGCCGCGCAATCTCGGCGTCAGGGCTCTGTCCCTAGGCCAAGCTCCGGATGTGCTCGCAGCGTTTGCGTTGGTGTTTTTCGGAGTCGATACTGAAGCTCTTGCCGTGACCTAGCTCTTCGACCAGGAAACGTCCGAGTTCGCCCGCCTCTTGTTCGATACGTTCTTTGGAGCTGTTGCTGACTTTGGCGAACACGCCGGTCACGATTTGGTCGGCGTCGGGATCCAGCTCCCAAAATCCCACCAAGCGATTTTCGGCGATGATCGGGCGCAGGGACCCGTGGCGGACGTCGCCGAGGGTGTTGCCTTTGCCCCGGCCCCACACCGGCACTGGAAGGTTCAGGTGCTCAGGGTCGACGAAGAATGCAGGGCCTTGGCGCATGGCGATCAGGTTGTCCTCAAAGGGCAAGAAGGCGACGGCTTCTGCGGACGGTGGGGTTTCCAAGACGTCTCGATGCTCGCTGAGGGCGATCTGTGGACTGTCGATCCCTTCGACCGACAGTGAGAAGGTATCGATTCCTTCGAGGGCTTGCGCGGCGTCTTTTTGACCGAGACCGGACCAAGCCGCGAATCCCTTGCGATCCCCGAATCCAGCTGTATTGAGATAGATCTCAGCCATATGCCGGTGGACGTCCGCGGGCTCGGCGGCCAGCTCCGCCGGGGCCGTGCCTTCGACGGCGCGCCACAGATAGCGTTCGGTATCGAGCCGACCGTTTTCGAGCAAGCGCTCGATGGAGCCGGCGAATTCCAGGTGGCGGAGAGCTGGAGGTAGGGGCGACGAGATGCCGACCTTTTTGCCCGCGTCTCCTAGGCTGCGAATGCACCCATCCGGCAATTGCTTGCGAATCGCTTGGGTGGAGAGCGGGCCGTCTTTGAGCGCTTCCAGCACTGCCGATGCCACCGCCTCGATCTCGCCGGGCCGGATGCCCGCCTTCTCGTGCTCCCGCTTCGCCCGCCGCCGGGACAGCAAATCTGCCAAGCGCAGGGAGAGGGGTTGGTGGCGCTGCGCGACCAAATAGATGCAGCCGCGCACGGTCGGTGTCACTTGAAGTCGGCGGGACTCAACCGCGGCATCCATGGATTCGCGAGTCAGATTCGCGACCCGGGCGCGCGCGGCCACGTAGACGTCGACCCCGCCCAAGGTGCGGATGAAGCCGGTACTGTCGAGCACTCCGTCGAGCACCTCGTCGAGCGGTTGTTCGTGATTTCGGTGCAGGCCTTGGATCGCGATGGTGGCTCGACGGGCTTGATCGAGGGAAAGCTCGACATCGACGGATCCCTGTTTTTCGGCGCTCATAGAACCTCCGCTATTCGTTTTCGTATCACCCAACGTCGCTTTGATGCATTTTGTAGATCGTCCGAGCTGCGGCGCCGCCACGTCCGGTTCGCCATGGATCTACCTGTTGAGAATACCTCTTTCCTGGAGTTTGTCATGAGCAGTGATTCAACGACCTTACCGCCCGAGGATTCGGTGCCCGATGCCGCCGGTCCTCCCGGTGCCACTTCCACTCTCGGTCCTGCTCTCGGCAGTGCCCGCATCGTCGCCATCGACATCCTCCGAGGTCTAGCGGTGCTGGGCATTCTGGCGATGAATATCTACGCCTTCGCCATGCCCATGCAGGCCTACAATAATCCCTTGGCCTATGGTGGCGACAGCGGGTTGAACCTTTGGGTTTGGTTCTTTACCCACGTGGTTTTCGACCAAAAATTCCTGCCGATTTTCTCCATGCTCTTCGGCGCGGGTCTGGCCCTGATGTATGACCGGGCGGAAAGCCGAGGGCAGAAATTGGCCGGTGTCTACTATCGCCGCAGCTTGTGGTTGATGCTCTTCGGCATGGCCCACGCCTACTTCATTTGGTGGGGAGACATCCTTTTCTTCTACGGTGGGTGTGGCTTAGTGCTCTTCCTCTTCCGCAAGCTGAAGCCCAAAACCCTGCTGATCGTTGGTGCCTGTGTGTTCATGATGGGCGTGCCGATCAACATCATGTCGGCAATTCATTTTGCGGGGATCGGTGAGCAGGTCAAACCCCTGGAGGTCAAAAAGGCCGAAGGCGGGGAGCTGACCGAAGAAGAAACCACGCTCCTGGAGCAGTGGGAGCAAATGCGGCCGATGATGGAATACACCGCTGAAGATATTCGGGAAGGGATCGAGCTTTATCGCGACGGCAGCTACGGTGAGATTTTCGTCGAGCGGGCCAAATTCGTGGTCTTTTTCCAAATCGGCGGATTCTTCAGCTTTGCCCTGTGGCGGCCCGGGGGTTTGATGCTGATCGGTATGGCCTTGCTGCGGCTCGGTGTTTTCTCCGCCGGCCGGAGTCGACAGTTCTATTGGCGATTATTGGCCTGTGGATATGGAATCGGTCTGCCAATGGTGTTGTATAGCGCCTTCGATTTGAGCCGCCACCAATGGGACGGTTTCTATTTCATGCAATATGCCGTGCATTGGAATTACATCGGCAGCATAGGGGTAGCTTTAGGGCACGTGTCGGTATTGATGTTGATGATCCAATCCCAGGTCATGCCTCAGCTTCTGGAGCGGTTGCAAGCCGTGGGACGGATGGCCTTCACCAACTATCTAGCCCATTCCGTGGTGATGACGACTATTTTCTACAGCTACGGTTTCGGCCTATTCGGTGAGGTCGGGCGATTCGCTCAGATGGGTTTCGTGGTTCTGATGTGGGTCGCTCAGCTGTTGTGGAGCCCGATTTGGCTGCGCCATTTCCGCTTTGGCCCCGCCGAATGGTTGTGGCGCTCGTTGACCTATTGGAAGCTACAGCCTTTTCGCCGACAAGAAGTCTGATCCGTCGGTACGCTCGAAGCAAAAACCCGGAAGCCGTGGATTGCACGGCTCCCGGGTTTTGTTCACGGCTTTGATTTACCTGAGCTTGCCGGATCGGGCCATCTCGAGCACCTGCTCAACGCTTCTGACAGTCACTCCTTCTTCTCGCAGCTCTTCGATTTCATCGCGTTCGATGCCGTGACGGGCCAGTTCTACGATTTGCTCGACCGTGAGATCTCCCAAGCCCGCCTGGCGGAGTTCTTGAACGTCGTCGCCGTCGACGCCGAAGCGCGCCAGCTCGAGAATTTGCTCCATGGAGAGATTCTCCAAACCGGCCTGTTTGAACTCTTGGATATCGTCACCGTCGACCCCGTGTCGGGCGAGTTCCATGGCCTGCTCGAAAGTGAGGTCGGGAAAGCCCGCGCTGCGCAGCTCCTGGACGTCCTCGCCGTCGAGGCCGTGGCGCGCCATCTCCAGGACCCTCTCGAGGGGTAGGTCGCCGAAGCCGGCAGCCCGTAACTCGGCGATTTCGTCGCCATCGACTCCATGCCGTGCCAGCTCGATCAGCTGTTCTAGGGAGAGCTCCCCGAATCCCGCGGTCTTGAGTTCCAAGATGTCGTCACCGTCGAGACCGTGTTTGGCCAAGCGGACGACTTCTTCGATTGAAAGATCGCTCTGTCCTGCCTGTTTCAAGCTGTGAAGGTCGTCACCGTCGACCCCGTGCCGAGCCAACTCCACCAATTGGTCGATGGATAGACCCGGGTGACCGGCTTGTTGGATTTCGTAGAGATCGTCGCCGTCCAGACCGTAGCGGGCCAATCGGCTGACCTCGCCGACGCTCAAGCCACTGTAACCCGCCTTTTTCAAATCGCTGAGATCATCGGCGTCGACGCCGAAACGGGTCAACTCCGAGAGCTGGTCGACGGTCAGGCCTTGGAACGTGGAGGCCGCGGCTCGGATGTCCGGAGCGTCGATGCCGTGGCGGGCCAGCTCCATCAATTGGTCGGTGCTGGGGCGCAAACCCGTGTCGGCCATGGCAGCAAAAACATCGCCTTTAAATCCGTATCCAGCGAGTTCTTCAAATTGGCCTGAGTCGAGTCCGCTCCACGGCGTGCCTTCGGCCCAGGTCTGGAGTTCCGCAGCCCGTTTCTGGCGCCATGCCTTGTCGTGGTGCCGGTCGTTTATGGGGTGCTCGTAGTACGTCTCGACATCGTGATCATGCTCGACATCGTGATCATGCTCGACGTCGTGATCATGCTCGATGTCGTGATCATGCTCGACGTCTTGATCGTCCTCCATGTCTTCGAGGTCGGGGTCCAGGTCGAGTTCTTCGATCTCCTCAACCTCGCCGTCCAGTTGCTCGTCCTCGTCTTCAGGCCAGGCGTCAGACCCAGACTGCTCGCCGAGGGATGACGGCTCCGAAAGCTCCGCAGCATCGAGCTGGTT
This sequence comes from uncultured bacterium, assembly GCA_965366625.1. GTDB lineage: Bacteria > Acidobacteriota > Thermoanaerobaculia > Multivoradales > J023 > JAUIJL01. The sequence goes on from CBDUGP010000134.1 coordinate 4,761, forward strand.
GATCGGGCAGCCGACCATCAGCACAGTGCCGCAGACCGCGACCGTCGCGGCAATGCCGATCGCCAGGAGCGAGGAGCCCAAGCTCTGGCCATGGGTTGGGTTTTTCGGACGACCCGCCAGTCGTTGGATTCTCGACAATAGGGAGCCGTGACCATCGGCGCCAAGGGCGAAGACCGGTGTTTTGGGACGCAGGTTTTCGAGATTCGCAAGGGCGCGGGCGAAAACCGCTGGATTGTTGTCGAGGGAAACGGCGATATCGTCGCAGCAATGCTCCCGTTCCAGGCGAGCACGTTGGGAGAGCCACCACACGGCCGGATGGTAGAAGAGCAGGGTTTCGAGCAAGATCTGGCCTAGGTTGATCAAATAGTCGTGACGACGAATGTGGGCCAGCTCATGGGCCAGCACCGCTTCGAGTTGTTGGGGGGCAAGGCCGAAGAGAGCGTTGCTGGGAATCAGAATCGCGGGTTTGAGCCATCCCATGGCCATCGGGCTCTGAACGACGGGCGATTCCAGAAAGTCCACGGGGCGCCGCACGCCGAGCTTGGCCTGCAAACGCAGCAAGATGATCGTGTGGTCCTCATCGACCTGCGTACTGCGGGCGCGCATGCGCCGGAGTCGTTGGAATCCGCCCAGATGCAGACAGATCATCGCCAGGATGCCGACCAACCAAGCGGCCAACACCGTCGGCAGGTGGGCCTCCAGACCGGAGAAGCGACCTGGGGTGATTGCGGTCACAAGGGCCGAGGTCACGAAGGATGCCTTGCTCTGCGGAGCGTTCCCCAAGACAGAAGGCAACGCCTCGGCGGGCGATCCGAGAGCCGCGGAGGTGGCGACCGGCATCACGGTCTCGGCGAGATAGGTGGCTGTCAAAATGGGCGCCAAAGCCATCGCCAGGAGGCCCAGGCAAGCCACCGCGTACCGTTCCCGCGCGTCCCGATTTCGTAAAACGAAGAATACAATCGCAGAGACCAAAGCGATCAGAGTGCCTTGCCAAAGAAAGTGCACCAGCGACCAAGCGACCGGGCCGAACCAAAGTTCGAGGGTAGAAGCTCCGAAGGATGAGAGCTCGGGGAGAATCGACGCAAGATTATCGGTGAGCTGTTTCATCGTTGCTTTTCTCCTTGTGCTCGACTCTCCATATGGTCGAGGATTTTGCGGATTTCGTCGAGCTCTTCGGACGTTGCGGGTCGAGAGGCCAATGCCTGTTGAACCAGCTGACCCGCCGAGCCTTCAAAGGCGCGGTCCATCAAATCGCCGAGCAAACCTCGCTGCACGGTCTGTTGGGGTTGCATGGCGCTGTAGACGTGGGCCCGGCTGCTTTCGTCCCGTTGGACGAGGGCCTTCTCCGTCATGATTTGGAGCAATTTGAGCACCGTCGTATAACCGGTGTTTTGGGTTTCAGCGAGCGCGGTGTGGATTTCCCGAACCGTGCCCGAGCCCAGCTGCCAGATGACTCGCAGGATCGCGAGCTCGGCGTCGGTGGGGCGGGGAGACGTTTTTCTTGCCATAGGTTTGTGGATTTCGGCTGAGCGTTGGATGGGCCGGTCACCGCCTGAAGAAGACTGGGCGACGATCCGTTTTGAGCGATTCTGAGATCATGTACGCAAGTATCTACGAAGAGTTTCGTAAAATCAACGAAATTCTTCGTAGCTACGTTGTTTCAACGTTGAAAGCCAACATTAAAACAACGTTAATGTGACGTTCTCTCTCCGCGAATCACAAGGACTCGAAAACCTCACAAAGAGTCCTGCTAAGCGGGTTCGTCCCCCCATTGGATCTGCAACCTATGGATCGCAGAGAGAAGATCCGCATTCCTGAAATCTGCCCAGCTAAGGTCAGCTCGAACTCTAGTTACGAGCCGAAAGGAGCTGTGTTGAAGCCGGAGAGAATTCAGTCGAAAGTGGGGTCGAACGAGCTGCAGGAGCGCATCGAAATGCTGTTGCACAATCACCCGGAATGGGTCTTGCGAAGTGACGAGGCGGTGTTGGTCAGGCGATGGCAGATGCCCGACCGGCGAACCGCCACTTCGTTGGTCACCTGGTTGAGCCATTTGGCCGAAGCGATAGGCGCTGAGCCTGAGCTGACCCTGCGTCAGAGCCGAGTGATTCTGCGGCTCTCGGTGTCGGGGAAAGGATCGGGGAAAGGTGGCGGAGTCTCCGGCAAAAACCTTGATCTGATCACAGCGATCGAAGGCACGGCGGCTTGATTGGGCGGGACAGATTCGATCATGGAAGAGAACCCCAGCCCCGCCGAAATCGGGAGGTTGGGGTTCTGCTCGATAAGCATCGGGGCAAGCTAGTTCCGTGCTCCGTTGGTCAGTCGATCGAAGTAGACCTCAGTCGATCCAGGGGTAGAAACCGGATCGGATGTTGGTGTTGACGATCATAGGGGTCTCCAATCTTTAGTCGATCCAGGGAAAGCTGCCGGCTTTGACGTGTGAATGGGTTTTCATAATGTCCTCGATAAGGTCAAAGCGGTCTGCCGCCGAGTAGAGGGGCAGGCCGCCGGCCTTGGATGGCTCGACCTGGGATCAATTGACCCAGGGGAAGCTGCCGGCTTTGACTTTGGCGTCAACTTGCATGATGTTCTCGCTTTTGTGGTTGGAGTGGAAAGGACCCCGGATTGGGGCTTCTCGGTCGACCACGAAAACGATAACCGGACGAGGGGCCGAGCACCACGATGCAAGTCTGAGGTTTGCTAGCCAGAAATTTGCGTGGCTGCGACCCTCAACTACTTAGGAGGTGCGTGGCCCCGCGATTCGGCTCGGTAAGACGACTTTGGAGAGCCAGGCTAACATTGGGAAAGCTCTTTTTCGTGACTTAGCCGGCCCAGATCTCCGTGTGGCCGCCGTTGGACGTTCGGGGCCCACCTTCGTGGGTGGTGACCCACGCGTGGAAGTGGCGATCTTTGCGGTCGCTCACGGCGCCGAGGTGCAGTGTCGGTTCGAGGTTGCAGCGAGCCCAGAGGTCGAGCAGTAGCAGGGAGCGTTTGAAACAGGGTCCGTAGCCGCGGGGTGGCAGGATCGGGGCCAGCCGGGCGACGGTTGCTGCCAGATAGCGGGGATTTCGCAGCCGCTTACGCCGAAATGTCGGCACCTGCCGCATCTGGTGGGCGAGTTGATCGAACGGGCGATCCCGGTGTCGGTGCAACCGGCTAGTGGCCCGCAAAACGGCGGGGAGGGCGACGACGAAAAAGGCGACCTTTTCGGCCAAGTCTAGGGCCTTCGCGGCGAGCCGAGTCGCGGTGGGTGAGCTGGGTTCTGAAGTCAACTTGAACTCAGGTTTCGGGCTCCAGGGATTCGATCAGCTCGGCGCGTCGTTGGGCGAAGGACGAAGGCCCGTAAAGATCGCCGTCCTCCACCAAGGCCTGAGCATGACAACGTCCGCAATAGGATACCCGCTCACAGCTCTTGCAGGTGTGGAGATCGTTCCGACGGATGTTGCGGATTTGATTCAACCAGGGGGAGTGTTGCCACACATCTCGAAAGGGGCGGTCGATAATGTTGCCGCCGGAACCCGGCAAGATGTTGCAAGCCATGACGTCGCCCGCCGAGGTGATGTTGCAATAGCGGCTGGCGGCCGCGCATTGGGGACCGTCCACTCGCGGATCTTGCTCACTGCTTTCCACGTGGCAGCCGGTGGCAGGGCCGCCGAATTCCCGGAAGTAATCCTTCAACCGTCGCTCGGAAATTCTCAAATCCAGGGTCGAGAGATCGCCGTCCTTTTTGGCCATGATGGTCGGCGAAGGCTGGAACCCGGCCCCTACCCGTTGGGCAAATGCATCGATCGCTGCTAATTGATCTTCGTTGTCCACCATCAAAGGGGTCTTGAGCAAGACGGGCACCTGATGCCGGCGAAGCCTCTCTATGCCCGCCAAGGTCTTGGCGAAGGAGCCGGGCCGACGGGTGATGCCATCAAAGATCTCGGCGTCCATGGCGTAGAGGCTGATTTCGACCGTGGCATGGAGCTCTGCGGCGGCACGGGCGGTATCGTCGTCGATCAGCACGCCGTTGGAAAAAAGCCGCAGTGCGAAACCCAATCGACGGGCTTTGCGGGCGATTTCGAGCCAGTCTCGACGCAAGAAGAGTTCGCCGCCGGTGAGGGTCAGGAAGAGCGTGCCCATTTCCGCCAGCTCGTCGAGCAGCTCCAGAGCCCGGGCGGTGGTGAGCTTGTCCGGAGCTAGAAAATCGGGGATGTAACAGTGTTTGCAGCGAAAATTGCAATGGTGGGTCAGCTCGATCGAAACGTCCAAGGGCACGGACCGCTGTGCCGCCCGGGCCAACAAACCCGCCAACCGGTTCATGAAATCGCGCCTTCTAATTGCTGCCACACGGAGGTCTCGGGCCGAAAGAAGAGATCGTGCACCGGCGCGCTGTCGATTAAATCGGCCAGCTGGTCGAGGGTGTGGGTGACGGAATCCGCCTGCCAGGTCGGCCAGAGGACTTGGCGTCTTAGACGCTCAAGGGCCTCGTGGTGGGTCAGGGGTCGGCGTTGGTGGGACGTGCCATGACGCAGGTAGAGCACCGCTTCTAGGGGCGCCACCGAAGCGCGACCGTTCCAAAACGGCAGGGACACGAGTTCCAGCCTATCTCGCCGCCGGCGAACGGCCGCCATTTCGTCGCAGACCGCCCGGTCGGGAAAAAGGGAAGCGAAGGTGGATTTGCCGCTGCCTGAAGGGCCGGTCAGGAGCCAAGCTTTGCCGTGATGCTCGACTGCGGCCGCGTGAAAAACCAAGGCGTCGTCGGCTTCGATCATGAATGCCCGCAAGACCAAATCTAAGGGGTAGGTCGCCAACGGGCCTGAAATCACGACCCGGGGCTCGTCCAGGTCGATTGAGGCCTCGAATCCCGCGCCGCGCAGGCGCAGAGATTGTCCTTGACGATGGCCGCTTAAGGGAACCGCCCTAGCCCTGTGCAGCTGATCTGCCGTGGGTTTTGCGCCGACCACCCGATATTCGGCCTCCACGGATCGGATCTCTTGGGTGTTCTCGTCGGAAGGTTGCGTTCGCAGGGGGCTGTTGCCGGTGAACCCCTGAAAGCGGGCGGCTGCCGCACGGCGCCATCGTCGACTCCGGCAGACGAGCCTGAGCTGCCAATCTCCGATCCGCAGAGGCTCCGTCAAGGTCACGAGAACGGTACCTGGCCGCAAAGCACGTTCTGGCCCGGCAAGAAAGCACAGGTGGCCGCAGCTTGCTCCAATTTCTCCTGCCAGAGGATCTGCGGGATTTCCGATAGGTGGAAGTCGGCCGTCTCCGATCCAGGTTCCGTAACGGGCTCGTGAATTTGGACTAGACCCAGCTCCGACAGCCGATCCAAAAAATCTGCCGTCTCGGGCCCTTGGTCATGGCGTGGCACGGGATGCTCGATCAGGGCCGACCACAGCGCGGCTGCCGCTTCGTTGAAGCCGAACATCCGGTGCTCCTGGAGATCCAAAACGACGGTCTCTCCGGCGAGCTTTCGCCAAGCCGTGTGCTCGGCCTTCTTGAGCCAGGTCTTCTCGAGCCGGGTCTTCAGCTCGGCCGGCGGCTTCGTGCTTTTCATGGTCATCGAGACAACACGAAATAGGTAGGTTCCAGGCACGGCTGAACGGCGTTGTCGATCAGCGCCTCTACCTTCCACCGGCCCAAGAGGGCACGGCCCAGAATTGGCGTTCCGGCGACTGGCAGCTTCAGCTCTACGATCAAATTCGGATCCCTAGCCGCCGGCGCTTGGACTGGCATGGCCCGTGGAAACCCTTCTACTCGGCGGGCCTGGCCTTGGGCCGTAGGCACCCCCGCGATCGGCACCGAAAGGGTTTGATAGTGGTGACCCTTGGGGGTGGTCAGCCGGAGGTGCAGGGCGTGGTCGCCGGCGAAACCCGACTCGAGATTCACTCGAAACCTCAGGTCGATCACGTGCCCGGCGCTCAGATGCATTTCGGACGACTCCCAGGCCGCGGTATTGCCGGATTCGAAGGAGTCGGCGAAGAGCGGTCCTTTGGAGGTGGCGTCCACCTGCAGCCCGAGGCACTGGGGATCACCTTGGCCGGGATCCGGAATCGTCGCCGGGCTGCCGTCGATCAGCAGGGTCGCGGTTTCGAATTGGCCGCGATCTACCGGCAGTGCTTTTTTAGGGCTCTCGGCTAGGGACGGGTCGAGGCCGCCGATGCCGAGGCAGGCAATCACCATGGCCAAGGGAAAAGGTCGAGTATTGAGCATTCTCATGGTTTTCCTTCGTCAAGGCAGGGGTAAATCTACGGCATAAACACGACCGTCCTCGGTGCCGACAAAGGCTCGATCCGAGTTGATGTCGAGCACCGGGCTTCCCACCGTGGCGGTGCCCGGTCCGAGGACTAGGGATGTCGAGCTGGGCACCCCTGCGCCCAGCTCGAGCTGATACAGACGGCCGTCGCTGGATCCGACCCAGGCGTAGTCGCCGCCGGAAAGCGGGAAGGCCAACGGCACCGAGGGATCCGGTATCGAAGTCACAGACCAATTGAGCGCTGGTGCCGCGCCGCTCGGATCGATCGACCATACGGTGCCCTGGGTGCCGGAAAGACCTTGGGTGCTGAAAAGGATTTCGTTGGAGCCCAGACGAGGCCACACATAGTCCTTTACCGGGCCGTCGTTGGTTTGGAACGGGCCGCTCCAGACGTCGGAGCCGTCGGCGAACGCGACCGCGTGAACCTCACCGTTTAGATTGCCGACGTAGAGGGTCGAGCCGACCAAGACCGGGCTACCGTCGATATCGCCGAGATCGCGGGCCCAAACCAACGTGACCGCCGACGAGGTGAAGCTGAGACACCAAAGGCTGTTGGCGCTGCCGCCGCCCTGACGTCGACTGGTGAAAATGACTCGACTGCCGGCGTAATCGACCAACGGGGTGCCCGAGATCAAACCGATCGCGCTGTTGTCACCGCCCTGGGCAGCGCTGTTGGTGAAAGTCCAAGCGATGCTGCCGGTCGCCATCTCGAGAGCCTGAAGGCTGCTGGAGCCGCTGCTATTACGGGTGCCGGCCAGGATCAGGTCCGCGGAGCCTCCAAAAGCGGAGAAGATGCCGACGGGCGAGCCCTGCACCAAACCGCCGAGGTCGGGGCTGGCCCAGAGCTGTTGTCCCGTATCGGCGTTCGCGGCGTAAACGCGATGGTCCTGGGAGCCCATGAAGACCACCTTCGTGGCTGCCCCGACCGACACCGGAACCACGGTCGGGCGTCCCTGAGCGGGTCCGTTCATGGCCAGGGGCGTCCACGAGGCGGGCCATGCCCCTGACCCGGCGCCGGTGGCCATGGAGTGCAGTACTCGGTCGTTGGCCACACCGTAAATGGACCCAATGCCGGGAGGCGCCAGGGCCGAGGCCCCGGTGGAATAGGCCCATTTCACCTCTGCGGACGTGTCGAAGGGGCGAGCGGCAACGACTCGCCGGGCGGAATATTCGGCGGATCCGTTGTCGACGAACGCGCTGTAGTAGTAGGTGTTGCCGTTGGTCAGCCCCGAGTGGTTGAAGGTGCCCTTATTGCCCAACCCATCGTTCTGGCTCACCAAGAGGGTTCCATCGGTGGGGTCGGCCGGATAGTCCACATTCGACCAGCGGATCATGGTCGAGCCGTAACCACCGGCAGCGGGATTGAGCCATTCGAGCAGATTTTGACCGCTGGTGGCCACAGCCGTCAGAAATACAGCTCCCGAAGGGGCGGCGGAGCAAGCGGAGCCGTCGCGGTAGACCTCCACGTCGTCTATGTGCCAACCGTCGTCGGTGTTCGACCCATCGGAGTAAGCAAAAAATCCAACGTAGAGAGTGTCACCGGCGCAATTGGCGGAATACCCGTTGGCGGCATTGTCGGAGCAGAAGCTCGATAAATCGACGGTGGTCTGCTGCATGGTTCCAGCGCCATAACCTGTCGAGGCCCCGCTGAAGAGGTTGAGGCTGTTTTCGAGCGAGGTGTTGTTGTAGTTCTGCCCCGAGAGGTAGGCCGTTGCCACGTAATTGAAGGTCGGAAAATTAGTGGAGTTGGCGACGAATACGGCACCGCCGTCCCAATTGGTTTCGAATCTCCAGCGGTGGTAGAAGTCCAGAGTGACGCCGGTGGATCCGGCGGGTATGGGGAGCGCGGCGACGATGGTGGCGGAATCGGCATTGTTGGGGTAGTTGCCGGTGCAGGTCGTAGCACCGTAGCGCAACACGTTGGGCGAGCTTTGGCCGGCACAGGCCCTGGCTCCGCGCCAGGCATTGCTGTTGCCGGCGGCGATGGTGCCGGTCAGCCAACCCGCGGGTCGGGATCCAGCGGTTAAACCGTCGAAGTCTTCGAAAAGCAGGACGGCAGTGCCCCCCGCCACGGCCCCGCTTTGCTCGATGCCGTTACCATCGGTATTGCCGGTTCGACACGCGCCGCCGTTGCCGGGGGCGTTATCTTCAGCCTCGACCTCGTAGTAGTAGGTGCTTCCGCCGACCACGGAGGTATCGTCCCAAGAGAGGGTCGTGAGGCACGAAGCCACCCGATTGCCGTCGTTGGGCGTGAAGCCCGGGGTGGTCGAGCGATAGACGTTATAAACCACTGGGCCGCCCCCACATTGGCTGGTTCCCGCAGACCACTCGAGGCGCAATCCACAGCTGCCGCCCGTGCTGGTTTGAGTGACACTGGAGAGCCCGCCGAAGGTGGGCGCAGTGGTGCAATCCCCAACCGCGTCCGCGGTCGCTTCGTTGGAATCCGCCGACTCACAATTGGGATTGTTCAACGCCCGAACCACATAGAAATAGGTGGTGCCGCCGGAAACGGAGGTGTCGTTGTAGGTGGTGGTCAGGATGCCCGACGCGATTTGAGAGTAGGGGCCGCCCGAGGACGTGGCGCGGTAGATGCGGTAGGAATCCGCGGCCACGCCGGTCCACGAGAGCTCGATGGTGTTGGCGCCCGTGGCGGTGGCGGTCAGTCCCGTGGGGTTGGATGGAGTGCTACAAAGTGGCGTGCTGACCCCGGAGATGACCAAGGCATAGGGTTGGATGGTGGTGCCGGCCTGGCCGTTACCCGGCACGCTGAAACCCGAAACCCGAATCGTCCAATTGCCGAGAGCCGGCGCCGTGACTTTCACTTGTTCCACGTTGTTGGTGCCGTCTCGGGTTCCGGCGGTATCGTCCACTTCGTTCGGGGTGTAGACCGTCGATCCGGGGGAGGTGACGATCAAGTCCAAATCGTTGACGAGCTTGGCGCCGGCGCCCGTGGCGGCGAACGGATCGGTCCACACCAAGGTGGCGATCAAGGGGTCGCTGCTGGAGGAAATGGAAATGACGTAGTCGTCGAATTGGCCGGTGGTCAAACCCGGGCCGACGTCGTGGACCTCCATTTCCCGGGCTGGATCATGGGTCCAACCCGAGCCGGGGAAGAGGGCGGCTTCCAAATCGACCCGGCCGAAGCCTTGCACGTTGTTGGGCAAAGTGGAGGGGTCCCAAAACGGTGGAATTTCCTGAGTACCGCCGGCCCCGTATTGCCCAGGAGACATATCCCACGCGCCGTTGAGCAGGGTCGCCTTGACCAGCGCCGCGCTGGGGGAGAAGGCGTCACCGGGAACCGCCGAGCCGTTGGTGGTGGCCGTGCCTTCCGGATGCCAGCCGTCCTCGTAATATTGACGCACCAGGGTCGCGGCCCCGGCGGTCAGGGGGTTCGACATCGAGGTGCCGCCCTGGGTCAAATAATAAGGCTGCAACGGCGCGGGAATCGGGCAAATGCCCCATTGCTCGTATTGTTGGGTTTGATCCGTGCGGGTCGAAACCACGGCGATGCCCGGCGCGACGATCTCCGGCTTGAAACGACTGTCGTCGGTGGGCCCACGGCTGGAAAAAGCACCCATTCCCGACGCGTCGTCCGCCATCAAATCCCCGAAGACGGGGTTGATGGAGAAATTACAACCGTTGAACCAGCCCCAAGTGGCTTGCTCGATGCCGTTGACCGACGTGCAATCGTTTTGCGGAAACTCGTAAACAAAGGTTGGGCGATAGTTCTCAGAAGCGCCGACGGTGATGCAATTCTTGGCGGTGCCGGGCGCACCGGTGGAGTCGCCGTCGATCACCCCGTCGATAGGTGGGGTTTGGGCTGCGCAGGATAACCCGTTCCATTGTTGGCCGTCGCGACCGGAGTTGCCGGCGGAGAACGTGATCACCATGTCCGGGTTGTTCCAGACGAATTCGTCCACGTCTTGGGAGTCGGCGGTGTATTGACCGTCCACCGGGGCTCCCCAGGAGTTGGAGTGGACCCGGGCGCCATCGTTGTACGGTGTTTGGAAGAGCGTGTTGAGGTCCGCGGGAATGCCGCCCAAATTGCCGCCGGAGTCCATGATCGATTGAAAAACAAATTGCGCTTTGGGCGCCGAGCCCGCATAGGACGTTGCGGGAAAGGTGTTGGTGGCCGGCGTGCTGCCGGACCTGAAACCATTGCCGACGATCGAGCCGGAGGTGTGGGTGCCATGGCCGCCGTTGGGGTTGGGATCGTCCCAAGTGGCACGGCCGAGGGCGTAACCGGCGATCACCCGCATGGGGTTGGTGGGTGAGCCCTGTTGCCCGTAGTCCTGGTGCAGGGTAGCCAAGTTGCCGGTCGAGAGCCCGGTGTCGGAAGCGGCGGCGATCTGCCCTTCGCCCCGGATGCCCCGGGTCCAAACGTCTTCGATATCCATGATCGGACCCGAAGACGAGCCCCTGCCGGTGGTGACGTTGCTGGACGTGCGGGCGACGTTGTTGTGCAGTTGATAATCGACGAATCGCTCGATTGCCAAGGATCCGGGCAACAGAGCCAGCTGCCGAACCCGAATCGCCGGACCGATCGCGCGGACTTTCCAATCCCTCGGGCGTTGGACGACGTCGGAGACCTCGAAACCCGCCGCGATCACCGCGTCGCGCGCTTGCTCGGCGTTGTCGAAAGCGTCGGGAACGAAGAGGGCAGAAATGCCGATTCGATGCTCGGCGTCGGCCTCGATGATGTAGTCGAGTTTGGGGGAGACGCGCCAAGCGGGTTGATAAATCCCCTTCCACCAAAGACTCGGCGTGCGGCCCAGGGCTCGGTCTTGTTCTGGGCTCAGCCAAAGCAGGTAGGCGTCATGGGGTAGATAAGCAAAGATCTGAATGCTGTGCTCTTGGAGCCACTGTCGCAGCTCGGTCAGCTCTTCGGGCGAGCCGGCTTGGGCCACGTAGAGATCAGGAGCGTCGCCGGCGTCCGCCCGGACCAACGACGGTGCGAAGGTCGACATGTCGGGCAGCCCGAATAGGCGTTCGCCATCGACGTTTCGATTGCTTAAATCTGCGGTAGAGAAGTAAACGGCGGCGAGGTCGAGAGCCTGTCGGTTCGTGGACTCAGCCGCGGGAAAGCGATCCTTGAACGGATAGAGTCGACGCCAATTCTCGGCGAAGACCACAATTTTCCCTTGGCGGTCCGCGCCGGAAGCGTCGGGAGCTTCGATGGCGGGCGGGACGGCATCGGGCCGCAAGGGTCCGGTCTGGGCGAGAGCCGAGGCCGTTGGAAAAACCGAAAGCACGGCGATGGCAAGGCTCAAGAGCCCAAAGCCTTCAATGTGTTCGTCGTTTTGGTGTTCTTGTCGAACTCTGGCACGAAAAGATTTCATCGGGTGACCTCCTGCTGGGAGACGGCCAGAGCGAGCAGACGAAAAGATAAATCAAATACCAACTCCAGGGGGACTCGTGACTCCACCGAGCAGTATAACACTGGCGAGTCGGACTCTTTCTGCAACCTTTCTCAAATGGCGAGTGGCTACCGCGACAGCCTGCTATCGAAAAGATTTAGGGTCGATATCGAGCTTGCTCAGCTTCATCTGTAGATGCTGGCGATACATGCCCATCTCCTCAGCCGCGTGGGTGACATTGCCGCCGTGGCGTTTAAGGGCAGAGCAGATGAAACTACGTTCGAAGTGATCCACCGCCCGCTGTTTGGCGCCCTTGAAGTCGGTGATGTCGAAACCGTTGCCGTTGAGGCCTGGGGCAGAACCGGACCGCCGTCCTGAGCATTGGATGATGGAAGTGGGAAGGTCGCCGACCACGATCTCCGTTCCGCTCGCCAAAGCCACCGCGTGCTCGATGGCATGCTCCAGCTCGCGCACGTTGCCCATCCAGGGGTGGTCGACCAGGACCCGCAGAGCCTCTGAACTCAGATGACGCCGTGGACGCCCCAATCGATCGGACACGGTGTCGAGGAAATGCTCCATCAACAGCGGCAGATCCTCGGGTCGTTCGCTCAGGGGCGGCAAGTCAACGGGCACCACATTCAACCGATAATAAAGATCCTGTCGAAATAACCCGGCGTCGATTTTGGCTTCCAGGTCTTGGTTGGTGGCGGCGACCAAACGAACATCCACTTCTAATGTTTTATTACCACCCACTCTTTCGAAAGACTTTTCTTGCAGGACCCGCAAGACTTTGGCCTGGGTCTCCAGCGGCATGTCGCCGATTTCGTCGAGCAGTAGGGTGCCGCCGTCGGCTTGCTCGAATTTGCCTTGGCGGGCGCGGGTGGCGCCGGTGAAGGCTCCGAGCTCGTGGCCAAATAACTCGCTCTCCACCAGCTCGCGGGAGAACGCGGCACAGTTGACTTTCACGAACGGCCGCCGTCGACGCGGGCTGTTGTAGTGCACGGCGTTGGCCACCAACTCCTTGCCCGTGCCGCTCGGGCCGCGCACCAAAACCGTGAGATCCGTGTCTGCCACCTTACGGATGCGCTCAAACACCTCGCGCATGGCGGGGCTCTTGCCGATCAGGTTGTGGAAACGATAGCGATGGTCGACCGCCTCTCGCAGTCGGCTCACCTCTCGGCGCAGGCGGCCCTCCTCCAAGGCCCGCTCGACCACCAGGACCATCTCCCGGTTGTCGAAAGGTTTAGGCAGGTAGTCGACGGCACCTTTTTGTAAGGCTTCGACCGCAGTCCGCTCCGAGCCATAAGCGGTGATCAAAATCACCGGCGGACACACCTCGTTCGGTCCGCTGTCGACACAGGAATCCTGGATCCAACCGAGCAGGTCCATGCCGGTCATCGGCTCGAGGGTCAAATCGGTGATCACCAAATGACAGATCTGTCGTTTGAGAATGTCGATCGCCGCTGGACCGTCGTCGGCAGTCTCGACCGCATAACCCCGGCCTTCGAGCAGTCGTTCGAGGGCGATCAATATCGTCGGCTCGTCGTCGACAATGAGAATTCTTTCTTTCATGGGCTTTTAACAGGCTGTGGCAAAAGTCTCATCGGAGATCCAAGGGAGTTTCCATGGGTTTGGATGGGGACGTGCGTCTGGATGGGGACGTGGGTCTGGATGTCGATGGCGACGCGGCCGCGGGCTGTTTGTCTTGGCTCCCGGGGCCGTGCAGGGGCAACGAGATCCGAAAAACCAATCCCTCGGATTCGCCGGCACGGGCGGAGATTTCGCCGCCGTGGGCCTCGACGATTCTTTTGCTGATCGCCAGACCCAGGCCGGTTCCTTGGGCCTTGGCCGATACGAAGGGCTCGAAAAGACGTGACAAGAGGGAATCCTCAACCCCTGGACCGGAATCTCGAATTTGGATCTCGGCGACGCTGTCTCGCTGGTCGCAGGAGATGTGCACAAAACCCGGTCGACCCGTGGACTTCACCGCGTCGAGGGCGTTGCCGATCAGATTCACCCACACTTGTCGCAGGCGCTCACCGTCGGCGAGAACTTTTAGGTCACGGGTCAGCTCGACCCGGACGTCGACGTCCGACATCACCCGGGTGGAGCGCAGATCCGCCACCGTGGTCTCGATCGATGTCGCCAGGTCCAAGTTGTCGAAGCTGTAGGTTTCGCGATGGGCAAATTGCAGCAAGGCGCGCACTTGATGCTCCACCCGATCCAGCTCACGGACCACCAAAGCCGCGTGTTTTTCGTTCAGCGGCGAGATTGGCTCTTCGGCGATCAGCTGCGACAGGCTGCGGGCCGCGGTGACCGGATTGCGAATCTCATGGGCGATGCGGGCGGCGGTTTCGCCGAGGGCGGCGAGCTTTTCGTGGTCGGCGAGATCACGTTCGGCCTCGCGCACCCGGCTCAGCAAATGGGCGGCATCGAGCACCAGGGCCACTTCGCGGGCGAAGTCTTCGAGCACATAGAGCTGGCCGTGGTCGATGCTATTGCCGAGCTTGCCGGCGGAAAGGAAGAGTCGACCCCACTGACGTCGCGGGCTGACGATCGGCACCACCCAAGTGGCTTGGGCGTTGAGCATGGCTTGTTGCAGCTTCAGGTCGCTGAGCCACAACAGGTCGAACGTCCCGTGGGGCAGGTTGCGGGCCGCGTCACCCCGGGGCCAGGCGTCGACCACCGGCTGAATAGCGAAATTACCGTGGACGATCGCTTGCGGCTGATCGTCGAGCAGAATCGCAGCGCCGGGCATGCGCAAGATCTCGGCCACCGAGGCGGTGGCAGCGGCGCAGGTGGCGTGTACGCCGGTCTCGGGCCTCAGCTCGTAAACCGCTGCTTTTAAGCGATGGCGCCACGGCCGACCCCGACGCAGGATCAGCAGGTCGATCCAATCGGCGAGTCGTTGGGAGCCCGAACCCAGCAGATAAACCAGCGCGAGCACCGCCAGTAGGTCGATAGCCCAGGCGGTTTCCGGCCGCGCTGTCGCTTGGGAGAGGGAATGCAGAGTGCCGTAAAGAAAAGCCACCACCGCGATCCGTAAACCGTTGAGCAGCAGACTGCGAAGGACCTCGCCGAAGACCCGCACGGCGAACGGCAGGGCGGCCGCCAAACCCAAAAAGCTGTGGCTCAGGATCCAGACAGGGCTTTGCTCGGAGGTATCCCAACGCTCGGTAAAGACCAAGATCAGAACCGCGGCAAAGAGGGCGACGGAGAAAACCAGATAACCGCCGAATCGGAGGTCGGCCATCAGCACGGGCCGTCGTTTGGCCCGTGCCAAGACCACCAAATCCCACAACACCAAGGTGGAGAAGCCGGCGAAATAGAGCGACCAAACGTTAATGGGTAGGACGTCGCGAAAGTGAAGGCTGAGCAAGGCCACCAGCGCCAAGCCGTAGTTCACGGCCAGCCAGCGTCGGCTCGGTTTGGGAGAGCCCAGGGTGCCGAGGGGAATTAAATGGCGCAAGACCGGCAATACGAAGGTACCCGGGATCTCAGTGACCAGACAACCGAAGGAGTAGAGCAGTGGCTCGGCGTCGGCATTGGGCACCAAGTCGAGCAGCATCTTGCTGAAGTAGTGAGCGGCAAATAACCAGGCCATCAACCGAAACAGCCGCAAAAGCGCCCCTTGGGGACGAGCGGTGCCGTGGCATCGGCAATAGGAGTTGGCCAGGGCCGTCCAAACGAGGGCCACTGTTCCGTGCAACACGGCGGCGGTGTAGGGCAGGAGTGTGGGTGAGAACAAATTCATAGATGTGTCGTTTGGGGTCGCGGTTGGGCCCGGTCTGGTTTACCTATCTTCAGCCCTATTCTTCAGCAATGCGTGTGCCGGCCTGAGGTGGCCGCGGGGCTGGGCCCGGCGCTCACTTTACTGCATAAACAATTATGCGCAACCGCCTGAAATAGCTTGCGCCTGACGCCTAGATCCCTATGCGCCCATCGCCAACCCTAAGTTGCGTTGGGATTCTTAAGGGAACACCTGAAAATGGCTTAAAGCTGGTTAACAAAGGGGTTGTAAGAACGGGAAAAGAGCCGACCGGCCGGCACGGCTCGTGCGCTAAAGCTCGTCGAACTTCAAAGGAGTCGACGATGCTCAAATTCGCGATGTTTTCGATCCAGGTCTCCGCTTTGCTTTGCCTCGCGCCGGTCGTCCAAGGTGCCGCCGTACCGCATTCAGACCTGCCGCATTCAGACCTGCCGCCCATGAGCGACCCAGGTGCCGTGACGACGCCTCAACCGGTCTCCGCCCAGCAGGCGACGGTCTCGATCGAGGTACAAAGCCGCCGGCTGGGCTCCGTCCACAGCACCACCTCCCTGGGCTCGGGGGTGGTGGTGCGGATCGATCGAAGAGAAGCCAGGACGTGGCGCCTGTGGATCGCCACCAGCGCCCATGTCGTGCCTTGCCTGGGCCTCTGCTCGATCGAGGTCCAGTTGCCGACGGCCGAAGGCAAGAGCAGGGATGGCTTCGTGCGCCGTGCCGCACGCATCGTGCGCTTGGATCGCGAATCCGACTTGGCGCTGTTGGAGGTCAAGGTCCCGCCGATCGTTGAGCTTGCCGTTGCCCGCCGTGCTGTGACCGGCTCCGAATCCCAAAGCGACCGTCCAGTGATGGCGATCGGTTTTCCCGATCCCTCTCTGTTGGGATCCGGCGACAAGAGGGGCGACCGTGGGGGCGACCGTAGAGGCGACAGGGTCCAACGGGTCAGCCGCGGCTTTTCGATCACCGGGCCCAGCGCCCTCAACGCCGACTACCGCGCCTTTTCGTCCAAGGCAATCCAGGGTCGTTTTCAATATCGAAACGCGCTTTTACATACGGCCCGTCTGGTGCCCGGGGCAAGCGGCGGTCCCCTGGTGGACGCATCGGGTGCGGTGATCGGCATCAATTCGGGAGCCCTGCTTTCAAAATCACAAGGCACTTGCTTGCGTGCGGACCGCACCTCGGCCGGCCGCACCTCAGCCGGCCGCACCTGCCTCTATCTGGCCGTGAGCATGGAGCCGGTGTGGAACTGGCTCGATGAACTCTCGGAACTGAAGTAGTGGGCCCGGCGAGTTCGCTTGCTGTTTTGGTCCGTGGCATCAACATGACCACTTACGATGTACAACTTGACCCAATGGTCTGTGCTTGAGTACCCTGATTTGCAGGAGGTGAGTTCTCTATGGATTGGAAAATCGCCCAAGCAAAACAAAGTTTCTCCCAACTGGTCCGCTCCGTCGGCGGGGAACCCCAGCTCATCTACAACCGTGACCGTTTAGTTGCTGCTCTAATAGCGCCCGAGGACCTTCGGGAGCTTCAGGAGTACCGCGACCGAGAACGTCCCAAACAGACCCTTGCAGGGGCCACCGCTAGGGTCCGTGAGGTGGCTCTGGAGGACGGCGAAGAGCTGGAAATACCGCCTCGAACGAGCCGTCCCAACGCGTTTCTAGAAGTCCTCGATGAAGTTTCTGATTGACACCAACATCCTGAGCGAGCTGTTCCGCCCTCGGCCGAATCGAGGTGTCTTGAAGTGGGCGGAAGAGGTCGAAGAGGTCGCCTTGAGCGCGATTTCGGTGGAAGAGATTTTCTACGGGCTGAGCTGGCGGACGAAGCCTCGGCTCGAGGCGAGGATCACCGAGATGATCGACAATTTCTGTGAGGTTCTCGCCGTTACCGACGAGATTGCCCGAGCCGGTGCACACCTACGCGGTGAGCATCAGCGCCATGGCCGAACGATTGAAGCGGCCGATATGCTGATCGCGGCAACCGCACAAGCCCATCGCTTGACCCTCGTCACACGAAATGTGCGGGACTTCGAGGGCTGCGGAGTTCCGATTCTCAATCCTTTCTTCGAGCAGCCCGACTGATCGCCGAGATCCGGCAAACCCGAGGTAGCCGCACCTGCCAACCCTACCCGGTGCGCTGTGCCTCCTGCGGCTCAGTGGCCATCGAAGCAAGCTCCGGCGGTTGCCTCACCGCCGATTCCGTTTCATTGCCGACGATGTTTCAGTAGATTAGAGTTAGGTCCCGATGGGTGAAGCTCATGCAGACCTCTCGCTCAACCACAACCCGAGACTTGCGTTCGTACGCCTGTGGCTCTACTGTCGTTTAGTTAGGGCCTATCCAGAAATGCTGTCGCGGGCGTCGGCCGGATGGCCTGCGGG